>PNLP01000051.1 GCA_013823135.1 Planctomycetaceae bacterium
CACCCGCACCACCAGCCCCGATCGACGACCTCGATATCGTCGATGAACTTCAGACCAGCTACCGGACGTACGCTCTTTCGGTGATCGTCAGTCGAGCGTTGCCCGACGTGCGTGACGGCCTCAAGCCGTCTCAGCGCCGCATCCTCGTCGCCATGAACGACCTCGGCCTCACGCCGACGGCCGCGACCAGCAAGTGCGCCGGCATCATCGGCGAGACAATGAAACGCTATCACCCCCACGGTGATGCGTCCATCTACGATTCGCTCGTTCGCATGGCCCAGGACTGGGTTCTGCGCTATCGCCTCGTCCACGGGCAGGGGAACTTCGGCTCGATTGCCGGGCTTCCGCCTGCTGCTCACCGTTATACCGAAGCTCGCCTCACGCCGGTCGCGAATGAGCTGTTAAACGACATCGACCACGAGACGGTCGATTTCATTGACAACTACGACGGCAAGTATCGTGAACCGCTCGTGCTGCCGGCGAAGTTTCCGAACCTGCTCGTGAACGGTTCCGACGGCATCGCGGTCGGCATCGCCACGCACATCCCCCCGCACAATCTTCGCGAGGTGAGCAAGGGGCTTCTCAAACTGCTCGACGACCCCGACGTTTCGCTTCTGGAATTGCTTGAAGCGATCCCTGGGCCTGACTTCCCGACCGGTGGGATCATCATGGGCCGGCAGGGAATCATCGACGCCTACCGTGACGGTTACGGCCGACTCACGCTGCGGGCACGCGCCAAGGTCGTCGAGGATGCGAAGGGAAAGAACCCGTACATCCTGATTCAGGAAGTGCCGTTCCAGGTCAGCCGTATCCCGCTTCTGGAAGAGATCGGCCAACTTGTGAAGGACGAGCGGATTTCCGGTATCAGCGCGGTTCGCGACGAGTCGAGCGCCCGCGGCGGCGAACCTGTCCGTATCGTGGTCGAACTGAAACGCGGCACCGACCCGCACATGGTGTTGAATCAGCTTTACCAGTTCTCAAAGCTCCAGAAGACGATCAGCATCAACATGTGGGCGCTCACCGACGGGTATCCCCGTCGGATGCCACTCAAGGAGTTGATGCGGAAGTTCCTCGAACACCGCATGCAGGTGATCCGTCGCCGCACGGAGTACCTGCTGCGGGAAGCGAAACGGCGCGGGCACGTTCTCGAAGGCCAGCTCATCGCCATCGCGAACATTGAGGAAGTGATCCGCATTTGCCGCACGTCGCCGAACCGGACCGAGGCGAAGAACCGCCTCCAGGGGATGAAGGTTCCGGCGAGCATGATGGAACGGGCCATCGGCGCGGATGCGTTCAACGCACTGCAAGCGGAACTCGGCACGACCGCCGAATACCAGATGACCGAGGCCCAGGCCGAAGCCGTCGTTCGGTTGCAACTCGGCCAACTCGCAAATCTCGAAAGCGCCGAGATTCTCAAGGAATACACCTCGCTCCGCGACCAGATTCGCGAGTACGAGACGCTGCTTTCCGACGACGCGAACATCAAGGCCGTCATTCGTGCCGACCTCGAACAGATGGCACATCGCTACGGCGACGACCGCAAGACCGAGTTCAGCGACGACGGCGGCGACGTGGACATGGAAGACCTGATCGAGGACGAGCCGAACGTCGTCACGATCTCGCACCAGCAGTTCATCAAGCGGATGCCACTCACCGAGTACCGCGTGCAGAACCGCGGCGGCAAGGGCGTGCAGGGCGGCGTGAAGGACGAAGACTTCATCGAGCACTTCTTCGTCGCCAGCACGAAAGCCTATCTCCTTTGCTTCACGAACAAGGGGCAACTGTACTGGCTGAAGGTGTACCGCATCCCGACGGCGAGCCGAACTTCGGCCGGCCGCAGCATCGCGAACGTGCTTGCATCGCTGAAGCCCGACGAGAAGATCACGAGCATCGTTCCAGTGCGAGAATTCGTGGATGGCTTCCACCTGATGATGGCGACCCGCAAGGGGATCGTGAAGAAGACCGAACTGATGGCGTACAGCAACGTGCGAACCAACGGCATCATCGGCATCACGCTCGACGAGGGCGACGAACTGATCGACGTCTGCCTCACGAAGGCGGGCGACGAGGTGATTCTCTCCAGTCGCAGCGGGATGGCGATTCGCTTCCCCGAGGGCGGCAGCCGCGGTGTGCGGTCGGTGGGTCGCAACGCTCGCGGCGTGCGAGGTATCAACCTCAAGAAGGACGACGAAGTTGTCGGCATGGTCGTGGCACAACCCGATGAGTTGCTCCTGACCGTGTGCGAGAACGGCTACGGCAAACGGACCCCGTTCGGAGCGAACGCCGACCCCGCAACGCTCGTGGAAACCGACGGCGAGCCCGTAAGTGATGACGTTGTTGATGACGCCCCGGTTAGCCGCGACCCGGAGTCTTCGGAGGGGAGCGCGGAAGCCGAGGACGAACCCGCCGACGAGAACGACCCATCGGGGATGCGTTACCGCCTCCAGAAGCGTGGCGGCAAGGGTGTGAAGGACGTGAAAGTGACCGCGAAGAACGGCAAGGTCGTGAGCATCAACAGCGTCCGCGACGGCGACGAAATCATGCTCATCACGGCTCAGGGAATGGTGACGCGAAGCAAGGTCGATACCATCCGCATCGTCGGCCGCAACACGCAAGGCGTGCGCGTGATGAACCTGAACGAGGGCGACAAGATCGTGTCCGTCGCGAAGGTCGCCCAGGAAAACATCGCGACCGATGCAACGGAACCACCCACCGATGAACCCAAGGTTTAGCCGTGGTTCCAACGGGACTGCAGGCCGTCCCGCCGGGGCGGCCGCTAAACTGACTCTCCCCAACGCAACACAACACTACGAAAGACCCTCTCGATGCGTGTGCTCATCACCGGCGGCTACGGCTTCATCGGCGCGTGGATCGCCCGCAACCTGCTCGCCCGCGGTGCACAGATCTGGGTCTTCGATCTGCGAGAAGACGCCCGCCGATTGCGACTCGTTCTCCCCGAGTCGGAGGTGAAGCAAGTCACCTTCGTGCAGGGCGACGTCACCGACCTCGCCGCTCTGAAGAAGGCCGTCGCCGACTTCGGCATCACGCACATCATCCACCTCGCGGGATTGCAGGTGCCGACGTGCCGGGCCGACCCGATGCTCGGGGCAAAGGTGAATGTGCTCGGCACGCTCGCCGTGTTCGAGGCGGTGAAGGCCGCCGGAGCACAGGTGAAGCGCCTTGTGTACGCCAGCTCCGCAGCGGTGTTCGGCGGACCGGACAAGTATAACGCTGGTTCGCTCGGCGACGACGTGTTGCTGACACCCAGCACGCACTACGGCATCTTCAAGTGCTGTAACGAAGGGAACGCCCGCATCTACTTCCAGGATTCCGGGATCTCCAGCGTCGGGCTGCGGCCGTGGACGGTTTACGGCGTCGGCCGCGACCTCGGCATGACCAGCGAGCCAACCAAGGCCATCAAGGCCGTGTTGCTCGGTCGGCCCTACCACATCAATTTCGGTGGCTGGACCGACTTCCAGTACGTGGACGATGTGGCGAAGACGTTCGTGAATTGCCTCGAACGCCCTTACACGGGGTCGAAGAGCTACAACCTCCGCGGGGCGGTCGTCACGGTTGCGGATTTCGTCAAGGCGCTCTCGGCTGTGTTGCCGGAAGCCGCGAAGCTGGTGACCGTGGGCACGACGCAGATCGCGATTGCTTACGACCTGAGCGACGCGGGTATCGAACGCGACCTCGGGGCGATGCCGAAGACGCCGCTCGAAGCCGGCATCCGCGAGACGGTGGAGATCTTCAAACAGCTTCAGGCCGAGGGTCGGCTCGACACGAGCGACATCGAAGCACCAAAGACCGCCCCCGTTATCGTGACCGACGAACCCTGAGTTCCGACCACACGAACTCCCTTCCGAACCCGAGCGTCAAGCGAGGTTAGCTCCCCTCGCTTGACGCTCGCCGTAGGTGTACAGTTCCCCGAACGCCGCGTTGGTGAGTTTGTCGCGGTAAAGCCGGTTGGAGTTCTCGTCGTAGCCGTATTGGAAGCGGTCCGTTGCTGTCCTCGAGCTCGTCTTGATCCACCGCTGATCGACCACACGCCCGAACGCATCCAGCCCGGTGTATTTGGTCCACGGCCCGCCGCACCACCGTCCCCAGCCTCAGGTAGTCGTAGCTCTCCAGCGTCCCGGTTGTGTCCGACAGCGACGACAGCCGGATGATGGTGTTGTTCAGCCCGATCGAGTAGTTGTACGTCAGCACGTACCCCGATGGGTACGTCATCGACGTCTGCCGCGATTGGTTTGCCGTGCCGCTGCTGTTTAAGTTGTACGGATACTGCACCTTCGGAATAACGGAACAGGAAGGGTTTGGCGTCCTTGTCTCACGGTCAAGAGGCGTACACAACTAACTCCCGTGGAGACGCTTTCCTGAGCGCCTCCACCGTACTCGTCGTGACTGCGCAACCGCGAGCGTAAACTGCTTCGAGCGACGGGTGACCGGCAAAGGCCGACAGTCCAGCGTCGGTCAGCTTTGTGTGCGACAATCGCACATCACTGAGCTTTGGAAGAGTCGATAAGGCCTGTGCCGCGAGGTCACCGACATTGGTGGAGTTGAGACTGAGGCGCATCAAGTTTGACAGGCGACCGACGAGAGCAGTCACGCCCTCGTCGGTCGCGGGTGTCCCCTCAAGATACGCATTGAGGTGCTCGTTATTACGCAGACTCGCCAAACCGTGACCCACTACTCGGGTCCGATTCAGGCTCAAGAGTGAGAGCCGAGGCATCTCAGCAAGAGACACGCAACCGTCATCCGAAACGGTCGTGTCGTCCAAGATCAAGCTCCAGACCTCGGGCAACGCACAAATGGCCCTCAGTCCTCGATCAGTGACTGCGGTCTCCTTGAGATACAGTTCCCGCAACCCGACGCAACCGGCCAAGTGCTGCAAGTCGTTGTCGCTAATCCTTGAGCATCGGTGGATCTGGAGACTGCGGAGCGCGGGCAACTGGGCCAGCAACTGGAGCACGGTGCCCGAGAGCGTGTCGCTGCTGATCGAAACCTCGATCAGGGCGCGTGCTCGCAGTAGTTCACCGAAACCGGAGTCGGTGACGGCGGTATCCCACAAGGCGACCGTCTCGACCTTGTCGAGATTCGGGACCGCCTTGAGCGCGGCGTCGGTGAACGCTGGCCCCTCGTATTCTAGCCTAGTTTCATCCATTGGTAACTTTCCTTGCCCGAGCTGCTCATGAGGGATGCACGCTACTCTACCGAGTTCGATTTGCATCTGCTTTATCGTCCCGGTGGAGCGAGGGCCGGGTCATAAATTGTCTCAATGTTGGTGAAAGACTGACGTCCCCTGCTCGCCATCAATGTCTCAGTTCAGGATGCTCGGAGCTCCCCTCGCTTGGCGCTCGGGCTCGGACCGGCCGAATCACGCCGCGAACCCAGAGCAATTGCCCGCCTCGCCAGGCTCGCCTGAAACTCACAAGCCCGCGAGGTTTCCCCCGCGGGCTTTGTCATGGTTGCAAGCAATTTCCGCTTGGTTTGTAGGGTTTTTGTGAAGTGGTAAGAGTTGCAACGGTCTTGCAAGGATAGTCGATTTTGCAATTCACCGGCTGATGTGCATGATCCCCTGGAAATCCTTGGGCGCGGCGCGATTCTGACAATATTCCACGGCCAATGGCACGGCCTCTGCATTGGAGTAGATCACGAAAGAAACAAACCAACCCAAAAGGATAACGAACATGACCCCAATCACCAACGCTGCCAACACCACCAAGACCACCCCGAACACCACCGCCACCAAGCCCGCACCGATGAGCCGCGATGAAGTGAAGAAGATGCTTCGCGATGCGGCCTTCGTCCTCCAGATGACCCGCCGCGTGAAGGCCGAGATCCTGGGTGCCGAACCGGAAACGACGAAGAACGCGGGTCGCAAGGTGCCCGATCTGGCCGCTGGCCTGGGGGTGTGAGGTCTTCATCTGGGATCGTGGCCAACGTGCCGACTTCTTCAAAAGCGAAGGGGGGCCAAGGACGGCTCCGTCCACGGGAGAAACAGAGTTATCCTCCGTGGATATTGCCCGCTTCTTCAAAAGCGAAGAGAGGCCAAACTGACCGCGATCCCCAGGGCGACAACGTATCCCAGGTAACGAGCAACGCTCCGGGTATCCCCGGAGCGTTGTTCATTTCGCGACTCGAGAGCAGATTCAGGAATTGTGGGGCAGGCCGCTGGTCCAATGGCGCTTAAGCTGGCCATTATCGCCGTCAGATTTAGGCCGAATGAGGGTAGTTTGGGGCAACAGCATCGCTCTGCCAGTACCCGAAACATGCCATCATCAACCCAAAACTCTGGCCCATTTTGGTCAGCTTAAGTGCCATTGGGCCAGCGGCCTGCCCCACAAATACGTGCTCTAAATCACGTACTGCAAGCCCTCGCTCTGGGCCACGAGGTCGGCAAGCGTCGTGTTCTTGAGGACGGTTTCCTGCGCCTCGACCACGCGGTCCCAAACAGAGCGGATGTTGCGAACGTACACGGTGAGTTGAAGCTCGGCCTTCTTTCGCACGGGTGGGGCTGAGTCTTTCCGACGCGCGCTGGCCACGGTGTTCTTGCCGGTCCGCCGTTCGGCAGGGTCGATCACTCGCAGAATGTCGTGCAGTGAGATTTCTTCCGGCCGGCGTGCGAGAGCATAGCCACCCGATGCGCCGCGAGTGCTATCGACCAACCCTGCTCGCTTGAGGTCGAGCAGAATCTGCACGAGGAAGCGATCCGAGATGCCGTGCTTGTCCGCGACGTCCGCGAGCCGCACCGGTCGCGGATCGGCGTGACGAGCCGCGAGCTCAAGCATCGCGACGCAGGCGTATTCGGCTTTGGCGGAGAAAAGCATCTCTCAAGTCCCAAGTCGTAAAGTCGGAAGTCGTAAAGTCGAAAGGCATAAAGTTCTGTGCGGTCGTAGGATTTACGACTTTCGACTTTACGACTTCCGACTGCTAGATTCCCTCACCATCCTGTTGTTCGATCACGTGCAGGCCGCACTCTTTCTTGACCTTCCCTGCCCAGCGGCCCGCTCGGTCGTCCTCGCCCGCGTTCACCGAGCGGGTGCACGGCCAGCAACCGATGCTCGGGAATCCCCGGTCGTGCATCGGGTTGTACGGCACATCGTTGTCGAGGATGAACGCCCAGACTTCCTTCTTCGTCCAGTTGAGCAGCGGGTTCACCTTCACAAGGTTGAACTTCGCGTCCCACTGAATCACGCCCGCTTGACCGCGATCGGCTGTCTGATCTTTCCGGATGGCACTGATCCACGCCGCCGGGTCGAGTCGCTTGAGGGCTCGCCGCAGGGGAAGGATCTTGCGGTCGTGGCAGCACTGGTCGGGCCGCAGGTTGTGGAGCGGCCCGCCGTGTTCGGCCTCGTAGCGTTCAACTGTCTGTTCGGGAGTGATGTATTCGACGGTGATTCCGTAACGATCCTTGATTCGCTCCCGAAGTTCGAGCGTTTCGGGGAACTGGTAGCCGGTTTCCAGGTTGATAAACATGGTGCCGGGTTCAATATCGGCGAGCATGTGGATCACGCAGCAACCTTCGGCCCCGAAAGCAGTTGCCATCAGCAGCCGTGGGTGAAACCGCTTCGCCGCCCAGCGCAGAATCTCTTGTGGAGATGCGCCAGCCAGTTCCCGGTTTGCCTCGGCGATTTCCGCAGCGACCTGTGGAGACTCGGTCATCGTGCCACCGCCATCCGTTTCGACACATACCTTATCGTTATCGTAGGGATTCACGAGGAAATGTGGAATGCCGAATTCGGAGTGCGGAATGAAATGCAGACAGCAGAACCGGTTGCGATCCGAATTGGACACTCCGCATTCCGAGTTGGAATAACGCCAAACACCCGGCTCCTTTCGGAGTCGGGTGCGGCGGTCGCCCTTCAAGCACGACGGAGGGGCTCAGGAAGAAACGCGGAGTTTGGAGTGCGGAACTCGGAATGAAGAGTCTGTGTTGATACTCCGCATTCCGAACTCCGCGTTCCGCATTTCTTTAGTATTTCGTCAGATCATGCGTGATCTGCTTCTGCGTGTCGGTGTTCGGTCCGACGTACAGGTGCAGGTGATCCTTGTCGATGTAGAGAACCTGAACGCGGTTCTTCTTGGTCTGCATCGGGAACGGGTGATCGCTCTGACACGTTTCCGTGTAGTACACCACGCATTCCCAGTGGCAGTGGTGCAGTTGAGCTGGCCCGACCAGTGGGAAGAACCGGGGCGGGTCGATCTTGTCGACGAGCCGATTCTTCACGATCACGATATCGTCGCGGAACTCTTCGTAAATGTACGGTACGCCGCGGGTTACGCGAGGCATGGCCCGGAGCACTTCCTGATCGCTCGGGGCGTCTTCACAGATCGGCGGCGGGAACCCGTCGCGGATCGGCGGCATGATCGGCGTGCGGCCGTCGTTGCGGTTGCCGTACTTCTGGTTCATACGCTCCGCGACCCAGGGCTGGATCGGAACGGGCGTCAGAAGCCCGAGTGTGAACGGGTTGCAGCCGATGGCCGAGACCGGGAAGGCGGCCGCGGCAAGCAGTAACACATGGCGTCGAATTTGGAACATTCTCCCCTCCGTGCAAGCCGGACCATCCTTGGTTACCAACTGTATCGGTTGGGGTGGTGTTTTGTGTTTAGTGTTTTGTGTTGAGTGTTCGGGATTTCCCGGCTGAAGGAGAAAGGGATGGTGTCTGGTGGCTACACTAAACACGAAACACCAAACACGAAACACTGCCAAAATGGTCTTCCTTTCCCGCATCTACACGAAGTCTGGCGACCAGGGCGACACCGGCCTTGGCGACGGCACCCGCGTGCCGAAAGATCACGCCCGCGTTGCGGCTTACGGCGAGGTGGACGAACTCAATGCCGTCCTCGGATTGGTCGTCGCGAACTGTCCCGACTCCCCCGACGCGATCTTCCTGCGGTCGATCCAGAACGACCTCTTCGACGTGGGTGCGGACCTCTGCGTACCGCCGTTTGAAGGCGAGCAACCCGGCAAGTCGCTGCGAGTCACCGCTGCACAGGCCGAGCGCCTGGAAAAGGCGATTGACCGGTTGAACGAAAAGCTGGAACCGTTACAGAGCTTCATTCTGCCGGGCGGAACGCAGGCCGCCGCGTGGCTTCACCTGGCACGCACGGTGTGCCGCCGAGCCGAGCGTGCCGTGGTCACGCTGATGCACACCGAGACGGTGAACGCGCAGGCGTTGATCTATCTGAACCGGCTGAGCGACTACCTGTTCGTGCTCGCTCGCGTGGCGAACGACGACGACCGCGGCGACGTGCTGTGGGTACCCGGGGCTTCTCGTTCAGGCTCGGGAGAGTGAGGAGCAGGGGAGTGAGGAGTGAGGAGAGAAGATGGTGTCTTGGTTTTCTCTCCTCACTCCCCCTCTTTGAAATCAGCCGCTCAATCCTTCGCCAACCTCGCGAAGGTCGGCGCGTTTCCCCTCGTAGGTCTCGTCGAACGCCAGCACCACGGGGTCGGGTGCGACGCCTTCCGCCTTGCACGCCATCTCGTACACCGCGGGCCACCAGTTCTCGTGATTCGTGAGACCTTGCGCTTTCACGGTCGTCCAGTTGCTCAGCACCTTCGACCACGCCGCGTCGCCGTAAGCGAGCGCTTCCTTCAGGCTCTCGAACTGCGGGACGTACCACACGCGGCCGATCTGCGAGTGCAATACTTCGTCGGCCCAGTCGAAGTCCTGAATCGTGGCGATGAGCGGAAGCCCGGTCGCTTGCCCGGTCTCGAATTCGTAGCGTTTGCCGGTCTTCGGCATCAGCCCTTGCTCGATGAAGTACAGCACGCCGTGCCGCTCCATCGGGGTGCATTCCGTGTTGAGCCGGTGCGACCAGTTGAACGTGATCTTGGCCTTCGTCCAGTCCACACCCAGCGCCACGAACCCGACCTCGCCCATCATCGCGTGCCGAGCCTCGTCCCAGAGCTGGCGGCTCATGTCGCGGTAGTAGCCCCACGGCTTGCCGGGTGTCTGCGTGATGATGCTGGCCATCATTTCGGGCACGTCGATTTCGCGGAGCCGCTTGTAGAGCATCATGAGCGCTTTGGGCCGCGCCGGGAACGCCGGGTTGTAGAGGAAGCTCTCGGCGTTGACCCCCTGGTTCCACGGATCGGTGAACCGCTCATCGCGCTTCGGCACGGGATCGTAGACGTAGGGTTTCGCGGAGTAACGACGGGGAATGGGCGAGCCGGGAGCGTCAGCGACCGGAGGATCGGAAAGCGAGGTCGTCCCAGCGCCGTCCAAACCGTTTGAGTTCATCGTCAGTTGAGCAAGAATCTCAAGCCACGGTCGCATGCCGTCCCAAACTGGGTCACCAATCAGCACGTCTGCGACTTTCTCTCCCCAGTTCATCATTTCGGCGAGTTCATGCCAAGCAAACCGCAAGACTCGGCAGCTCGGGGCGTCGGTCAAAGGGTTGGTAACGCCCATGTACTGTTCGATGCCGCCGTAAAGTTCCGCGACCGCGTGGGTGTAGACCCCTGCAATCAACTCCTCCGTGGTCGGTGCCGCGAGGATCTCGTCGAAGAACACCTCCAGCGCCAGGTGCGGGACGTCCTCCAATCCCAGCGGCGGCTCGCGCATCTCGCTGATTCGCGTCCGCAACGCCGTGACGTGTTCCGCACACAGATACGCATGATGCGCAAAGCCCGTCTTCAACTCGTAGATCGGTTCCGACGTGATGCGTGCCGTCAGGATTTGGTGCAGTCGCTTGAAGCAATAGTGGAATCGCTTCAGCCGCCGCACGCACTCCTCGACGCCGAGACCGGGCTTCGCGGCCTCCTCGACCGTACACAGCCCGGCGAGTTGCGGCAGTCCCTTGTATGACTGGTAACCGGCGAGCGGCGTGGGAGAAGACATGGGCAATCTCCGATGTTGGGAGAGACACGAGTATCTGTGTAGTTTTGACCTCTCCCCTTGCGGGAAAAGGTGGCGAGTCTTCGACCCCGGTGATGGGCGGAACCTCACTCAAAATACCAATAGCTTCACCGAAGCGGACGCGAAATAACAGAGCGAGCCGCCAAGAACTCAAGGCACATCCAATCTCAGATTCATCTTGCGAATGCTAAAGTGTGCGGTAGACTCATCGCTGCTCCACTTCTCCACCGTTTTGGTGTCTATGGTCGCCACTCATTTCCGAGGTGACTTGTGTTATCACGCCCACGTCATTGGGGGTTCACGCTGATCGAATTGTTGGTGGTCATCGCCATCATTGCAATCCTGATCGGGTTGTTATTACCCGCCGTGCAAAAGGTCCGCGAGGCCGCCGCCCGCATGACCTGCTCAAACAACATGAAACAAATCTGCCTGGCGACGCTCTCGTGCAACGACAGCCTGGGCGGATTGCCGCCGCTCACGTCGCCAGACGGGTGGACGCCCACGACAGTCGCGGGGGCTGCGTTCAATGGCGCTCCCTGGACGCTCTTCAACTGGATTCTGCCCTACGTCGAGCAAAATGCCATCTACGCCGCCCAAACGAAGGGGCCGTCGCCACCCGGCGGGTACTGCGGCGGGCAGTACATGAAGCCAGTGAAAACCTACATCTGCCCGACTGATCCATCGGTTACGAACGGGCTCAGCCAGACCACCACGGGTGGCGCGAACGGCTTCGCGGTCGGTTGCTACGCGGCCAACTACCTCGTGTTCGGCAACCCGGATGCCACAAGCGACGCTCTCCGTGCTCAAGGCGCGGCAGCCATCCCCAAGTCGGTTCCCGACGGGTTGTCGAACTGCGTTTTCTTCGGCGAGACTTACGGGTCGTGCAGTCTCTCCACCAGCCCGGCAGCAGCAGGTTCCGCTGCGTCGCTGTGGGCCGATGCCACAACCCCGTGGCGACCGATCATGTGTCACAACACACCGGGGAAGACTCTCAACGCGGGCTACGCGGCGTGCCTGATGTTCCAGGTGAACCCGGTTCCGTTCGGCGGTTGCGACCCGAGCCGGGCGCAA
The DNA here is from genome assembly GCA_013823135.1 of Planctomycetaceae bacterium. Taxonomy (GTDB): domain Bacteria; phylum Planctomycetota; class Planctomycetia; order Gemmatales; family Gemmataceae; genus Gemmata. The sequence continues at coordinate 11,937 of PNLP01000051.1, forward strand.
TCGAGCCACACGAACGGGATGGTGGTGGGGTTGGGCGACGGGAGCGTGCGGTTCGTGAACCAGAACCTTTCCCCAGCGACGTGGGCGGCGGCTTGCGACCCCCGCGACGGCGTCCCCCTGGGGGGCGACTGGTGAGTGCTTCCCTGCGAGCCGCCGTGCTGCTTTTCGCACTCGCTGCGGCTGGGTGTTCGTCGGACCCGGCGACGGCGTTGCCCGATGTCCACCCCGCGAAGGGTGTGGTGAAGCGTGGCGGCAAACCGGTCACGGGCGGGTTCGTGCAGTTCCAGGCGGAGAACACGACCGGAGCCGATCACCTCGTCTCGGGGGAAGTCGGCCCCGATGGAACATTCGTGCTGACCACGTTCCACGCACTGGACAGGAAGGGCGAGCGGAAGAGTGGGGTGCCTGCGGGTAAGTACCGCGTGACGTACTCAGCCGTTCAAGGCGACCAAACCGCCGGCCGACCCACACCGCCGATTCAGTTACCGCAACAGGTCACGGTGGAGAGCGGCGAGAACAACCTCACCATCGAATTGCCCGCGAAGTGAGAAGAGAAGCGATTCTGAGAAGAGTGTGATCCGCAGATTCCGCAGATAGACACAGATTTCAAAACCAAGAGAAAACGAAGCAATGGTACGCGGATGACGCGGACGAGAGACAGGATTGAAATCCGATCAGAGAAGACAGAAGAGGGATTAACCACAGAGTCACAGAGGGCACAGAGACAAGACAAAAGGCCGAGATCAGAGTGTGTTCAACTCCTGCATTCTCTCGGTAGTTGTCTTGTCTCTGTGTCCTCTGTGACTCTGTGGTTAATCCGGATTTGGTCTGATCCTGTTTGATCCGCGTTTGATCCGCGTCATCTGCGTGTCATTGCTTCGATTTGATTCACTTCAACAACTCTCACGCCTCGATCTTCGAGCCGAGCACCTTCAGGAAGGCACGCAGCCACGCGGGGTGAGCGGGCCACGCGGGAGCGGTCACGAGGTTGCCGTCGGTGTGCGAGCCGTCGATGGGCACCTCGGCGAGCGTTCCGCCACTCAGCCCGATATCCGGCCCGACTGCCGGGTAGGCACTGCACGTTCGCCCTTTCAGCACACCCGCAGCCGCGAGCAACTGCGGGCCGTGGCAGATCGCCGCGACCGGCTTCTTCGCGTCGAAGAAGTGCCGCACGCACGCCAGCACCTTCGGGTTCAATCGCAGGTATTCGGGGGCGCGGCCGCCGGGAATGACGAGTGCGTCGTAGTCCTCCGGCTTCACCTCGTCGAACGTCGCGGTGATCGCGAAATTGTGGCCGGGCTTCTCGCTGTAAGTTTGGTCGCCCTCGAAGTCGTGGATGGCGGTGCGAACCGTGTCGCCAGCCTTCTTCCCGGGGCAGACGGAGTGAACCGTGTGCCCGACGAGCGACAGCACCTGGAACGGCACCATCGCCTCGTAGTCTTCCACGTAGTCGCCGACGAGCATGAGGATGCGTTTCGCGGACATGGGGAACCCCTAAGTACCGGTGGCGTAATGATCGGTAAGGTTTTGCCCCCTCACCCGCGACTCGAAGACTCGTCGCGACCTCTCCCCCCGAAACCGGGGGCGAGGTGGGTGTGATTGGTCTCTTCTGAAGGCGATGGATTTGGGGAGGCTGAAGAGAAGTCGCTGTGCCCCCACCTCGCCCCCGGTTTCGGGGTGAGGGGGTTACCTTCACCGTACCCCGACACAATCTCACTCATTCCGCCACCGTTTCTAACGGTCCGCGAAGCCGCAAGCGGCTTCGCGGACTCCTCGGAAAACTACTTCCGGCGTTTCTTCTTCTTGTCGCGGCGGTCGTCGCGGCGTGGGTTGGCTCCGTCGCCCGATCCCGCGTCGGGTCCGCCCTTGTCGTTGCGGATCTGACGCTTCGACTGCTCGTCGGCCTGCCGCTGGATCTCCTCGACCCGCTTCTTAACCGCCTCGCGGAGTCGGCCGAACCTACCCTTTTCTTTCGGCGTATTGTCTACCTGCGGGGTGCCATTCGGCGAGCCGGCGTTGGCCGACCCATCCGCCGCCGCAGCTTCAGCCGCTGCGGCCGCTGCAAGGTTCGACTTCGAGATGAGCTTCCGCTCGGCGAGTCCCCAGATGGTCCCGATGATGAAGTACAGCGCGAGCCCAGCCGCGAACTTGTAGAAGAGGAGCGGCATGATGAACATCATCATCTTCATCATCATGCGTTGTTGCTTCGCCTGTTCGTCGATCGGCGGTGGCAGCATCGCGAGTTGCTGACCCATCATCAGGATCACGACCAGAATCGGGAGCACGTTCAGGTATGGCCCGAGGTAGAGCATTCCGCCGATTTGGTCTGGCGTGCTGAGGTAGGGGATGTGCTCGCCCCACCACAGCGTCATGTCAGGAGCCGCGAGGTTGTCGATCCACAGGAAGTGTTCGAGCCGGAAAAACACGCTTTCCTGCAAGCAGAAGTACAGCCCCATCATGATTGGCATCTGAACGAACAGCAGAAGGCATCCACCCATGGCGGCGAGCGGGTTCGCTCCGTTGGCCATCATCAACTGCATCTTCGCCCGGTTGTAGCCGTGGAAGTCGTCGCCATACTTCTTCTTCATGTCCTCAAGTTGCGGCGCGAGTTTCTTCTGAACCTCCATCATCTTGAGGTTCATCTTCGTCTGCTTCTTGCTGGGGACGAGCAAGACGAGCCGGACGACGACCGTCAGCCCGACGATGCACAACGCCCAGTCGGGGACGATGGTGTGAATCGTCGCCAGCAACCAGTGCATCAGGTTCGTGAACGCGATGACGATATCGGTCCAGTAGATGGTGCTCGCGAACGCGCCGAGCCACGTGGGGGACTGGTAGTCGGTGATCGTCTTCAGCCCGAGCTTGTCCTGATAGCGGTCCACCAGGGTCTGCTCGACGGCCCGATCCTTCTCCATCAGCCCGAGCAACTTCACCTTGGCCGGGCCGTTGTAGATGATGTAGCTGTGCGTGACCGCCGGTTCGCCCGGCGCGAGGTCGATGACCTCCGACGCAGCGCGAACCGTCACGTCATCGAAGTACGGGATATTCTTGTCGGACTTCTTGTCGAATGGCAGTTCGGTCGTCGCGCGGACATAGGCCCACGGGTTCTTCGCGCTCCCCTCGGCGGTGTCGTCGATGGCGACCGCAGACGCGAAGTACTGCGTGGCGACGGCCATGTACTTGAACGTGTTCTCGCCCCTGGGCACCGGCTCGCCACCCCGCTTGGAGGCGACTTCCACGGATGTCTCGTATTGCCGACGCGGGGTACCCTTGCGGTCGTTCCAGCCGATGAGTGCGTTGCGGTGAATGTTCGAGTACCACTCGCCCTCAATGGGGAGCCCGTGTGGCCCCGAAAGCTGGTAGCGGAGTGGGCTCTTCCCCTTGGCACCGCCAGCCATGCGTTCGATCTCGATCTTCAGCCCAATGTGGTAGTTCTTTGGTGCCAGCGTGTACGTCTTGCGGAACTTGAAGAAGTAAGGCTCGCCGAGTTCGGCCTCGAAGACAACCTTGTGTTCGCCGTCGGCTGGGTGTTCCTCCGCGACAACCTTCCAGAGCATCTCGCCGAGCTTCGTGTCGGGGACCTTCTCGTCTGGGGTCGGGTAGTGGAAGATGGTGTACGAAGGCTCGGCCAAGTCATTGTCGGCCGGAACCTTCCCCGGTTGCAGATCGGGTGTGTGGTAGCTTTCGGCGAGGTACAGGTGCCGGTGCCGGATCGTGCCCGGAATGAGGTACAACGGCGTGTCCTTGACTTCGCGGCCAAGTCGGTCGGCTTCCTGGAACTTCGGCAGAACGATTTGCTGAACGCCGCCGCCCTGCGTGCTGAGCAGAACCTGGTTATAGAACGACGAATCGCCCATCTTGATGAGCGTGGGTCGTTCCCGTGGCGGAACGATCTTCGGTGGTTCGGGCGGCTTCGGCGTGGGGTTCACGGGTGGAACGGTCGTGCCCGCGGCACCTGCCACCGCCCCGGCTGCGGCCTTCTTGTCGTTCTCGGCTTTTTGGAGCGCGAGCAGTTTCTCGCCCTCTTCCTCCAGGCGCTTCGCTTCCGCCTCGGCCTTCTTGCGGGCGATTTCAGCGGGGTTCGGTGGCTGTGGGAGCCAGTTTTTCTCGGCGTACGTCCAGAGGAAATAGAACCCCACGGCGACGACGAGGAAAAACAGGACGTTCAGAACATTATTGCGCATGAGGCGGCCGTTCGTGCGGGCAGCGGTAATGGGGACAACGGGTATCTTAGGAAACTCGAAAGCCCGCGGACGCCGGTCCGCGGGCTTCAGGTAATTCGAGACAACGATCAGAACATTTATCGCCCTTCCCCAAGCCGATCGCCCAGGAAGTTATCGAGATCGGGGATCTCGTAGATCTTCTCACGGGTCTTCTGCCATTCGTATTCGACGCGACGGAAGCGAATCATGTCGTTGTCGAGGACGACGTAGCACGATCGCCAGTTGCCGTCGCGCGGCTGGCCGACGCTGCCAACGTTACAGAGCGTCTTCCGACCGTCGAGCTTGTAGTTGAACTCGACCTCGTCGGGGCTCATGAACTGCATGCTGTCGGTGAACACACCGGGAACGTGGGTGTGACCCTGGAAGCAATACCGTTCGACGAGCGCGAAGATCCGTTCCATCTTCCGCTGGTTGTACACGTCTTCGGGGAACACGTATTCGTTGAGGGGGTTCCGGGCCGAGCCGTGAACGAACAGGTGACCGTTCTCGCGGTGGCTGCGGGGCCGCTCGGCGAGGAACTCCCACCGCTTTTCGCGGGTGGCACGGGGTTCGGTGGACGATTCCAGCTGTTGGCGGGTCCAGAAGATGGCTTGCTCGGCCGATTTGTTGAACCCGTCCGGGTCGAACATCGCACCCTGGTCGTGGTTACCCAGGATGACGAGTTTGCACTCCATCACCAGATCGACGCACTCACGGGGGTTGGGGCCATAGCCGACGATGTCGCCCAGGCAATAGATGTCCGTAATGCCTTGGGACTTGATGTCGGCCAGCACGGCCTGGAGGGCTTCCAGGTTTCCGTGGATATCGCTGATGATCGCCTTCACGCCGGGAGTCTCACAGGAACTTCACGGGGCCGACTGACGTGTCGGGGATGACTTCAATCTTTAACTATATCCCACAGACCCGGACCGGTAAACAGTGGAACCCGGGTGATTGTCAATTCGTCACTCTCTTCTCAGGGCCGTTCCGTGTTTCACATTTGGTGGTTTTGGCGAGCCGCCCCGTGACCGGGGCGGCTCGCCAGGACAAATCAACTATCGTGAATCACGGAACGGCCCTGGGTTTTTATCCACCGTCAGACTTTCTCAGTTGCGTGAGATCTGCGATTGGCGCATGATGTTAGCAGACAACATTGCCCTCCCCGCCCGGCGACACGCCGAAGTTGTTTCTCCCGCCAGCGGAATCTCGCCCACCCCATCGGCGCGATTCATCAAGAACACCCCGCCAGGTCGCACGTTCCCGCCGAGGTCATACCATGCTCACGATCAGCGACACACGGAAGAACCACCACTGCCAGGGTTCGTCACGCCGCGACTTCCTCCGCATCGGTAGCCTTGGCATGCTCGGCGGCCTCGGTCTCCCCGAATTGCTCGCCGCCCGGGCCCGCGCCGCGGCCGGGTCCGACAGCAGTTCGAAGAAGGACAAGGCGGTGGTGCTGCTGTTCCTCTCGGGCGGGCCGTCGCACATCGAGTTCTTCGACCCGAAGATGTCGGCCCCCGAAGACATTCGCAGCATGACCGGCGAGGTGCAAACGAAACTGCCCGGCATCACGTTCGGCGGCACGTTCAAGAAGCTCGCGAACATGACCGACAAGCTGGCCATCGTGCGTTCGTACGCCTCGATGAACGCCGGGCACACTTATGACTCTGTCACCACCGGGGGCAACTCGCTCAAGGCGTCGATGGGTGCGATGTACGCTCGCGTGGTCGGGAACTCGAACGCGGCGACCGGCTTCCCCACCAACACGCTCGTCCTGCCCGAGGCGGTCGAGGCGGGCCTGAAACTCGGCGGCAACTTCGAGACGGGAGCACTTCCCACGCTCACCACCCCCGGCGAACTCGGGCCGGGCTACGCGGCGTTCGACCCCAGCGGCGGCGACCAGCTCAAGAAGAACCTTCAGATGAAGATCCCGCAGGAGCGGTTCAGCGATCGCCGCCAACTGCTCGCGGGGCTCGACAGCGTTCGCCGTGAGATGGACGCTTCCGGCGCGATGGAAGGGCTGGACCGCTTCCAGCAGCAGGCGTTCGACGTGATCGTCCGCGGCGTCGGCGACGCCTTCGACCTCTCGAAGGAAGACCCGAAGACCGTGGCGAAGTACGATACAAGCGGCCTGTTCAAGCGGGAAGACATCACCAAGTGGTACGACATGAAGCGGGCGTCGAACCTGCTGGGGAAGCAGTTGCTCATGGCTCGTCGGCTGTGCGAGGCCGGGTGCGGGTTCGTCACCGTTTCCGATTGCGGCTGGGACATGCATGCCAACGAGAACAGCCCGAAGAACATGGCAGGCTTGCCACCGATGAGCAGCCAGGTGGATCACGCGGTGGCCGCGTTCATCGAAGACCTCCACGAACGGGGCTTGAGCGACAAGATTCTGCTCGTCGTAACTGGCGAAATGGGCCGCACCCCACGCCGCAACAAGAATGGCGGCCGCGACCACTACCCGAACCTGACGACCCTCCTGCTCGCGGGCGGCGGGTTGAAGATGGGGCAAGTGATTGGGCAGTCGGATCGCACCGCGTCGCAGCCCGCGACCGAGCGTTACACGCCCAAGAACCTGATGGCGACGATCATGGGAACGATCCTCGATTTGGGCGAAGTGCGCGTCCGGCCAGGGCTTGGCCGTGTCGCGAACGTGCTGACGGAGAGCGACCCGATTCCCGGCCTCCTGTGATTGTTGAGGGGAACCACTTTCGCGGCGTTCCGTCTGAACCACGCGGAAGTGTTTTTCCAGCATGTCGTTACGTTGTGTACGTTCTTCTCGTGAGTGTCGAGAGAGACGGTTGTAGCGGTTACCCGTCGTCCCGCACCCGCCCCGTTCGGGGATGTGAGCAATCCGGACTACGGCATCCACCATTCCTGCCGATCAAGACGGTACGAGGGCTCTTGAGCCTCAACGGATTGTTCGTACCAACGCAGGAGGCGTTATGGTCCGGCGCACGCTTGGCGGTTTATTATTCATCCTCGGGACCGGAACGGCGAACGCTCAGCTTCCAGCCGTCGAACCCGGAAGTCCCCCTTCAGCCACAACCATCAATTCGAGTCCCTTACCCCCGAAGGTACTCCCGACCATACCAGACCCGGCAAACTCCGCTGCGGATCGCGTTGCAACGCTGGCGGATTCGCCAGCCACAACCCCTGCCAAAGCGGCTCCCGCCAGCATTCCCCCAGCCGTCGCGGCACCTGCACCAATGAGTTGCACGGATCTGACGTGCAACCCGTGCCCGGTTCCCAAGTGCTGTACCCCGTGCTACCCAAACGAGTGCGTCTGGGCCAGCGCGGAATGGTTGTATTGGGCCGCGTCGGGCAACCCGCTGCCGCCGCTGGTCACGACCTCGAACACAGGCGGCACCGGAGCACTGGTTCCCGGGAACACGCTTCTTTACGGCAATTCACGGGCGAACAACGACTTCCGCAGCGGCCTTCGTATTAACGGCGGAATCTGGTTTGGCGAATGTCGCCGGTACGGCCTCGAAGGCGACTTCTTCACCCTCGGCAACAGCTCGCAAGGGATCGTCGCTGGCAACTCCGCGGCACCGGGGTCTCCGCTGATTGCCCGACCGTTCTTCAACGCGATCACGGGCTTGCCGGACTCCCAACTCGTGACTCTCCCCGGCATTCTGGCTGGAACGGTTTCGGTGAATGCGCAAAACTCGATCATCGGCGGTGGGTTCAACTTCCGTCACAACCTGTGCTGCGACCCGTGCGGCCGAATCGATCTCATCTACGGGTACCGGTACTTCAATGTCACCGATGATCTGACAATCACGGAAGACCTGACGACGACGGGAGCTGCACCGTTGATCGGGGCCGGTGTCCGCTTCCAGATTGTGGACCACTTCCGCACAGAGAACAGCTTCAACGGCGGAGTCATCGGGCTTGCTGGCGAACGTCAACGCGGTCGCTGGGTCGTGAGCGGTCGTGCCAGCATCGCGTTCGGTGCAAACACCCAGACTGTGACCATCGACGGTGCAACGACCACTACCCCGCCGGGCGGCCCCGCGGTGACCCTGCCGGGTGGCCTGCTCACACAGAGCTCGAACATCGGCACCTACGAACGCACGACCTTCGCTGTGATGCCGGAAATCGGCGTCAAACTCGGCTACAAAGTCACGAATCACCTCCAGGTCTTCGCCGGGTACAACTTCATCTACCTGAGCAATGTGGTCCGGGCGGGGGATCAGATCGACCTGCGAGTGAACCCGAACCTGCTTCCTCCGGCGAACGGGCTGGGTGGCCCGCTGGTCCCCGCGTTCGCCTTCAAGGAAACGGATTTCTGGGTTCAGGGAATCAGCCTGGGCCTTCGCCTCAGCTACTGATTGAAGATGAAAATCGTGAATTGCCAGGGTGGGCCGGAAGGGAAATCTTCCGGCCCGCCTCATTTCTTGGCGGAAGCCAAAAATTCAAAGCAGCATGTTCGGGAAGCACTGTCTGGCACAACGCAACGTCTTCGGCTACGATTTCAGAACGCCGCCATTTCTCGTTACCGCCCGTCGGACGTCTGCGGAGTTGTTGATGCCTGTTACGTACACCTGCCCCAACCCTGATTGTGGGGCAAATTTGAAGACGCCCGCGCGGGTGGCGGTCGGGAAATCGGTCAAGTGCCCGAAGTGCGGTCGATCCTTCACTCCGGAGACCGAGGAAGCGGAAGCACCCGCCGGTGCTGGCACGCTCAAGTTCGCAGACGACGGCCCCAAGAAGCCCGTAAGCCCGGCCAAGCCCAAACCTGCCCCCAAGGTCGAGAAGAAGGAAGAGCCTGCCCCGGCTGCTGCCACAAGTCCGTTTGCCGACGACGACGACGAATCGGCGGAGTCGATCAAGCGAGGCTATGGGATCACGCTTGAGACCGAGGAAGAGAAGAAGGAAGCGGAGAAGCACCGACCGAAGTTCACCGACGTTGAGGACAAGTTCAAGAAGAGCGCTCGCGGCCCGGCCATGGCGTTAACCGTCATGCCGAGCAACTTGATGACGCTCGAAGGACTCCTGACGGTAGCTTTCGGGCTTTTGTGGTTCCTCCAGGGGTCGTGGCCGCTCATCTTCAGCGACGCGCCCCCGGGTGAAGAGGAACTCGAAGAAGCGATCGTGGACATGATCGTTGGGTTGGTCGTGTTCGTTTGGGGTGCGATGGTCTGCTTTGGAGCGAGCCAACTTCAAGAACTGGGTTCCTACCCGTGGGCGATGACCGGTTCCATCATGGGCATCTTCCCGCTGCTCGTTGGCGCTGCGGGCATCCTGGCGCTCCAAAACCCGGCAGTGAAAGCGGGGTTCGCGGAGAGCGCCGGCGGTCCTGACGACGATGAAGAGGAAGACGACGAAGACGAGGATGAAGACGAAGACGATGAGGATGAGGACGAAGACGAGGATGAAGACGACGAAGAGGAAGAGGTCAAGAAGAAGGTGAAGAAGCCGGTGAAACCGGTGAACAAAGCGAAGACGAAAAAGCGGAAAGATGACGACGACGAGGACGACGAATGACCACAACCAACGAAGCCGACGGCGATCTCCTGATCCGCTTTCGGAACGGAGATTCGACGGCCCTTGAAGCCCTGTTCGCACGCTATGAGGGTCCGGTCTTCCGGTTCCTGTTCGGGTTGCTTCGGGATCACCACGCAGCCGAAGATGCGTTGCAGGAAACCTTCGTGCAGGCCATTCGCTACGCCGACGCGGTTGCACCCGATGCCTTCCGTGGCTGGCTCTACACAGTCGCACACCGGCAGGCGATGCTGACCAAACGGAAGGCGAAGCGGTTGCCGTCGCAGGCCGACGACCTCGTGCTACTCGGCCTCGTCGGCGAGTGGGAAGCCGGCTCGCGGATCGACGGCGTGGACGACGCCCGTGCTGTGTTCGAACTCATCGAGTTGCTCCCCGCGCCGCAGCGGGCGGTGATCCTGGCCCGCGTCGTCGAGGGGAAGAAGTTTCGCGAGGTCGCGGACGTTCTTGGCTGTCCGCTGAACACCGCACTGGCACGGATGCACGAGGGGTTGAAGAAACTCCGGCAACTCTGGGAGGCCCGTCATGCTTAAGGCCTGCGACCACCCCGAACCAACCTTACAGACGACCGCCTTGCGGTACGCCGCCGGCGACCTGGACGTTCGAGAAGCAACCGCTTTCGAGATGCGCCTGGCCGACGACCAGGAGGCCCGCGACGCACTGAGCGAAGCCGTGCGACTCTCGGCCGCTGCCCTCGGCCAGGCACCACCAACGCCGCACCTCACGTTCCGGGCCGCGATCCGCGATCGCCTCTCCGGGTGGTGCCCGGAATGGCTCGCCCGTCGCGCGTACCGTGGCCACCCGCTGGCGTGGTCCGCACTGGGTGCGGTCGCCCTCGCCGCGTGCGCGCTCGTGGGAGTCTCGCTTGCGGAACGCAAACCACTGCCGACGCAACCCGTGAGTAGTGCAATGACCCCTCCGGGACTTGATACTCGCACGGCATTCGCCGATCCCGACACGGCTCCGATGCCACGTGAGGCGGAAGCGTTCGTGGTCGCGACGCCGGCCACGTGTGGCGAGACCCCGACGCAATCTGTTGCAGAACTTTGGGCACAACTGAGTACGCCGGATCACGTCGAAAAGACGCACGACGAAGAGATGCGCTGGCGACACAAGCACCACAACGGTGCGATGCAGAATCCGAATCGCACAATCAGCACCGAGCCTGCTCGGGAACCGTGATCTTGGTTGAGCGGCAAGCAGATCATATCGCGGAATCAATGCCTGCGTGGTGTTGTCCGCGAACAACTTATCCGCAGTTCGGTGATCGCACTTCTCGGGAGGTCGCCCCATGTCTCACGCTGCTCGAACTGTGGCTGCCACAGCGGTTCTGTTCCTGATTTCGGCCGCAACATCCGCAGCCGATCCGCTCCCGAGGTACACGGAGGAACGGGAGGCCGCCGCGCTCCACTTTGTTCGCAAGCAATGCCCCGAGTTGCTCCCATTGCTCGAGGAGTTGAAGAAGGCGAACCGCCTCGCGTACGAATCGCAGATTCGCGAAACCTTTCAGATCAGCGAACTCCTCGCAGACCTTCAAGACGATCCAAAGCGGTACGATCTCGAACTGAAGGTGTGGAAGGCCGAGAACAAGGCGCTCGTGCTCGTTGCGAAACTGGCAACACCCAAGGATGAGGACCGCAAGTCGATCGAAGAGCAACTCCAGTTGCTCGCCAAAGAACTGGTGGAACTGGAGGTGCAATCGCTCGAACACCGCGTGGGCCTGCTCCAGAGCGAACTTTCCAGCGCGAAGGACGAACTGGCGAAGTTCCGCGATAACTACGACCGCTCGGTGAAAGATCGCTTCGAGGCGCTGCTGGAGAAAGCACGCAGGAAGAAGCCGTAGCAAAGATGGGGAGACACGGAGAGGGGGAGAAAAGACGATGCCACCCATCAAATCTCATTTTGAATTGGATGTGTACAAGAAAGCGTTCGACGCAGCGATGGAGCTGTTCACCATCTCGTAGACATTTCCCAAAGCGGAGACGTATTCGCTGACAGACCAGATGCGGCGATCCTCGCGATCCGTTTGCGCGAACTTGGCCGAGGCGTGGCGGAAACGGATTTATGAAGCCGCGTTCGTCAGCAAGATCAATGACTCCGAGAGCGAAGCGGCCGAAACGCAGACCTGGATCGCGTTCGCTGTAAAGTGCGAGTACCTGGATCGAGACCGTAGGTTGGTACTTCACAGCATCTACGAGGACATCATTCGGATGTTGGTCGCAATGCGATGCAAGCCAGACCAATAGCTGATCCCGAGGGCGAATGATTAACTCCTGTTTCCTTATCACCCTCTTCTTGATTTTTCTCCCCATCTCCCCATGCTCCTTGTCTCCCCCTCTATCTTGATTACATGAAGTACGTCACCGAACTGTTTGCCACCGTTGCGCATCGCGTCAAGCCGCCCGTCTGCGTCGTCCTCGGTCCGCCGTGGCCGGTCGCCAATCTCGTGAAGGCGCTGAACCTTCCCGAATCCGAAGTGACCTGCGTTCAGTACGACCAGCACCAGACGAACCGCGTCCGTGAGACGCTCGCCGAGGTTGGCGCCGCTGCCGAGGTCGTCGGCGTGCCCGACCTGTGGGACGTGCCCAAAAAGTTCAACACGGTCATCTTCCCCGCGTCCGCCTACGCCGACCGCGAGTTGAAACTGGACGTACTCGAGCAGGGGTATCACATCCTCGCGCCGGGCGGGTTATTCCTCACGCTCTCGGAGTACGAGAAGGACAACCAGTTCGCGAAGTGGCACAAGAAGATCTTCGGCAAGTGCGGCGAGACGCCCGCGAGCGAAAACGGCATGGCGTTCTGGAGCACGAAGACCGACGATTCCGAGAAGCGCCGCCGGCACGAAGTGACGTTCCACGCCAAGATCGGGGAAGGCCCGTCGGTTCACATTGTCGCGCGGCCCGGCACCTTCAGCTACGGCCGCTTCGACAGCGGTTCACGAGCGATGATGGAAGTCGCCGAGATTCGCGAGGGCGACAACGTCCTCGATCTCGGTTGCGGCAACGGTGCGGTCGGTTGCCTGGCCGGGCAGAAGGTCGGGCCGACGGGGAGCGTCACGTTCATCGACAGCAACTTGCGCGCGCTCGCGTTGGCGGAACTGAACGCGAAGGCGAACAACACACCGAACCCGCGGTTCGTTGCAACCACGCGCCTGGAAGGGCTGGCGTTCAATTCGTTCGACGTGATCCTGGCGAACCCACCGTACTACGCGAAGTCCGAGATCACGGCGCTGTTCGTGGACGGCACACGCGACCTGCTCACGGAACAGGGCCGCTACTACATCGTGACGAAGATGCCGACGGCCGTGATGCCGTTGATCTTCGAGACGTATGGCGATTGCTCGGTGATCGAGAACCGCGGCTACTCAGTAGTGATGGCCGGTGCCGGAGTGGAGGGAGCGGACAACCCATGACAGCCGACGACGTGATTCGCGCACTCAACCTACAACCGCACCCGGTCGAGGGTGGGTTCTTCCGTGAGACGTACCGCACGACCGCGACGCTCCCCGCGAGCGCGCTGCCCTCGCACAGTGGGCCGCGTTCGGTCTCCACGGCGATCTACTACCTGCTGAAGCCGGGGCACGTCTCGGAAATGCACGTGTTGCCGAGCGACGAAGTGTTCCACTTCTACCTGGGATCGCCGGTGCGGATGCTGCAACTGTGGCCCGACGGCACCGGGAAGGAAGTCGTGTTGGGTTCCGACTTCGTGGCGGGGCAGGTGCCGCAACTGGTGGTGCCGGCGGGTGTGTGGCAAGGCACGCGACTCGTCGGCGACACGGGCTTCGCGCTGCTGGGCTGCACGGTCGCCCCCGGCTTCGACTACGCCGACTACCGCAGCGAGAGCCGCGCCGAGTTGGTGACGAAGTGGCCGGCATTCGCGAGTGAGATTACGCGGTTGACGCCGCGGGGATGAGGGGACGTCTTAATCGAATAAGATTCTGCCGAGCCACACAGGGCGAACAGATGGATGGTGTGAGAAGAATTGACCGCATCGTTGCAGAGTTTCATGTATGGCTCGATGATTCTTTTCCGTTTGCCAAGATGAAGGTAAGGGTAATCGAGCGTGACCCGGGCAATCTGCTTGCGGTTGCCAACGTGGGTGTTCGCAACATCAAATCGAGAGAACGAGAATATATTTCGGGTCTGGCTGGCACTGTGGAAGATGCAGTAAACGACCTGCTTGTGCGATTCATCGCGGGAGTCCGCGAGAACACTCCCATGAGCGGTCTCACGGAATCGGATTTCGACTGGTCTACCCACGAAGATTTCTGACGCTCGAGGTAAATGTTAAGCGAGAAACTACAGTGTCTTCAGATACTCGACCACGGCTGATCGCTCGTAGTCGGTGAGGTCGTCGCCGTAGGTGTGACCGCTGTTGCTGCGGCCGGGTTTGCTCGTGTCGTACACCTTGCGTTTCTCACTTCCCGGTAACTTCTCGCTCGGCGGTTCGCGCAACTCCGTGATCTTCCAGCCCACGTTCACCTTGTCGTAATCGGCCTCGTCGGTCTTGAAACTCCGTGTGAACAGCTTCGGCCGTGCCTTCGAGTTCAGCACGCCGGTGAGCGTTGGCACGCTGCCATTGTGGAAGTACGGAGCGGTCGCCCAGATGCCGTCGAGCGGCGGAGCCTGATAACCCGGCGTCCAGCGGAGTTGTTTGCCGGGGACGAACCAGCCCGCCGATTCCTTGCCGAACCACGATTCCGAATACGCCACGCCATACGCAACCTCGACCCCCGCGTGCCGCGTTGGGTCCGTGCCGATCTCGTCGAGCGGGATCACCTTGTTGGGGTACGTCCACTTCTCGCCGTAGGTTCCGTGGCACCGTGCGCAGTTGTCCTTGAACAGCGCCTCGCCCTTCGCGGCCTTCGGCTTGTCGATCGCGAACGGATACTTCGGCGGTTCCAGGCTAATGAGGTATTGCGAGATGTCGCGGAATGCGGGCTCCGCCTTGGTGAACGCCTCGGGGCCGTTCAGCGGGTGCAGCATGAACTGCATCAAAGTGCGGACACTGCGGGAGTCGGTCGCGCCGGTGTGGTAGATCGTCCGCTTCTTCTTCATCAACCACCACGCGGGCACATCGGCACACGTATCGTCGCGCAGGCCGAGGTTCTTCCACTTCGGATTCAGGCTGAGATCGGGATTGCGGAACCCGAGCAAGTACACGCCGAAACCGTCGGCTTCGTTCGTGCCGCGAACATTCGAGAACGTGAACGGCAGTTTCTTGATGACGCCATCGGCCTTCGCCATGTCTTCGAACAGCGACTGAATGTCGAGCGAACTGTTCCCGATGCCGATGACGCTCTTGCCCATGATGGAACTGGCGTGGCACAACATGCAGTCGTTGCCGATGCCGTTCGCGAGCAGCAGCGGAGCCTTGCGCAGCCCCATCGGGAAGCCGTCGTTCGGGTACGGTGCCGTGTGCAAGCCGTAGCGGTCTCGCACCTGGGCGTCGAAATCGGCGGGCTTTGCTTTCACGCCATCCCACGTCTTCCAGATGTCTGGGAACGACCGTGCGGTCCAGAAACCGGGGATGAACGGCGTCTCGGTGAGTGCCTTGTAGCCGCGCTCGGCTGGCGTCGGCTCCGCCGCGGAAGCGGGCATTGTTAGAGCAAGAAGAACAAGACTCGCGAGCCGCTTCATGGTGTCGTCCTCGGTTCAGTCAGCATCAGCATGATAACAGAACAGAAAGCAGGATTAACCACAGAGTCACAGAGGACACAGAGAGGAAAGCAAACACCGAGACCAGACATTGTTTTAACACCATTCTGTTCTCTGCCTTTCTGGTTTATCTCTGTGCCCTCTGTGACTCTGTGGTTAATCCGTCTTCCGTTTGGGTCGGGGTTGCGACGCGGTTTCGGGTCGTGTTAGAGTCGCCGCCCCAGGAGAACCAGCTATGCGTTGTGTCGTCACCGGAGCGGCGGGATTCATCGGTTCACACCTCTGCGAACGACTGCTCGCCGACGGGCATTCCGTCACTGGCGTGGATTGCTTCACAGACTATTATCCGCGATCGGTGAAGGAACGTAACCTGGCCAGCATGCTGGAACACTCGCAATTCGCGTTCCGCGAACTCGACCTCTCCGAAGGCGTGCCGGCTGGCGTGGTCAACGGCGCGAACTGGGTGTTCCACCTCGCGGCGATGGCGGGCCTTACGCGGAGTTGGGTCGATTTCGACCTCTACAACCGCCACAACCTCACGGCCACGCACCGCTTGCTGGAGTCGCTGAAGGGCTCGCCGAGCCTCAAGCGAATGATCTACGCCAGCACGTCGTCCGTTTACGGTAAGTACGCGAGTGGCGATGAGTCGCTGCCGACACGGCCGAGTTCGCCTTACGGCATCACGAAACTGGCCGGCGAGCAACTGTGCCGCGTGTATGGCGACGAGTTCGGCGTCCCAGCCGTTGTGCTGCGATTCTTCAGCGTCTACGGCCCACGGCAACGCCCCGAGATGGGCTACCACCTGTTCATCGACGCGATCCTGCGAGGCAAGCCGATCAAGCTCACGGGCGACGGTTTGCAAGTGCGCGGCAACACGTACATCGCCGATTGCGTGGATGCGGTCGTGCGGTCAACGCAGGCGTTGCCCGGCGAGACGTTCAACCTTGGCGGCGGCGAACTGGTGACCGTGCTGGAAGTGTTCCGCAAGCTGGAACGGATCATCGGGAAGCAAGCGATCATCGAACGCCACCCGGCACGCAAGGGCGACCAACTCGCGACGGGTGCGGACGTGTCGAAGATCACGCGGCACGTCGGCTGGAAGCCCACGACGAGCATCGATGCGGGCCTGGAGCAGCAAGTGGAATGGCAACGCGCACTGCTCGCAGCGAAATCCGACGTGCAGACGTACTCGCGGCGTGTCGCAGCGTGATTGCGGCGAGGTTCGAGGGCGAAACTTCAAGGATGGCACCCATGATCGACTTCCTGAACCGCAACGTGATGCACCCGTTCATGGCGTGGCGGGCCGGCAGCGACCATCTCAAGCATTACCGCGATCTGCAACTGACGCAGTTCGACCCACCTGAAGTGATTCGCGCCCGGCAACTCATCGCCGTGCGGGCGCAGTTGCAGCACGCATACGCCAACGTGCCGTACTACCGGGCCGCGTGGAACCGCGCTGGCGTTCACCCCGATGATGTGCGGACGCTCGAAGACCTCAAAACGTTCCCCATTCTCACAAAGACCGACATCCGCCGACACGAGCGAGCCCTGCTGTCGTCCGGGTTCGACGCTTCCAAACTGCGGGTGAAGCGCACCTCGGGTTCGACCGGCGTTCCCCTCAACATTTACATCGACGAACCGGCCGTGCAGTTCAAAACAGCTTGCACCCTGCGCTCGGATGAATGGTCCGGCTGGCGACTCGGCCAGCGGGTCGCGAAGGTGTGGGGCAACCCCGAGTACCGCCACTTCGGCTTGAAAGGGCGGTTGCGGAACTACTTCTTCGACCGCGCCGTGTACCTCGACACGCTCAACCTGAACGACGAGCGGATCGCCGAGTTCGCGGCTCGCATTCGCCGGCAGCGGCCGGGGCTGATCTTCGGCCACGCGCACTCGCTGTACCTGCTCGCGTGCTCCCTCAAGAAGTCTCGCGTCATGGACGTACGGCCGAACGGGATCATCTCCACCGCAATGTTGCTCCACGACTGGCAGCGTGCGGTGATCGAGAAGGTGTTCGATTGCCCCGTGACGAACCGCTACGGCTGCGAGGAAGTGAGCCTGATCGCCAGCGAGTGCGAGGAGCACAACGGGCTCCACGTGAACGCCGACAGCCTGTACACGGAAGTGCCCGCGTGCGGCAAACTGCTGGTGACGGATCTCACCAACCGTGCGATGCCGTTGATCCGCTACCAGATTGGCGACGTGGTCACACCGTCGCAGCGATGTTGCAAGTGCGGTCGCGGCTTGCCCCTGATCGAACGGATCGAAGGCCGCGACGCCGATTACGTTCTCACGCCCGCCGGGCAACTCATCTCCGGCATCTCGCTGACCGAGAACTTCGCGCTCCTGATCCCCGGCACGGCCCAAATGCAAATCGTGCAGGAATCGCTGTACGAACTGCGGATCCGCCTCGTGGCCGACGACGAATTTGGCCCCGAAAGCCGGCGGAAGATTGGCGAGTTGGTTGAGGAAACGTTCGGCCCCGCCGTGCAGTACGAAGTCGAACTCGTGGACGCGATCCCGCAGGAACCGAGCGGGAAGTATCGCTTCTGCATCTCGAAGGTGGCCCGCGAACACATGGAAGCAATGAGCGTGTGATGCCAAACGTCTCCATCGTCATGGCCGCGAAGAACTACGCCCGGTTCCTGCCGATGGCCGTCGAATCGGTGCTCGCGCAGACGTTCACCGACTGGGAACTGGTCATCGTCGACGACGGCTCCACCGACAACACGCCCGCCGTCGTGCGACCATTTCTGGCCGACTCACGGATACGCTACTTCCGCTCCGACAAGCTCGGGCAAACCCGCGCCAAGAACCTCGGGTTGCGGCTGAGTCGCGGTGAGTTCGTCGCGTTCATCGACGCCGACGACGCATGGTCCCCCACCAAGCTCGACAAGCAACTCGCGGTGTTCCGCGAGAAGCCCGACGTAGGAGTGGTGTTCTGCCGACGCTCGCTGATCGACGAACAGAGCAGGCCGATCCCGGCGAAGCCGGCACCGACGCCGCCGCGTGGTCGCGTGCTCGACAAGCTGTTCGTGCAAAACTTCGTCTGCTTCTCGACGGCCGTGGCGCGGCGTGAGGTGTTCAGCCAGGTCGGGGCGTTCGATCCGCAGTGGGATCTGGCCATCGACTTCGATCTCTGGCTGCGGGTCGCGAAACACCACGCGTTCGATTATGTGGACGAGGAACTGGTGCAGTACCGCACCGGCCACGGGAACCTGTCGAAGAAGTTGCTCGACCGCGTTGACACCGCGTTTTCAATCATGCACCGCGCCGAGAACCGGTACGGCGTGGCCGAGCAAGTGCCAGCCGGGCGGGTTGCGGAGGCTTACGCTTCGACGTGCCGAACGCTGGGGTACGTGTTGCGGAACAGCGAGCCGGTCACCGCGGCGAAGTGGTATCTACGGGCGCTGCGATGGCCCGCAGGTCGGGTGCTGTCAGTTAAGGGATTGGTGGCGTCGGCTCTGCGGTTCGCAAGCGGGAAACGCGAGCCGAGTTCGCACGAGAATGCGAGCGTGAATCGGTAGTATCACACGTCGTCCACGCCTAGCCAGCGGATCACGTCGAGCCGCGAGTGAACCGTCCCCTGCGGTGAGTCCACGAACGACTGGTATGCCGCGGTGGCTGCCGGTCCGAATTGCGTGAGCACGCCCAACGGCACGGTGGGCCATTCGCGATACACGAGCAGATCGTCGGGCGTATCCGCGATCACCAGCCCCGGAACCGGGATGGCACGCTGAATCACCTCGTGCAGGCTGTCGCCGCCCGGCCCGCAAAGGCAACCAATGACCGTGACCTCGGACGCAGCCCACGGGCCGATACCAATCCACGCCGGCTCCGCGTTCTGATAGACCTGCGAAATCGCCTGTTCGGCCTGGCCTGGGGTCCGGTATCGCTCCGCGAACATCAACGCCATATCAACTCGACCGAGTCGCATATCCAGGTACGCCCGTGTCTCTTCGTAAATCGCACCGACCACGTCTTCCGGTCCCGTGAGGGAACTCAGGCACGCCTGGAGCACGCCGCCAAACGCCGGTGTCACCGCCTTGTGGATGCGCCGGTCAATCTCGACCATGTCCGCGTCGTTGAGGACGCCAATGAATCGCAGCACGGCCGCGCCCACGGAATCGCAACCCGGTGGCAACAACTTCGGGCCGCCACCCAGCAATGTGTCCCGAACCTCGATGGACTGGTTCGGAACCTGTGCGGCTGTCTCCAACCGGGTTCGAGCCTTCTTCACGTCCGCGAGCTTGGCCGCCAGGGATTCACGCAACGTCTGGTAAATGGCGACAGTTGCGCGCGAGATCAACGCCTGGAACCGCGCCCGAGGGAACCCCTTGATCGCTTCGCCGAACTCGGCCGCGGTCAGTTTTTGCGTTTTCTGGTGGAAGTGCGCGTATTGCGAGACTCGCTCGAACCCGGTCTGCGCTTTCGTGTCGAACTCGATCGCCGCTTTTTGGTATTGCGCGAGGAATCGGTCGTTGGTCGTGAGGAACTGACGGAGCATCTCCTCCGTCCCGGCGAGCCGGAACTGGGAGTCGTTGACCAGTGCGGGAATCAGCTTGTGAATCTCGGCAACGAACGCGGTTCCGGTGTCGTGTACGGTCTTGTTCAACGCCTGCTCGACAGCGGTCGGAGCCTGCTTCATCACGGTTGCGGGCGGCCCCAGGAGCCGCACCATTTTGTCGATGGCGACCTTCACCTGCCCGGGTTCTGGTAGCCGTGCCAGCCAGCCACGCGGGGCAAGCGGGTCGGCGTTCTGGAGGATCTGTTCCTCGATCCGGTCGGCGGCGAGGTCGGCGGCGAGTTGGAGCCGCCCTTGCACGACCTCGGGATCGAACTTCAGTTGCGTCCACTTTTCCTTGGCGACGATCGGGATCACTTCGCGTGCCCGTTTGGGGTCGGTTGTCGCCCAGCGAGTGAGGACGGTTTTCGCGACTTTTCGCGTGGTTCGGGCGACGACCTCGGCCCGTGGCCAACTGAATCCGTCCGCGCCGAACGCGGCCACGGTCACCCCCTCGGGAGGAGGCACGCCGTCGGCAGGTATGGATCGGATTTCGTCGGCCGTGCGACCGATCTCCGTGAACAGGTTGAGCCGGATCAGGTCCGCGACCTCGCCAAACGGCTTGAGCGCCGCGAGCGTGGGGTTCTCCACGGTTCTCTGGCGCGATTGCGGAACGGACCCCGACCCGGGCCTCAGGGAACGGGTGTCGCCCGTGATCGGGACAGGTAAGTCCTCGTCCGCGGGTGGAACCAACGGCATCGGTGGCGGCAACTTGAGGCCAGCCGCGTGGCTCTGCGTCACGTAGCACAGCGAGAACGGCGGTCGTTGATCCTCAAGATTCCCGCCACGGTCGTCGTAACCCGCCGTGAATGTGGTGTCGGGCCGGGAGAAATGGTTCAATTCGGTCAGCGCCGCGTAGCTGTTCGCGAGTGCCTGGGGAGGCGTGGTCGTGCCATCGGTCGGCGGCACCATGAGCACGCCGACGATTTCCGGGTCGGTGTATCCCATCCGCTCCAGGCGGTTCCGGACCGCGTAGGCCATGTCCAGGAACATCCCACTCCCGGTGCCGCCGCAGAGGCCAGCCACGATGTACACGCGTGGGCGGTTGGTCCGACGGGCGAGCGCCGTCCTCGCTTCGGATTTGGTGAGTGCATCGGGTGCGAGTGCCGCTTCCAGTTCTGCCTGGATCTTCGCCATCAGCGGGCGGTAGTGATCGAAGAACGCCAGCCGCCCAAACAGCCGAAGGCCGCCAGTCTGGAGCCCACGCGGGATCTTGTAGATCAATTGCTGGTCGAACCAGCCATCGGTCAGCATGCGGCCGCTGAGCCGGGGCTTGGTGTAGTGCGCCGCTCGATTCAACTTGGCGGCGAAAACGCTTTCGGGGCGGAGCTTCGAGAGCCGATCGAGGGGTCGAGCCTGGATCGCCTCATCAAGCGCGTCCTGGTCGGTATCCACGAAGAGTGTGCGGACGACCGGAACCAACTCGGGTGGGCCGTGCCGTTCGCTGAGGTCGAACTGGAATCGCTGGAGAACGCGCAGACCCACCTGCCCAACACCGATCACGAGCGACGGGCGGAGCGGCCCGGGACCGGTGACCTCCGGCGGGATGGTCACAGCCGCGGCACCCATCTCGGTTTCGGGTCGCGGTGCGGGGGTCTCGGTCGGCCCACCGCTTCCGGGCACCACCAAGCGCGGCAACGGAGCGGCCGAGATGCGTGGCTGATTGCTGACCGGCCCCGACTTTTTCTCCGGATAGAGGGTCGTCGGGTGTTCCGCAAACGACGGTGGAAGCGACCCGCGAGCGGAGTGCGGCTCCGCGTCGATCAACGCCCGCACGAACGCGGTGACGGTCGGCCACCGGTCCTCGGGCTTCTTTGCCAGTGCGCGGAACAGGATGGGGCGGTCGTACACGGGCGATGGCTGAAGGTTCGGCGGCATGTTCATGTGCTGCATCAGCAACTGACTCATGCTCGACCCGTCGAACGGCCGCAGTCCCGTGAGCAACTCCTGGTAGACGCACGCGAGACTGTACTGGTCGCAGTAGCGGGTCACGAGGCCATCGAAGGTTTCGGGGGCCGCGTAGACCGGCGTGATTCCCCCGGTCACCGTGGCCATCAAACCTTCCAGATCCTTCACCTGTCCGAAGTCCGCGACCTTGACGTGGTTGTACAGCAGAAACAGATTCTGCGGCTTGATGTCGAGGTGTTGCAACTGGAACTGGTCGTTGAACAGGTCGAGAACCTCGGCTGTCTCGCTCAAATACAGGAGGAGTTCATCGCGCGGGATTCCGGGCAACCCCAGGTTGCGGTACTCGCGGAAGCGGTCCCACAGGTTGCAGTCGGCCAACTCCATCACGATCATCAATCGGCCATCGACGATGTCGTACCGATCCAGCGCCAGCAAGTAAGGGTGGCGGACTTGCTGGACTCGCTTCAGAGCCTTGAGTTCCTGCTCAGCGTAGCGGACAATGTCGTTGTCCTTGCTCCGCATGTCGCCGTGGATGATCTTGATGGCCTTGAAGATCCCACCGGGTGCCTCAGCTTTCCAAACCTCGCCAAACCCGCCCGCACCGATCTGGTCGATCAGGGTGTA
The DNA here is from genome assembly GCA_013823135.1 of Planctomycetaceae bacterium. Taxonomy (GTDB): domain Bacteria; phylum Planctomycetota; class Planctomycetia; order Gemmatales; family Gemmataceae; genus Gemmata. The sequence continues at coordinate 34,397 of PNLP01000051.1, forward strand.
TCCCGGAATGGGCTCGGCATGGGGTTCGATACGGACGGCCATGTGCAGTGGGACCCCAACGTGGGTGCGACGTAACGTGTTGAATTATAACATGGATTCTGCCAGTAACGGAATCCTTCCTCCCGCAAGAACAACCTGCGAGAGCAGACAATTTCGCCCTGCTCTCGACGACCGAGGACGTTTCGCACGGAGGTGGTGATACATTATCATGTCTCGACAAGTTTGTGTTGTGTCGTCGAGAGAGATTTGACATGAACTCCGCGAACGGAACCCACCAAGTGGATGAACGGTCAGAACGCGGGTGGAATCAGCAGGAGCCCCAAAGGCACCACAACTGGTTCGACCCGCGTTCTGACCGTTCATAGGCGAAACTGTGTCCCATCACCATCGACGCCCGGGGAAGCCGCGATACGGGTTGTAATACGGGTTGTAGTTCGGGCTGTTCCACCGCACGTAGTTCACATACCACTGCGGATATCCGCTCGGCGTCGTGTTCCCACCCCAGTTGGGGACAATCGGATAGCTGGGATACACGGGGTAGACGGGATAGGCGTAGTTATAAACTCCATACCCGGCCGGATACACTCCGTAGTTCGTCACATAGGGGGTGCTGTAGTAACTGGTTACGATCTGGGCGTCCGCCTTGGCCGGGGTGACGGCCGTCATCCCGAGGCACCCGCCGTACACAAGTACTGCCAGTGCCAGTGATCGAGCCTGTCCCATTGGTGCCTCCCATGTTGGTGTGATCTCGGAGATGGATAGAGCAATGCACGTGCCGAATTCGATTTCTTCGGCATTTTCAGAAGATCCGCACGAACCGCACCCGCCGAGTTCCCCCTGCGGCACATGGTGTGTGCGATTCCGAATCAGTTCCCGTGCGGGATGCACTCGTGCCGAGCCGGGTGTTCGGCTTGTCCGGTCATCCCATGGTGAGCGATCGGCGAATACTGGAATCAGTTTCACCTACGCTCCGACGTGTTCTATACTTACATAACGATCAATTGCATTGCTCTGGGGCCGCTCGCAGCCCCCAAGACTCGCAGAGTTCGTGGAATCGGAATCCCGGCGTTCGCCGGGCATGGAACAATGTCTTCAGTCGGAGCGTCTCAAGGACAGCCCAGTTCCTGAAACAAACCGATGCCTCGTTCCTCTGTTACCTGTCGCCCCTTTCGCACGGACAGATCATGGGGAAGCCTCCTACTTCCGCTTCGTCGGGTGCCACCAGGACCGGTGGGGACTCGGCAGCCGACCTGGCCAAACTGCTGTCTCAACCCTCGTCCAAACCCCTCAGCGGTATTGGTCTGACCACTTCGCCGTTTATCGACCCTGGCGAGAAAGGGGAATCCCTGGCCAATCGGTCGCTTTGGCGAAAACTGAAGCGATTATTCGCACTGGAAAAGCCTTCGGACGAGGTTCAGGTCAGCGTGTTTGGCCCGCCGGTGGTGTCGCCCGGCCAGACCGTCCGCGTAATGGTGAACCTCCACCGACCCGAATCTGCTGATAGCGTTCGCACCCTGGCGCGGGCGATCCAAAACGACGCGGAATTGCTCGGTACGGGCCACGTCCTGGGGGATATCTTTCGCGATACGGAAGTGGGTGTCCATCTGACGGTGACGGGTGCGGGGGTATCGAAGTCTCTTCTGACGTTCATTTGGCGAGGCCAGCCGCGCCGACTGCTGTTTGAACTTCACGTTCCCTGGGAAGCGTCGGCTGGGCCAGCCGTGGGCGTCGCGACCGTTGGCTACAACAATATCCTGGTCGCGAAGGTCGAGGTCAACGTGGACGTGCTTCCCCGAAAAGGCTGATCCACTCAGACGTTCGGCCCTCTCCTGCTCGAACCTGTCCGGAGTCTCGTTCTTGACCGAATACGTTTGCCTCACCGTTCTCGCAGATCCAGGCGAAGGGGAACCGGCGTTCAAGGCCCGCCTCACGGTGTTCTGGACGCACATGCTTCGCAACAAGCCTGATGACTACGAGCGGGTCTATGCGGAAGCGTCGCGATTCGGCGTCGTGGAGGGTTGCGTCTCACGCCAGTACATGGTGGAAGCGGATGCGATCACGGCGGTGATCGCCGAGTTGATGGACAGCGGCATCGCCTTCACGCCCATCGACGAGGACGACACCTACACGAAATACGAAGCCACCTCGCCCGACTGGTTCCAAATCGAGCACTGACTGGTTCTCTTCAACCGAAGCAATGGCACGCGGATGAAGAGGATGAACCGCGGATGAAGAGGATCAGAGAAAACCAAAAGGCAAAGCAGAGTTGTGTTCAAAACTCGCTTTCTCTGTCTTGGTTTTCCAATCTGTGTCCATCTGTGTAATCTGTGGATCACTCTTCTCTGATCTTCTTCATCCGCGCGATATCCGCGTGATCCGCGTGCCATTGCTTCGCTCGCTGCCCTGTCTACTCACGATTCGCCGGTTGCGGCTCTGTGGTCTTGCGGGTTTAATACACTCGCACCCGGAGCCGTGAACGATGGCCGACGACGACACCGACACCGCCGAACGCGATGCGACACCACCTCCCACCGTGTCGCGGTTCGCGTGCCTGTGGTTCTTCGTTGGGTTCTTCGTGGCCGGTCTGGTTGGAATGGGGCTAGCTTTCTGGGCGATGCTGGCACAGGCACCTGGCTGGCTTATCCCACTTGCGTGCATCGGCCCGGAGGTTGCGTTCCTCCTCATCTTTGGCTCAACCACCCTCCCCCGCATCATTCGGTACGCCCGCGAATCGGTACGGAATGCACCGTCACCCGAGAGCGCTGCTGCTGCTGCGGCCGGTGAGGGCGTCGAAGCGGGGACGAAGGCCAAACGCGTGAAGACCGAGGACCGCGACGGGTTCCCAACCGTCGAGGTCGTGGAGACCGAACCCGGGAAGACGCTGACTCACAGTTTGCACCGAGCCGGTGTGTCCGCGGGCTGTCAGTTCGGGTGTGCGGTGTTTTTCGCCAGCTTTTGGAACGGCATCGTGGGGGTGTTTGTTGTCCAGGCATTCACCAAGTGGAACGCCAAGGGTGTCGTGGCCTGGGTGGAAGCGTTGTTCCTCTCGCCGTTCGTGTTGGTCGGTCTGGTCCTAATCGCGTTCACGCTCTATGCAGGGTTGACCTGGATCGTCTCGTGGCTGGTGGGTCGCGTGGAGGTGGAGATTTCCGAGCATCCGCTTGCCGTTGGCGGTTCGTCTCGCATCCAGATCACGCAGGCCGGCCTGTTCCCCCTTGCCCGCGTTTGCGTCTGGCTCGTGTGCACGGAGGAGGCGACCTACGTCGCGGGGACCAGTCAATCGACTGCAAAGAAGGAAATTGCGAAACACAGCGTTTCGGACCCCGACGAAAGCCCGACTGGCGGCGGGTTGCCACTCGCCACGGAGTTCAAGGTGCCCGCCGACGCAATGCACTCGTTCGACGCACCCAACAACGAGATCAAGTGGACACTTCGCGTAACCGGCCGCGTGTTGGGTGTTCTCCCGTACCGCAACGATTATGCCGTCACCGTTTGCCCGGCGTGAGGACGAGTGCACCGTGATCGATGAACCCAACATCCGTCTGGAACTCGCCACGACGACGTATGCCCCACGGGCGGAACTCGCCGGGGCGTTCGTGATCGCAGGCGGGCCACCGGCCGACACCAAGAGCATCGAGTTCTCCGTGCTGTGGCGCACATCCGGTAAGGGAACCGAGGACATCGGCGTTGTGCATTACGAGGCGTGGAAGCCCGACGACGGCACCCTCGCAGCGCTGCCGAACCCGAACACGTTCGCGGTTACGCTGCCGCCAACGCCGTGGAGCTACGACGGCGAACTGATCAAGATTCACTGGCTCGTGCGTCTGCGGCTCCGCTGGGAGGCACTGGGCCGCACCCGCGAAGTGGTCGAGGATGTCGAGTTCACCCTGACCCCGGCGGCACGGTCGTGAGCCGCGTCGGTCGGCTCCCACAGGTCAACCCGTTCTCCAGTCGGTTCGTGCAACCGGGTGCGATTCCGTTTCAGTTCCCGACACCCGATGGCCTGGCGTTGCTGGTTTCACAACTCGAAGCAAGCGGCGGCTGGGGCGAGATCGTCGGCCCGCACGGCAGCGGGAAGTCGACTCTCCTCGCCACTCTGTTGCCGTCGCTGAGTGCGTGGCGCGTGCGGCACGTTCGGCTGAACACGTCGCACCGCGTCTTGCCGGCCGGACTCTTCGACCCACCGGAACCAGGCACTCTGCTCGTGATTGACGGGTTCGAGCAACTCAGCGTGCTGTCGCGGTTCCGGGTGAAGCGACACTGCCGACTGCATGAGGCCGGATTGCTCGTCACGGCACACCGGCCGATGGGCTTGCCGCAACTTCGCCGCACGGACGTGGCAGGTGAAACTGCTGCGGAGTTGGTTGCGCGTTTGGTTCCGCCCGGTGGCGAATGGGTGCTGGCGGGGTTCGACATCGCCGCGCGGTTGCGGCATCACCGTGGTAGCCTGCGGGAAGTGCTGTTCGAGTTGTACGACATCTGGGCGCGAGGCTCACAGCCCGTGGCGAATGAGTGAGTTTGTGTGAGGTTGGTGAAGGTCTACGGCTCGCGGCCAAGAGTGTGTGATCTTTTGCCTGGCGAGCCGCCCGCGTCAGCGACCGGAGGAAGGAGATCGAAGCAATGGCACACGAATTTCGCAGATCAAGCGAGGATGAAGAGGATCAGAGAAGAGAGTGATCCGCAGATTACGCAGATAGACACAGATTTGAAGACGAAAGCAGGACTAACCACGGAGTCACAGAGACACAGAGAAGACATGAGAGCACGTTGTTTGAAAGAACTATCTTCTCATACTTGCTCTGTGTCTCAGTGCCTCTGTGGTTGTATTTATTGTCGTTCAAATCTGCGTTTTATCGAGACTGTAGCATCGCGAGTGCCACGGGCTTTTGTCTTTGCCCTGAAGGGGCAGAACAACATAGCCCGGGGCAAGCGAAGCGCCGCCCCGGGGTCAGCCCAACACCAAGAATCCACCCTGAAGGGGTGGGACAATGACCCTTCCCACCGGGGAACTGCAAATGTGTGTTGCACCCCGTCGGGGTGCATTGGGTTTCTGTCGTTGGTCCCGGGGCGGCGACCGCTTCGCAGTCTTGCCCCGGGCTATGTTGTCCTGCCCTTTCAGGGCAAAGACATTATCCCTCTCACACCCGAACACTGGCACTTGTCGTGCTACAGTCGCGTTTTATCTGTGTAATCTGCGGATCAAACTGCTTTCTGGTTTTGTCTGATCCTCTTCATCCGGATGCCATTGCTTCGTACGCCACCATTGCTCAGGCGAACGCAACGCGGCTGCCGAGGCGGCTCATTAACTCTTCCCGCACGCTCGGGCCGATGATCGAGCCGGGGAGCACCAGCCGTTCCAGTGTGGGCGAGTTCATCGCTTCGACGAGTGCGTAAACCGACGCATCGGGAATCAGGTCGGCACCGCGTTCGGCCGTGCCATAGAGGCGGTCGCCGAGAACCCCGAGTAGCCCGTTCGGGTTGTCGGAACTGATCCGCAATCGGCGAAGTTTTCGCACCCACGGCGCGGCCGCGAGCGATTCCAACGCGGGTCCATAGTCCGCCCAACGGATGGCCGTATTCCCCTCGAACGCGAGAGTGTGGATGAAGTGCCGGATCACCGCGTTAATGGCCTGCGACACGACCCTTTCGAGGGCGTTGGGGTTCCCGATCATCAACTCGAGTTCTTCGAGGTGCTCCATGTTGCACTGGTTCGCCAGGGTGTGAACGGCGTTCGGAGTCAGCCGGCCCGTGAAGTGGAGCGAACGCAAGCCCGCCCACACCGGCGACTGAACCAGGAACTGAACGGTGTTCGTGTTCCCGCCATCAGCACCCGTCGCGAGAGGGTTAACTCTGAGCCTGGTGAGGGCCATGAGGTTCGGCGACGCGACGACCAACATGGTCGTGTCCGGCAACAGGCGATCGAAGATCAGTTCGGGCAGGCGAGCGAGGTGTGAGCCATCGACGCGTAGCCACTGCGCGGGCGTGACGGCGTGAGAGAACGCGAGCCGCACCAGTGGCATCGCTTCGCCCCAACGGTGGGGCAGTTCCGGCATGTTCTCGGGCGTGTCGAGGTTGTTGAACCGCACTTCTTCGGGGAAGCCCGCATCGAACCGGATGGATGTGCCGTATTCCGCGAGGTGGACCGCGAGGTTTCCCGGCGAGGTTGTATGGGTGTACGGCCAGTTCGCGGGCCGGGGTTCCTCTTGCACCACCGATCGAACGGATCGCGCGACTCGATCACGCAGCCGACGACTGGGAACGTGCGGGGCCGGGAGCCCCGCAGCCTCGGCCACCGGTCGCCACCAGTCGAGCCAGTGCGTTTCGAACAGGTCACGGCAGCGGTCGTTCTCGGGGTCGGGTTGCGTCGCCTGTCCTGTGCTTTTCGATTCGATTTGGGCGCGGATGAACTCGGCGCGGGCCGCGGCAGCCTTGTCGTCGGTTTCGTCGAGCGCGTCGGCATAGGCCAGACGCACGGTGTGGTCTTCCGGGCTGGCGACGACGGCGCGATTCAACGATTCGAGTGTGGTGAACATGTGGTTTGCTCACCGCTCCAGTGGCGGTCGCCTCACGGCGGTTTGGGCTTCTCCCGAGGCTCGACGGGTCGAGTGAGGCCCGAGGCATGGGGTTTCGGCGTTCCGAGAACGGCCCGGCGGCGTGCCAGTTTCAGCTTCGGAACCGGCACGTCGTGCTCGTCCTCGATGTCCCCGACAATTTCTTCCAGCACGTCTTCGAGCGTGATCAGCCCGAGGACTTTGCCTTGCGGGTCGCGGACCACCGCCATCGGTCGGTGCGACTTGCGGAAGAGGCGGAATGCGTTCGCGACCGGTTCGTCGGGGTCGAGGAACGTCGCGGGGTAAAGGGCGTCTTCCAGCATCACCGCACCGGAGGTGCTGAACAGGAAGAACAAGTCCTTGGTGTTCACGATGCCGACGATCTTGTCCGGGGTGGTATCGAACACGGGGAGCCGAGTGTGCGCCCCGAGCCGTGCGACTTCCATTACCTTGTCGGGCGGGCTGTTGACATCAAGAGTCGCCATCTTCTCGCGTGCTACCATGCAGTCCCGCACCCGTTTGTCGGTGAGGGCGAACACGTTCAGCACCATGTCGGCCGCGTCCGAATCGAGCAGCCCGGCTTCCTCGGTGTCCTCGACGAGCAACCGCAGTTCGTCCACCGTGTGGACCTCGCCTTCGTCGCCGTTGCCCTTGTAACCAAGGCGACGGAGGAACCACGAACTCGAACCGTTCATGAGCTTGATGAGCGGGCCAGTGAGCCGGCCAAATAGGGTCACTGGCCGTGCCACCCAGATGCCGATCAATTCGGGTTCCTGAAGTGCCGCGAGCTTCGGCATCTGCTCACCAAACACGACGTGCATGTAGGTAATGAGGCTGAGGGTGAGGAACACCGAGAGCACCCGCGTCCAGTCGTCCGACAGTCCCTCGAACAACGGGTGGATCAGGCGGTGAATGGCCGGTTCGCTGACGAAACCCAGCGCGAGGCTGGCGACCGTGATCCCGAGCTGGCACGCGGCCACGCTGCGGTTCAAATCGGTGAGCGCCGCCATCAGTGAGGCCGCGCCGGGCCGATTCTGATTCACCAGTTCCTCGACGCGTGTGCGGCGGATGGAGACCAGCGCGAACTCGGCGGCCACGAAAAACCCGTTAATCGCGATCAGAATCGGGATGGCGATAATGCCAACCAGAAGCAACATACCCTCGGGTGGGGGAGTTGGTGCGTCGGCAGCAGCCAGCAACATGAGCCCCGGAACCAATGCGGCGAACATACAAGGTGACAAGGAGACCCCCGGGCTATCAAATCGGGACCGGATCACGGTGTCCGCCCCTGAGCATTCTATGCTGGAGCCTGTCAGAATCCTTCTCCGAACACCAGTGCCCTCCCGGTATCTCTGCCCGCCTGTCGCCGGGTGTCGTATCCTGAACATGTCACCCAGCCCCCACTCTCGCGGTTTCGTATGCCCGTCTCTCTGGTCTTCCCGTGGCGATCGGTCTGGCTTCCGCGGGCGATCACCGCCCTCGTTCTGATCGCGGGCCTACCGCTGTACCTGCGGATGCCGCTCTGGTGCGATCTGACATTGTACGATCTGGCGGCCAGGAATGTCCTCGAAGGTGGCGTTCACTACCGCGACGTGTTCGACACGAACCTGCCCGGATTCGTGTGGGTTCTCGCGGGCATCCGCTCCGTGCTGGGCTTTGGCGCGTTCCCGCTGCGGTGCGTCGATCTGGCCATCGTGATCGGTGTCGTTCTCCTCATCGACAACCTGGCGAAGCGGGGCGGAGCCACGCTGTCGTCACGCTGGTGGGCCATTGCGGGTGCCGCAACGCTTTACCCGTTTGCGGTCGAGATGGCCCACTGCCAGCGTGACACATGGATGGCGTTGCCGGTTCTGGCGGCGCTCACGCTGCGATTGCGGCGAACGGGTGAAGTCGGGCTTCGCGAATCTTTCTGGCGTAGTGCCCTCGAAGGTGTGCTGTGGGCGCTGGCCGTTTGGATCAAGCCGCACGTTGTGCTCATCGCGCTCCCCGCGTGGCTGATGACGGCTTGGCGACTCGCCGGGTACTCGTCGCACCGTGGGAAGGCGCTCTCCGCCGACCTGCTCGGCAACATTGCCGGCGGCCTCGTGATCGGAGTGCTGGGGATCATCGCCCTCGTGGCTTCGGGAACGTGGGCGGAGTTCTGGGAAGTGATTACCGTCTGGGCACCCGAGTACACCGAACTCGGGCGGCGGGAACGCGAGGGGCGGTACGACCAGGAACTGCACTGGTTCCCGCCGTGGAGCCTCTGGCTTCTCCCCACGCTGCCGCTGGCATTGCTATCCATCCTCGACGCGGTGCCGTGGGTGAGTCGCTCCGCGTCGCTGGGTACGCGACCCGGGCCTCTCGGTCGGTTACTGCCCCGGTTTCTCTGGGATCGGAACGCCGGGGCGGAAGCGCGATTCACACGCGGAACCGTCGCGGTCGTGTGGCTGGTGTGGGCCTTCCAGGCGTTCTACGTCCAGCGCGGATTCATGTACGTCCACATGGCCGAGACACTTCTCATGTTCGGGCTGTGGGCGTCGCATCGTTACGCGATGCCGTCCGTTGTTATCACATGGCTCACCGTCATGGGTGTGACGTGGATCGTTGCCGACTCGAACCCCACGCTTCACGCGCAGTTGATGAGACATGCCGCACACGACGGCGTGAACGATGTCGATGACCCCGACAAGGAACACTACCTCGTGCGGCACCCATTGGCGGACCCGAACCGGATGAGCCAGTGGCCCGAATGCTGGCGATTCAACCAGACGGCTCACGAACGCTACGTGCTCTGGGACAAGATCAAACGGATTCAGGACCACGAGGCATCGCCGGGCTGGGAGGAGTTAGAACATGTCGCGGAGTATCTTCAGTCGCGAGGCGTGGGAAATCACGAGTTGATTGCGTGGCACGACTCGCCGCACGTCCTGTACCTGACGATGGGCATACGCCCCGGGGTGCGGTACATGCACACTAACACGGCGGTGTCAATTGGCCCGGAGGCTCGCAACCGAGTGATGCACGAACTTTATCAGTGTGCGGGGACCGCGAGATTCGCGGTGAGCGATCTGGGCTGGGCTGGGTTGGGTCAGTTACCCGAAGTGAAGGCTGCGATGATTGGCCCACCGGCGAGCCCGACCGACCTGCTACCAGTGGGGTTGCTGGCCTGGCACCGGACGATGTTTCCGTTCAACCAACCGGCCGTGTTCCGATCGAAGGGTGGAATGGGCCGCTACATCGTCCACGAACTGACGCCCCCGCTGGGCGACCTGCCCCCACCGCCTTGATCAGTGGAGTATTCACCGGAGAGAACGCAGTGAACGCAGAGAGAAAACAAAAGACTGAGAGAAGAGTTGGATTCAAACTCGGCATTGTCTCGGTCTTGGTTTTCCCACTGCGGTCTCTGCGTTCTCTCCGGTGAATCCGGACTTCAGCTGGTGCCTGTCACGCTCACGCGGTTCCGAGTTCGGCCAGCAGGGTTGCGGCCTTGTTCGCGTCGGCAACAGTGTCGAACGTGGCGTAGCCCACGAATCGGCCGCCAATCACGGACATGACCAGGCCGTGCAAGTTGATGCCGGCAATTTCCCAGGCCTGTGTCAACCGACCGCCCAGGCCGCTCTTGTCGTCGCCTTCGACCCGCATGACGATCGGTTCCGCGACCTCGTGTAGGCCCGCTGCTTTTGCCGCGGTGAGTTCGCCGTTCGTTTTCAGCGGTGCGACGTACAGGTTACCCATCCCTGGCTTAGTCACGGACCGCTGGCTGTACACGTATTCGAGGTGTGCGCCGGCTTCGGCCAGAGCCTTCAACTTGGCGGAGATACCGCCTGGCTTGTCCTCAACCTCGGCGTGGAATACATGGACGCGCTGCATCTTGAAGCTCATCGGAGTGTCCTCCTCATGGTGCGGTGATCTGAACGAAAGTTGCGACGGGAATACACCGCGAATGATATACCTCTGGAGACGTGGAATGCAACCGGATAGCTTTGGGGAATGAAGCGGAGGTCAGGAAATTTGCGCACGGGCTTGGGCTCGGGGTCGGGCAGGGAAAGTCAGTCGGGCACGGGCACGGGCAGGGGCACGGGCACGAAAAAGTCAAAGAGGGGAAGCGGGAAGACAACGGCGAGCGTTCTTATCGTGCCCGTGCCCGTGCCCCTGCCCGACTGTCTTCCCCTCTTGGCTTTCTCGATTCACAATCCCTCCGCAGTGTGAACCATGACCACCTTCGATCACGAGAAACTGGATGTTTACCAGATCTCGCTTGAGTTCGTCATCACTGCTGGAGAAATCATTGGGAAGCTCCCAACGGGGCGTCACAACCTCGCGGACCAACTCGAACGTGCCGCGACATCGGTGGTGCTGAACATCGCTGAGGGAGCGGGAGAGTTCAGTCGCGCGGAGAAAGCTCGGTTCTACCGAATGGCGAAACGGTCCGCGACTGAGTGTGCTGCGGCTCTCGACATCTGCCGGGTGCGCAAGTTGATCGACGAGAGAGTGCTTGAGGTCGGACGAGAGAAGCTATTGCGAGTGATTGCCATGCTGATTCGGATGGTTCACGGCCTTGAATCAGGGTCTGGCCGGAGCACGAAACCCGAAGCAATCTCTCCACCACAGCAACCGAGATAGCCCGGTCTGTTCTGCTCTCTTGCCCGTGCCCGTGCCCGTGCCCGATTGTCTTCCCCGCTTCCCGTCTTTTCCCCGGTATTGTTTGTTCCCGAGGTCCGCATGATTCGCACCGTCTCGATTGTCATCGCGTTGTCACTGACGTTCGCCGTCGTGGCGGTGCCCGTTCCCACAACCACCGCGAACCAGCCCAAACAATCCGCGGACGCGATGCTGTACTTCAACGCGACCATCCACGTCGGCACCGGCGAGAAACCCCTCGAAAACGCCTACTTGTTGGTCAAGGCAGGTAAGATCGAGGCCATCGGCAGCGGGAAGCCTGACGTGCCAGCCGATTCGCAGGTTGACCTCAAGGGTGCGGTCGTCATCCCCGGAATGGTCGACACGCACTCGCACATCGGTCTGTGGAGCAAACCGAACGTGCCCGCGAACTCGGACGGCAACGAGATGAGTGGACCCGTGCAATCCGGCATCCGGGCCCTGGACGCCATCAACCCGGACGACCCTGGCATCCGGATGGCCACTGCCGGCGGGATCACGACGGCGAACATCATGCCCGGTTCCGCGAACGTCATCGGCGGCGAGACGCTCTACGTGAAACTCCGCGGTCGCAGTGTCGAGGAAATGCGGATCAACGGCCGCTTACCCAACGGGACCGAAGTCCTCGGCGGTTTGAAGATGGCAAACGGCGAGAACCCCAAGGGCTACGGCAAGAACAAGCAGCAAGCGCCGTTCACGCGAATGAAGGTTGCGGCACTCCAGCGTGAATCATTCCAGAAAGCCAAGGAATACAAGGCGAAACTCGACGCAGGCACGAAGGTCGATCGCGACGTGAGCCTGGAATCGCTCGTCGAAGTGTTGGAGAGAAAGCGGACGGTTCACTTCCACTGCCACCGGGCCGACGATCTCATGACGGCCATTCGCATTGCGGAAGAGTTCGGCTTCGAGTTGGTGTTGCAGCACGCGAGCGAAGGGTATCGCGTTGCCGACATCCTCGCGAAGAAGAAGATCCCTGTTTCGCTCACGCTCATCGACTCACCCGGCGGCAAGGCCGAGACCATCGGCCTGCTCGAAGAGAATGCCTACATCCTCGACAAGGCCGGCGTGGCAGTCACGATCAACACCGACGACGGCGTCACGGAATCGCGGTTCTTCCTGTACACGGGGTCGATCGCGGTTCGCGGCGGCATGACGGAAGCGGCGACTCTCAAGGCGATGACTCTGACCCCCGCGAAGTTGATGCACCTCGACCACCGAATCGGCTCGCTCGAAAAGGGCAAGGACGCCGACTTCGTGGTGCTGTCAGGGGCACCGTTCTCGACCTACACCAAAGTGCTGCAAACCTACATCGAAGGCAGGAAAGTCTTTGATCGCGGCGTGAAACGAGACTGGGCTTACCAGGCCGGTGGGTTCTTGCTCGCGGACGATGGCAAGGAACTCCCTGCCACGTTTGCCCCGATCAAGGCACCGACAACCGTGCCCACGCCGACCGTGAAAGTGACCAAGCAACAGGATGTACCGAAGAAGACCATTATCCTTGCTGGCCGTATCCGGACTGGAGTTGGCCCGGCAATCGAGCGAGGCGCGGTGTTGATCGAGGACGGCAAGATCGTCACCGTCATGAAGCAAGATGAGGTGAAGATCCCCAACGATGCTGCGATCCTGACGGCTGCGGAAGTCACGCCCGGGCTCATCGACACGTTCTGCGTTGTGGGGCTCACGGGTGCGTGGAACATCCCCGCCGATCAGGACCAGGACGAACTCAGCGACCCAAATCAGGCCGATTTGCGTGTGATCGATGGCTTCAACCCACGCGAACCGCTGCTGGATTTCCTGCAGGCGAATGGCGTCACGGTGGTTCACACGACCCCTGGGCGGGCGAACGCGATCGCGGGGCAATCGGGTGTTTTTCGCACGGACGGGGCGACGGTTGAGAGTGCTGCGATCAAGCCCGTCGCAGCGATTCTAGTGAACCTCGGGGAATCGCCGAAGGAGTCGTACAAGGGGAAGGGGCCGAATACCCGCATGGGGACCGCGGCCTTGATTCGCAAGGCGTTCGCGGACGCCGACGCGTATCGGGCCAAGAAGAACCCGCCCGTGTCGCCGAAATCGGCGGCGCTCGTGCCCGCGCTCGAAGGAAAGATTCCCGTGTACTTCGCGGCCCACCGCAAGGACGACATCCAGACCGCTCTCCGCATCGCGGCCGAGTTCAAGCTGAAGCCCGTGATCGCGCTGGGGACCGAGGCCTACCGCATGGCCGACGAACTCCAGAAGGCGGGCGTCACGGTTGTGGTTCACCCGACGATGCAGCGAGCCGGCGGAAGCGTGGAGACAACGCACTCGTTCACCGGGAACGCGGCAGAACTGCACTCGCGAAAAGTGCCGTTCACGATCGGCACCGGGTTCGAGGGGTATGTCCCGAAGGTGCGGGTACTGCGGCACGAGATGGCGATGGCCGTCGGGGCGGGCGGTCTTGACCCCGAACTGGCTCTGAAAGCCGTTACCATCGACGCCGCGAAACTGCTCGGCATCGACAAGGATTACGGCAGCATCGAGAAGGGGAAGGTGGCCGACCTGGTGCTGTACGACGGCGACCCGTTCGAGCACGCCACGCACATCACGCAAACGCTGATGGGGGGTCGCGTGTTGTACAACCGCGACGACTATCTGAAACTGCCGTTCGACCGGCGAATCCTTCCGCTGCTGGCGGGTGGACCGGGTAGCGGGTGTTGCCTGAGCGGTTGGTGAAAACAGTGTCGGAAATCCCAACGGGTTCCGGCTATCTGTGTATCAACCGGAACCGATGTTCGTTGCGATGGGATTCGTGAAACGTTACCCTGACCGGTGGGGAATCGTTCGCCTCCGATTGGAGGTCGAGCCCTAATATTTGCTCTCATTCTGCCTGCGGTGGGTGATTGTCCGCGGGTTCATTCTCCCCCTCCGCAAACAACGCGGCAGGGGATCGAAACGAGGAATTCATGTCCATCCCAATCACCTGTCCGGGATGCGAGGCCGTCTTCGACGTGCCCGACAACCTGGTCGGGAAGACGATCCGCTGCACGACCTGCAAGGCGCAGGTGACCGTTGCCGCCTCGACCGAGGCGGCCAAGAAGCCGTTCGGGTGGGCTGCCGGGTCGGGCCTTGCCGAGACGACCGACGCGGAACCGATTCCCGAAGTCATCCGCAACGACACGGCAAAAACCGCCAAAGCGACCAAGCCAGATATCTGGGGCAAAAAGACACCCAAGTCCGATGATACCGTTGAGGAAGATGAAGAAGACGAGGACGACCAGCCGAAAGCGAAGGCCACACCCGCCAAGAAGACGAAGATCGCCGCGGTTGCAGCGCCAACGAAGTCCAGCAAGGCGAACAAGTGGGACGACGAAGACGCCGATCGTCCGAAGTTGAAGAAAAAGAACAAGGATGGCGACGAGGAGAAACCCTCGAATATCGCCTTTTACGGAGGCGCCCTGCTGACGTTGCTCTCCGTGATCGGTCTGATGTTGAAGATCTTCTCTGGCGGCACCAAACCTAACGACACCGCCTCAAACAGCAGCAACACTACGCCTGCCGGCAACATGTCACCGAACACACCGGTTGTCCCGGCGGTGAATTGGCAACCGGTCAACACGGGGAGCATGGCCTGCGAGATGCCCGGCAACCCGGTTCTGCGGAATGATCCGATCCGTACTGGCGGGACCGTTCAACTTTATCTCCTCGAATCTCCCTCCAAAGATCACGCTTTCTTCGTGTCCTCGGTCCCGATACCCGCTGCGGTGCCCGCGAATCTCACCGCCAAGATGTTGGATGAAGCCGCGAGTGGATTCGAGCGGGGAATGGCTGGGGGGGGTCTTGGTGGCGGCGGTTTCGGCCGAAACTCGCAAATTCGCGTCTCTTCGAAGACCGACATCCAGCAAGACGGGTTTCCTGGCAAGGAATTGCGACTTGCGGGTCGGACCGGCAGCGAACCGACCGGTGGTGTATTGCGGATCGTTTTGGCCGGACGACAAATGCATATCTTCGGTGTCGGGGCGGATAACTACGCGTTGCTTCAACCCCAAGCTCAGCGATTCATGGATTCGGTGAAGATCAGTGGTTCCCCGAACACCGGCGGGCCAGTCGTCATCAACGACCCACCCAAGGGGCCACCAACCACGACAACCCCAGGTGGCAATCCCGTGCCACCACCAACCACGACTCCTGGCAATCCGCCCGCGATGCCGCCGATGCCGCCAGGTGGGAACCCCGTTCCGCCGATGCCGCCGGGAGGCAACCCCATGCCGCCGATTGGTGGGGGTGAGGTTGTCGGCAACCTGAAGACCAAGCTCAGCAACCCGTTCTTCGCCGGTGCGTTTGACACGGAGAAGAAGGAGCTGATCGTTGTCGGCTTCCGGACCGCCGGCAATCGGCAAGCCGGGACCATTCAGCGGTATAGCCTCCCGGACTTCAAGCTTGTGGGGTCGGTGAACATTCCGAGCGTCGCCACGCGTGCCCAGCTCGATTCCGCGAAGGGGCTCCTCTACGTGACCACTGTCGGGGCAGGCATCAACCCCACAGCGAACCAGTACGACCGACCCGCGAACATCGGCGATGTCGCGGTGTACGACCTCGGTCCGATTCGGAACGCGAAGTTCGACGAAAAGGTCGATACCAAGCCCGTGGGGATGATCTCGGTCAGCAGGCTCATCCGCGACATCGTCCTTTCCGCTGACGGCAAATCGCTGTTCGTGCTCGCCACCACCACGATTGGGAAGAACAAGTCGCAGATCGTTCAGGTAAACACGGCCGACCGCAAGACGGTGAAGACCGTGGATCTGCCGAACGTGGGCTGGGACATGGTGCCATCGGCCGACGGGCAGAAGCTGTTCGTCACGGGTTTGGCAACGGGAGCGATCGTGCCGCCGCTGATGGTGCTCGAAACGGGAACGATGACGCTCGCGCCGAGCCTGGCCTTGCCGAAGTCTGCGTTCAGCATCGCCGTTTCCAAGGACGGGCGAATCGTGACCAGTTCCCTGGGCAACAATGGGTTGGGTGCGGGGATTGGTGGCGGTGGTGTCGCCATTGGCGGTGGCGGCTTCGGCCCCCCCAACGGTCCGGGTGGACCGGGCGGCCCTGGTGGCCCTCCGGGCGGCGGAGGTGTTGGCGGTGTCGTTAACAATCCCCTGGAACTCAACGTGCTGGATGCCAGCGGCAACAAGGTCGAAGCCACGAAACCCGGCACGGTTGGCGCATCGAACAACGGTTATCTCGCGGTCACGCCCGACGGCAAGTACCTGATTTGCTCGTCGCACCACCCGATGCTCCTGGGCACCGGACTGGATGTGTACGAGACTTCCGAGAAGTTCCTTGGGGACAAACTGGTTGCTTCGATGAAGAAGGCCGGCGACGCGCACCTCGGTGGCACCTTCCTCGTGTCGCCGGATAGCGAGTACATCGTCTTCCTCAACGGGGCCGTGTTGAAACTCGACGACCTTGGCGGTGCGCCGGGTAACGGGCCTGCACCTCCGGTTGGTGGCGTTGGCGGCAACCCAATGCCACCGATGGGAGTTCCGCCGTTCGGAGCCCCACCGTTTGGGGTTCCTCCGAAGGGACCAGGAGGCATCGGACTTCCACCCTTCGGCAAGTAGCCATTTAGGACGGTTACAGGAAAGATGTAGCAAGATCTTCGTGGGGCAGGCCGCTGGCCTAATGGCACTTAAGCTGAGACTGTAGCACGACAAGTGCC
>PNLP01000052.1 GCA_013823135.1 Planctomycetaceae bacterium
GGAGCGAGTGACCTACTATCCCGAGAATTAAACGACCCTGCCTTCTCCTGTTGTGGACTTTGCTCGGGATCGAACAGACGGTGGACCTTCAAACGGAGAACGCGAACACGAGCGGCATCCATGCCTGTGTCCTTCGAGGGTTGGTGTCGTACCCCCCCAAGAATGCACAGGCTGGATTTCTTGGGAAAATCAACCAACGCAACGTGTTACAACCTGTCGCGCCCAATGAGATGTGCCCAATGCTCGCCTGAATCACCGGGCGATCGGGAACCATCTTTCCGTCTTCATGTGAGGAAAGTGTTTGGTGCTGACCCCAACCAAGAGGAAACTGGATGAGTTGACGGCGTTCTCTCCCAACGCAGCCATCTGTGAAAGATCGGGTCATGGCGCTTGCCACCACCGCGGACTTCCTCTCCGCTCTGCATTATCTGCCGCTTCTCACCGCTGAACAGAAGGCCCATCTGGCCGATTTGGAGCAGCGATGCTCCGACATCAAGTCCCTGGGCGAAGAACTGATCCGCCTCGGTTGGCTGAATTCTTTCCAGGCGAACCGCATCGCCAACGGCCGGCACCACGAACTCGTCCTGGGCCAGTATGCCATCATCGACCGCATTGGCGAGGGCGGCACGGGGCAAGTCTTCAAGGCATGGCACACCAGTCTTGGCCAGTTCGTCGCGTTGAAACTCCTACGCCCTGAAGTGATTGCCGATAGCGAGACGGTGAGCCGCTTTCATCGTGAGATCACGGTGACCAGCCAGTTGCCCCCCCACCCGAATCTCATCAACGCATTCGATTCTGGCCAACTCGGCGATACGCACTTTCTGGCCATGGAATTCGTCGAGGGGATCGATCTGGAACGGATGGTGATCCAGTCTGGCCCGCTGGGGGTCGAGCGAGCCTGCGAATACCTGCGCCAGGCTGCTCGGGGTTTGCAGCATGCCCACGAACACGGGTTGGTACATCGGGACATCAAGCCGTCAAACATGATCGTGAGCGACAGTTCGGACACCGCAGCCGGCACCGTGAAGATACTCGACCTGGGTCTCGCACGACTCCACGGCGATAACGCCAGCGCACGCGAAAACACGTTCATGACCAGTGATGGGTCGATCACCCTGGGCACGGTCGATTACCAGGCACCCGAGCAGGCACTCGACTTCCACCTCGCCGATATCCGAGCCGACGTTTACAGCCTGGGTTGTACGCTGTTCTTCCTACTCACCGGGAATCCACCTTTTGGCAGCGGTTCCCTGGCAGTGAAGTTGATGCGCCATCAGCAGGCAGAACCGCCAGACCTGACGGAACTCCGGGCGGGCGTGCCGAAGGAGTTGACTCCCATCGTCTCGCGGATGCTCGCGAAAGACCCCGCCGACCGATACCAGACACCGGGTGAAGTCGTTGCGGCACTGGAAGACTTGAACCGTCCGCGACAGTCGACTCCGCCACCGCGCCGGCGATTCCCGCGTCTTCTCCTGGCTGCCGCTACCAGCGTGCCCCTGCTCATCCTTGGATACTTTCTTCTGGTCCGACCCGCTGCTCCTTCCCCCGAAGCCGTCAAGGGCGACGACCCGAAGCCGGTTGAGAAGGCCAAGCCACTTCCACCACCGAATGGCATCGAAGCAATCGTGCCCGATGCCAGGGGGTATCTCCTCGTTTACGATCTCGACCTCGGACGGCTCAGCAAGGAGGTCGTGTACGACGAGGACCGCCACGCGAAGATCACGAAGCCGTTCGACCGCGTCGCCTATTTCATCGAACTACGGCAGACCGAAGGCGAAGCTCAGTACCTCTACGTCTCGATGGCGGCGTTCACGAACGACATCAAGAAAATCGGCGTGCCGACGGTTTCGAGCGGGGCGAGTTTTCAGGTGCGAGTCGCGAACATGAACGTGCTCTCGAACGTGAGCGGGATCGTCACAGGCACGGGGATTACCGGGGGCAACATCGAATTCTGGCCGAACAACTACGGTTCGGGTAACGCCGCG
Source organism: Planctomycetaceae bacterium (assembly GCA_013823135.1). Lineage (GTDB taxonomy): Bacteria > Planctomycetota > Planctomycetia > Gemmatales > Gemmataceae > Gemmata. The sequence goes on from PNLP01000052.1 coordinate 1,986, forward strand.
AATGTGCCAAATGCAGACTCCGGCAAGTATGATTTTGGCGATGCGATGACAAACCCGCCCGACGGTCACGGGTGCATGCAGGTCCACAACTTCGATGCGAAGCAAACACTCTTCGCCATCAACAAATGGAAAGCGGGGAGCAAGGCAGAAATTGGCATCGGCAACAACCCGAAGGGGAACCCCGACTGGACGTTCACCGAGTCGGCCGGAACGTATCGCACCAAGCGGTTGCGGGTGTTCGTGCGACCCAAGTGAAGCCACGCCGTTAGGCGAGTGGCCGTAGGAAGAATTCCTATTTTGTTTTTGTAGTTGGCCTCTGTGAGGCTGGTCTTCGTCTTGTGAACGCAGTCCGGGGTCCCAGACCCCGGCTACAAGAACCTGGGTAAATCTTTAGAGACTGTAGCACGACAAGTGCGAGTGTTCGGGTGTGAGAAGGATAATGTCTTTGCCCTGAAGGGGCATGACAACATAGCCCGGGGCAAGACTGCGAAGCGGTCGCCGCCCCGGGACCAACGACAGAAACCCAATGCACCCCAACGGGGTGCGACACACATTGGCAGTTCCCCGGTGGGAAAGGTCATTATCCCACCCCTTCAGGGTGGATTCTTGGTGTTGGGCTGACCCCGGGGCGACGCTTCGCTTGCCCCGGGCTATGTTGTTCTGCCCCTTCAGGGCAAAGACAAAGGACCGTGGCACTCGTGATGCTACTGTCTCAATCTTTACCTGCCGAAGGCCTTTACCCGCGTGCGAGCTCGGCTCGCAGGGTGGTTTCGTCGGTCACGCCCTCGAAGCGTTGCACCACACGCCCGTGGCGGAAGATCAACAGCAACGGAATCGCAGACACTTCAAACTTCGATGCCAGTTGCGGGTTGGTTTCGGTGTTCACCTTGCACACCTTGAAATCGCGTGAGATTGCAGCGAGCACCGGGTTCATCGCCCGGCATGGTCCACACCACGCGGCCCAGAAATCCACCAGCACGGGACCAGGGTCGTCGAGCACTTCTCGCTTGAAGTTGTACTGTTCGAGCAACATGATTCATTCTCCCGTTGTCGATCTCAGTTCGGGTCGCGTGAACTCCCAGGTAAGCTGGCTCCGGTGCGAGCAGCGGCACCGCCAGATACCCGCCTTCGGTTTACGGGAGCGACGGTGAACGAACCCACAGCCAACGCACGTCGCTTGCCACCTCGTCGCCGATTCATGAGGCGTCGCGGGCACGGCAGGCTCACACGCAGGATCACCCTTGTACGCGAAGATCAGCGATGTGCGTGCCGGGCACTTGCAGCGGTAGCCGCTCAGTGACTTCGGGCGTTTGTACCGGTGGTGGGTGCGATTGCAGGCCGTGCAGGTCGTTTGCCAGGCACCGGGTTCCACGACTGTGTCCGGTGAGTTGTCGCAGGCTCGGGGCGTTGCTCCGAGGCGAACCGCGACCGCCTTCCAGACCGGGCCGTGTCCCGCTTCTGGCCCCGCGATGGCGTGTGCGACCTCATGCAGAAGAGTATCCCAAACGGCTTCGTCCGTGTTGTGGATCGCGTAGTATTCGCTGATCTCAATTCGCTTCGAGCGGTGCTTGCAGACACCCAGGCGTCGCTTGGTATCCGCGAGGTGAAATGTCCAACCCGCCAGGTTGTGCCTGGCCAGTTGCTCCGCCGCAGCCTCTCGCAGTTTAACCAGATCCATCGCACCCACCCGCAACTCGCGTGATCTCGCACCAACCATTCTATCCGAGCGCCAGCGAGGGATATCGCGGTTCCTCCCTGGCGCTCGGGCTCGGACGGGAGTATCCGGACCTGGATTGGCTATCGATCTGATTCCAGCTCACTGGTGCATCGCAACCTCGGGCGGGGAGTGCGTGCAATGGACACGCTTGCCGAATCGTTCCGCCAGATCGGCACGACGGGGCAAGGCCGCAGCGTTCCCCTGAAGGCTCAGTGCGGCCAACTCCTTCAGGGATTCCGACTTGATCAGAGTGTCGATAGCCGACTTGGTGAGCAGTTTTCCGTGCCGACTCGAGACGACCGAGGTCTGACCCTGACCCGCCAGATCGAGAACGCCGAGGTCGGTGAAGTGGTCGGCGTTGGCGAGCATCTCCACACCGGCGTCGTCGATCTTGTTGTAACCCAGGATTAACGCACGGAGGTGGTCGAATGCACCTGGCCGAACAATGCCTTCCACTGCCGTGTTGGTCATTCCATTTCCGGACAGGTTCAGAACTCGCAGCCCACTGAGGTGAGGCGAGTTGGCCACGGCAGCCCCGCCGGCAGCACCCAGATTGCAATTCCCCAGGCGGAGGTCGGTGAGCCTCGCGAATACCGGTGACCCCGCCAGTGCCTTGCCGCCCGCGGCGCCGAGAGGATTGTACCGCATCAGCAATCGTTCCAACCCGGTGAGCGTTTTCGATTTCGCCAGCGCCTTGATGCCGTCCGCTTTCACTGCAGCGATCGACAGATCGAGTGCCCGGAGGTTCCCCAAATATGGCGACGCTGCCAGTGCGATCATCCCGGCGGATGTCATTTGAAATTGGTACGTGCGGGGGCAGTTGAGTTCTCTAAGGTTCGCGGCATTCGGGCTGGCGGCCAATGAGGTTGCTGCTCCGTCCGGGTCGGCGACTCCTCCAATCGTCAACGACTCGACCCGAGCCATCAGCGGCGTGCTGGCGAGAGCGGCCATTCCTTCCGCGTTGAGCGGCGTTTCACCCACATCCAGGGAACGGACCTCCGTCAGATGGGGAGAGTTCCCCAACTTGATCCAGTCCTTGGGTGTCAGCTTGTCGCCACGAATGCGGAGTTCGCGAATTGCTTTCAGCCCCTCGGCAGCAGCTACGGCTGCCAACCCAGGTCCATCCGCGAACACCGAGAAACTCAAAAGATTCTTGATGACGGGCGACTCGATAAGAGCCTTCACCGCTGGAGCCGAAAGGTTGGTTTGATGAAGGTGCAGACCCCGAAGGTGTGCGACCGACTTGGACTTGCCGAGCGTGGTCGCTGTGGGGCCGTCCATTTTGTTGAGGTTCAAGTTCAGGTCAAACACTTCGGCCAGCATTGGCAACTCGAGCAGCCGACGGACGACTTCCGCCCCCGAAAAGTCGCTTCGATGCAGAACGGTCAGTTGGCCACCCCAGGGCCAGCCACGGGAAGTCGAGAGGTTGCCAAGACCCGTGTCGCCCTCGTCGACGAGATCGCCGTCGTAGCACATGACATCGGGGAAGCCTCTTTGAGTCGAGTGCCATCCGCCAGCGCGTCTGCTAAGGCGACCGAACCACTCTTCGTGTTTGGCGTTGGAAAGTTCCATTCCGCGGGCAAGGTGTCGCCGCCATTCGCCGGGCGGTAGGTTGGGGCGATGCTGTTCCACAACGGCACGAAAAAAATCGGCGTGTTCCGAGTCGCCGATCTGATCGAGTTCCAGCGCCAGGTCGAGCACCGCGTCGTCGTTTTTCGGGTCGGCCTTCGCGGCTCGCGTCGCCTTGAGTACCCCTGGTGGTAGGTTGTAACCCGAGATGTCCGTGAACTCGTATTCGACTTCTTCATCGATTTCGTTCTCGTCCTCGTCATGATCTTCGAGTTCGCCATCATTGTGAGGCATGGGCCACTCCGAAAGATTGGGAAGACAAAAACCTACCTCACCCCCATGATGATGAATAGCTCAGAAGTGAGACAACCCGCGCTCAGTCGCCGAATTCGCCATACAACACCTGAATGCCTCCGACCCCCGACGAAGTTTGGTCCGAACGGTGCCGTGGCGCACTCTTGCGATACTCCGAGCCGCTGCTGCGCGCCGTCGCGGCGAAACTCGTCAAACCGCGAGTGAATCAGTCGCCCGAAGACTTGATCGACAAGTCGATTGCGATCTTCAGCAACCCGCCGGTGATCGATCGCCGCGTCCGCGAATTGCCGGAGCATGCCCGCCGACTGATCGCGCTGATCGGCCTGAGCCGACAGCAGCGGTGGAAGGTCGGGCACCTGATGACGCTGCTCCCGGCCCTCGGGCACGACGCCGGCTTCGCAGCCGTGGCCGACGCGCTGACCGCCGGGTTGCTCTTCCCGGTGTTGCCGCCCGGGCACCCGCCGCTTCAGGACTTCGCGGCGTGGTTCGGCGGCGTGGGAATGCTGTCGGCGGAAGTCTTCATTCACCCGGCCGTATCCAGTCGCGCTCGCAGCGAGGATCTGGGTTTGCCCGACCTCGGCACCCCCGACCCCGATGTGAGCGGTTCCCCACGTTCGGCTGATGGGCTCGACTGGCTGTTGCGGCTCTCGGCCGTCTGGCAGCAAGTTCATGCCAGCCCGGTCCGGTTCACACAGGCGAACACGCTCTTCAAGAAGGATCTCACGCGACTCCAGGCCGACGAGATGCTCTCGGCTCCGAGCGCGGACGTGCCCGTGCGAGTGGCCGACGCGGGCGTGCTGGCGTTGCTGCTGGCGGTCTCGGCGGGGATCCTCGCGGACGAAGCCGGGGAACTGCGGGCAGTCCCGTTCCCAGCCGCGTGGGAGGGTACGCTCTCCGGCACGCTCACCGACCTGTTCGCCGCGTTGTTGCGAGTCGATGCGTGGGATCCGCTCGCGGGGTACAACCCCAGTGACACCGGGCTGTCACCGACCCCCACGGCCGGGTTCCTGGCTCTGCTGTTGCTGGCGAAGCACACCCGCGCGTGCCCAGAATCCGGTTGGGTTTCCGTGACCCCAATCGCGGAATGGCTGTGGACACATCACCCGTCGTGGGCCGGAATGATTCCGGCGGAAGCCTCGAAGGACAAGGGCGTCGGCTGGATGATGTCGTTCCTGATCGGGGTCGCGTTCCCGCTGCAACTCGTGGAAGTCGCGGGCGAGCACTTCCGCCTGTCGCCCCTGGGGCGGCACCTGCTTGCGGGGGATACCGAGCCGGCGAACGCACCCACGTTCCCGCAGACTTTGCTCGTTCAGCCGAACGCCGAAATCCTCGCGTATCGTCAGGGGCTCACGCCCACGCTTATCGGCTCACTATCGCGGTTCGCACAGTGGAAGGGGCTCGGCCCGGCTTGCACGCTCGTGCTCACTCCCGAGCAAACTTACCGCGGCCTCGAATCCGGGCTGACGCTGCCGATGATCGTTCAGGCACTCACGCGGCATTCGAGCCGCCCGGTGCCGCCCGCGGTCGCGGACCTGCTCCAGCGCTGGGCGAGTAAACGCGAGCGAATCACGGTGTACGCATCGGCTGTGCTCGTCGAGTTCAGCACACCGGCGGAACTCGACGCGGCAGTGTCACGCGGCATCGTCGCGATTCGACTCACCGAGCGGATCGGGATCACGGCCGAAGGGACCGAGCCCGCACTGACGCAGCTTCGACTGATCGCCAACCGCGATTACGAGGCGAAGCCGCAACGCTGCGTCACGGTCGGCGACGACGGCGTGACGCTCACCGTGGACGCGGCCATCGCGGACCTGCTCCTCGACGCGGAACTCGGCCGCTTCGCAACGCTGCTACCCGCCGAACCCAACTCGCCGCGACGGTTCCGACTCAATGCGGAGTTGCTTCGCCGCACGGCACAAACCAATCCCATCGCGGACATCGATGGGTGGTTCATCGACCGCACGGGGCACCCGCTCTCGCCCGCCGGTCGGTTGCTGCTGCTCGGCCCTCAGTCTGCTCCCCCGACCGTGGCGAAATTGCTTGTGGTGCGTTTCCCCTCGCTTGAGTTGGCGGACGGCGCAATGCAGTGGCCCGAGACGCGGGCGCTGGTTGCCGAGCGACTCGGGCCGACGGCAATCGTGGTGAGCGAGGAGAACCTGGAACCACTCCGAAAGGTGCTCGCCGAGGTCGGTGTGAACCTGCTTGTGTAGAAGCGATTTCTGTGCGTGGACTCTTAGAACGGGGTCGGATATAGTTGGAAACTGCGGGTAACTGTTCCCGCGTGACGACGAACACGATTGCAGCCCCGACCCGACCCGTCTTGGTGTCGTCGTTCAGAGTGCCCCTCCGACGACGCCCAGGATCGTCCGCCAGGTGTCGCTATCGGCAGAAGCCCCAAGGCTTTGCCCGTTCGCACGTCCCCCTGCCCGCCGGTCAGGTGCGGGGGAACTGATACCAATTCCTTCAGTGCGGCCGGGACCGGGCCGCGGGGGCAAGTCGTGGGCAAGAAGTTGTACGTCGGGAACTTGGGCTGGGGAATTACGGACAGCCAACTGCAAGACCTGTTCGCCACCTACGGAACGGTCGCTTCGGCACAGGTCATCATGGACCGCGACACCGGTCGCTCCAAGGGTTTCGGCTTCGTCGAAATGGGAACCGACCAGGAAGCGCAAGCCGCGATCGCGGGCATGCACGGCCAGTTGGTCGAAGGTCGCCCGCTGACCGTGAACGAAGCCCGGCCCAAGGAAGGTGGCGGCGGCGGTCGTGGTGGTAGCGGCGGCGGTGGCGGTGGCCGCGGCGGCTACGGTGGCGGCGGCGGCGGTTACGGTGGCGGTGGAGGCGGTGGTGGTTACGGCGGCGGCGGAGGTGGTGGCTACGGCGGTGGCGGCGGCGGTGGCCGACGCTACTGATGTTGGGAGTGCAATCAAGCACCCCTCACCCGCTCGCAAAGCCTCGCGACCTCTCCCCCATCAAAGCATGGGGGCGAGGTGGGTGTGGCTGCAATTTTCTTCACCTCATCCCACCATTTAGCTTCAGAAACAGTCCAATGAGCCCCACCGCGCCCCGGCTCTGCGGCGAGAGGTCGCAACGAGGCTCTGCGAGTTGCGGGTGAGGGGCTCTTTTCGTCTCTGCTCTTTACGAATTGGCGCGGCGGATCGCGTTTATGGTCTCGTCGAGTCGGGAAAGGAACCGTGACCGGTCCTTTCCCGTCATCGGTGCGGGGCCGCCGCCCACCGTGCCGGATTGCCGTAAGTCTTCCATCAAGTCGCGTACTGCCAGTGCTTCGCCAACCGTGGCCGCGTCCAGCAATCGCCCTTTCGGATCAATCACCACTCCACCCGTCGCCACGCAGCGAGCCGCCAACGGAACGTCGGCCGTGATCGTGACATCACCAGGGCCAGCAACGCTGGCGATCCAGTCGTCGGCCGCCCCGAAGCCGGTTCGCACAACCAGTTCCACGAGCGGGTCGGTGGGTATACGAAGCGGTGCGTTCGCGACCACGATCACCCGCACGGCGTAGCGCGTGGCAACCCGGTACACCTCGTCCTTCACCGGGCAGGCATCCGCGTCGATGTAAATCACCAGCATCAGTTCTCCATCAAGCCAGAGGCTGACAACGAAGCAATGGCAAGAGGATCAGACAAAGGCAGAAAGCATTTTGATCCGCAGATTACACAGAGGGACACAGATTTTAAGACAGACTGGCAAAACAGAGTTGTGTTCAAAACCCTCTTGTTCTTGGTTTTGAAATCTGTGTCCCTCTGCGTAATCTGCGGATCACTCTCTTCTCAGATTGCTTCTCCACCAATTGTTCATTTCTTGCGGCGTTTCCCGGCCTTGCGGCGGAAGCGGATGCCGTCGGTGCCGTGGTACGTTGCCAGCACCGATCCGTTCCCCGCGTACCACTCGAACAGGTCGGCCGTGACCGCTTCCTCGTCCGGCCAGGGATACGCGAAGACGACGTCGAGGTCGCCCGGTTCCAGGCCGAGATCGTCGTAGGCGTGGTCGCCGTCGGTCGTGAACCAGGAGTAGTTGCCGGCCGCGTAGACCCGGCGTTCCGCACCCCGTGGCACGAAACTCCCCTGAACGAACTCCGCGGGCAAGTCAAAATCGGCCGCCAGTTGTCGGGCTTCCTCGACCAGTTCCCCCTCGATCTCGATGCCGCACGCATCGAACTCCAGCATCGCCGCCAGACAGGTGACGACACCGAACCCGCTCCCCCACTCGCAGAACTGCCGACCGCGTGCGAGCGTGCTGCCCGAAAGGTCGCGCAGGAAGCGATACGCGAGCGTGTAATCCGACGCCACGAAGCCGGGAACGCGACATTCTTCCTGAAATTTTTCGATTCGCCGATCGGCTTCGGCGATGAACCGGGAAATGTCCGCCGGGATGGGATCGGTGATCGCCGGCAGGTTAAAATCGAGCAAAGGCATCAGATTCCGCCGGGGTTCACGAGCCGATCAGGATGGGGTGCCGGGGCGCTATTGTGAAGGCGCAAGTCGAACCGGCGGGGAGATAGTTCGTATCATATCCATTGTCGCATAGCCCGCCCCTCAACCCGCAGGTCACGCGTGCCTCCATCACGAGAAGCCCAAGACCTCCCCATTGAGCAGCGCCAGACAATCTTCCGGACTCTGGTCGAAATCCAGGACACGGGAATGGGCGTGCTCCCAGCACGAATCGAGATCACCAAACGGTTCTCGGTGACCGACGCCCAGATCAAGGACATTGAGCGAGAAGGCCTCGAAAAACAGTGGCCGCCACTGTAGAAAATTTTGCGGTCGCGGAGGGGGGGCTTGCTCGCCCCTCCCCGCCGTGTTACATACAATTCGCGATAGCAGAACACTCGCTTTTTTCTGCTCGGCGAGATTTTAGGACTTGGCTGTCCAGATTAACTTCGGCACACTTAACATTCCCATGCCGCACGTGCGGTAATCCATTCAATCGGGTACTCCCTTGTCCAGTGCAGTCACTCACGACAATTCGGCCGCCCCGACCCCTTCATTGCCGGAGCCTGATGCAGCGCCCGGCAACGAGCTTTCGGTGTGGATGAAGATCCGCACCATCATCGGCATCACTCTGCCGATGGTGGGTGTGGTCGCGGCAGCCGTGCTCCTCGGGGGGTATGGCATGTTCAGTTGGCTCGACTTCGGGCTACTGGTCAGCATGTATCTGGTCTCGATGCTCGGCGTGACGATCGGTTTTCACCGATTGCTGACACACCGGGGCTTCGAGACGACGAACACCATGCGGTTCATCTGGGCCGCGTGTGGCTCAATGTCGGTGCAGGCACCCGTGATGCAATGGGTCGCGATGCACCGCCGGCACCACCAGTACAGCGACGCCCCGGACGACCCCCACTCGCCGCACCACAGCGGCCCTGGCCTCATTGGCTGGATCAAGGGGTTCTACCGTGCCCACGTTGGCTGGGCGTTCGAGCCAGACCCCGCGAACCTGTTCCGTTACATCCCGGATTTGATGAAGAGCCCCTCGATGCGATTGGCGAACAAGCTGTTCGCGTTCTGGATCGCTCTCGGTTTGGTGATCCCGACCGTGATCGGCGGGCTTGTCACTAACTCCTGGGAAGGCGCTTTGAGCGGGTTCATCTGGGGCGGGTTGGTTCGGATCTTCCTCGGCCACCACGCGACCTGGAGCGTCAACTCGATCTGTCACATCTGGGGTAGCCGCCCATACGAGAGCGGCGACCTGAGCACGAATAACCTCGTCGTGGGGATCGCGGCCCTCGGCGAAGGCTGGCACAACAACCACCACGCATTCCCTGTGTCGGCCCGGCACGGTCTTGAGTGGTGGCAGTTCGACATTAGCTGGATCGTGATCCGTACGATGGAAATGGTTGGTTTGGTGTGGAAGGTGAAACTGCCCAGCACAAACGAACTCGCCTCGCGTCGGCGAGATCGGAAGGTCACGACCACGACAGCCGACAGCAATCAACTCGCAGGTTGAGCAGGCTGATTGCACTGCGGGCACGCCCGCGGATAGGTCTTGCAGATGGACTTCAACCGTTCCAGCAGAAGCGAGCGGTCGCCGTCAAAGTCGGCGACCAGTGCGTCGGACTGGTTGATCAGAAATGAGGCGGTCATCGACGCTCCCTGGAAGTCGTATTGTCCGGGGTCGAAAATCGCGTCGTGGATCGAGCAACGCCGCAACAAACCCGTTCTCAGGGCGACCTGCACCGCCGCCTGGTGACGTCGTTCTTCGCGTTCTCCTCCGGAAGTCATCGCTTGCCTCGTAGGTCGGTCGGGTCGCGAGTCGCTTGTGTTGCGTGCCCCCGCCCGCAAGCGGAGTTCCCTGAAGGATATCTACCCATACCGGGAAATGATTGGGTTCCATCTCCGATTTCTCGCGATTCCTGTCTAACGCCCGGCTATAGTGGTGATCGCGCGTGGTTTCCCGTTCGCTCCGTCGCGAATTCTGTCCTTCACTTCTCGGCGTTGTTGTCTGGGGGTTGCCTCCAACGACTGCACGAGATTGACCGACGCACCGTCCGGTTCCGTTGGGCTTCCGACACTCGGACTCACGGTTTCGGCCTTCCCTTCACACGACCGCCGTCGGTCGCGGAAAGAGCACGATGTCACTTGAACTGTCCGCGGGAACCCCTGCGAAGGCACGCGTGCGTACTCGCGGGATTAGTCGCGCTGCCACTCTCGCACTGAATGCTCAAGGCACTGCGGCAACGACTCCGGCACCCCAAGTCGCTGTCGCGGAGACCGAGACGAACTTCCTCGTGCTCGACAACCGCTTCGGCACCATGATCTACGTGATCCTCGAATCGGACCCGCGAGTCGATGGTGCGTTCCCTGCACTGGCTGTGCGTGAGATTCTCCTGGAGCGACGAGCCACGTCGCCCGGCGTGTCGCAACAAGACACGGGTGCCAGTGCAGCCATCGGTCGCGACCCAGCGCACCTCCACCACTTCCGCGAGTTCGGATCGGATCGAGCTGTGGCGGGTGCCGGGTTCATCCTGATCGAACCGCGATACGTTGGGCCAAGCTGGCCGGCGTACGTCTCGGCCTTCCGCCCAGACGGCGACAAGCCCCTTAAGCGGCACCGCGAAACGTCGCGGCCCGCATCACGCGGCTGAAGGAGATAAATCGCACGATTGGCGAGCGGCGCGGCGTCCGCCGGTAGATTGAAATCACCGGCGGCCTGACGTCGCGCTGCTCGCTCACATCACACTTGCAACTTCCCAAATCTCTGTCCATCTGCGGATTGAAATCACCGGCGGGCTGACGCCGCGCCGCTCACAATTCTGTCCCCGATGCGTGAGTGATTGACGAGTCTGTTCAAAATGCTCGCCGCGCGGGTGGCGAGTTGCCTACACTGAGAGAAACGCCCACCCCTTCGTTCCGATTTGGGATTGCAAACGCTTATGGCTTCCACGCAAGCCGGCCCACGCCACCCCAAAGGACCGCCCAAAGCCGATCCCGCCGAGGAGGCTGGTCCTTTCCTCTCGGCCCTGCTCGATTCGAGCGTCGGAGGCAAGATCCTGGTCGCCTTGACCGGGATCGGCCTCGTCAGCTTTGTCGTCGTTCACATGATCGGCAACCTGAAAGTATTTCAGGGTCAGGACTCGATCAACGCCTACGCGTACTTCCTGAAACACAGCCTGGGTGCGCTGATCTGGATCGCCCGTGCCGGGCTTCTCGGAATCTTCGTGTTGCACCTCACGCTCGCCCTGCGGTTGCAGTTTCGATCCAGGGCCGCGCGACCGGTGCCGTACCAGTATCCCGGTAGTGTGCAGGCGACCGCGGCAAGCGGAAGCATGATGTGGAGCGGGATTGTGGTCGGGTTGTTCATTCTGTTCCACCTGGCTCACTTCACGTTCGCCTGGGTGACGGAAGTGGAAGTCGCACCCGGCAAGTTCTCGAACTACCTCGAACTGAAGGATTCGCACGGCCGGCACGACGTGTACAGCATGGTGGTGGCCGGGTTCTCAAACCCGGGGCTTGTTGCTCTGTACGTCGTCTCGCAGGTGGTGCTGTTCGTTCACCTGTTGCACGGCATCCAGAGTTCGTTCCAAACGCTCGGCCTGAAGAATCGGCGATTCGCCTCGCTCATCAAGGCCCTGGGCTTTCTGATCGCGTTCACGATTCTGGTGGGCAATCTGGTGATTGTGCTTGGCGTTATGGCGGGTTGGGCACCACCGATTCACAAAACGGCGTGACATTCCTCGTGAAGCGGCCGCCCCAGCGGGGCGGCGAATCTGGTAGCGCACGCACGACAGGGTAATCCGACAATGAAGCTCGAATCCAAAGTGCCGTCCGGTCCGCTCCCGGAAAAGTGGACGCATTACAAGCAGCACCAGAAGCTGATCAACCCGGCCAACAAGTCGAAGTACACGGTCATCGTTGTCGGCACGGGGTTGGCCGGCGGCGCTGCTGCGGCTTCGCTCGCGGAACTCGGCTACAAGGTGCTGAGTTTCTGCTTCCAGGACTCGCCACGTCGGGCGCACAGCATTGCGGCACAGGGCGGTATCAACGCCGCGAAGAACTACCGCAACGACGGCGATAGTGTCTTCCGCCTCTTCTACGACACCATCAAGGGTGGCGACTTCCGCAGCCGTGAAGCGAACGTTCACCGGCTCGCCGAAGTGTCGGTCAACATCATCGATCAGTGCGTTGCGCAGGGTGTGCCGTTCGCCCGCGAATACGGCGGCCTCCTCGACACCCGCAGCTTCGGCGGCGCGCAACTCCAGCGAACCTTCTACTGCCGGGGCCAGACCGGCCAGCAACTCCTCCTCGGCGCGTATCAGGCGTTGTCGCGGCAGATCGGGCTCGGGAACGTGAAGATGTTCCCGCGTTGCGAGATGCTCGATCTCGTGACCGTGGACGGCAAGGCTCGCGGGATCGTGACGCGGCACCTCGAAACCGGCAAGATCGAGTCGTTCACGGCCGACGCCGTTGTGCTCGCCACCGGTGGCTACGGCAACGTCTTCTACCTGAGCACGAATGCGATCGGTTGCAACGTCTCGGCCACATACCGCGCCTACAAGCGGGGTGCGGCGTTTGCCAATCCGTGCTACACGCAGATTCACCCGACGTGCATCCCCGTCAGTGGCGATCACCAGTCGAAGCTCACGCTGATGAGCGAATCGCTCCGCAACGACGGGCGCGTGTGGGCACCGAAGAACAAGGCCGACGCGGGGAAGCATCCTCGCGAAATCCCCGAGGAAGCACGCGATTACTTCCTCGAACGGAAGTACCCGAGCTACGGCAACCTGGCCCCGCGAGACATCTCGAGCCGGGCTGCAAAGGAAGCGTGCGACGACGGTCGCGGTGTCGGCCCCGGCGGTCGTGGCGTGTACCTCGACTTCGCAGCCGCGATCGGCAAGCAGGGCGAAGCCCGCATCCGCGAGAAGTACGGCAACCTGTTCGAGATGTACGAACGCATCACCGCCGAGAGCGGCTACGAGCGGCCGATGCGTATCTACCCCGCGGTCCACTACACGATGGGCGGCCTGTGGGTGAACTACGAACTGATGTCGAACGTCCCCGGCCTGTTCGTGATTGGCGAGGCGAACTTCTCCGATCACGGCGCGAACCGCCTCGGAGCGTCAGCGCTCATGCAAGGATTGGCCGACGGCTACTTCGTGTTGCCGTACACGATCACGAACTGGCTCGCCGAACAGAAGCCGGGCGTCACGCCGCTCGACCATGCCGACTTCAAGCGAACCGAGACGGAGGCGACCAACCAGATCAAGCGATTGTTGGCCGTGAAGGGGAAGAAGACCGCGTCCGAGTTCCACCGCGAAGTCGGCCACATCATGTGGGAACACGTCGGCATGGCGCGGAGCAAGCAGAGCCTCGAATCGGCGATCGCGAAGATTCGCGCACTGCGTGCCGAGTTCTGGACCAGCGTGAACGTGCCGGGCAGCGACGCCGACCTGAACGTCGCGCTGGAGCGAGCGAACCGCGTGGCCGACTACATGGAGTTCGGCGAGTTGCTAGCACTCGACGCACTCCAGCGTGAGGAAAGCTGCGGGGCTCACTTCCGCGTTGAGTATCAGCAGAAGGACGAGGCCGGCAACCCGAACGGCGAGTGCGAACGGGACGACGACAAGTTCAGCCACGTCGCCGCGTGGGAGTACGCCGGGGCCGAGAAGCAACCCATCCGGAACGCCGAACCGCTGACGTTCGAGGTCGTGGCCCCTTCGAAACGCAGTTACAAGTAATCAAGGCGAGCGGGGGTGCGTAAGCCCCCCGAGTGTTGGTTTGCGAAACCACTCGGGGGGCTTACGCACCCCCGCTCACCACCCGGTTCTTCATTGCACTTCCGGACGCCATCCGGCAGACTGTGGTAACCCACCTGCCGGAGCGCTGCCATGCTCTCACATCCCTCGCTCACCCGCCGAACCGCCCTGCAAGCCGGAGCCGTTGGGTTGCTCGGCCTCGGGCTCGAACACCTGAAGCCGTTGCGTGCGATGGCCGCCGACCGCGAGAGGTCAGGCCGCTCGCAAGCCAAGTCGGTGATCTACGTCTTCCTCTCCGGCGGGCTGGCACAGCACGAGAGCTTCGACCCGAAGCCCGACGCCCCGGACGGCATTCGCGGTGAGTTCGGCACCATCGCGACGAAGACCCCCGGCATTCGCATCACCGAACACCTGCCGAAGCTCGCCGCCCGCAGTGACAAGTGGTCGATCGTGCGTTCCCTGACGCACAAGTCGAACGACCACTCGATGAGCCACCACATCATGCTCACGGGGCGGTCCGATGCGCCGATCGGGTTCAACCCCAGCGCTCCGAAGCCAACCGATCACCCGAGTCTCGCAGCCATCGCGGGAGCAGTCACGCGGGCACGCAACAACCTGCCACCGGCCATCGTGCTGCCGGACAGGATCGTTCACAACACCGGCCGAGTGATCCCCGGCCAGTTCGCAGGCGTGATGGGCCACTTGCGCGACCCGTGGTTCCTCGAAGCGTCGGCGTTCGAGCCGAAGGCTTACGGCGCATACCCCGAGTACGAGTTCGACCACCAGCAGCGCGACTACAAGCCGAAGCGGCAAGCGTTCGTGCTCCCCGATCTGAGCTTGCCCGAAGGCGTGGATGGCCAGCGGTTCGGCGGGCGGCTCGGCATCCTGAACCAGATCGACGCCCAGCGGAACCTGCTCGACTCGACGGGCAACATGGGTGCGTTCAGCCACTCGCGTGCCGATGCCGTTTCGCTGCTGACCGACGCCCGCGTTCGCAAGGCGTTCGACCTGAACCACGCCGACCCGAAGGAACTGGACCGCTACGGCCGCAATGCGTTCGGCTGGTCGCTGCTGATGGCGGCACGGCTCGTGGAAGCGGGCGTGAACCTCGTGCAAGTGAACCTCGGCAACAACGAATCGTGGGACACGCACGGCAACGCCTTCCCGCACCTCAAGAACAAGCTGCTCCCGCCGACCGACAAGGCACTCTCGGCACTGCTCGACGACCTGGGCGAACGCGGCCTGCTCGACGACACGCTTATCGTTATGGCGGGCGAGTTCGGCCGCACGCCGCGGCTCAGCACACTCACGGCGCACTACAAGGGGCCGGGCCGCGATCACTGGGGTGCCGTGCAATCGCTGTGGTGCGCCGGCGGCGGGGTGAAGGGCGGCCGGGTGGTCGGCTCGTCGGACAAGAACGGCGCATACCCCGCAACCGACCCGCAGTCGCCCGAGAACTTCGCCGCAACGATCTACTCTGCTCTGGGCCTGCCGAAGACGGTCGCGTGGACCGACACCGAGAACCGCCCGCACCACCTCTACCACGCCGACCCGATGCCCGTGATGTGAGCCGCGAATGAAGTACGAAGTCCGATGCGAGTGCGGCAAACCATTCTCGGTGACCGGAGCAGACGCCGGCACCTCGCTCAAGTGTGGCTGCGGTCGCACCGTCGAAGTGCCACCGCTGCATCAATTGCGCACGGCAGCGGGGCAAAATGTTCTCTCTCCCGCGTTAAGGGTCGAGACGCTCTTGCTCGAAGGGAAACTCCCTGGCACTCGGAAGTGCGCCGTTTGCACGCGAGAGACTGATGGGCGATCGCGTGTAGCGGTCGAGTGTGCTCGCGGGATTTTGAAAGATGATGGCAGTTCTCGAGATCAGATTGCGGCTGGTTGCCTTTTCGGTTTGTTGTTTGGTGGTGCCGTGGGTCTTTTTGGGGCAAATCGCATCATGAGTGGCGAGTCTGCCAATCTCAAGGCGGTCGGGCAGGATGTCGCCTTTACCCTTCCACTTCCTGTGTGCGAAGGTTGCCAGCCGACCGTGACAAAGCCCACCGAGTTGCGAACTGCTCTCCGACACATCCCCGACTATGCTGCACTCCTCGACGCCCACCCAGACGCCAAAATCGTTCTGCTCGGCTGATGCGTTTTCAACTTCATCTGGCCCCGCTCTTCTCGCGTGCGGTATAACCGGGTGTTGTTTCCGGAGGGTTTCGCATGTCCACAACCACGACGCCGTACTCGCCTACGTTCCTGAACGAGGCATCCATTCCGAAGTTCTCCGTCGCACGCTACGACCGGATGGTCACCGATGGCATCCTCACGTCCGAAGACAGGGTGGAACTGCTTGAAAACTATGTGGTGCTCAAGATGCCGCATGACCCCGCCCACGACGGAACGATCGACGTCATCGACGAGGCGTTGAGGGGGTTCCTTCCCAAAGGCTGGCGGATGCGGTGCCAGGAAACGGTTGCGCTAGCCGACAGTCGGCCCGAACCAGACCTCGCGCTGGTTCGTGGCCACGCTCGAACTTACCTCACCCGCCATCCGACGCCGGCCGATGTGGGGATTCTCATCGAAGTTGCGAACACGTCGTTGATCCGCGATCAGCGAGACAAGGCCCGCATCTACGCCCGTGGCAGCGTCGTCTGCTACTGGATCTTGAACCTGGATGAACGCCGCGTTGAAGTTCACACGCAGCCTTCTGGGCCGTGCGACTCGCCCGCTTACGCGAGCGTGGTGAATTACGGCGTTGGCGACACTGTGCCGCTCATTCTCGATGGGCTCACGGTCGCCACGATTCCCGTTGCCGACTTGCTACCCTGATCCGCAGGCGTTCCCGAAATTGGGCTTCCGGTCCCAGACGCTTCTCGATATGTCCCCGAACATGGGGCACACTCCACGCAAGAAGCCGACTCGGTACCGGCGTGCGATTGCCGGATCGGTCGTCGTTCACCTGCTCCTGGTGAGCGTCGGTTCCGTGGCGTTCCGTGCGGGCAGCGTGGCGAACCCAGGTCAAGCGAACCAGCCAGGGATTGATACCCGCGCCGACGAACCCACCCTGCGGTTGCTCCCCGAAGAACTCTCGGTCACGATGCCAGCACCGCCGGAACCGATCAAGCCGCCCGAAGAACCACCGCCCACGCCCGAACCACCCGTCGCTCCCGTCGCCTCGCAGTCGCCGGCCGAGGGCACAACGGGGGCGCGGCCACCGGTGAAGAACATCGTTCCGAACACGCTGCCCACCGAAGTTCTGGCCATCATGCGGCGACCCAAGGCAACGCCCGTGCGGGTTACCGACCCGAACGTGAAGCCTGCCGGTGCCGTGACGTCGGCACCGCTCTCGCCCGCGATTCACGGTGCGATGAAGTCCGGGCAGACCGTCCTGTACGTTCTCGATTGCTCGGGAAGCATGGGCGAGTTCGGCAAACTGACGCTGGCTCGCGCGGCACTCGTCAGCACGCTTCGACGCCAACCGGCCGACGTGCGGTTCCAGGTCATCGCTTACAACAGCACAGCGAGGTCGATCCTGCCGGGCCTTTTCGTGGTCGCAACGCCTGCGAACATCACGACTGCCGAGACTGGGCTGGCAAGTCTCAAGGCCACGGGGCGAAGCAACCATATCGAGGCGATTCGCGCGGCTGCGGCTTTGCGACCGGATGTGATCGTGCTGCTCACCGATGCGGAAGACCTGACCCTCGCCACGTTCAAGGCCGTGCTTGCTGGTGTGGGGAAGTCTGTGCCGGTGTGCGTGGCCCGCGTTACTGCGGAAGGCGTCGGCTCGCCACGCGAATTGAAATAACACTTGATCGCTTCACTCTGCTTTGCGGCCCTGGTTCGCGTCGAACCACAGACGGAGGCTACTGTCGCAGCGGGCAAGCCCCCGACGAGTCAGCCACCACGTCGTGAGCAACATCAGCACGAAGCCAGCGGCCCAGCTCCACGAGATGCCATTCCTCACCGGCAGATAGCACGCGGCCGTCGGCACAAACGCTGCCAGATCGTCCAATTTCGCCCGAAGCAACGCGAACACGAGCATCGGCATTCCGAGCGTCAATCCCGTGGCGATTCCGCCTGCCTGATTGCCGGTGCTAAATGCACGGAACCCGACCGCGAACGAGAACCCCCACAGAGCTATACCGCCGAGTGCCGCCGCGACAGCTTGATACCACTGCGCACGTCCGGACACGGCCAACGCGATCCACAACAACGCCGCGATCCACAGGTAACTTCGCCCACGTTTCCACGCAGCCGCCAGTGATGCGTGCCAGTAGTCGTTGCCCGTCAGGTCCGTGAGCAGGAGCAATTCGAGACGCTTGCAGCGATCGGAAACGGTCGGATCCCATAGCCCGAACTGGAACGCGGCCGGCACCGCAGCCAGCACACACATCGACCCGGCGACCATCGCGGGGCCGCCCCACATCTCGAAGATCAGGAATGGTGCCCGGCCCATCCATGAAGGCCAGTCGTCGCCAGCAACGATAAACGCCGAGTACAGCAGGCAGAATCCCCCCGCGAGGTACACGTTCACCCGCCCAGAATACTCCATCACCCGCCGCACCGCCCACCACGAGAGCGGCCGGTTCCCGATCAACGCCGACTGATCCTGACGGTTCGTTTCGAGAGGTTTGTAGTGCCGGTCGTGAAAGTGACCCTTGAGCCGGAACGCCGCACGGAGCCCGAATGCCACAGCCATCGCGGCACCGATCACGTTCACAGTGATGAACGGCGGCCACTGCGTCTCCGGGCCTTCCCGCAGGATGAACCAGTTCCGCACCACACCGAACGGGTTCTCCTGAAACATCCGCATGATGACGACGTACACCCACTCGCCAATCGCCGGGGGTAGGCCGGTGATCCACATCTGCAACTTCTCACCCGCGAGGATGCCGACTATCAGGTAGAACAGCACCCCGATCATCGCAATGACCTCGCCAACGCGGCGAATCGAGAGAGGTTCGTAGGCCCACACGGTGAGCCCCAGCGCGGCCACCACGCCCCACTCGAACGGCATCAACCCCAGCGGCCAGAGATCAGCCGGGATGATCACGCCCTGGAGCACCATCACCAGCAATACGGGCAATCCTGAAAGCGACACCAATGCGAACCGACCGATGCCAACGAGTGCTTCCGCAAGGAAGACCCTGGGAGGCCGGATGGGCGAGACGAGTAGAAACTCAAGTGCCTGACTCTTGGGGAGTTGGGCGAGTCGCCAGCCAACGAGCGAAGCCCCTTCAACAATCCCGAGAACGAGGGCGACCTGCCCGACCGCAGAGAGCCGTTCGGGGGTATCCGAGTTGGCCGCGCCCCACCCAAGGCACGCGATGAGCAGAATGTGGAGGACGACGGCACGGCGGAATGTAATGTGTCGAGCCGGAGCCCGCATTCCGATGATGAAGAACGATTGCAGCATGGATTGAATTGCGGATTCCGGTGTGCGGATTTCGGATTGAAAGCCAGGGTGTTCTCAATCCGTAATCCGTGGGCCGCAATTGCCAGGATCACGTAACATCGCGACGACGGTAAACACCAGAGGGCGACGGTGGGAGAGTAATGTTGGGCGACGAGCCAGACCGCGGGGAATCCGGTTTGTCGTCCTTCACGATCTTCCAGACGGAGCCTTCTTCCTCCCAGACGGCCTTCAACTTTTGGGCTTTGAGCACGGCCGCCATGAACTCTTTGCAGCTTGGGAACCGTGATTGCGGGACCGCACTGAGAGCCTTCAGAAGTGCCGGGCGCTCCGCTTCAGGGAGCGGCGTCATGTCGGGAAGCGGCCGGATGTAACTGACGGAAGGATCGCTCGGCGTCGGCGGGAACGGCAACAACCCCGTTCGCAGCACGAAGTAGGTCACGGCAAGGCTGTACTGGTCGGACTGCTCGGAGTAGTAACCGATGAACGCCTCCGGTGCGGCGTAGGCAGGAGTCCCTTGCTGGGGGCAGGGCGTGCGTGTGCCGTGCGTGGGTGTCGCCAACCCGTGGTCGGTGAGTTTGGCCGTGTCGCCCAGGAGCAGGATGTTGCTCGGTTTCACGTCGCCGTGCTGAAACCCAACCTTTCGCCCGTCGAGGATATGTTTGCGAGCGTTCAGGAAGTCGAGTGCATCGGCCACCTGCCACATGTACAGACCAAGCATCGCCGGCTCAAGCTGCTGGCCGAGCTCGTTCTGGTACACCAGCATCAGATCGAGGAGTGTGGCTTCGGCCAACTCCATGTTGATGACGATGTATCCCGGGAGCGACCAGACAGCGTTGTGCTTGATCAGATAGGGGTGTTCCATCACCAGGAACGACTGCAACGTGCGGATTTCGCGTGCAGTCGTTGCGGCGTTGGAACTGGGCATGAACTTGAGCGCGACCGGATAACCGTCCGGCCCGTCAGCTTCCCATACCTCAGCGAACCCACCACGTCCACGGACTCGCCGGAGCCGATACCCCGGTGAGGGTTCGGTCCCCACTTGCAAGTTCAATGCACCAGGGGTGTTGGATCGCAATTTTGGGAAAAACGTCAACGCCGCCTCCCCTTCATGGTGAGCGGGTAAAACGGCAACCTGCCGGGGCGCTGGCAGTTACAACCATAACGAAACTGTAGCATATGAGGCGGTGTCAGGAGAGGTCTTTCCGGCAACCTTCGCATCTCTGGAGTCAAAATTCGTTTAAGGGATTAATTCTGTCACGTTCATGGAATAGTTGTCAAGCGCCATCCGACAGGCTTCCCGTTTTGGTATGGCATCACGCCATGAAACTGGTTTCCTGAACGCTCGAACACGTATGGGAGGAACAATCGATCCCCTTCCCATAATGGCAACGCTTCCATTCGTTCCACGTCCACCCACTCCAGAGTGCCTTCCGGGTTGCTGGTAAGCGGAACGCCCGTGAACTTCGTGACGCGAAAGATGAACCCAAACCAGTCCTCGCCACGTTTCCCGAACCCCGGCCAGGAAATGGTGCCCGCGAGTTCAACCGCGTCGCACTCGATTCCGGCCTCCTCGCGGAGTTCTCGCCGTAATCCTGCGACCACATCTTCGTCGGGTTCCAATTTCCCGCCAAGCCCGTTGTACTTACCGTAGTGCGCATCTTCGGGGCGTGCGTTCCGGTGAATCATGAGAATTTGCCGACCGTCCGGAGAGAAGACATAGCCAAGCGTGGCGAGAATGGGCGTGTAGGGCATGGTGGAGACAAGGCCAAAGAAGTTTATCCGCAGATTACACAGATGACGCAGATGACGCAGATTTCAGGACTCAAGGCAAATCAACCACAACTGCTCCGGTGGTTGGCTCGCTTTCTTCTGTTTTACAATCTGTGTCATCTGTGTAATCTGCGGATAAACTTCTTCGATTGCTGAGTTCTAAACCGCGGGGCGAGGGCGAAGTCCGGCGATGATTTTTCGCACGGCCGCGAGGTCTTCGTCCGAGACGCCTTCGCGACGCCAGTACCTGCGTTCGAGTGCGTCGAGCAGCGTTTCCCACATTTCCGTCGAGACGTTGTCGATCCGTTCCCACTGCGTGCGCCGCTTGAAGCGCACTTTGAACTGCCACATCCGCGCGAACTTCGAGGCGCAGACGTATCTCCGTTCTTCCGTGTCGGGCACGGTGTCGGTCCATTCGATTTCCATTGTCGAAACTCCAACACCGGTTCGGTAGAATTTAACTTAGCAAAAGCCGCGTGGCTCGGTATAGCCCGACCCGGCCCTCTCGGGTTGCGGAGTCGCGATACATGTTGCTGTACGAGGATCACAAGCAAACGCCCGTATACAGCGTGGCGTTCTCTCCCGACGGCTCCTCGTTCGCGAGCGGAGCGCGAGATGGTTCTGTCTTTCTTCGTCGGGCAACAGGCGAGCGCCATCCCGTGTGCGAAGCCGGCCCGGACGCCCACCCCATTTACACGCTCGGCTTCAATTCCGATGGCTCGACCGTGTTCGTCGGCGGAGCCGGCGGTTGGAGCGGCATGCGGTTCGACGGCAAGTTCTGGGTGAAGTGCGAGCCGTCGAATGTTGCACCTGTCACTTCCCTGGCGTTGCTTGATGACCGCACGCTCGCTGTGGGTGTCGGGGACCGCGTGAAGACGAACGCGGGCAAGTTCGAGTTGTGGGACGTTCCCACGGGCGAACGTCGCACACCGCTCTTTACGGAGCCCAACGGGGTGCGTGCGGTGGCGGTTTGCCCCGCGAAACGAACTGTCGCCTGGGTGACGGGGTACCACAAGGTTCGCGTCTGGGAAATCATCAAGACCAAGCCCATCGACTTCCCCCAACCCAAGCCCTGCCCATCAGTCGCTATCAGCCCGGATGGGAAGCAGGTCGCGGCGGCGGTTGATTACTCGGTGAAGGTCTACGGACTTGAGAAACGCCAGCAGCGTCTGGAGTTAAAGGGCCACAAGGGACAGGTTTCAGCGGTGGCGTTTAGCCCGGATGGCGAAACAATTGCGACGGGAAGCTGGGATCAAACGGTGAAACTGTGGGACGCGGCGACGGGGCGTGAGCGGACAACCTTCCGCTGGCCCATCGGCCGCGTCTACTGCTTGGCGTACGCTCCCGACGGCTTGCGACTCGCTGCAGGAGGCGACGGCGACCGCGGTTCCGTCGTGGTCTGGGACATGGAGTGAGATCGCGGTGTCAAAACGATCTCCCAGCGAGATTACACGGGAGACTACGGGGCTGGTCTTCTGTCTTTAGGCCTGAAGGGCCGTCTTCCCTTAGCCCAGGCCAGCGGCCTCGTCGTTCTACACAAGTCGGAGGTGCTGATAATCGGCCCTTCCGAATGCCCGAAAACGCCTTGTTTTCGGAGGGTCACACGGATTGTGACGCTTTTCACATGCTCGTTGCAACTCCATGCTGCAAAGCATGTTGCAGACTTGTGTAGAACGACGAGGCCGCTGGCCTGGGCTAAGGAAGAATGGCCCTTCAGGCCGAAATACGAACATCCTCTGGTCGAAGAGCAGTTCATCCGCCCACCGATACCGTGACCAATTCTCGTTCAGCCGCGAACGCCAGGCACGCCCGGATGTCTTCATCTGTGAGATAGGGGAAGTCGTCCAGCACCTCCGCGTGAGTCATCCCGGCCGCAAGGTACGACAGCACATCGCCGACCGTGATTCGCATTCCACGAACGCACGGACGACCGCCTCGTTTGCCGGGTTCGATGGTGATCCGTGCTCGCCAGTCGTCGGGAATCATGCGTGGTCTCCGGAATGTTCCTGCATCGTACCACGTTGCCGAGGAGCACACGCGGAGTCCCCTACTGCGAGATTTTACCATTATGTGATTTGACAAAACGCGAGACAGAAGAAATGCTCATCGGTAGGGAGATACTGAACAAACAATTCAACAGGAATTGATGCAGAATGGCCATACCACCCAACGCAGCGATTGAATCGGAACTCCTTGCACTCTTGGCAACCTCACCGAATGGCCGTATCCGAACCGCCGATGCCTACGATGAACTCGCGGAACTTCATCCTGAGTTGACCGTTGAAGAGAGGACATTGCGATTTAGGGAAAGCGCAAGTCAGTGGGCAAATCGTGTGCAGTTTTGCCGACAGCATCTTGTTGAACGCGGTTTCATATACCCAGCTGGAGAAGGTCCACACCCAAATCGTGGGGTATGGATTATCACTGCGGCAGGCCGAGAGTTTCAGAGTTGTCTTGTGTGAGTGGGTCTCTGCGGCTTCGCATGCGAAGCCGCAAGCGGCGAAAGACATCATGCTCCGAACAACTCTTTCACTTTCTCCAGACCAATCCGTTCGCAGTAGGAGCCGAACAACTCGCCGTTCGACCGCTCAGCTTTGAACGCCGCGAACACTTTCGACAGCTTCGGCGCGATCTGATCGATCGGCACGCTGTCCTGAACCTCCGTGTTCAACCGACGGCCAAAGCTGTCGCCACCGATGTACACCGTGTACTTCGTGCCGCCGCGACCCACGAGCCCGATCTCGCTCTGATACGGTCGCGCACAGCCGTTCGGGCAACCCGTCATCCGCACGCTGATCGGCTCGCCACCCAGGCCCAGGTCCGTCAGCACCTTTTCGAGTTGCCGTACCACGTTCGGCAGCGAACGCTCGCTCTCGGTGATCGCCAGCCCGCAGGTTGGGATCGCCGGGCAGGCCATGCTCCACTTCTGCACCATCGGCAGCGTCTCTTCACGCGGGATGCCGTATTCGTTCAGCAATGAATCGACCGCACCACGATCGGCTGTCGAGATGCCGCACACGAGGATGTCTTGCTGCGTCGTGAGCCGCACATCGGCCTTGAACCGCGACACGATCTCACGCAGGCCACTGCGGAGGCGATTGGCACCCTCGTCCTTGATGCGGCCGTTCTCGACCGACACGCCGAGGAACCACTTGCCGTCGCCCATGCTGTGCCAGCCGAGGTGCAGGTCGAGCCCCGTGATCGGGGCGTGCTTCACCGGTCGCTGCGGGTGGCTGAAGTATTCGCTGTAGAACACCTCGCGGAACTTCTCGACGCCCCAGTCGTGCATCACGTACTTGAGCCGGGCTCGCTTGCGGTCGGCACGGTTACCGTGATCGCGGAACAATTTCACCATCGCTTCCGCCGCATCCACCACTTCGTCGAAGTGGATGAACCCGATCGGCTGCGCGAGCAGCGGATACGTGTCGGGCTTCGCGTTCGATTGCCCCTGGCCGCCACCGGCGTACAGGTTGTAGCCGATGTGCTTGCCGTTCTCGGTGATCGCGAGGTAACCCAGGCAGTTCGCCAGGATGTCGGTGCAGTTATCGTCCGGCATCGCGAACGCAATCTTGAACTTACGCGGGAGGTACGTCGGGCCGTAGATCGGTTCCTCGTCGTCCTCGGGGTTGGTGAGCTTCTCACCATCCATCCAGATTTCGTGGTACGCCTGCTTGGCGGCCTTCGGCGTCAGTGCCGCGGCGACCCGCAGGCAGTCTTCCATCTGCTGCGTGTGCAGGGCGTCGGGAATCGGTGCCGGGCACGCGAGCACGTTGCGGTTCACGTCGCCGCAACCGCCGAGGGTTGTCAGCAGCGTCTTGTTGATCCCCTGAAGCAGCGACTTCATGTTCTGCTTCATCACACCGTGAAACTGGAAGCTCTGGCGTGTCGTGATCCGGAGCGTGCTGTTGCCATACTGCTGGCACAGCTCGTCCATCTTGAGGTACTGATCGGCGGTGAGCTTCCCGCCCGGCAACTTGAGCCGGATCATGAACATGTACGCCTTGCCCGACACGCCACCCTTGCCGCGATTCTTCCGGGCGTCGCGGTCTTCCTGCTGGTAACTGCCGTGAAACTTAATGAGGCTCTTGTTCGCCTCGTTGATGTGGTCGAGGTTCGGGTCGGCGAACTCCTCGGCCAGCGTGCCCCGGAGGAACTTGCTCTCGGACTTATGCCCCTCAACCGGGGAAAGCTTGGGTTCGGTTTCAGTTTCAGTCGCGGTTGCGGTTTCGGAAGACATCTCGCAATCCAAAATGTGGCTGGTGATGACGTTTAGCTGTGGTCCCAACGGGGCCACGGCCCAGCGGTGGTCCCGTTGGGACCACCGCTAAACTGCGGTTCTCTATTGTTGTAGTCGTTCTCATCGGAATGCGTAACCCCAACGGACATTCCGCATCATCGGACGATCGTGCGCGGCCCCTTGAGAAGCTAGGCAATCACTACCGGCAACCGCGAGCAAAATTGCGTCCGAAGTGGCCCGGTCGCCAGGTTCGCTGAAGCCCCCAAATCCTCACGTCCGATGGTGAGTATGCATCGCTGTGGGCCGTTTGTCGGCCATGGATTCCGACCCTTGGAGATGCCACAACGTGAGTGTACCGCCCGTCTCCACTCCCATCACCCTCGGGTTCCTCACCGCCTTGCAGGAGCCCTCCGGGTGGCTCGGAGGTTACCTTGTCACGAATAGCTGGGGCCGACCGCTCGAATTCCGCCTGACCACCGCCGTGCAGCCCAACCGCGTTCAAACTGCGTTGTATGGGCCGACTTTGACGGAATACGTGCTCGCCGACCTGATTGGCAAAACTCTGGTCGAGAAGACGGCCACGAAACCCGATCTGATTGTGACGGATGTGCCTGCCGCACTGGCCCTGCGGTCGCGGCTCGAGATACCCGTGATCGGGGTGAAGGTCGGTGGCGTGGAACTGTCCACGGACCTCACCGCGTTCACGCACGCTCGCTCCTCGATCGGGTTGCTGATCCCGAATCGGTTTGCAGCAGACCGGACCGCCGTGACGCAACTCCTCGAACGGATCGACCCAGCGGTCGATCTCGCGGAGCCGTTCACCCGCGTCCGCGAGGCGATCTCCGAGGCCCGCAAGATGGGAGTTACCAACCGTGCAGCGTGATGACGAAGAGCCGGACGTGCTCGAACTCGATCTCGCACTGCTCACCGACGTTCGACCCGACGCTCGCTTCGAGCGGCCGATGGAGCCGAATGTCCGCGAAACCCGGTTGCTGAACGACTTGCCCTGGGTGCGGTCGGTCGGACGGCTGGAGATGACCGTTGCAACGGAGGGCTGGAAGTTCCCGGCACCACCGGTCGAACTGACGCCACCGCCACCACGAATCGCCACCGAGCCACCCGCGGGTCGGCACGAGATCAAGCTGCCACAACTTCCCGACAAGGATCAACCGCCGAAGAAACCGATCCGGGCGAAGCCGACCGTAGACACGGTGGTGTTCAAGGATCGCCTCCTGTGCCTGCTGCAACCACCGCTCGACGGTCTGTTCGACGGTCGGCAACTCGAAGTGCCGTTCCCGCCGTTCCCTTATCAACTGGAAGGGATCGCGTTCCTGATGCCCCGCCACGCGGCACTCCTCGCCGACGAAATGGGCCTCGGGAAAACCGCGCAGATCATCCTCTCGTTGCGGTTGCTGTTCCATCAGGGGGTCATCCGTCGCGGGTTGATCGTCTGCCCGAAGCCGCTCGTGTTCAACTGGGCACGCGAACTGAAATCGTGGGCACCCGACCTGCCGTTCGAGACCATCGAGGGCGACCCAGAACGCCGCAGGACCGCGTGGTTCACGTCGAACTGTCCGCTGAAGATTGTGAACTACGAAACGCTGACCCGCGACTCCGATCACTCCAGCGACCCGCGTGTCGCGTTCGATGTGGTCGTGCTCGACGAGGCTCAGCGCATCAAGAACCGCGACTCGAAGACTGCACAGGTGGTGCGTGCCATTCCTCGCGCCCGAAGCTGGGCCATCTCGGGCACCCCCATCGAGAACCACCCCGACGACCTCGTGAACATCTTCGCATTCGTCGATCCCGAGCGGATTCCGCCCGACACGCCCCCGAAACGCCTCCAGCAACTCACTTCCGACTGCATCCTGCGCCGTACGAAGGATCTCGTGCAGTCGGACATGCCACCGAAGATCATCAAGGATCTCGAGATTGACCTCAGCCCGGCCCAGCGAGCCGCGTACACGCTAGCCGAGAAGGAAGGCGTGATTCACCTGAACGAACTCGGCGACACGCTGACCGTTCAGCACGTGTTCCAGCTTGTGATGCGGTTGAAGCAGATTTGCAACTTCGACCCGCGCACCGGTGAGAGTGCGAAGATGGAGCAACTGCTGAGCGACATGGAAGAAGTCGCGGAAAGCGGCCAGAAGGCGATCATCTTCTCGCAGTGGGTGGAGCCGCTTCACGCCATCGCGAAGCAGTTGAAACGGTTCAACCCGCTCGAATACCACGGCAAGATCCCGCAACCCGAGCGCACGCCGATCCTCGACAAGTTCAAGAAAGACCCCGACGCGCACGTGCTCCTGATGAGCTACGGCACCGGGAGCGTCGGCCTGAACTTGCAGTTCACGAACTACGTGTTCCTGTTCGACCGCTGGTGGAACCCCGCCATTGAGGATCAGGCGATCAACCGGGCGCACCGCATCGGCCAAAAAAGCACGGTGACCGTGACGCGGTTCCTCTCGCGCGAGACGATCGAGCAGCGGATTGCGACTGTGCTGGATGCGAAGCGGAAGGTGTTCAACGACTTGCTGGCGAACGCGGAGAAACCCGCGACGATGGGCCTGAGTGAGGACGAAATCTTCGGCCTGTTCGATATCCGCAACCGCCCCAAGCGTGCGGCGTAACGGCCGCCCCGCTGGGACGGCCGCTAAACGAATGTAATCACTGCCCCTTCAGAATCAAGAAATCCACTTCGCCGTTGGGGCGGAGAACGTGCAGCACGGCCCCCTTCTCGCGGCCGGCGCGGCTTACCGCGTTCCGGAAGTCGTCGGCGGTCGCGATGGGTGTGCGGTCCACTTGAACGATCACCATGCCGCGACCCACGCCTGACGCGGCCGCGAGACCACCCGGCGTGACCGCGGCGACCTGCACGCCCTTCACGGCTTTCGGCAACCCGAGCTTTGCTGCCGCGTCTGGCGTGATCTCGGTAACCGTGATCCCCACCGCGTCGAAGCTGATCGCGGGCTGAAGCGCCGGCCCTGGGCTCGCGGCTGGCACATCAACCTGCTCTTCGACCGTCACCCGCGTCAGGAACTGCTGCCCGTTGCGGACGACAACCACATCAACCATCGGGCCAACGGGCAACGTGAGAATCACCCGCTGCATCTCGCGAGGCGTGGTGACGGGCTTGCCGTTCACGCTCAGAATCACATCGCCGACGCCCAGGTTCGCCTTCGCAGCCGGCGACTTGTCGGTCACTTCCGTTACCAGCACGCCCGCGGCCGGCTTCAGCTTCTGCTTCGTCGCGGTCGCATCGTCCAGATCGCGAACCAACGCACCCAGGT
Source organism: Planctomycetaceae bacterium (assembly GCA_013823135.1). Lineage (GTDB taxonomy): Bacteria > Planctomycetota > Planctomycetia > Gemmatales > Gemmataceae > Gemmata. The sequence continues at coordinate 30,501 of PNLP01000052.1, forward strand.
ACGGGCGACGCACGCCGCCGTGCTTGATGAGTTGTGCGGCGATGTCGCGTGCCAGGTTGCTCGACACCGCGAGGCCCACACCCTGGAAGCCGCCGCTGCGGGTCTTGATTGCGGCGGTCAATCCGATGAGCTTCCCTTCCATGTTCACGAGCGGTCCGCCGCTGTTTCCGGGGTTCACCGCCGCGTCGATCTGAATGAAGTCCTCGATCACGTTCAGGTTCAAGTTCCGCCGCCCCGTCGCGCTGACGATCCCTTGCGTCACGGAACCGGTGAGGCCGAACGGGGCACCGAGCGCCAGCACGCGGTCGCCGACTTCCATCGTGGTGCTGTCCGCGAATTCCAGGAACGGGAACGGCTCTTTCCCTTCCAGTCGGATCACGGCAAGGTCAGTCTTCGGGTCGCGACGAATCTCCTTCGAGGTGAACTTGCGGCCGTCCTGGAGTGTGACTTCGACGACGTTCGTGTCGGCAACGATGTGGTTGTTGGTGAGCACGATGCCGGCCGCGTCGATGAGCACGCCGGACCCGAAGCCCGGGTCCGGGTCGTCGAGTTGGGCACGGGCGACTTTCGACTTCCCCTCAATGCACACGAGCGCGGGGAGCGCTCGCTTCGCCACGGGGGCGTAGGAGTTCCACTCACGCGGAAGCACCGGCGCGTTCCCCGGCAGCGCGGGGACGGGAAGTGGCACCTGACCGACGAGTTGCGGGCCGACCCAAAGACCACCGAGAACGCCCAGCCCGAGGCAGGCTATGCAACGCGGCCAGCGGTTGAGGGAAGACATGGTGTCGGCTCCGAGGTGTAGTCAGCGAGATGGTGCATTGTACCGTGATTGGCGAGCGGGGTGGCATCAGCCCCCCGAGTCTGGTGCAAAGACCAAGACTCGGGGGGCTGACGCCACCCCGCTCGCCAAGAGGCGAAGTCGTTCACGCAGCGCGGCGCTGCGATGGCGTCTGGATTCGTCGCGCTGCCGGCTTGCGGCGATTTTCCACGCGGGGTTCGCGGCAGACGAGCGTGTAGCTTCCGCACCCTGGGCACGGCTGCGATTCGATGGCCTGCCGCTCGTAGTGCGAGTAATCTCCCAGGCGATTCCACTGCAAACTGCACGACGCACACGTGACCGTCCAACTACTCACAACAGCACCTTGAGGGTTGAGTTAATAATGGGAACCACTGGGTGGCGGCGGCACGCGGTTAAACCCGCGAAACCCGTGGCACACCCAGATTTCCCATCCTGTCACGGGGACTCCGTTCGAGATGTGAACCACCCGCGTCAGCGGTTCGATCCGCTCGAAGGCGTTCTTCACATCTGCCCCGATTTCCCCGACGATCACGAACGTCTGCCCGCGGAATTCTTGCGCGTCGGCCACCGGGTTTGGTCGCCACACGTCGTACTGGCTGTGCCGATCCGTCTGGTTCGCGACCCCAACCGCATACACAGTCGGGTGATCGGAGCAGTAAAACCCGAGTTCGCCGGGGGTCGTCCAGTGCGTGCCCGCGACGATCGGCTCGCGGGTCGTCTCGGCTCGCACCCGTGCCCGCACGGCGTCCACCTCTCCCGCGAGTTGCTTCCAGCCCGCGATTCTCGCTGTGATGTCCAGCCGGCGAACCGGGTACGGGTCTTTCTCGGAAGGCGACCTGACGACGCTCGCCAGGATCGGCCGAAACGCATCGGGGAAGTGGATGCCAGTGATGACCAGAAACCCGCTCACGGTCGAGAGTGCCAGGCACCCGACCACGAGCCGCCGTCGCCACGCGAGCAGTTCACGAGTCAGTGCCACCGCCAGCACCAACCCGCCGAAGTACGCTGGTGCGGGCCAGTTCGGTTGCCCCGACTTCACAAGACTCGCGGCCGCGAACAGCAGCCAGACCGGAACCGACGCCCACCACAGAAGCCGGATGCCAGAGTCGGCCTCGCGGGTTGGTCGGAACCGCCAGCCCGCAGCGAGGAACGCGGCGAGCCAGAAGCCGAAGAGCATCCCGAGTTGCCCGCCCAGGAACAGGAAAACGCCGCCGGGCTTGGAGCCGCTCACGCCCACCTGACCGAACACATGGCGGAACGAAACCCAGTCGTGCCCTGCGTTCCACGCAACAATCGGAACCCAACCAATGGCGGCCCCGGCGAGCAGCAACCAGATACCGGGCTTCCGAAACTCGCCACGGCGATGGAACAGCAGGAAGCCCAGCACCGCCACGGGGAACAACGCCATCGTGTACTTCGCGAGGATGCCCACGGCCGTGAGTGCCGCGGCTCCGACCCACCAGCGAGTTCGGTCGGTTTCGAGCGCTCGCAACACACAGACCAGCGACCAGCACCAGCAGAACAAGAACGGCGGGTCGATGGTCATGATGACGGCCCCCACCCGCACGAGCGGGAGCGTGGCGGCACAGCAGACTGTGGCGAGGCCGAGTTGCGGCGACCGGAACACGCGGGCCGCGAGGGTGTACCAGCCCACGAGAACGCCGACGTGGCACGCCACGGCGGGGAGCCGCACGGCGGCCGCGAGATCGCCGGTGAGGGCGATGCTCAGCGGCCCGAACAACTCGCAACTCGCCCGGATGAGCCACGCGATCAGCGGTCCCTTGCTGTAGTAGCTCCAGTCGAGATTGCGCGACCAATCCCAGTAGTGCGCTTCGTCGGGCGACAGGTTCAGCGGAGTGAGCCAGCAAATGTAAGCGACGGATGCGATTGCCGAAGCGGTGACCACGAACGCGGCCCACGAAAGTGGCGCTCGCGTGAAGGCTTGCACGTCGCGGGGGCGCAAGTGGGTACGTGGGGAGGCTGGCTGGGCGATTCTCGGTTGTGTGAGTGTCGCGATCATTCCGACAGCCTCCTTCTGCCCGCCGCGGGCTCCGAAGTGAGCCGTCATTGCTTACCAAGTCGCTGCCGTCAACCCGAATCCCGGAATCGACCCCAGCTTGAACGAGTCGATTGACAGCGGGGCGTGTCCACCGTATGAACAGAATCGGTAACTCGCCTCGCAGTGTCGGAGGTGCGCCGTGTGTTGTTCGTGAGGGCGTCCCGTGGAACAGTCCATCTTTCTCGACTTCCACTTGCCCAACGCGGCGACATGGCTGTACTTCTCGCTCATCCTCTCGCTGACGCTGTTCTTCCAGTTCTCGCGGCCGTTCTGCGTCCGTAACCTCGACCTGCTGACGCTGTTTCTGCTGAGCCCGGGGTTCCTGCTATTGCAGGAGGCCCACCATCAGATTTCCGTGGGGCGAACGGAACGCGGCGAGCGGGAACTCATCTTCGGGTACAGTTGGCTCCTGGTCGCATCAGCGTACTGGTTCTTCCGAACGGTCTTTGACATGGGGTTGGTGCGTCGCCCGTCGGTCAGCCCCAACTTGACCGTGGCGGGGTTGGGTTTCCTCGGCATTGCGCTGTTCGTGGGCCAAACCTCGGTCGCGCTGCGGCGAACAGCCGACCCGGCAGAAACGGTGCAGGTCGGGAAGCGGCCCGCGCCCATCGAACAGGTTCAAGGTCAGGCTACCGCTGTTGTTCAACAGGCTCCTGCGGAAACGATCCAGCGTGCCTCACCCGACGACGTTCGCTTCTGGGTCGAGCGGACGCTTTGCATGGCGTGCCACGCGGCGATCGTCGTCGGGTTGCTGATGATCGGGTTGAAGCACTTCCAGGATCTCGCGTCTGGCATCGGAATGGGAACGCTGTACCTGCTGGTGCCGTACACGGCGTTCGACATCGGCCGGCAGTTGCACCACGTCTGGCCGACGGCATTCCTGGTGTGGGCGGTGTTCTCGTATCGGCGGCCAGTGGTTGCGGGGTGGTTGTTGGGTCTGGCGACGGGCACGGCATTGTTCCCGGCGTTGTTGTTCCCGCTGTGGTTTGGGTTCTACGCTCGCCGGGGAGCAGGCCGATTCGCTCGGGCATTCCTGGCAGCCGTGACCGTGAGCGTTGGCATCACGGCCCTCGTGATGGGCTGGGGCGGTGAGGCCGGTTTTGGGATCGCCACAACGCTGAGCCTGCCTGACTGGCAACCCTGGCGAATGCCGAACACGGAAAGCATCTGGACCGGCGCTCACTGGGCGTATCGGTTGCCGTTGTTCGTGCTGTTCGTTGCGTTCCTCGCGGGGGTGGCAGTCTGGCCGCGACCGAAGAACCTGTCGCACCTCATCTCGCTCTCCGCGGCGATTCTGATTGGCGTGCAGTTCTGGCACGCGGACCGTGGCGGCGTCTACGTTCTGTGGTACTTGCCGTTCCTGGTGATGATGGTGTTTCGTCCGAACCTGTCGTCAGCCGAACCGCCCGGATTGACGCCTGCGAACGGGATCATGTCGCGATTGGCCGGGGCAGCCTGGAAGCGTGTTCGCCCCCCACGGCAGGAACCACCGAAGCAACTCGCAGTGTGAGGCTGCGACGCCGCAAGGCGCTTCAGAGAACATGCGATAGCCGCTTGCGGCTTCGCGTCAACCGGCGGGAGTCATGTCCGCCTTTTCAGCATCGCGCCGCCATGGTACGGTGTCGCCGGTTTCGGTCGAGTGCTGGAGGGCGATGGGATGGCAAGTCGGTGGCAGATCGTGCTTGGGCTCACTGCAACAGCGGTGATCGTGGCTCCCCCAATTGTTTTCACATCCCAGCACGGGATCCAGTTCCGGAACTTGCGGCTCGTCGAGGAAGGCGTGCTCTATCGGAGCGGCCAACTGACGCAGGACGGGTTGGAGCGGGTTCTCCACGAGAAGGGCATCAAGACAGTTGTGACCCTGCGTGCGACCCGAATCGCCGGAAAGATCCCGCCCGATGACTGGGAAGTAGACCTTTGCGCGGCGCGTGGCGTGAAGCACGTCCGGATTGTGCCCCGCAATTGGTGTACCAATGCATCAGGAGAAGTACCCGCCGAGGAAGCCGTGAAAGAGTTCCTGACCGTCATGGACGACAGGAGCAACTACCCCGTGCTTGTTCACTGCTTCGCAGGGATTCACCGAACGGGCGCGATGTGCTCAATCTTCCGGATGGAATTCCAGGGTTGGCCGAATGAACGTGCCATCGAGGAGATGCGGATGTGCGGGTTCGATCCGCTCGACATGCAGGGATGCATTACGGAGTACCTGCGGACGTATCAACCTCGATCGAAACGCCCGGGTAGCAAGGCGGGGGTTGGCGGCATAGAGTAATGGCTGGCCGGTGCCGGTCTTGCGAGGGTGGCGGAATTGGCAGACGCACTGGATTTAGGTTCCAGCGGGAGCAATCCCATGGGGGTTCAAGTCCCCCCCTTCGCACTTTCGAACATTTCTTCGGCGTTGCACGCCTAGGAATCGTCTCGCCCACTCCTTTCACGTCAACACAAAACTGCGATCATTGCCTCAAGTCACATCGCGTTCTTGTCCGGTTCTTTCTTGTGAACGCTGATCCGGCGCGTTAATCACAAGATGTTCCCGCCCTTTCACAACATCCTTCCCCACGAACTCTCGATCGCACTCGAGATCCGAGTTTGCCCGTGGTCAACCTGCGTAAGGGATACCCGAAGTGGATTCGCGCAGCCGCATTGGCTTTGCTCGCGGTCGCCTCCGGTTGCGCGGCGAACGTGGCGGTGGAGGGCAACGTCACGTTCAAGGGTGAGCCCGTCTCGGAGGGTGCCATCTCGTTCGAGGCTCCCGACGGATCCACCCCGACCTTCGGCGGGCGGATCGAGAACGGGACGTATCGGATTCCCGACCTCCCACCCGAAGCCGCTGGCACGCGGTTGGTGCGGATTACCGCGAGCCGAAAGACGGGGCGAAAGCTGCCGGCTGGCCCGCCGTTTCCCCCGAGCATGATGATCGACGAGATCGAAGCCGTGCCCACTCGTTACAACCACAAAAGCACCACGACGGTCGAACTCCGCAAGGGCGTTCCCAATCGATTTGATTTCTCGCTCGAAGGCGATGCACCACGTTGATCCTCCAACCTGGAGATCCCATGTCGCGTTTCCATTCGATCCGCCGCGGGTTCACTCTGATCGAGTTACTGGTGGTCATTGCCATCATCGCGATCCTGATTGGCCTGCTGCTTCCCGCGGTTCAAAAGGTGCGTGAGGCTGCCGCGCGGATGAAGTGCGGCAACAACTTGAAGCAACTCGCAATCGGATTGCACGGGTTCCACAACGTCTACGAACGGTTCCCACCCGGGTACAACTACAACCCCACGGCGACACCTTCAGACATCTCCGAGGCCACCTGGCTCTTCTTCCTGTTGCCCTACGTCGAACAAGAATCGCTGTACAAGATGGCGAACCTGAGTCTCTGCTTCGGGCAACAACCCAACGCGAACGGCGTGATTTCTGCAGCGATGTTGCCGGTGTTCTCGTGCCCGGCCGATGTGCCGGGGAACCTGGCGCTGACCTACTACGGCAAGGGGAACTACGCGGCCAACGGCGGCATTGGGCCGATGACATCGAACTTCACCTCGCCGCTGGGGTCGATCACCACACCGGGCGTGTTCCTTGCGAATGGCCGGTTCGGCATCAAGGACATCACCGATGGGACGAGCAATACGACAGCAGCGTCGGAGGTGCTGAAGGCACCGGGCGACGATTTCCGTGGTGTGATGCACTACCCCGAGGGGCCGATCTACCAGCACAACCGAACGCCCAACACATCCACCCCCGACGACTTCCGCACCTCGTCGTGTGTCTCAACGAAAACCGCGCCGTGCGTGGGCACCTACACCGCGTACAACAACCGCGCCGTGATCATGTCGGCCCGGAGTAACCACACCGGCGGAGTGAATGTCGCATTGTGCGATGGAAGCCTCCGCTTTGTTACCAACTCGATCAGCCAATCCACCTGGCAGGCCGCCGGCACAATCGGCATTGGCGAGGTTTTGGGTTCGGACTGGTAACAGCTCTCAATCGCGCCCGAGTGCCGACGAACTTGGCGGGCTAGGGCTTCAACCTCGATTTGGGTGGAGCGGTATCGGTGAAACGCCATGGCGCCACCCCTAACCCCGGCACAGCCGTACCTAACTACCCATCCTGATTCTGTTTCCTGACTTGTGTACCGTCGCACACAGTTTACAATTATCGGTAACATCGCGAGTGTGTTCTCTCGCACCCCTCAACCTCCTTTACTTCGCGGGGTTGCCGAATCATGGCCGCCACACACCTGACTCTCGAAGAAGCAGCAACGGTGCTCGGCATCTCCCCGGATGATTTCAAGAAGCGCCTGAAAACCGATCCCCTGTTCAAGACCCTCGACCGCGGCAAAATTCGCGACGGAACCTCGTTCCGATTCAAGGAACCAGCCGTTGCGGAGTTGGCTCGCGAACTCGGCGCGGGAAGTGACCCCGGGAAAAACCTCCCGACACTCCCTTCGCCGTCCACCCCGACTCGCGGCACTCCCAAGATGAAGGTCGAGGAACCGCTGAAACTCGGTGGTGACGATGACGACGACGTTTTCTCGCTCTCCAACGACGACTCCAAGTCAGGCTCGTCTGGTCCCAAGACCAGCAAATTCCGGCGCGGCGATCTTCCGCCCGCCGAGGAAATCGCCATCGACTTCAGTGGCCCGGCCAGCGGCGTTTACAAAGAAGGTGGTAGTTCGAGTAAGCTCTCGGCTCCGCGGTCTTCGACGAAGCTAACTTCCGATGTGTCGGCCAAGAACCTCGGCAAGCCGAAAACCCCGAAGCCGCCGACCGATGACAGCGAATTCGAACTAAGCCTGGATGGCGGCGACGACTTTGAACTGAAACTGAACACCGACACGGCCGACGACGAGGACGACGCGCTCGACCTCGGCGAAATGCCCAAAGACGTGCCAGGCGGTAGCCGCGTCGGGCGAGGCGGTGAAAGCGGCATCCTCTCCCGCAAGCCGAACGACACGGGGCGATCACTCGAACGCAGTAAGCCCAGGGATCCCAAGAGCGGCGGCTCCGGCTCCAAGAGCGGCGGTAAGGGTAAGTCCGGCTCTCTGCCACCACTGCCGACCGGAGGCGATGGGAGCGAAGCCGACGTGGACTTCGAACTCACGCTCGACGCGGGTGTCGGCGTGTCCTCGACCCGGTTGGGCGCGGGTTCCCCCAGCAAGAAGAAACTTGTCACCGATTCGGACAGCGAATTCGAACTGACACTCGATGATCCGGGTTCGGGCAGTCTCGACCACGCCGCGCTCGACGACAGCGCGGCAGATGCCGCCAAGGGCGACATCTTCGAGACCGACTTCGAGATTCCGCCGATGGATCCCTCCGGGTCCGAAGCTGTTGCCATCGAGTCGGATACCGACATTGAAGAAGTCTCCGAAGACAGCGAAACCGAATCAGAAGACGCCAGCACGAGTGAAGTGGTTCTGCTGGAAGACGACGACGATGGAACGCCCCGGAAGAGTCGCTCGTCCGCGACGCTTGACGACGACACCGAAGGCGACGTCGATCTCGCCGATGTGGAAGTGGACGAAGACTCGGTCTCTGGCGCGATGCGGAAGCGGAAGCCCGAAGCCGATGAGGATGAAGAAGAAGAGCTTGTACCGGCGGGGGCTGGCGTTTACCGACCGGTTCCGTGGGGCATTGTCCCCTCGCTGTTCCTGCTTCCCGCGTTCGTTCTCACCCTGGTTGGCGGCTTGATGGGCTTCGAGTTGCTCCAGACGATGTGGGGCTACCAGCAGCCACGAAAGCCCGCGGCCCCGCTGGTTCGCTCGGTCGCGAGCCAGTTCGATATGGAACTGCGTGATCAGTGATGCTGCGTCGTGCGAAGCCGCAAGCGACCTGCCCTTGCGGCTTCGCATGAGCCACGCTCATCATCAACCCTTCACATTCATCGGGCTGGACGGTTTCTCCCTCTCCGATACGATATAGTATTGGTCCGCCACCCACTGAACCCATTCATGGGCTGGTGCGTCTAAACTCATACCGCCGCCCCACAGTGGGAGCGGCGGTGTGGTTCGTGTCACTCCCCTGGAAGGAGCCGGTGCTACCCCGGTCCGAAGACGATGACGCTCGACAAAGTACGCAACATCGGGATCATGGCGCACGTTGATGCTGGTAAAACCACCACAACGGAGCGGATTCTGTACTACAGCGGAACCAAGCACAAAGTCGGCGACGTCGACGACGGGGACACCACCACCGACTTCGACCCACTGGAACGCCAAAAGGGCATCACGATCAACTCGGCGGCCGTGTCCATCGACTGGAAGGACCGCGCCGGCGAAGACATCGCCATCAACATCATCGACACGCCCGGCCACGTGGACTTCACGGCGGAAGTCGAGCGGTCGCTGCGCGTTCTCGACGGCACCGTGGGTGTGTTCTGCGCCAAGGGCGGCGTGGAAGTGCAGTCCGGCACCGTGTGGCGGCAAGCGGCCAAGTACGGGGTGCCGCGCATCGCCTACGTGAACAAGCTCGACCGCATGGGCGCAGACTTCTGGGCGTGCGTGGAACAGATGAAGACCAAGCTGGGGGCGACCCCGGTCGTCGTCACCATTCCCGCCGGTCAGGACTCAGCGCTGGAGGGCGTCATCGACCTGATCGAGATGAAGCTCGTCACCCGCGACACGACCGACAAGACGAACCGGAAGTTCTTCGAGACCGACGTACCCGAGAAGTATCTCGAAGAAGCGCAGAAGCGACGCGAGCAAATGCTCGACGGCGTCTCGGCCGCCTCCGACGAGATCACGGAGCTCATCCTTGACGGCAAGGACGTGTCGCCGACTCTGATCCGCCAGGCGCTCCGCAAGGGGACGCTGGGGAACATCTTCACCCCGGTACACTGCGGCAGCAGCAAGCACTTCCACGGCGTCCAGCAATTGCTCGACCTCGTGGTGGACTGCATGCCGAGTCCTTTGGATCGGCCGCCGGTTGACGGCATCAACCCGAAGACCAAGGACGCGGTCAAGCGGAAGCCGGAGACGACCGAACCGATGAGCGCCCTGGCGTTCAAGACGGTCGCCGAGGTCAACGGCGACCTCGTGTACATCCGCGTCTACTCGGGCGAAATGAAGCCGGGCGAGACGTACCTGAATACGACCAACGGCAAGAAGGAACGCATCGCGCGGTTCTACCGCATGATGGGCGACAAGCGGATCTCGCTGGAGAAGGCCGGCCCCGGCGACATCGTCGCGGCGATGGGTCTTTCGGAGACGTACACGGGTAACACTCTGTCCGACCCCGACCAGCCGGTTGCGCTCGAAGCGATTCAGTTCCCGAAGCCGGTCGTGGCCCAGGCGTTGTCGTTCAGCAAGCTGCTCGACAGCGGCAAGGTCGGCGAGGCACTGAACCGCCTCGTGCGAGACGACCCCACGCTGAAGACGCACACGGACGACGAGACGAAGGACACCATCCTCTCGGGGATGGGCGAGTTGCACCTGGAAATCAGCGTCGAGAAGCTGAAGCGTGCCGTCGGCGTGTCGCAGGACGACGTGAAGTCGATCGTGCTAGGCAAACCGCGGGTCGCGTACCGCCAGTGCCTCGCTCGGGAGGTCGATTTCGAGTACAAGTTCTCGAAGCAGACCGGTGGCCGCGGTAAATTCGCCGTGATCTCGGTGAAGTACAAGCCGCTGACTCCTGAGGAAATCCAGGAGAAGGTGAAGGAGATCGAGGAACTGGGCGACCCGAAGGTGAAACCGGACCCGAACAACGTCTACTTCGTCAACGCCATCACCCAGGGGTCGATCTCGAAGGAGTACATCCCGAGCGTGGAAGAGGGTCTCCGGGAGGAAGCGAAGAAGGGGTACAAGTACCCGTTCCCGTTCGTGGACCTGGAGTTCATGTTGCACTTCGGGAAGATGCACGACGTGGACTCGTCGCAGGACGCGTTCTTCTTGTGCGCCCGTGAAGCGTTCCGCGAAGCCCAGGAGCGTGGCGGGATCGAACTCCGCGAGCCGGTCATGAAGATCGTGGTGATCTCGCCGAAGGAGTACCAGGGCCAGATCTCCGGCAACATCAGCAGCAAGCGCGGGCTGATCGAGGAGACGAGCGAGGAGAAGGGCGTGGCTCAAGTGGTCGCGAAGGTGCCGCTGGCGAACCTGTTCGGGTACACCAACGACCTCCGCAGCGCAACCAAGGGCCAGGCGAGCTTCAGTATGGACTTCAGCCACTACGAGAAGGTGCCGGTCGAACTCGCCGACCTGCCGAAGCCCGACGCGAAGAAGTGACCTCGCAAGCCCCCTTTGCAAAGGGTGGGCTTGGATGGCAAGCGTGACAACCAACGAACCGGGAGCTTTCGAGCTCCCGGTTTTTTCATGCCTCCGACAAGGTTGCGACGCGAACCTCTGACGGGTAATGTTCAAGTGGTGGTCGCTCGCCAGAGGAAGTTGCCATGACACCAGCCGAACCCACAACGCCCATCCTTGATCCGAACGCCACAGTGCCGTCACCGACTGTGCCGTTGGTGGATGATGTGCCATTCGAGGATGTGATCCGCGCACACAATCATTTTCACGACGAACTCAGGGCTGGCCGTGTCGATCCCGACCTGAAACTCTGGAATCAACACATTGCATATTACGAGGGTCGGATAATCGACCACGACGTCGATTCCACAGCCCTCTTTCACCGCGTCTCCGCGCTTCCTGGGCTCGAACCCGCCCTGATTGTTTGGTATTTCCCGGAACTGTTCGACGCCATCCCGAGTTAGCCCATGCCCGCGCTCGACTTGTACATCGAGAAACTTCAGGTCACAAATCTCACGACAGATGGCACACTCTCGCTTGACCCACCGCTACCGGGGTTGAGCCGTGTGTTACTGCGACGACTGTACTGCCTCCTTCGCGTCCCGCCGATCTCGGGTGCGAGAGTTGCATATCTCGACAGCGGCGCACCAGTCACAATTTTTCCGCACAAGATTTGGCACGATCATTTCTGCTGGCAAGCCGGACGCGATTTCGACGAGCTCTCGATCGCAGGCGCCCCACCACTCACCGGCCAAGTTCTCGGGCGTCGCTACACTTGCCGGCTCGCTCGACTTAGAGTTGCTGTCGAACTTGCCGGACGCGATCCCAAGGGGGATCGTATCCGACTCGATTCGATGGTGTAGAAACTCGCGGACGCGGGCGGTCCACCGTATATCATCCTCGGGTTGTGGGGTGGCGTGTTCACGGGCCGGCGACCCGCCGTCGAGTCGCAACCGGACGATGACGACCTGATCGCGCGGCTGGATTTCTGAGACATGGAACGGCTAATGGAGTTGTGTGCATGACGTTTTCCGATCGCCTCGCCGAAGCTGTTCGCCGCAAGGGGCCGCTGTGCGTCGGCATTGACCCACGCTGGGAATCGCTCCCGAAGGCCTTTCGCGATGCCCCGCCGCCCACGCCGACCGACGACCGCTTGCTCACCATCGCGCAACTCACCGCGACGTTCTGCATCCGGGTGATGGAACTGGTCGCGCCGTTCGCTGGCGTCGTGAAACCGCAGTCCGCGTTCTTCGAACTCCTCGGCAAGTGGGGGTTTTACAGTCAGCAAGCCGTTCTCCAGCGTGCCACCGCGATGGGGTTCGTAACCATCCTCGATGCCAAGCGTGGCGACATCGCCAGCACGGCCACGGCGTATGCCGATGCCGCGTTCGCGGGCTGCAAAATCGGCGACGTCACTTTCCCCATCTGGGATGCCGACTCGCTCACGATTAACCCGTATCTCGGGCGCGATGCCGTGGAACCGTTCCTGGCAGCCGCGAAAGCCGCCAATCGCGGTGTGTTCGTGCTGGTGCGGACGAGCAACCCCGGCTCGGGGCTGTTTCAGGATTTGAAGTGCGACGGCAAGCCGCTGTACCGCCACGTCGCGGCTGCGGTCGCCGAGTGGAACGCATCGACAATCGGGGAATGCGGACTGGGCGATGTTGGAGCGGTGGTCGGTGCGACGCATCCGCGAGAACTGGTCGAGCTTCGGGCCGAGTTGCCGAACGTGTGGTTCCTCGTGCCGGGCTACGGCGCACAGGGCGGAACAGCCGCGGACGTGCGGGCCGCGTATCGACCGGACGGGCTTGGTGCGGTGGTCAACAGTTCGCGGGGAATCACATTCCCGTTCCACCCCGACGACCCCGACTGGGAAGCGAAGGTGGTTGCCGCGGCCCAGAAAGCACAGGCCGAGTTGCGGGGTTGATCGAGGCAACGAAAAAGCCCACCCGGGAGAGTGGGTGGGCTTTTGCGGCATCACTTCTTGGTCTTGGTAGCGGGCTTGGGTGGGTTAGTGATGTCCTTCGGCGGATTCGGATCCTTTCCGAGGATGATCGCGTACTTCACGCGGAGGTCGCCCTCCTTCTGGTTCTCTGCCCGGATCTTCTTGTCACGAATGATGATGACCTCGACGATCGTACCCGGCACGAGATCCACGGGTGAGGCCGCGTACCACGGGGCACCGGCCGGAGCGCGGAGTTCGTCGAGCTCTGCCTGCGTCTGGTTAACGCGGACACCCTTCTCGTCGGTCTTTGCGGGGAGGTGCTTGTTGCGAATCAGCGTCTCGGGAACGAACTCAAGTTCGTAGTCGTGATGCTCTTCCTTGGTGACCGTCTTGGGACGGTTCATGTTCGAAGCGTATGGATTGCGGTAGTTGCGGTTATTGCGGCTGAGCGGCGGGCGGCGATTGTTGCGATTGTTGTTGCGATTGTTGTTGTTGGTTTGGTTCTGGGTCTCAAACCATGTCACACGGAGAACCAACTTGTTGCCGTCCGCTTTGACAATCTCGCCGACAACATCCGCAACGTAAACGTAGTTCGACCAGTCCGTCAGTTTCTGATCGCCCAGACTTTTCGGTGCCGGATCCTTGTTTGACTCGTCGGCAGCACACAGCACCGGCAACAGTGTCAGGGTGTAGCCCAGTGCAACTGTGGAGAAGACCCGCACAACCCGTGGCGACATTGTTGTAATCTCCCGGAAGCCTCTGGCATGGCTAATCTATTACAACCCATATCAGCAAATTGAGTTCCGGAAGTAGTTTCAGGTTGAACAAAAGTTATGCACATCGCGGGATGGTATGGACCATCATGGGTTTATGCGGAAATCGCAACAATTTACTGAGAAGCTACTTAGGTCCGATATCGAAATCGGTAGGCTTCATTTCCATCGTCGGTCCCGTGATCTGGATCGGTTCACCGAAGCGACCGTTCGCCCCGCCCCGCACCCCAGATTCGTGCCAGAACACAATGCGGAACTGCCCAATGGGTGCGTTCTTGATCTCAAAGCTGCCATCGAGGTCGGTTACCGCACAGTAGGGGTGGTCGAAGACTCGCACGTAGCCGGACATCCACGGGTGAATCGTGCACTTGTACAGAATGGCTCCAGGCTCACTGACGAGTTTCTTCTCCATCGTCCAATCCTTCATCGTGGGGATCGTCACGTTGAAGTCGCCGTTGTTCGCGCTGCTCCAGAAAAAGTTGTGCGCGACCGGGGACGGGTTCTTCACCACGACCGTGTCGCCGGTTCGCGCGACGGTCACCCGTTTCACGAACATGCAGCACGGTTGATCGATCACCACGTTGGCAGCCTTCCGCTTCGAGTCATCGGGGTGAATTTGCGTCGGCTTGAACTCCTTGTCCTTCGCGTCGAGTGGCCGAAGGAACACGACCACGTTCTGGATGCCGCGATTTTTCGGGTTCACGATCAACGATTCGTCGAGGATTTCGCCCTTCCCCAAGCAGTGTTCCTTGTCCTGACTCACGGCGAGTGCCCCGCGTTTGGGGATGGGCTTTTCCGCAGGGAACACGACGCGGCCCTTGATGGTGCTCCAGGTTGGTTTCGGGTCGTCCGCACCGGCGGAAGCACCCAGAAGCGCGCAGCAGAACACGCACGACAGCAGTCGCATGGAAGATCCTCGGAGATGAGAAAGGGAGTTGTTTCGCAGCGACCCCAGCGGGGTCGCCAAACCACGATCAGTCGTTCCAGCCGGGGCTCGCGTGTACAACCTCGCCAAGTTGAGCCTTGCCGTTGCCGCCAATTGCGATCGGCTCACCCAACCGGCCCGCAGCACCGTTGCGGTAGCCGGCCTTCTCGTGCCAGACCGTAAGCCGCCAAGTGCCGGCCGGGGCGTTCGGAATCGTGAAGTTGCCGTTGGCGTCGGTCACTGCGAAGTAGGGGTGGTCGAACGCCCAGACGTAGCCACGAACCCACGGGTGGATGTTGTCGCGGAATGAATCGCAGCCCGTGAGTGCGGGCAGCCTACTCGTGGTGTGCGTTGCCCCGTTCGGCAAGAGCACGTTGAACGTCCTCGCATCACCTTCCGGACGCTCCAACTGCGCGACCCCCTCGTGGTAGTTCACGTTAAACGCGACTGGCGTGGCGTTGCGGAATGCCACGCGGTCCCCGGCGCGAGCTGCGATGACACGCGGCGTGAACCCACCCGCACTCATGAACACGGAGTGATCCTGCGATTGGGCGGCACCCAGTGCAGGGTGAATCTTGTCAACGGGGAACGCGGCTTTCTTGTCGTCGGTGTCGGGGCGGAGCCAGACCACGGCGTTCGCGAGCCCCCGCGTTCGCGGGTCGATCACAACATCGCCCTCGGTGGCCCCACCAAAGAATTCCAGATCCTTGATGGCACTTTCTGCCACGAATCGCTGAGGCGGAATGGCGCGTTCACTGGGGAAAACCACCCTCCCCGTAACGGTTACCCAGGGTGTTCTTTCCACGAATCGCGGTGCGGGACTGACACTCGGAGCCACCGGCTGGGATGGTGGCACGTGCGGAGTAGACCCGTCCACGCGACTTGTCAGGGCCAAACCCAACCCACCGAGCGTGACCAGCGCGACGGTTGCCAGCACGAGTTTGATTCCGACCAGGCTCCGCACCGTTTCCGCCGCAAGCGACTTCGCCAGCGGGGAAGGTTCCACGGCGCCTCGCAGTAATCGCGCCGGCACCGCAGCCTGAACGGAAGGAGCCAAGGTTCCCGCCAACAGACCGCTGGCGAGCGTCGCCCCCCGTCGTGTGAGTCGCACACGCAGGAGCTCTTTGCCGCGATCGAGACGCCGCCGGAGCGTGCTGAGGCTCCATCCGAGATGTTTCGCTGCCTCGTCCAACGTGCGTTCTTCGAGGAAACACGCAATGAGCGGTGCGCGGTATTCTTCAGGCAGTTTCGCGAGCTCCTCGTCGAGCACTTCAAGGAGATCGTCGAAGGTCGATTCGGGTGAGCGCGAGAACTCAGTACCCCGGCCAAGGTCGCGTCGTAGCCGCCGATCTTCGTGCCGACGTGCAGCCAGCCCAATTCGCCGGGCGATGCCGAACAGCCAGCCGCCAACTGATGACGCCGCGACCCTGTCGGTGGCGTCTCGGGCCAGCACCAGGAACACGGCCTGGAATGCGTCTTCCGCGAGGTGTTCGTCTCTCACGGCGCGTTTGCATACGCCGTACACCATCCGCGCATGCCGTCGGACGATCGTGGCGAACGCAGTCTCGTCACGATCCCCGGCGAACCGGGCCAGCAGCGTGCGGTCGTCGGCGGCGGCGAAGGTATCCGTCAGCCGGACTGGGATGCGAACGCGGGGCATCGGCGAGTCTCCTCTACCCATATCATGTCCGCCACCCGGTCGAGTTGTTCACTTTTATGCGAACCTCATTCGTTCACTCGACATCCACCAAAGATACCCTGGCGGCGTCACCCGCGATCAAAATCCGCAAGAACTTCCCCGTGTCTGGTTCTGATTCGGCACGCGTCTCATTTTCGTTCTACAATGGTGATAGCCCCGCCGTAGGTAGAATCCCGGAAACGATATGCTTCTATTCTGTCCCACGTGCCAGGCGACCTTTTCCGGTGCATCGCGCTGTCCGCGGTGCGGCGGGTTGTTGTTGATGCCACACGAAGTTTCGCCTGAGGCCAAGCGGCGAAATACAGCGGATCTCACCCCGGTGAAACCGACACTCGCTGGCCGCGTGATCGTCGGCAGCGTCCTGGCGATGGCATTTTCTCTCGCCGTCCGCCGCCTCATGATCGGAACCCTGATTGCCGCGGAAATGGATCCGAACGTCTGGCGGGTATCGCCCACCGGCGAACTCGCGCTCCAGATCATCCATGCCCTCGCAGTCGTATTTGGAGCCGTGATCGCCAGCGCCGGGCAGGTCAAGGGCTCGACCACAGGGGTCATCGTCGGACTGGTGTGCGGTGCGTTGTTTATGGGGTACGAGTTGTTGGGAGGGGCTTCTTCGCAAAACCTGAGCCTGTATCTCCATATTCCCGTGCTCGCCACGCTGGGACTCATCGGCGGCTTGATTTCGGCGATGATCTGGGCAGCCCCTCCGAAATTCATCCTGGGGTTACCGGGATCGGGCAAGTTGAGTTCGCTCCAACTGAGCGAGGTGGCTGAAGCCCAGCGGATCAGGCCAACTGCGTGGGCCAGGGTGCTGATCGGAACGACGCTGATGGTCGTGGGGGTCACGGTCGCGGAAGATGCCCGGTTGTTCGTTCAGAAATATTCCGGTGGTCTGTTCCACGTCAACACCCGCGGGGAAGCCGAGTTCATCACCTGGCAAATTGCGATGCTCGCGGGTTTGGCAGGCGCGATGATCGCCGGGGCAGAGACTGGGGCTGGCGCCCGACACGGGTTATACACGGGGGTGCTCGGGGCCCTGAGCATCTACGGGCTGTGTGTGCAGCGTGGGGTGGCTCACATCTTTCCTGCGATGCGATTCTGGCTCGATAAGCTCGCGATTCCCACAGAGGCATTGAACGACCCCGCGACTGCGATCGGGATCATTGGGAGCGTGATTTTACTCGGCATCCTGGGCGGATGGATGGGCGGCGCGCTGTTCCAACCGCTCGTGCCAGAACACATGCGACGTGGGCGACGCCACGGCTTCGATTAACCCGCACGACATGAACCAGCCCAAATGCAATGGCCCACGGGATCATCCCGTGGGCCATTGCATTTTTACAAGCAACAATGGTCACTTCTTGCGGTTGGTGAACGCTTCGTGGCAAGCCTTGCACGACCCGTTGATAGCGCTCAGGGCCGATTTCGCGCCATCGACATCTTTCTTCTCAACAGAAGTGGCCAGATCCTTCGTGGAGTCGGCGTATTCCTTGGCGAGGTCCGCCCAGGTCTTCTTGTCGCCCTTCTTGGGCTGGTACTTGACGAGGCCGGCGGCGAGGGTGGCGGCTTGCTTGGCCTGTGGCAATGCGTCGCCAATCTTGTCGTTCTTCACGAGGTCGGCGATCTGCGGGATGAGGCCACCCTTCTTCCCGTGGTTCTTCTTCATGATCGCTTCAACATCGACCCCACGACCGCCCTCTTCCTTCTTGTCCTTGTCGTCGGCAACGACAAACGCAGCCAGCGAGAGAGCAACAACACCGACAAGACCCAGGGCCAGTTTGCGGTTCATGTGAACCCCTTATGAATTGGAATAGACACCATCAGTGTATCGGAATGTAAAGGGGGATTCGCTCGGCGGTTATCGCGGGCGATGTTGGGGAACGTGACCGCAACACCGAAGGCGTGTTGACCTGAAAATCAGGTCTGCTTGCCGAAGTTCTGCGTGAAGTACAGCCCGCCGTTGGCGCTGGCCCGCACGCTCACGCCGATCTCGGTGAAGTTCGTGTTCAAGATATTCGCGCGATGGCCGGCAGAGCCCATCCAGGCTGCGACAACGGATGCCGCCGAGGTGAAGCCGTAGGCGATGTTTTCCCCACCAGCGAATGAGGAAGACCACGTGTCGTAGCCAGCGAGGTCGAACCGATCGGAGACCTGGGGTCGTACCGTTCCGAAGAGCGTGTGTTGCATCGCCTGAACGCCGCCGACAACGGGGCTCATCGCTGCCATGTCCGTTGAGTGTAACATGGTTGCATAATTCAACGCATTGCTGACCTTCAGCGGGGGGAGACCAACCTTGCCCCGTTCCACGTTGACTAACCGAATGATCTCCAGTTCGATCGCGGTGTTGGATTGAACCCGAACGGGACTTCCTTCCCGGACCACGTTCGTGCCAGCCCCGCCACTCACGACATCCACGCCGCCGCCGCCCCAGATGGTGTCGTTCCCGTTTCTGCCATACAGTTTGTCGGCACCGCTCCCACCGAAAATGTAATCGGTATTAGTGCCGCCATAGATCGTGTCGTTCCCCATACCCCCGTAGATGAACGAGATGAAAGCGGAGTTGTTGATGATTGTGTCGTTACCGGCTCCCGCGCTGATGACCACACGGGAGACACCTGCCCGAGAATACGCCCGACCGTCGACGACGATGGCGGTGCTGGTGTTGGAAACCGTGATGGTTTCGCTGGCGGCCGTGCCGAGCACGGTGAGCGTACCATTGGTGATGTTGACCGTTGATGGACAGTCGCGGCTTTCGAGACTTTCCACGCCGAGAGCAACTTTTCCGTTCACAGTAGAATCTCGCGTGAGGTGTGCCTGCGATTTGTACATGCGACCATAGGCTACCCTCTACCCTCACGACGTGAGAAAAGCAACCGCCATCCGTCTGAAATGCAGGGTCGTTTAATTCTCGGGATAGTAGGTCACTCGCTCCGCGAGTGACACCAACCACCTCGTCGAAACGCTGGGGTGCGACTCGCGGAGCGAGTCGCCTACTTTCTCCAAGCCCGAGAATTAAACGGCCCTGGATTGAAACGGGTTCACCACCCAGGGCCGTTCCGTTTTTCATATTTGGTGGTTTTGCCTGGCGAGCCGCCCCGGTCACGGGGCGGGTTTCGACTCAAAACACCCGCCCCGTGACCGGGGCGGCTCGCCAAAACCAGAATGCCAGCACAACTCCATGTGAAACACGGAACAGCCCTGCCCCTCAAACGGGTGTGCCATTGGTTTCCGGGGTGTGCTTGGCGATTTCGTGTGGCATGAATTGCAATGGCACGTAGCAAACGATTTCGTCAACGCGTGATACGGCGATCAGATTCATTCTGATAATCTTTCTTCCAGACAGGTCTACGCTTCCAGAACGGTTCCACGGATGGGTGGGAGTTTTGCCTGGAACCGATGAGAAG
>PNLP01000053.1 GCA_013823135.1 Planctomycetaceae bacterium
AACCTAGCCCAGGGCAAGCCGAAGGTGCCGCCCTGGGAACTGCCGAATCCAATGATCCACCCTGAAGGGGTGGGACAACTACCTTCGATGCTCACGCTTGTCGCACCCCTTCAGGGTGCGTACTCCCTTTTGTCGTCGAACCCAGGGCGGCGACAGCTTCGCTGTCTTGCCCTGGGCTACGTTGTCACACCCCTTCGGGGTGAATACCAAAAAGCCACGTCCAATAGCGGAACTTCAAAACTGGCGCTCGGGCTCGGACCTCGGACGCGGGTGACTACGCTCGCCCGTATGGGCGTTTCCCGACTGCCTTTATGATGGCGCACTACGCCCGTGCGTTCGCTCCCCCACGGATGCTGGCCATGTCATGCTGTGGGTCTTCGCGCAAGAATTCGGTGTTGATCATCCTGTCGGCACTGTTGCTGCTCGGCGTCATCGCCGTGTGGCGTGTGGCGACCGAGAAGCCTCCCCAGGTCGAGATGGTTCGGGTTCTGGTGGCAACCCGGGATCTCCCCACCGGAACGGCGTTCACCAAGGAGAACGTGGACCAACTCACGGGTTTCATTGAATTCCCTCGAAGTGGGATCCCCGAGGAATCGCGGCTGATTCAGAGGAAAGATGAACTGGTCAGTAAGCGATTGTCGCGTGTCACGCACCAAGGCGAGTGGTTTTACGTCGCCGATGTGGGGGGGATCAAGTCAGACCTTTTGGAGCCAGGTAAGGACGTCATATCCATCCCGGTGGCCCGAGCGGGAAGTCAGGGATTCATTGGACCTGGGTCAAGAGTCGATGTCTTCGCTGGTTACGTTGAGGGGAACGAGCGTCAGGTCTTCACCCTGCTGCCGGACGTGCTCGTTCTCAGCGTTGGTTTGGCTTCGGATCTGACGAAAGATGAACCATCGGAAGGCTGGGTTTCGTTCGCGGTTGATCCGAAGCACGTGTTGCTCATCGCGCTTGCCAACCAACTCAACTGCGCCTTCGAGGTTGTAGTCAGGGGTCCCGATTCTCCGAATCGCAACTACGACTACGACAAGACGCTTGCGAGGCTGAAAGAAGTGATCGAGAAGCGTGAGTCGCGGATCGCACCGGCACCGCGGGCCAAGGACGATCAGTAGGCGGTCACCATTCCGGTTTTGCGCAGGTATTCGGGCTGAGACGCGGGAATCGCTCAATCAAGTCGGAACCAGTTCTTGCTCCCGCTCCGCGAGTGAAAAGTGTAAGCTAGAATCACACATCGCGTCACACCCGGAGATTGCCCAATGTCCGCGTCAGGTGGGTTTGCTCGCCTCAACACGGTGGTTGTCGCGTTGTCGTGCCTCCTGGCCGGCGCGGCTATTGGTCTGGCAATCGAAACGATCGCACCCGCGAAGGGGCGGCCGGTCAAGATGGTTGAAGTGGTCGTAGCGGCCCGGGATCTTCACCTCGGCACACCCTTCACCCACGAAAACGTGGACGAACTGACCACGATCGCCAAGTTCCCCAAGGACGCGGTCCCCAAGCACAGCATCGCCACCAAGAACGACCTCGTCGGCAAACGCCTCTACCGCATCGCCCGCCAGGGTGAGTTCTTTAACGACACGGACGTGCGCGCCAAACCCCATGTCAGCTTCAACGGCGGTCGCGACATCGTAACCCTCCCAATCAGCAATGACGGCCTGACCCCCGCACACATCGGGCAGGGGTGTCGCGTGGACATCATCGCCGTCTTCAACGAGGGGGATCGTCGCGAAGTGTTCACGCTTCTCCCGGATATGGACGTGCTCGAAGCCTACGCGGACAAGGGAACTCGCATGGCCTTCGCGTTGGATGAAAAGCAGGCCGCGATTGTGGAAGCCGCGAATCAGGCCAAATGCGAGTACGAATTGCTGCTACGGCACCCGGACTCGGCAAGGCGGAGCTTCGACCCCGACGCGACGCTCGCACGGGCCAAGAGCTTGGTGAAGATCCCCGAGCCGAAGACCGTGCCCAAGCCGAAAGCGGAACCGATCGTCGCACCGGCCCCGCGAACCAAGCAGGTGATCTCCATCCCGAAACCGTTCTGGGGTGGCTACGTCGGGCCGGGGAGTCGGGTCGATATCATCGCGGTTTCGGGTGAGGGGAAGAAGCGAGAGGTGTTCACGCTGCTTCCGGACATGAACGTCTTCGCTGTGCGAGAACAGCAAGACCCCACCGCGAAGACCGGTTTCCTCGACGTGACGATGGTGTCGTTCGCGGTGACCGAGAAGCAAGCCCTGCTCATCACGCTCGCCACCGAACACGATTGCTACCTGGAGTTGCTGCTACGGCATCCGGACGCCCCGAAGCGGGAATACGACATCGACAAAACCCTGGCGCGGGTCAAGGGATTGGCGAAGAAGCCTGAACCAGAGTTCCCCATCGCGCCCATTCCCCGGGCCAAGATTTGATAGCGACCGGATTGAGAGTCCGAGCCCGAGCGCCAAGCGAGGATCACGTTGTTCCTCGCTTGGCGCTCGGACTCATCAGCTCAATTTCTATCTCGCATGATTCTGACACGAACTCGAAGATGAACTGCCTCTCGGGGTCGTTGCCACGCCACGCAAATGATTACGGGCGAATCACTTGGCGAGTTTCTGCGCGGCCTGAAATTGTTCTCATGAACTTTCTTCCGGACTAGTCAAATGGTTCCGGAGAGGGGTGTGCATTTCGCCCGGAACCAATTTTGTGTCACACCGTAACGGTTCTGCGGGTTCTTCGGTCAAGCCACACCGCGAGATAGCCGATAATTCCCTGACTAACTGAATTCCGAACCTGGCCCGCACGGGGAAACCGGTGATCGCTGCCCCATCCGCTCGAACGCGATTCGCATTCGGGCGACTTCTGGCGGCAGTCGCATTTCACCTGCTCATGGCCGGCTCCGCAGTCGCCCAGGTTCAGGGCTACCCGGTCAGCTCCGAAGATCGCTTGCCAGCGCCGGCAACTCCACCCGTGACTCAGGCGGGCGGCCAGCGTGGGGCCACGTTCCCACCAATCGCGACGTCCAGATCCGGCAGCGACTTGCCACCCATTCAGGGCGAACCGATCGAACTGGTTCCGCACGTTGGGCCTGGCCCCGTGTGGCAACCACCCGTGCCTCCGCCGGAAGTCGATCATCCCGTGTACGAAGATCCGTTTCGGTTTCGCACGCAAAAGGGCGGAACGTATACCGGCCTCCCGCGAACGCTGTTGTGGGAACCGCCACTGGCCGTGCAGCGTGAACCGCGGTTCATGGCGATGCCGACAACGCTGTCGAACGCCAGCACCAAGGACACGGTTGATACATCTATCGGTGGCACAATCGGGCTCCTCCGAGCGGAACCCGCGAACTGGAAGACGGCGATCCAATCCGACTTCTTCGCGGTCGTGACATCCCGGTTCTCGCAGTACAACTACCAGATTGCCGCGGACTACCGGTTCGGGCTTCCCGTGACGTTTAGCCGTGGCCAGTGGCAGTGGAAGATCGGGTACGAGCACACCAGCGCCCACCTCGGCGACGAAGCCGCGGTGATGATGCCTCGCGTGGCGTTTCCGTTCGTGAAAGACGAGGTCGTTTTCGGCGTCGGCCGGTTCATGTTCGACGGCCGCTGGCGAGTGTACGGTCAGGGTGCGTGGGCGGCGTACCAGAACATCCCGGGTAATCCGTCGCCGTTTCGATTCGATCTCGGAACCGAGTACATTCACCGTCGGTGTACGGGATGTTGGGGCAAGCCCTACGCGGCAACAAACCTTCGCTTCGATGGAGACGTTGACTACAGCCCGGACATGACAGTGCAGCTTGGCTGGATGTGGCGAGACGGCACTCGCCGGTTCGGCGAAGCCCGCGTCTTCGGCCAGTATTTCAATGGCCACTCACCGTACGGACAGTTTTATCAGGACCGCGAAAGTTGGTTCGGCGTCGGGGTTGCGTTCGACTATTGAGTGCTGTGCCATCGGGTTTGCCTATCGTCGTCCTTGCCGGTTCCGGCAAGCAGTTTCTCCCCAACGCACCATCATCCGTACATTGACTGAGATCGGTCAGTCGTCCGCAATCCCCTCCAGGAGCATCAACCATGGCGCACACCCTTCCCGCACTGCCGTACGCATTCGACGCGCTCGAGCCACACATCGACGCGAAGACGATGGAAATCCATTCGCAGAAGCACCACAAGGCGTACGTCGATAACCTCAACAAGGCGCTGGAATCGGCCCCGGATGTTGCCGGGCTGGACATCGTCACGCTGCTCCGCGAGATCGGCAAGGTGCCGGCAAGCGTGAAGCAGGCCGTCATCAACAACGGCGGCGGACACCACAACCACTCGCTGTTCTGGGAAATCATGGGGGCAGGCGCTGGTGGCGAACCGACCGGCCAGATCGCGACCGCGATCACCGAAGCGTTCGGCGACTTCGCCAAGTTCAAGGACACAGTGAAGAACAACGGTCTCACACAGTTCGGCAGCGGTTGGAGCTGGGTCGTGTACAACCCAGCGTCCGGGAAGCTCGAAGCGATCAAGAAGCCGAACCAGGACAGCCCACTGATGGAAGGGCTCGTGCCAGTACTGGGCGTGGACGTGTGGGAACACGCCTATTACCTGAAGTATCAGAACCTGCGAGCTGCCTACCTGGATGCGTGGTGGAACGTGGTGAACTGGAAGGCTGTCGAGGCGAAGTACGTCGCCGCCAAGGCCGGGAAGTAAAAGCATTCCGAGCAGCCACGGATTGACGCGGATCATCCGTGTTCATCCGTGGCTCTGTCTTTTCCTCTTGCACATCCGATTCTTGGTCGGTATCTCCCCGCAACTTCAAATATCATCACGGTCGGCGGGGTTCGGTTATGCGGGACACGCTGCGAGCGGTCTGCCTTCTCATCGGTATGGTTGCACTGACCCTGGGCTGTGCTCAGGACAAGTACAAGATGCGCCCGAAGTTCCCGGAAGAGTACACAGAAGTGCCGAACGAGGCACGATACAACAATCCGGATAAGGCGAACTACCGGAAGCCACCAGCACCGGCCAAGGAAGAGAAGACCGCCATCGGTAACAGTGGCCCGCGCCCCGGCGGCGGCCCTGGCGGTTTCTGAGTTTCGACTGTAGCGATTTCGCGGGCTTCGCGGATTGCCACGGCATGGCGGATGGACCGGTTCGGGTTTTTGCGCCGGTCGTGCGCCTCCATCTGCTGCGTGCCGGGCGATTCTCGCCCGGTTCACGCACATACCCCACATTCCCTTGTCGATCCAAGATTGTGAGCCGAGGTCCAGGCGACTGCGGCCGTATCTGGGAGCGTTTCCGTGCTCGCCACTCGCATTCTAATCGTCGCTCTGCTCGTCCCAGCAATGGTTACGCCACTCGGCGTTTTTGCCGCGGACGGGCCGGGTCTGTTCAACCTGAAGCCCCGCCTGGATCAGTCGCGGGTGCGGTTTCTCGCTGAACTCCTCCGCTCCGACCCCGACGAGAAGAAACGCCGCGCGGCCGTTGCCGAGCTGGGAGAGGCCGACCCGCGTGCGCACCCGGAGGTAATGTCCGCACTGATCGCGGCACTCAAGAAGGACGCGGCAGCGGTACGAGCCTCGGCGGCGGAAGTGATTGGCAAGTTCAAGAACGTGTTCCCACTGGCTGGGAATGCTTTGGAATCGGCTGCGGAATCGGACCCCGATCCGCGGGTTCGCACGGCAGCGAAGCAAGCTCTCTGGGACTACCACCTGAACGGCTACCGCAGTGCGAAGTCCGCGGAAACAGCTATCACGCAAACCGCCGAGCCGCCCTTCGCACGCATCAACTCGCCACGCCCGCCGCTGACGCTGGCACCGATGCCCACGGCCGTTCGCAACGCCGTTGTCACGGCTCCCACGGCCCGTTTGCCGGAGGTCACTGCCGTGCCATCGACAGTCGTTCCCGCTGCTGCGATCGGGCCACGTGTGCGGCAGACTGAAGGTTTGAACGCAGCGAGATACATCCTGTCGCTCCCTGCCCGCCCGAGTTTGCCGACCGAACCGCCGCTGGCGAAACGCCCAACCAAGTGGGTTCCCCCTCATACGCCTTCGACCGCGTCGGAACCGCCGATTTTCATTCGTCTGCCTGACCTCGGCACTTACGGGGACCCGCCGAAACTGATCTTCGACTTGCCGCCGATCGTGTCGAACCCCGGCCCACAACCTGGTACGAAGCCACTTCCCGACCCAACCACCGAACCGCCCGTTCGGAGAGTGAGCAAGGTGAGTTGCGGTAGGGACGATCACAAATCCACGTCCCAGACGACAACCTTTCCCGTGTCGCTTCCCGCCGCCGCGAGCGTCCCATCCGGGCTGAACGCGACGCTCCGCATTCGCCCGATTTCCCAGGTGAACGTCTTCGCCACCTGCCACGTGGTTGTGTCGTAGAGCTTCACCGTTTGGTCGTTGCTTGTCGCCGCGAGGTACTTCCCCGACGGATGAAACGCGATGCCGGTGAAATTCGAGCGGGTGTCGTTCTGAACTCGTTGCGGTCGTGCTTCCAGGTCATCCGCGTTCCAGACCGTGAGATTGTTCGTGTGACAGGTCACGAACTCGCGAGCGCTGGGAGATATCGTGAGGTCTTTCCTGGTGCTCGCCGGGATCGCAGTCCACCGCAACAGTTCCCCATTCGAGGTCGACCGCACCGCGACGCGAACTATCCTCGGAACTGGCCTGCGAGCCAGACCATAGCTGGCGTCGAGCGTGACGAACGTCGTTCCGTCCGGGGAGACTCGGATCACTTGTGGTTGCGGCACACGGGGTGCGCGGCGAGCCGTGCTGTCCAGTCGCAGTTCCCACGCCACACGCAACGTGTCTCCGCGTTTCCAGTGAAGATGAAAGAAGGTGCCATCTCGAAGCCAGTCGGCGTTGCAGTGGGACACGAACCCGGACCCATCGGGGACCATGCTCGTCTCGCCGAAGTAAGTGATTCCCTGCCCGTGAATCGTGATGATTCGGGCTTTCTTCGTATCGGTTTCGATCTCGCCGACGCTGTTGCCGCAGGAGCCGAAGCAGGCCGACTCGGTGGGGTGGAAGGCAATTGAACCGTCCACGAAACGCGGTCCGCGTTCGTATCGGCCCCAATTGTTGCCTGAAGGAATCTCCCAGAGTTCAAGCCCGCGACCGCCTCCGCTCGCCGCAACGACGCGACCGTTCGGAGCAAACGCGAGGTGAGTGACATCGCCCTTTTGGCCCGCCAACTCGATCATGGCACGCCCTCACACATCCACGTCCCAGACGACGACCTTGCCCGTGTCGCTACCCGCTGCCGCAAGCGTGCCATCCGGACTGAACGCGATGCTCCGCATCCGCCCGATGTTCCACGTGAACGTCTTCGCCACCTGCCATGTGGTTGTGTCGTACAACTTCACGGTGGCGTCGTTGCTCGTTGCAGCAAGATACTTTCCCGACGGATGAAACGCGATTGCGGTGAATTGCGAGCGGTTATTGCCCCGGACTTGGCGCGGCGTGCCTGTCATGTCGGCGGCGACCCAGACGCACAGATTGTTATTGTGGCACGTCACCACCGTTCGCGAGTCAGGTGAGGTCGCCATGGCAAGCGCGGTGTCGGACGGCAGTTTGGTCGTCTGCAACAACTCGCCATCCCTGCTAGAATGCATTGTGAGGTGAGTCAGTTCAAGGAGATATCTCCTCTCACGGTGGACGTGTTTGCCGAAGAGCGTCAGGAATGTCTTCCCGTGGGGCATGACGCAAAAGATGTACGATTTCAGCCCCTGTAGCGCTCGCGGCGTTGGCCCGGTCACCTTCACTTCCCAGACCAGGCGAAGCGGTTTACCGCGGGTCCACCGAAGGCGTTTGAAATTGCCGCTTTGGTTGAGGTGGTTCGCTGTATGGCACACAAAGCCGCCTCCGTTGGGCATCATCGCCGGGAAGCCGATGTAGCTCCCCGCCTGCCCGGCGAGATGGAGCACGCTGGCCTTCTTCGTATTGGTCTCGATCTCGGCAAGGCCGTTCAAGGCCAACATAAAGCAAACTGGTTGTGTCGGGTGGAACGTGATTGGCCAATCGTGGAACGTGATGCCGGTGTATTTGCCCCACTTGTTGGCAGTGGTGACATCCCAGAGTTCGAGTCCACGGCCACCGCCGCTGCCCGCGACAAGGCGACTATCCGGGCTGAATGCGAGATGGGTGACATCGCCCTTCGCGCCAGCCAGCTCAATCATGGCGAACCCCTCACCGGAAACTATGTTCAACCGCAGGAAACGCACCCTCTCGCACTTCCTTGCAGTATGTTTCCACGGCTTGCTTCACGGCGCTGCCCAGATCGACGTAGCGCTTGGCGAACTTCGGTTTGAAGTCGGGGAACAGACCCATCATGTCGTGGAACACCAACACCTGACCGTCGCAGTTCACGCCCGCTCCGATGCCAATCGTCGGGATCTTCACGGCGGCCGTGATCTCCGCACCAATCGCGGCAGGGACCGATTCCACCACCACCGAGAAAGCCCCCGCTTCCTCCACGGCAATGGCATCCGCGAGGAGTGCGACGCCGTCGCGCTGTACCTTGAAACCGCCGAGTTGGTGAACCGCTTGCGGCGTCAGCCCGACGTGCCCCATCACGGGAATGCCGGCGTCGATGCACGCCTTCACGGTCGCACGCATCCGCACGCCGCCTTCGAGCTTCACTGCGTGTGCCCCGGCTTCCTTCAGCAAGCGACCCGCGTTCTTCACCGCTTGCCGGGGGCTGACCTGATACGTCAGGAACGGCATATCCGCGACAACCAGCGCACGCTTCACACCCCGCACAACGCACTTGGTGTGGTAAATCATCTCGTCGAGCGTGACGGGAAGCGATGTCGGATGCCCCTGCACGACCATGCCGAGCGAGTCGCCCACGAGGATGGCATCGACCCCCGCGGCATCGCAAAGTTTGGCCGAGGTGTAGTCGTAAGCCGTGACCACGGCGAGTTTCGCCCCGCGAGCCTTCGCGGCCCGTAACTCGGGAACGGTGACGGATCGCGAGACGTCAACAGAACTCATGGAAATCTCGACGGTCGTGTGAAACGCCCGTCCCGCTGAGACGGGGCTAAACAGAGTCGCTCATATTCTACGGTGTTGGATTTCCCCACGGCGTGCGGTATCTCAGTTAGAATGGTGCAACCAGGGAGTTTGCCACATGACAACCGCAACAGAAAGCCCACCCGCACAGCCCACCGAATCGGCCGCGACCGGCAAGGGCGTCGTGCTGTACGACGGCATGTGCCCACTGTGTCAGCGTGGCGTGCGCGTGCTGAAAAAGCTCGACTGGTTCCACCAACTGCACTACCAGGATTGCCGCGACACGGCGAACCTGCCATCCTGTGATGAACCGCTCGACCTGGCGCGACTGCTCGAAGAAATGCACGTCGTCACGCCGAACCGGAAGCGGGCACACGCGGGCTTCAACGCCTTCCGGTGGATGGCCTGGCGACTCCCGCCAACCTGCTGGCTCGCGCCGTTCCTGTACGTGCCCGGCGTGCCGTGGGTGGGTCACCGGGTTTACCTGTGGGTCGCGAAGAATCGCTACGATCTCGTACCGTGCAAGGATGGGGTGTGTCAGTTACCCCGTCGCAAGTAATGTGAGGTAAGTACGTTTAGCCGCGACCCGAAGGGAAGCGTTCTCGCTCCCCTTCGGGTCGCGGCTAAACCATGAATTAAGGACAACGCATGAGCCGGCGATTCGTGGATCAACTTCGAGACGGAGACAATCTGGATGATGTCTACCTCGTCACCGACAAGCAACTCCGGGCGAACCGGAACGGGAACCTGTATCTGCTGCTCGAACTCCGCGACCGCACGGGCGGTATCTCGGGTCGCATGTGGAACGCCGGCGAGCAAGTGGCCCGGGAGTTCGACCCCGGCGATTTCCTGCACATCGGCGGGAAGGTGCAACTCTTCCAGGGCACTCTGCAAGTCATCGTGAACACGGTGGACCGCGTCGAGCCGCAGAAGGTCGAACTCACGGACTTCCTGCCGCACACCGAGCAGAGCGTTCCCAAGCTCATGGAACGCCTCCGCAATTACCTGTTGCGGCTCGGCAACCCGCACCTCCGCGCGCTTGCCGAGTGCTTCCTGATGGACGAGGCGTTCATCCGCGGGTTCGCCACCTGCCCGGCCGGGGTGAAGTTGCACCACGCTTACGTCGGCGGCTTGCTCGAACACGTCGTCTCGATGATGGACGCGGCCGACAAACTCCTCCCGCTGTACCCCGCAGTCGATCGCGACCTGTTGCTCATGGGCGTGTTCCTGCACGATGCCGGCAAGACGCGCGAACTCACCTACAGCCGGGCGTTCGGTTACTCCGACGAGGGGCAACTGATCGGCCACATTCCTATCGCGGTGGAGATGCTCACGGAGATGGCTGCGAAGGTTCCCGAACTGACGGGCGAACCGGTGCCCCGCGAAATCATGTTGCGCTTGCACCACATGATCCTGAGCCACCACGGGGAACTGAACTTCGGAAGCCCCAAGGTGCCGATGACCCCGGAAGCGATGATGCTTCACCTGATCGACCTGATGGATACGCGGATGCACATGGTGCTGCGTGAACTGAAGGAAGACCGCAACAACCCGAGCGCGTGGACGCCGTACAACGCGAATCTGGGTCGCCGCATCTACAAGGGCGGCGCACTCGGCGACCTGTATTCCGAAGGCGGCGGCGGATACGACTGAGCCCAGGCGAGCTATCCCGCCGAAATAATTCTTGCCAGTGCTGTTCTTGCGATGTGACCTGTGCTAAATTGGATCAAAGAGTCCAATTTAGCACTCCGCGAACGATTCGCGCGACCCAAATGGGAGGTGTACCGTGGCCGGAACTCGAATCACCCTTGGCATTTTGGTCGGCGCGGTCGGAGTGTTCTGCCTGACTCTGGGCCTGAACGCCGACCCCCCTCGTACTCCGACCAACCCGGCCGACAAGGCGAAGGGCACCCAGAAACCCGACGACGACAAGCGAGTCTCGCTCGCCGTGGCACGTGACCGGGCGAAACTGATGCACGTGATGTATTCCGCGACCCTGGACTCGGTTCACCACCACTACTTCCGGCGCGACCGTGCCGTACTCCCCGCACGTGCCCTGGAGGATGTGTTCGCGGAAGTGGATCGACAAACGAAGATCAAATCGCGATGGATTGCCGTCAACACACCGGCCATGAGCGTGAATCACGAACCCGAGACCGATTTCGAGAAGAAAGCCGCCGCCGAGATCGCGTCCGGCAAGGCCGAGTTCGACCGCGTCGAGAACGGGTATTACCACCGCGTCGGTGCCATCCCCCTGGGAACCGGTTGCGTGAGTTGCCACACCAAGTTCGGGGTCACTCCGGAAAAGACCCCGCGCTTCGCCGGGTTGGTGATCTCAATCCCGCTGAAGGACGAGTGACTCGACGCGGAAGCCGACAGTTGACGATTCCTAAGTCACTTCGGGTAATTGGTTTACGATTCGGATAAACTAGTCCGTGGCGAATCTGGGAAATAATCCGGAACAATTTTCGGAGAAGTGCGTGGGTGGCTCGTTTACCTGTCCGACGGCGGACAAACGAGCCGCCGAAAACACACCAAACCGAACCGGAGACTGACCCGTGACCCGCACGATCACCACCCTGGCCCTGCTCGTCCTGACCGCCACCGTCGCCACCGCCCAGCAAGGTCCCACGAAGAAGCTCGACCCGCGAGCCGTGTCACCTGCCGTCCCCAACATCACGGGCAAGGTGACCGTCGCCCCTGGTTCGCTGAAGCAAGACCTGACTCCCAAGTTTCAGTTGAAGCGGAACATTCAGATCGCCTCGTCGGAAATCGTCGCCGACGAGAAGCTCAAACGGGTGACCGCGATCGTCCGAAACACCGGGCAGATCGCTGAGAACACGGTTGCGGTGCGACTGGGGGTTGCCGACGCGGTTGATGGCACGCTGATCTTCCTCGATCAAACGAAGCAGGTCGGCCCGATCCCCGCGGGTGGCAGCCTGTCGGTGACCTTCACAGGAGTGGATATCGCACGGTTCCGGCAGCAGGTTATCGCCAAGTTCGGCAACCAGGCCGGTAACAACAAGGTGTTCATCGGGGTCATCGCCGATCCGGCCAACGCAATCGCCGAGACGATCGAGAACGACAACGCCGGCATCAAGCTGCTTCCCTGATCCTGAGTGACGGATGCTCGCCTCCCCCCGGTTCGCCGGGGGTGTTGGCGTTTCCACTTCGAAGGCGACACTGGTTGACGCTCGCCCCGAAGTCCGGACAATCCGGGGTATGGACATCGCAAGCGAAACGGATGAGGCCCACGCGAGCGTGATCGCGGCACGCGGGGCCTTCCCAGACGCAGCCAACGCGGCACGAGAATCCTGCCGCGTGCTGTACGACCGACACGCCCGAAAGCTCCTCGCGTTCCTCTCGGGACGGGTGAAGCCGGGAGCGGTCGAGGACATCGCGCAGGACGTGTGGCAGAAGGTGTGGCAATCGCTGCCGACCGCCTTCCACGGGGGTAGCTTTCGGGCCTGGCTCTACACCATCGCCCGGAACAGCGTCACCGATCACATGCGGCGAAAGAAGTCCGAAGCATTGCCCGAGGAAGGCGAACTCGCGGACCACAAGCGGCTCGCGGTTGACGACGAGATGGCCGAGGCGGAACTCCGGGATGCCCTGGCCCGTTGCCTCGAAAAACTGGAACGCCTCGACTCGCAGCTTGCGGATCTGGTGAGGTCGAGAGTCGGCGGCGAGAGCTACGATAACTTTTGCGCCCGGACCGGGATGCCGGCCGACAAGGCGTACCGGGCCTTCCACCACGCGAAGGCCCAGTTGCAGACGTGCGTGGACAAGAAGGTGAGCCCGTGACCCTCATCGCGTTCACAATCCCGGATGACCCCATCGCCGTGCCCGCATGGCTGGAACGCCGGTTGCTCTCCCCGCAGTTCGGCCAGTTCGTTGCCGAACTCGAAGCCACGTACCCGGCCTACGGCAACAAGGTCTCGGCCCGCAAGCTCCTCGGAACCTGGTACGAACGGGCGGTCGCTGATGGGCTGGCGGGCGTGCCCCCGGAGTTTCTCCGCCAGTTGCTTCGCCACCCGAGAACACTTCTGGAGTTCCAGGAAACCGTGCTCACGGAAGGCGGGGCACACTGGGATTCTGTCGCATCGCGGGCCAACGAGTTCGGCGCGGCAGCCGAGCGCGGTCGGGCGAGTCTCGATGCGTTGCTCGACACCCAGGCGGAACCGGCACCCGCTCCCGGGCGCCGTGGTTCGAACCGCGAGCGAGTCTACCAGCGGTGGGCGATCGTGAGCACCGCGCTCGCAGCGTGCTTGCTGGTGGCGGTAGGAGTCGTGACGTTCCAGAACGCCGCGACGGGCACCCGCGGGAAGGGAACGGAAGTCGCGTGGGGTTGGGATCGGGCGGGCGGCATTCCGGCAGCGGAATCGAAGCCGGCCGAATACCTGAACGGGTTGGCGAAGTCGTCCGAAGAGTGGTTCGACGCGCGACCAGCGGAGGCACCCGAAGTCGCGAGGCGAATCAACGAACTGCGAGCCGGGTGTTCCAAACTGATTTTGTCGCCCCATGCGCCACTGGCACCGGCAGACAAGGAATGGCTGAAGGCGAAGTGCCGCGAGTGGGCCGGGAAGATGGACACCAGCCTGGCCGCACTCGAAGCGGGTGCCGACCCGGTTCAAGTTCGCGGCCAGATTGACGAAACGATCACCCGACTTGCGAAAGCTCTCCGCGAACGCGGCACACAAGCCGGGTGACTTTCATCACGACACGGAGGCGGGGACCTTCTCAGCTTGCGTTTCGGCGACCCGGGCGGCACGCTCCGCGGCCTTGATTCGCAGCACAACTCCGTGCAGCCAGGCCAGGCTCACCACGGTCAGCGCCAGGAGTGCGACGAAGGCGACCTGCGGCGACCCGCTCCATCGACCAAGCATGCCGAACGCGGGCGGCAGCACGAACCCGCCCAGCGCTCCAAGCATTCCGACCAACCCACCCACAGCACCCACGTCACGCGGGAAGTAGTCCGGGATGTACTTGTAAACCGAGGCTTTCCCGATCCCCATTCCGCAGCCCACCACAAACATCAGGGCCGTGAATCCCCACGCGCCAAGTTCCAGAATCGACGCAGGCACCGACAGCAGCGTCAATGCCGCAATCATGGTGATGAACACGGAGTACGTCACCCGGCGTGGGCCGAACTTGTCGGAAAGCCAGCCGCCAAGTGGGCGAAGTAGGCTAGCCGGGAAGATGAACAGGGCCGTCAGGTAGCCCGCTGTGGCGATCGGGAGGCCGTACACGTCCACGTAATACTTCGGCAGGTACGAAGCGAGCGCGACATACGCCCCGAACACCACGACGTAGTACAGGCTGAGCCGCCAGGCGCGAACGTGCTTGAGTGGAGCCAACACTTCGGCCATCGTCCGGCCACGGCCTGGGCAGCGATCCACTGCGGGCGTTCCAAACCACACCGCAGCGGCCATCATCACCAGGAGCACGGAATACACAATCGGGACAAACCGCCAGCCGCCCGGAATCGCACCACCAAAGAACCCGGCAGCGGGGATCGTCGCCAGCAGTGCCGGCGCGAGGAACTTCGTGACCGACGCACCCACGTTCCCGGCACCAAACACCCCGAGGGCCGTTCCCTTCGAGCGATTCGGGAACCACGCCGAACACCATGCGATACCAACGGTGAACGAGTTGCCGGCCAGCCCGAACAACGCCGCACACACGAGAAGTTCTTCGTAGCTCGTAACCTGGCTGACCCAGAACGTCGGGAGTGCGGTGAGCAGCAGCGTCAGCGTCATGACGCGACGACCGCCGTACTTGTCGGCCCAGATGCCGAAGTTCAGACGCGGGAGCGAGCCGGCGAGGATTGCCGTCGCAAGCAACCAGTCGAACTGGGCCGGGGTCAGATTCAGGTCGGCGCGGATCTTCAGACCCAGGACGCCGAGCATGAGCCAGACCGCGAACAGCAGCGTGAACGCGGCGGTCGATAGCCAGAGAACGCGCTGCCGGGGGCCAGCGGGTTCGACTTCGGGTGATGCAATCATGGAAACCTCTGGGGTTCAGGGGTCAGCGAGCGCCGCTCGCTAATTCGCGACGGTCGCGGGGTGCTTTCCGGCTTTCAGTAACAGCGCGGCGAGCTGGCCGCGACAGCTACCGCAACCGGTGCCAGCACCCGTGCGTGCGGAGAGGTCTTGAAGCGTTCGGCAACCGCCGCGAACGGCCGCGAGGAGCGTTGGCTCTGTCACTTGGTGACAGTTACAAACGACACCACCGGTCGGTTCCGACGCGCGATCTGCCGAAGCGAAGAGATCCAGGCGATTGACGGGAAGCGGGTCGCCGCGCTCGAACCGCCGCACGAGGTTCGCGGCGGCGGAAGAATCGCCCACGAGGACCGCCCCCGCGAGGCGATCGTTCCGAATGATGAGCTTGCGGTACACGCCACGTTTCTCTTCGATAACCTGCACGACCTCATCGTCGATCAGTTGCGGGTCGATGTCGCCCATGCTGGCGACTTCGATGCCGACGACTTTCAACCGCGTGTACACCTTGGATCCGTGGTAGCGGGCGTCTGGGTTCGCTCCAGTCAGCACGTCCGCGAGCACGGCACACTGCTCGTAAACCGGTTGCACGGTGCCGTAGACCCGCTCGTTGTGCTCGGCACATTCGCCAACCGCATAGAGATCTGGCAGGACTGTCTGAAGGCGATCATCGACCAGGATGCCGGAATTGGTCGGGACATCAGAATCCTTGGCCAGATCAACGCGAGGCTTCACCCCGCTGGCGAACACGACAAGGTCCGCGGGCACGCGGGCTCCGCCACCCAGCAGCACGGCCTCGGCACGCTTGGCCCCCAGAACAGCCTTCGTGTTCGCGGACGTGATTACCGTGATCCCGAGTTTCTCGATCGCCCGCCGCAACATGATCGCGCCGGGACCGTCTACCTGCCGGTTCATCAGCGTGTCGAACAGGTGCAGCAGCGTGACGGACATGCCCAGGTCGGCCAATCCTTTCGCCGCTTCCAGTCCGAGAAGCCCGCCGCCGACCACGACCGCCGGCCGGCCCGATCGTGCAAAGCTCCGCATCCGCTCGCAGTCGGCGGCCGTGCGGTAGACCGCGACGCCATCCTTCCAGCGACCATCCGGCATCTTCGCGCCTTCGATCGGCGGCAGACGCGGAACGCTCCCGGTGGCGAACACGGCACGGTCGAAGTAGTGCTCCTGTCCGTCGGCGGTCCACAACCGGTGGGCCGCGTGCGACAGCCGTGTGACGGCCGCACCCGACTTCAGCCGCACGCCGTGCTCCGCGTACCACGCGGCGGGCTTCAGGGTGATGTCGTCAACCACGCCGCCCAGCAGTACCCGGTTGAGAAGGATGCGGTTGTAGCAACCGTGCGGTTCCTCCCCGAACACCGTGACCTCGAACCGCGAGAGACCGTCGCGACGAATCAGTTCGTCGAGCAGTCGCCCGGTGGCCATGCCGTTGCCGATGATCGCGAGTTTCTTCCGTGTCACGCGATTGCCTCCGCTGCGTTGAACTCGGGTGCCCGCACGCCAATCACGCGAACCGCGGCGAGTTTGAACTCGGGCATCCTGCTGGTGGGATCGAGGGCCGCGTTCGTGAGGAGGTTGGCCGCGTGACGACCCCCCCAGTGGAACGGAGCGAACAGCGTGTCGGGGCGAATGCCAGCGGTCACTTCTACCGTGAATTCGACTTTGGCACGGCGGCTTTCGACCGTCACGAACCAGTCGCTCTCGACCCCCAGCCGGGCCGCGAGTTCCGGGTGGATTTGCAACCGGGGGATCGGCTTCGCACCCGCGAGTTTGCTCACCCGGCGAGTCTGCGCGCCCGAGTTGTAGTGCTCCTGGTAGCGGCCCGTGGTGAAGTACAGCGGGAACTCGGCGCTCGGTTCCTCGCCCGCGGGTCGGTGCTGAACGGCGTGGAACTTGGCCTTGCCGTCAGCGTGGTGGAAGCGTTCCGCGAACAGCCGTGGTGTGCCGGGGTGGTCTTCGCTGGGGCACGGCCAGAACACGCCGTCTTCGCGGTCGATGCGGTCGTAGCTGATCCCGGCGTAGTCCGCGGTTCCGCCCGCCGTGGCCAGCCGGAACTCCTCGAACACGGCTTCCGGGGAAGCGAACGCGAACTTGTCGCCGTGCCCGAGCCGTTCCGCGAGTTGGTGGAGAATCTCCAGATCGGACTTCACGCCACACGGCGCGGCAACCGCTTTCCGGCGACGGATCACGCGGCCTTCCAGGTTCGTCATGGTGCCGTCTTCCTCGGCCCACTGCGTGACCGGCAGCACCACATCGGCAAGTTCCGCCGTCTCGTTCGCGAACGAATCGCAGACCGCGAGGAAGTCGAGAGCTTTCAGCCGCTCGATGACGCTCCCGCTGTTTGGGGACGCGACCGCGACGTTGGAGCCCATCACCATCAACCCGCGAACGCCGCCGTCCCGCCCGCACGAGTCGAGCAGTTCGTAAGCGCTACGGCCCTTACGCGGCAGGCTCGCCGGATCGACCCCCCACACGCGGGCGACGTGTTCACGGTGGGCGTCCACTTCGATGAGTCGGTAACCCGGAAGTTGGTCGGCCTTCTGCCCGTGCTCGCGGCCGCCCTGCCCGTTCCCTTGCCCCGTGAGCGTTCCGAACCCCGAGCCGGGCTTGCCGATCAGCCCGAGTGCCAGCGCGAGGTTGATGAACCCCAGAACGCCATCCACGCCCTTGCTTTGCTGCTCTGGCCCGCGGCCCGTGAGAATCATCGACGGCGTGCCTTCCGCGAGCCAGCGCACGGTTTGCCGCAGCGTCGATTCCGGAACGCCTGTCAGTTGCTCGACACGGGCGGGGTAGTACTGGAGGACCGTGCGGCGAACGGCGTCGAAGCCGTTGGTCCGTTCGCGGATGAAGTCGGCGTTGATGAACTTTTCTTCGATCGCGATGTGGAGCAGGCCGTTCGCGAGGGCGAGGTCCGACCCCGGAGTGAGTTGCAGGTGCAGATCGGCGGCACGGGCCGTCGGGGTGCGGCGTGGGTCGGCGACGATGAGCCGGCCCCCATTCTCGCGCTGCTTGTCGAACCACTGACCGATGGGCGGAAGCGTCTCGAACGGGTTCGAGCCGATCACCAGCAGAGTGCGTGACAACGCGATGTCACTGACCGGGAACGGCAGCCCGCGGTCGATGCCGAACGCCTTGTTGCCGGCTCCCGCGGCGCTCGACATGCAGTAGCGGCCGTTGTAGTCCATGTGCGGCGTGCGGAGCGCGACCCGTGCGAACTTGCCGAGCAGATACGCCTTCTCGTTGGTGAGCGCCCCGGAGCCGAACAACCCAACACCGTCGAGGCCGTACTCTGCCTGGATGCGACGAAACGCTTCCGCGATGCGGTCGAGCGCCGCGGGCCAACTCGCTGGCAACAGGTCGCCGAACGATCCGCGAATGAGTGGCGTCAGCAACCGATCCGGGTGCCCGAGCAGTTCGCCGGCAGACCAGCCCTTCACGCACAGTCTGCCCGCGTTCACCGGGAACTCGGCGTCGCCTTCGATCTGCAT
Organism: Planctomycetaceae bacterium; assembly: GCA_013823135.1. Lineage (GTDB taxonomy): Bacteria > Planctomycetota > Planctomycetia > Gemmatales > Gemmataceae > Gemmata. The sequence continues at coordinate 18,477 of PNLP01000053.1, forward strand.
CGACGCCGCGGTGCTCCCGTTCAACAGGGTGCCGCACTGGAACGCACAGTACGGGCAGTGCGTCCGCGTGCTCCGGGGTGGGGCGTCGATTTGTGGGAGTGAGAGCAACACAACTGCCTCGAACGGTACACGTGAACGCTCGCCTTCGGCTCGCGGCTAACCGATGCTGATTCCAACACGCACGAAGCCATCGACCACTTCGACGGGGAACGTGGCCACGGCACACACGCCGGGTTGGTCGCACTCGCCGGATGCCGAATCGAAGCGGAACGTGTGAAGCGGGCACACGACCTGATCGCCCGCAAGCATTCCGTCGGCCAGCGGGCCACCCTTGTGCGGGCACTCGTTGGCGACGGCGAACACCTTGCCCGCTCGCGTGCGGAACACGGCCACGGACTGCCCGCCGACGCGGAACGCACGGCCCAACCCCACGGGCAACTCGTTCAACTCGCAGATGGTCGTGAACCGCAGCGCGGGTGCGATGGTCTGGCTCATGGCGCGGAGTCTCCGCCTCGTTTAGCCGCGACGCGAAGCGGAGCGCTCCCCTTTCGGGTCGCGGCTAAACGATGGAAGGGTTGAAGTTAGTGGTGTCTCAGGTCAGTACCGGTAACGCGATTCGTCGCTCGTCCTCGAACTGTCCGGCATAGACGGGCTGATCGCGTTCGAGCCACGGATCGAGGTAGGCGGCCGCAGTCTTCTCCACTTCGAGGTCGAGTTGCGACCCGATGCCGAGCGAGTCTTCGACGATGATGGAGCGAACGTTCTCCAGGCCGATCCGCGGCACGAAGTCGTAGGTCCGTTCCAACCACTTGGCGTTGTCGCGGTAGTAGATCAGGAAGCGGCCGATGACCTTGATCGCCTCGGCTTGCGTCTTCACGCGGCAGAGCACATCCGACTTGCGAACGTGTGCCCCGGCCGCACCGCCGACCGAGATTTCCCACTCGCCGCCCTCGGTGGCGACGATGCCGACATCCTTCACGGTGCTCTCGGCACAGTTTCGTGGGCAGCCGCTCACGCCGAGTTTCACCTTTGCCGGGAACTCGAACCCCTGGTAACGCTTCTCCAGCGCGATGCCGAGGGCGGTGCTGTCGTTCGTGCCGTAGCGGCAGAACTCGCTGCCGACGCACGTCTTCACGGTGCGGAGTGCCTTGGTGTACGCATAGCCGCTGGGCATCCCGAGATCGCGCCACACCAGCGGCAGGTCTTCCTTCTTGATGCCGAGCAAGTCGATGCGCTGACCGCCAGTGTACTTCACCATCGGCACGTTGTACTTCTTCGCAACCTCGCCAATTCGGATGAGTTCGTCGGCAGTCGTGACGCCGCCGTATGCCCGTGGGACCACGGAGAACGTGCCGTCCTTCTGAATGTTGGCGTGAACGCGGTCGTTGACGAAGCGGGCGTCGCGCTCGTCGATGTAATCGCTGCCCCAGATCCCCTTGAGCATCGACGCGAGCCCCGCCTTGCTCTTTTCGTCCTCCGTCGTGCCGAGTTCCGCCAGCACGGCCGACACGCTCTTGAGGCCGCGAGCTTTCACCTCGGCAACGAGCGTCGGCTTGTCGAGCGGCACCGCGGGCACGTACCAGCCCTCGCTCGGGTCGGCCTTCACGCCGCCCGCAACCGCTTCGATCAGCCCCTTCACGAGCTTCTTGCACGAACCGCAACCGGTGCCGGCGCGAGTCGCCTTCCCCACCGCGGGAAGCGTACACTTCCCGGCCTTGATGGCCTGAACGATGGTCCCCTTGCACACGCCGTTGCAGTCGCAAATCTGGTGCGAGTCCGGCAGGTCCGCGAGGGAGGTTTCTTTCTTCTCCGAGTTCGCGGTGAAAAACAGTTCCAGGCGGCGTTCGGGGACGGGGGTGCCGGCGTGGAACATTCGCATGAGGTCGTCGGCGGGGCCGAGGTCGCCCAGGAGGCACGCGGCGTTCACCTTGCCGTCGCGGATGATTGCCTTCCAGTACACCCGCCGCTGCGGCTCGCTGAACTGCACCACTTCGTCGGTCGGTTGAAGGTCGGCGATGCGGCCCATGCTCGCCAGCTCGACGCCCATCACCTTCAGCTTGGTGGCGATCTTCGAGCCGGTGTAGGCGGCGACGGCGTCGGTGCCGGTCAGCACTTTCGCCAGCACCTTCGTCTGCTCCCACAGCGGGGCGACGAGCCCGTAGATCATGCCGTTGTGTTGGACGCACTCGCCGACGCCGAACACGGCCGGGTCGCTTGTCCGCAGTTGGTCGTCCACCACGAGAGCCCGGTCGCACGTCAGCCCGATTTCCTTCGCGAGATCGATGTTCGGCCGGATGCCTGCGGAGACGACAACCATGTCGGCCGCGATTTCGGAACCGTCCGCGAACCGCACACCCGTGACGTGCCGTTCGCCAAGGATTTCCTTCGTGCTGGTGCCGGTCTTCGCGACGATCCCCATCTTCTCGATGGTCTGGCCAAGTACCGCACCACCGGCGGCATCGAGTTGCACCGACATCAGCCACGGTGCCATCTCGATCACGGTGACCGACACGTTGTGCGTCATCAGCCCTTTGGCCGCTTCCAGCCCCAGCAGGCCGCCGCCGATCACCACCGCGTTCTTGCAATCCTTGGCGTAGCCGGCGATGTTGGTGCAGTCGTCCAGTGTGCGGAAGACGAACACGCCGTGGAGCGAGGTTCCTGGCACCGGCGGCACGAACGGCTTACTCCCCGTGGCGAACACGAGGTAGTCGTAGGGGACCGTCAGTTCGCCCGCAGTCACGGTCTTCGCTTCGCGGTCGATCTTCGTGACTCGCTGGCCGGCGTGCAGCGTGATGCCGTTTTCCTCGTACCACGCGAGTGAGTTGAGGAAGATTTCTTTCGCGTCCTGCGTGCCGTTGAGCACGTTCGACAACAGGATGCGGTTGTAGTTGCCGTAGGGCTCGTCGCCGAAGACGGTGATATCGAAGCAAGTGGGGTCGGCGGCGAGCACGTCTTCCAGCAGACGCGCCCCGGCCATTCCGTTCCCGATCACAACGAGCTTCGGCTTCACGGGGTGCAGAGCGCGGATCATGTTGAGACTCCTTGTGATTTCCGCCGAGCGGTGGGTGCCAGCCCACGGTTCTCATTCACCAGGGGAACAGCGGACTCAAGTCCGCCGCTCGCGAGGGCCATCAGTTTGTCCCGGAAACGGACGATCTCGCCGACTACGAACACAGCAGGGCCAGTCACGGCCGCACACTCGGTGACGACGCCGATGGTGCCCAGAGTCGCCACGTGAACCCGTTGGCGGATCAGCGTGCCCGATTCGATCACCGCAACCGGCGTGTCGGGGGATAGTCCGCTACTGCTCAGGCGAGCGGCGATCTTCGTGACGTGGCGAACGGCCATGTAGAAGACCACGGCAGGCATTCGAGCCAGGGAATTCCAGTCGAGGGTGCAATCGCTGGAGTCCGGGTCGTGGTGACCGGTGACGAGCGCGACGGCCTGACCCGCGTCGCGATGCGTGAGCGGGATGCCCGCAGCGGCACACACGCCCACGGCCGAGGTCACCCCCGGCACGATCTGAAACGGCACGCCCGCGTGAACCAGCATCTCAGCTTCTTCGCCGCCGCGACCGAAGACGCACGGGTCGCCACACTTCAGGCGGCAAACCGATTTGCCCATTCGGGCGTACCGTACCATGGCTTCGTTAATGTGTTCTTGGCGGGTCGAACCCACGCAGTAACCACGCTTGCCGACCGAGACGACTTCCGCGTCGGGGGCCGCTTCGAGGAGCATCTCGGGACTGATCAGGGCGTCGTGGAGCACGACATCGGCAGATTGCAGAATGCGCAAGCCGCGAACCGTGATGAGGTCCGTCGCACCGGGGCCAGCCCCGACGAGGTAAACTGTTCCTGTTGTCGCGAATCGACCCACGAACCTGCCCTCCGGGCAATGCGCCGCCCGGCCGCGGGGCTGGGGAGAGCCAGCCGCCGCGGTAGGGGGGTGCGTATGCGTTTCTCGCGATGTCTGGGGCATGGCGATTGCATTTGATGTGCCAGACCCGTGATTCACCACGCCAAGAATCGGAGGATACGTGGAAAACCACGTTGATTTGCAGCGAAAATTCGCCTCAAAATTCGCGAATTGGGGTTGTCACGTGGGATATGCCGAACGCCCACGGGCCGGGCAGCCGTCCAGCAACAGTGCCCAAAGGCAGCGCACTTTTGCAGCAGGTGCCTCGTGATTCGTCGCCTCCTCGCGGCCTATCCGCGTGGCATTTCACTCGGGCTGGTCACGTTCGTTTTTGCGGTGGATCTGTGCCTCCCGCTGGGGGTGGCCAGCGCCGTGCCGTACACGTTCGCGGTGCTACTGGCACTCTCGGCCAAGCCGGGGTGGTTTGGCCCGGCCGTTGCGGGGTTGTGCGGAGCGCTGACCCTGGCGAAGATGGAACTCGTACCCGAACACGGAACGACCGAATACTGGAAGGTGGTCGTCAACCGTTGCCTTGCGCTGTTTGCCATCAGCATGACGACGCTCCTGGGTATCCTCCGCAGGCGAGCGTCGATGGAACGCGAACTGGCTGAGGAACGCGTGAAGGAGCACCAGGCAGACCTTGCCCACCTTGGCAGGCTCTCACTCCTGGGGCAACTGGCTGCGGGGCTCGCTCACGAGTTGAACCAGCCACTCGCTGCCGTCTGCCTCCAGGCAGACATCGCGGCCCGGCTCGCCGACCCTGGGGCAACCGTGCGGCCGGAACTTGCAGGCGTGCTGGCCGAGATCGCGGATCAGTCGTCGCGTGCCGCCGAGATCGTCCGCAGCATCCGCCGCATGGCTCGCCGCACCGAACCTGGGAACGATCCGATCGACCTGAACGATGCGGTCCGAACCGTGGTGCGGATGCTCGACTGGCACGCTCACCGTTCCGGGGTGACCGTGACACTGAAACTCGCCGGGGAGCTGCTCGGCCCGGTATTCGGGGACCGCGTGCAAGTTGAACAAGTGCTGTTCAACCTGATTCAGAACGCGATCGAGTCGATCGTGGAGCGTGGCAACGGCGCGAGAACAGTTACCGTCGAGACGGCAGGCGATGGCGACATGGTGACAGTCACGGTCCGCGACACGGGGGTGGGGCTCGCGAACCCCGAGCGTGTCTTCGAACGGTTCTACACGACCAAGCCTAACGGGATGGGAATGGGCCTCGCGATCAGTCGGTCGATCATCGAGGCGCACGGCGGGTCGATGCGGGCGGCCGCGGTGGACGGCTGCGGGGCCGAGTTTTCGTTCACGCTTCCGGTTGCTCGCAAGGAGGGGTCATGAGCGCGGAACCCACCATCTGGGTTGTTGACGACGACGAAGCGGTGCGGCGTGCGCTCACGAGTGCGGGGTTGCTTCTCGGCCATCCCGTGCGGGGGTTCGCCTCGGCAGCCGAGTTCCTCGCCGCACACGACCCCACACAGCCCGGCTGCCTCGTGCTCGACATCAAGATGCCGGGGATGACGGGGCTCGAACTGCAACGGAAGCTCGCCGACGACGGAATCGCGATCCCCATCGTGATGATCAGCGGCCACGCGGACGTGCGGATCGCGGTCGAAGCGATGACCCTCGGTGCAGTTACCCTTCTGGAGAAACCATTTCGGCTCGATGAACTGCTCGGGCACATTCGCCGGGCAATCGAGAAGGACCGTGCCGACCGCGAGTCGCAGACCCGAACCGCGGACACGGATGCGAGACTGGCTGCCCTCACCCCGAAGGAACGCGAGGTTCTCGACATGATCGCTGCGGGCAAGACCAACCGTGAGATGGCGACGGATCTGGGATTAAGCGTCCGGGCTGTGGAGGATCGCCGGGCACGCCTGATGAAGAAGGTCGGCGTTCACTCGGTCGCGGAATTGGTGCGGTTGCTCGGTCCGCTATGACTCGGGCATCGCGGGAAAGGGCTAATGCGACAGGCGACTCGCATGGCGAGTCGCCTTTGTGTTGGATGACCTCACCTCTGCTCAAATCACGATCCACGCATTAGACCCGTGCGAAAATCACCCGGTCGCCAATCCGCGCGATGTAGGTATCCAGTTGGTCGACGTAGAACAGCGTCGGCCCGCCTGCTGCTGTCAGGGCATCCGCGTCGTTTCCGCCGCGGAGCGTGTCTCCCGCAATCCCACGGCCGGTGATGGCGTCGTTGCCCGTGTCGCCGTTGATCGTGTTGTACCCGAACCCACCCATAATGTAGTCGTCCCCGTCGCCTCCGCTGATCGCTGCGACGCCCGTGCCGACGTTCAGAATGTTGTCGTCCTCTGTGCCACCGGAGACCGTGGCTCGCCCCGGTGTACCGAATGTAATGGCGTCGTTGCCGCTGTTGCCTTCGATAACGATGGGACCGTACGCGTCAACGTTGATGGTGTCGTTGCCCGTTTCACCCCGGATATTGGCGACCCCGACGAAGGCTGCGGTGATGATGTCGTTGCCGCTGCTCGCGTTCATGGTGGCACTGCTCGCGTGGCTAATCGTCATCGTGTCGTTGCCGTCGCCGCCGTTGATGCCGGCGATTCCGGTAGTGTCGCAAGTGATGGTGTCGTTTCCGCCGTTGCCGGTGATCGCTACGTAGCTGGCCTGTAAGCAGGTGATCGTATCGTCGCCGTTGCCTCCGACCACAGTTACCTTACGTCTCACCATCGAAGTAATGGTGTCGTTGCCGTCGCCGCCGTTGATCGTCGCGTCGGTCTGGCGGCTGATGTTGTTGACGGTAATGGTGTCGTTGCCGTCACCGCCGTTGGCCGTGATGGCCTTGTCAAGCGTGAACGTGAACGTGTCGTTCCCGCCGAGGCCGTTGAACACGACGCCTGTAACTTGGGACAGCGCGAAGGAGGAGTTCACACTGTTCAGCGTGACAAGCGCGTTGCCACCCACCTGGCTGACCGTAACCGTGTCGTCGCCCCCACTACCGTTAATGTAAAGCACCGTGCCGACGAGCAATGCCGCTGGGACGTCACGGGTTTCCAGAGCTTCGACGTTGAGACGCAATGATGATCGGCGCATGCTGCGATTCCTTCAAGGAGAGTAATGAACAGAGATTGTGGGGCAAAAGAAGCCCAACGCCTGAACTCAGGCTCGTTGCTTCCGGATGTTCCACGGTGGGGAATAAACCAACACAACCGGGTGATTGATTTCCCAGGTCGCCATGTCTCGGCCTTCGGCGGCCTGAACGGTGTCGAGAGCGGGAATTGCGTTTCAGGGGGAATCGCTTTTGGCGATCTCGATTCTGATTCGCTGGTGCTATTCAGGTTCAATGCAGTGAACGTGCCGGAAGTGAAACTGCGACCGAGATTCCCTGAAACAGTCGAAACGCAGACCGCAGTTATTGCGAGGCAAGCATTTCGGACCTTAGGGACTCAAAGACGGTCGCAGAGATGTGTTCTCAGTTAGGGTGCCGACTACCCGCCGATGCGCAGAGCAACAACACGCTTCTCGCCTCGCGAGTTGCTGGTGAGTTCGTCGTGCCGATTGTTCTGGCGGGACGGGCGACGACAGAAGCGGCGTCGCCCTTTGGGCTGATTGGTATCAAGAGTTGCTGTCACGGATCTTCAGCCGACTTCACTTCGTTGGTCGCTACTTTTTGGTGAACTCAACAGGGACGATACCTTCGCCAGACCACGAGGCATCGAGGGCAATCTCACATCCAGTATGTGGGCCCGCGTTGTGCCGTTCATTCTCGATCTCGGCGACGATCTTGTAGAAACCGGGCGCGACGCCCGTTAACGCGGGGTTGGACAGATGCTCGGGTGAAATCGACATGTTCGCGATTCCTTCTTCATCCGTGACGCCTGTGGCGGCATGCAGGATGTTCCCCAAGAATGCCTCGGGTTCAAATGTGATCCGTGCTTTGGCAACGGGTTTCCCGTTGAGCAGAACCTTGCAAGCAACCGGCATCAACCCGACTCGCGATGCTCGCCACTGTTGAATTCTCGCGTCAATTTCCTCCCCGGTGATCGCCCCGTCTTTGTTAGAGTCGATGAGGGCCAGTGCGGACTTCAAGGCCGGAGACTTCCAAAGTTCGTCGCCGCCGATCTTGCCGTCCTTGTTTGAGTCGTACTCCGTAATGGCTGCCGAGCCCGCGTTGGCCTGAAAGCTGGGCGGTTCGATCCGTCTCGGCTCGCCACTGCAGCCCGCGCTCAGCACGGCACCGAGCGACAAACTGAAGACAAATTTTCCGAACCGGCGGCTTTGCGTGGTCATGCTAGAACCTCGGGTGGAGTTACTCGAACGTCACGGTATTGCCGTCGGCGCGAGCGCCGAGCTTGGCATGCATGGCCGGATCGATCGTGTAGGGAATTGGACGGACGCTCCCGTCGCAAAATGCCATGTGAAAGGCTGAGTGGGCTGACCCGAATATGTTTCGTGTCAGGTAGCCCGGAGTATCTCTCTGTGCAGCGGGATTTGTGCAACGGAAAGCGTCGAAATCGTGGCCAACGGCCCAACTATTATCGTTTCCGCTTTCGCCGCCTCGATAATTGTCCGGGTTGATGTACCGTTCACCGGCGAGGTATGTGTTGGAGAGTCCATCTTTGATGTCAGCCAGCTTCATTCCAGTAGAGTGGTAGATAGTGCCGTTCAATGCCTGTCCGTACATCCCCCTGACGCCATAGTCTCCATTGTTGCAGGGGGTGCCGTCGGTCTTGTTCCCTCCGTTGGCCGCGTAATCAGACCTCGCAAAAGCAAAGTTGGCGGGGAGGTTGATGTTATCCACACCACCCATCGGAGAGCACATCGGATTTCCGCGAGACGGGCAGACGAATGCCTTAACGACGGTTTGAACCATTTTCCTGCTTTCGGCTTTCCGCTCGTTGGTGTTTTCACCAAATTGCAAGCCCATGTCGTGCAGGTCTTTCTGCTCGAGGAAAGGCAAGATGTTGTACTGCCATCCTCCCCATTGAGTTGATTTGAATCCCTGGTGAGGAACTCCGACTCTGTTGTAACCACCGGCACCATCGGCTGGCAGGGAGCCCACGGTATCGGCGTGCGTCCGACATGCCAGCGCGATCTGTTTCAGGTTGTTCTGGCAACCCGTCCTGGCGGCCGCCTCCCGAATCTTGGAAACAGCCGGGAGCAACAGACCAATCAGGATTGCGATAATGGCAATCACTACGAGCAACTCGATCAGGGTAAAACCAGATTTCGGCCGTTTCATATCATCGCCTCTCGTGTCGGAGTCTTGGGGTGCAGCACCGCGGGGGGGCTCGCCCTGCAATGAGAAACTCCTTACCTCGACCAAATCCGGTGTGAGCGGCGAAAACATGCGACGGCCAAGCGTCGCGGTTTCGCATCGACTCGTACCCAGCATTGGTTCCGCGGCAGAGGGAAATAATCCAACTAGAACTGTACCGCCGGGAAATATCGTCCTGAGGAAAATTAGTGACGAAATTAGGAAAGTTCGGTGTGACATGCCTTCGTCCACCAGAGCAACTGATGTCGCTTCGGATTTCTTCGTTTTGATGCCGCAGCAGATCAGAGTGGAAGGAGTTGGTGAGTTGTGTTCGACAGCAACTGATTGGCGAGCGGGGCGTGTCAAAGCCCCGCTCGCCTGGAAAATTGCAGATCCGATTCCGTAGAACCAGGTTCGATCAAACTGTCACTTTTCGATCGCGTGAATGGTGTTGTGAATGACACCCGTGATCGCGCGGCCATCCGTGCCCTTCACGCGGTACTTGATCTCCATCCCCCACGTGGGCGCGAGGTCCGGGATCTCCAAGCGAACGGTCTTGCCATCAGCCGAGATGGTGGTCTTGGAGACCGACAAAGGCTTCTCGTCGATGTGCTTGGAGCCGTAAGCCTGGGTTCGCTTCAGCCCCCACACCTTGATCTCGTAGTTCTTCGGATCGGCCGCACTCGTCGCGTCGATGGGGTCCGTGAACGTGATCTCCACGCCACCCGACTTCGCCTTCAGGCCGATCGGCAGATCCGTCGGCTTTTCGGTGTACCGAATGCGGTAGAAGCCACCGGGGAGCGACTGGTTGCCAGCCCACGCGAACATGCCGCAGGTGTAGAGTTGGCCGTCGATGGGGTTGAACCGACCACGCATGATGCCGGTGGGGGAGGGGGGTAGCGGCAGAGCGCACATTCCGCCCTGAGCCTGCCCGCTCACCTTCTCGTGCGGCACGACGTAAATCTTCCCGTGCCCGTACGAGATGTTCAGCAATGCGCCCTTGAGCGGTCCCCACTTCTCGCTGGTGACCCAGAGCAGTTCCGCTGGCGAGCGATCAAAGGCATTGGTGATCCAGCACAGCGGTTGCTTCATCGCGGAATCGGATGTGTCTTTGAGGTCGGTGTAGCCGAACATGTTGCCGTAGAAACCGCCCTTCTCGACGAGGTTGATGCGGTTCTTCGGCGTCCAGAATCCTTCCTGATCGGTCACGAAGAATGTGCCATCCGGGTTCAGGCAAACGCCGTTCGCGGCACGGAAGCCCGTGGCCAGGATCTCGGTCGTCGCACCGTCTTTACTCACCTTGAGCAGCGTGCCATGATGCGGGATGAGCGCGGGCAGGGCGTGCCGGCCGCTCTTGGCGTAGTAAAAGTTCCCCTCCGCGTCTGTCTGCAATCCCATCGCGAATTCGTGGAAGTGCTCGGTTACCTGATGGTCGCTGTTGAAGCACTCGTAGAAATCGGTTTCGCCATCGCCGTTCAGGTCGTTCAACTTCACGATCTGATCGCGACAGCAGACGAAGATCGCTCCGTCACGGATCTTCAACCCAAGCGGTTGGAACAGGCCCGACGCGATTCGCTGCCACGTCAGGCCGCCGGCCAGGTTGTCCAACCCGCCGACAAGCCACACGTCGCCATCCCACGAGCAGACCGCCATTCGCTTGCCATCCGGCAGGAAGTCGAAGCCGGTGAGGCGGAGTTGCGCATTCCACGGGTTGCGGTTCGGCGTGGCGAACGTGTCCACGGCGAACGGGCCGTCGTTCTTGCCGAGGGTGACGGTGGTCTTGAGCACGTCCGGCCATCGCTTCGGCCCGCCCGCCGTGAGCGGCTTCAGGGATCGTGGCGCGGGTGTGGTCTTTGCGAACGCGGCAAGCGTGTCGGCGTTCCCCTTCGAGAGCAGCAACTTCACGCGAGTTGGAGTCGCGGCGGCGGGGATGTTGAGGAGCGTGAAGCCGTCCTTCGTGACGAGTGACACCCGGTTGTCACCGACGACTGCCGCCGCGATGGCTTCGGGCGCAACGCGAGCGAGCAGGTCGCGAGACGACTTGCCGATCTCCAGCGTGCGGGTGAAGACGAGTCGTTCGGGCTTGGCCGGGTCGATCTCGCCTCCGAGCGATTCGAGGATCGCCGCATCGCCCACCGTGTACGAGATGATCGTCTGGTCGCCGAAGGCGTAACTCCCACGATACTGCGACCACTTCCTCGGGAGCGGACCATACGGTCGACCGTCGCGCCCCTTCGGTCGCGGGTCGGCGAAACTCGCTGACTCAGGATCGGCCCAGCCCGGCCCAACCGGGTTCACGACCTGGATATCCCCGACGAGCTTGGGGTGAATCTGGTGCTGGCCGTTAAAGTGAATCCCCTTCCAGTCGATGAATCCGTCGCCGCTCCAGCCTGCAGCGAACCGCATCGTTTCGTGGTCGAACAACGCCCAGCGCTTCCCGCGAGACACGCCGCCCGGACCCGCATCGAGCCGCACCGCGATCCCCTTGTACGCGATGTTCGGCCCGGGCCCGCCCACTTCGTAGGTGTTCATCAGGCTGGGGCCGTAGTCCATCGTCACCCAGGGTTCGACGTTCACGGCGGGTGGCCCGAACTCGTTCTTCTTCCCCGCTGGCAGTTTCGCGAAGTAGGCGTCGTCGGCTTTCGTGAACTGCGTGGGGTTGTGCGGCTTCAGGTATGCCTCGCGGATGTAGTGGATCACGTCGTACTTTTGTCGGGGGACCATCCACGTTTGCGGTGCCATCATCCCGTAGCCACGGGTAAGTGTCTGATAGAGGCTGTACGGGTCGCTGCCGTTCTTGAACTTGTCCGAGGCGAACTTCAACGATGTCGGCAATGAACCCAGTTGATCCTTCGTACCGTGGCAGTTGCCACAGACGCGCGTGTAGATTGCTTCCCCACGCTTGAATGCTTTCTCGTCGAGCGTGCGAATCAACCCTGCATGGTCGATGTCCTTCTCGTATTCGGGGATGACGAGAACCGTCTGCGCGGGTCGCAACTCCTTCGCACGGGCTGGCCCTTGCTCGGCGATCTCGATGAGGTACTTCGCGATGTCGAGAAACTGCTGGCGATCCGAGAGCAGGTTCACGAGGCCATCCGGCATCAGCGATTGCGTGCCGGCCGTGCGTTTCACGATGTCGGCCTTCGCAATTGTTACACGCTTGCCGTTGGCGGCCGGGTCGATGAGCGTGAGCGTGTCGGGCGTCTCCGCTGCCACGAGGCCCGTGAACGTGCGTTCGTCGCTCGTGGAAACGGTGATCGTCTCGTAGCCCTTCTTGATGACCTTCGACGGTGACAGAACGGACTCGATGATGTATTCCGCGGTCGCTTCCTTGCCAGCCTTCGAGATGTCTGGCCCGAGTTGGGTGCCGGTCTCTCCGTCGTGGCACTTTGCGCAACTGAGGAACGGCTGGAAGAACAACACGGCACCACGGCCCGCGTCGCCACGTTCCCGGGCGGTGTTCACCAGTTCGGCGAGCGGTTCCTTCGCGAGTTGCTGGTGCAAGGTTGCGGGTGGCTCGGCGGGTCGGGCGCTGCCTGCGGACAGAACCACCAGAACGACGGCGAGCGGAAGAGAACGGAACATGCCGAACACCTTCACCACGGGGATGACTCGATTGCTGGCAGATCGCGCCGATCTACTGATTGAGCGTAGCCGGAGCGGAAACGCGAGGATTGTCGATTATTTCAGTTGCAACTGAAGTTTGCGCACAGTGCGGCATTTACCCCGCTTCGCCCGTTGTGAGGAACGCTCGCCGGTATTCTCCGGGCGTCAATCCGGTTGTGCGTCGGAACTGGCGGGCGAACGCGCTCTGATCGGCGAAGCCACAATCCAACCCGACCTGCGTCACGGGTCGTGTTGTGTCGCGAAGTTGCTCGGCCGCGGCATCCATGCGAAACTTGAGAAGTAGTTGCCCCGTCGTGAGTCGAAAGAGCCGGCGAATCCGTTGATCGAACTGATAGGCGGATAACCCTGCCACTGCCGCCAGTTCGCCAACAAGTAACCGCCGATCCAGGTTGGCTCGTGCGTGATTGACGGCTGCGGCAACGGCCTGATACTGACCGGCCGACTCGTCTGGAGCGTGGAGGTCGTGTGACACTCCTGCCAGTCCGACCACTCGCCCACGCTCATCGGTCAGTGGGAACTTATCCGTCAGGCACCACCCTGCCTGGCCCGTGGGGTAAATGTGCAGTTCGAGTTGGTTGCGGACGGGGACGCCGGTCCGGAGCACGGCCATGTCCTGTTCCAGTGCCGTGCGCCCGAGTGGTGCAGGTGCAACCTGCTCGGCGGTCTTACCAAGTAGATCACGCTTGTCCCGAAAGCCACAACGATCGGCGAGGGTGCGGTTCACGACGACGTACTGCGCCCGCTCGTTCTTCACGAAGTACGCGACATCGAGAAGGCAATCGAACAGGGCTTCCGCGGTGAACGGGCTCGCGAGGCGGGCGAAAAGCGTGGCGGATTCTGGAGACATCGAAACACGCGGGTGTGCGCGGATTGCAGTTGGGGCTGGGCTAACCGACAAGAGTAACACGGATTACGAGAGTAGTATCGTCGTTATATCCACGAATGCGGCGTTACCACATACTCAAGGACCTCTCACCATGAATCGGTATAGCTTGGCGATTGGGATCTGTGCGCTCCTGTCCGGTGGAGTGTATGGTGACGACACACCCAAGAAGAAAGATGAACCGGCAAAGCCCACATCCCGCACCGACCGCAAGGTCGAAGGGTGGACCGTGCGTGTCGATGATCGTCTGCTCAAAGCTCCCGACGACGAACTGGGAACACGTGCCCTGCGGTTCCTCGAAGCAAAGTTGGCCGAGATCAAGATTGCTGTCCCCGCCGATCGCGTGAAGAAGTTGCAAACGGTGGTCATCGTGCTGGATCTCACGCATGGCAACCTCGGGCCGATGCAGTATCACCCTGGTGCCGGCTGGCTCAAGGCGAACGGATACTCCCCCGACCTGGCCAAGTGCGTTCACCTCCCACGTGCGGCCGATCTGGCGACCAAGCGGAATGTCCGCGAGCAACCGTGGGTGATTTTGCACGAACTGGCCCACGCGTATCACGATCAGGTGCTGGGCTTCGAGGAACCACGGATCATCGAAGCGTATGAGAAGTACAAGAAGAGCGGTCACGGCGAGAAGACGCTGCTGCACAACGGCACCCGTGTGAAGCATTATGCCCTGACCAATCACAAGGAATTCTTCGCGGAGATGACGGAGAGCTACTTCGGGGGCAACGACTTCTTCCCGTTCAACCGTGGCGAGCTGAAGGAAACGGAGCCCGAGATTTACGAACTCCTCGCGCACATCTGGGAGTCGCCACCGAAGAAGGACAAGTAAGTTTAGGCCTTAGCGTCAAAATGATCTACCAGTGTGTGTTGGCCTTGTTTTTGTAGCTGGCCTCTGTGAGGCCGGTCTTCGTGGGGCCAACGTGGTCCGGGGTCACAGACTCCGGCTACAGTTGCTGGTAGATCAGTTTCATGCCGCTGCCTTAAGTCTGCGAAGCCTCAAGCGGCTTTCGCGAGTCCAACCCGAAGCCGCTTGCGGCTCACGGCCGTTCCGTGATTTATCTTGGGCTGTTCAGGTAGCCCCCTCGCTGCCGCTTTATTGCCCTGGTTGTTGGGTTTTCAGCCTGAAAGGCTGTGACAACATAGCCCAGGGCAAGACAGCGAAGCTGTCGCCGCCCTGGGTCGTCGACGCCCCAATCAGCGTGCAGCCTGAAGGGCTGCGACATTGCGCCTTGTCTCAGCGGTCCCAGGGCGTTGCCCTGGGCTATGTTGTCACAGCCTTTCAGGCTGAAAACCACCGGCAATAAACAAAAGCGCAACTTCAACAAGCGCAAGCAAGGTGGTGGCTCAACAGCACAACGCACAGAATGTGAAACACGGAACGGCCCTGGCAAGCGGCTTCGCGGGATCTCCCAAAATCCCGAAGGTACACCCCACCCCTGCGTATCCCTGGACAACTCCCTTCAGGTGTGCCACTCTGTGGTTACGCGAGACCACAGCGGCCCACTGTGACGGTTTCCGGACCACACGTCGCGGAATAGTCTGAACCGGTTGAACCCGGAGCCGACCATGTCCACCAATCCCAGCGACGCGACACCGCCAAACCGTCAGCACGAGACGCTGCCGCCTCACGCGATCACGGAGGGTTCGGCCCCCGATACGGAGCAATCCCCCTACGGAACGCTTGCGCAATCGCCCGAAGATCAGCACCGGGCGGCGGCCGTGTCTTCGAGCTACGGCGTCAACGTGCCCGGATTCCAAATCGAGGGTGAGCTCGGTCGCGGCGGTATGGGAGTCGTTTTTCGGGCGCGTCAAATCCTGTTGAACCGTGTGGTCGCCCTCAAGATGGTGATTGCCGGGTCGTATTCCGACACCATCACCCGGACCCGTTTTTTGCTCGAAGCCGAGTCGGTCGCGGCACTCGAACACCCCAACATTGTGAAGGTGTACTCGTTCGGGGAGCACGACGAACACCCGTTCCTGGCGATGGAATACTTACCGGGTGGCAGCCTCGCGGATCGCGTCAAGGCTCGTGGCCCGCTGCCCCCACGCGAAGCAACGGCGCTCGTCGCGAACTTGGCGGCGGCAGTGGCTCATGCTCACTCTCGCGGCGTGGTTCACCGCGATATCAAGCCCGCCAACGTGCTCCTCACCGCCGACGGCGATCCCAGGCTTACCGACTTCGGGCTGGCAAAGGTCGGTCGTTCCGATCTGAGCGTCACCGGCCAAGTGCTCGGCACTCCGGCGTACATGGCTCCGGAACAGGCGTCGGGCAAGGTTCACGCGGTCGGTACACCTGCCGACGTGTACGCTCTCGGGGCCGTGCTGTACGACCTACTCACGGGTCGCCCGCCGTTCGCGGGGAACTCGGCGGCAGCCACGATTCACATGGTGCTCGCCTCAGAACCTGAGCGGTTGAGGAAGCACGATCCCGCTGTGCCACGCGACCTGGAAACGATTTGCCTGAAGTGCCTGGAGAAGGAACCTGAGAAACGCTACCCCACGGCCCAGGCTGTGGCCGACGACCTCAACCGCTTCCTGTGCGGCGACTCGATCATGGCTCGCCCCGCGGGCTCGCTCGAGCGGGCGGTGAAGTGGATGAAGCGGAACCGGGGGCTGTCGGTGGGGATTGCCGTCGCAACCCTGGCGTTGCTCGCCGGCGTCACCGCCTCGCTGTGGTTTGGCCTCTGGGCGATGACCGAAGCCGAGCGTGCGACAAACGAAGCCGACCGCGCGAAGGGAAAGGCCGACGACGAACGACGGGCGCGAGAACAGGCAGCGGTGTCCGAGAGGCGAGCGCTGGCCGCGCTTGGGGAAGCTCAATCGCAACGGATCAAAGCGGATCGCAAGCAAGCGGAACTCGAATTCGGCCACGCGATGACTTCCTGCGAAGAAGGGCGGGTTCAGGCCGGGTTGGAGATGTTCGTGCGTGTGGTGGAGCTCGCGGAAGCGAACGCCCTTGCCCAGGAACCCGGCGACGTGGCGAAAGAGAAAGCGTCCGATCGCGAACTCTCTCGCGTTGCGAGGCTCAACCTCGCGTCGTGGGTGAAGGTGCTCCCGCCGCCAGCCCGTGCGTTTCCTCACCCCGCCGAACCAGCGGCCGTCGAGTTCTTCCCCGACGGTAAGCAACTCGTGACGTCCGGCGTCAATTCTCAGGTCATTCTCTGGGACACCGCGACCGGGGAGAAACTGCGGACCTACAACACGCCCCGCACTCTCAGGCTGCCAGGAATGGCTCCGGGCATGGGGACCGTTGCGGTGAGCCCTGACGGGAAGACGATTGTCACAGGCAGCGGGGCCGGGCAAATTGTTGTTTGGGACGCCAGCAACCCCAACTTCAAGCTGGCGTTCGACGGCACATCCGCGGTGGCGAAAACTCGCGACGGGAACAATATCTTTTCGATCGCGTTCGCCCCCGATGGGACTCTCTGGGCAGCAGACGGCGACAACGGGATTCACCAGTGGGACCTGGCCGCCCAACCCAAGCCCAAGCTACTCGCTCGACTCGTGCCCCCTCAGGCACCCAATGGTGGGGTGGTCATCAACGTGCTCGCGCTTTCAACGGATGGAAAGTTCGCGTACACAGGCGACCGCGCAGGACTCGTGCATGAATGGAACCTCCAAACCCGACAGCCCGGTCGGGCCTGGGCGGCAGCAGGCTGGGTTCAGGACCTCGCGGTCTCGCCCGACGGGACAACGCTCGCCGCGACTGGCCCCGGTGGCCGCGTGCGGGTCTTCGACATCCCCGGAAGGCGGCCCACTTTCGACATCGACCTCGCTGGGTCCAACGGCAACGGGGTCGCGTTCGCCCCGCAACAACCCATCCTGGTCACGGCGGACAACGACGGGAACATCCGGTACTGGCACCAGCACACGGGGCAACCCGTTGGAGTCCCGCTCCGCGTCACCAGCGATCCCCGACGACCACGATTTCGCCCGGGAACGGATCAGTTCGCGGTCACATCCGGAAACGCGTCGTACGTGTGTACCATTCCTCAACCCGCCAGGCTCGTCACGGCCCGGCAAGGGAGTCGAGTTCGCGGGCTCGACTGCTCACCAACCGGCGACCGCCTTGCTGTTGCCGACGATTTTCAGGTGGAAGTGTTCGATATCAAGACCCTCAAATCCCTCCAGATTTCGCCGAACTCGCCGCAGATCATTCGCAGCATGCGGTACGATGCCGACCCGAAACGGTCGCGGGTATTCCGTGGGTACATCAGCGCGTTTGACCTCCTTTCGGTCCCGAACGGCCCACAATCGGAGATCAAGAACGCATTCGGGCTGGGTCAGGTCCGTCGGTTCGAGTTCTCACCCGGTGGGTCGAACCTGTACGTGTTGGGCGACACACTCCTCTCGCGGCTCGCGCCCGGGAACTTCGATGTGCTCGGGGTGGAACGCCCCATCAAAGACCTGCCGCCCGGAGTCACTGCGGGAGTGATGGCAGTGCGCCCCGACGGGGGTGAACTCCTCGTCACCTCCGGGCCGCGAGTGGTGTTCTTGAACCCCGAAACACTCAAGGCTTCCCGCACGGGGTGGGCCACTGCCGACGAGGTTCGCGACGCGCAGTACACGCGGGATGGCCTTGCCATACTCGTCGGCCGGCGGGACAACGTGGCGGAACTCCTCGACGCCACGACGGGGCGGCCGCTGATTCGTCAGATGCCACACGACCGTGCGGTGGCATCCGTGGCCACAAGTCCCGACGGGAAGTTCCTGGCCACCGGAAGCCGGGACAACACTGCACGCTTCTGGGACTCCAAAACGGGCTTGCCGGTCGGGCCGCCGCTGCGGCACCAATCGGAAGTGATTCACGTGGTCTTTGAACCGAACGCGAGTCGCCTGGCAACGGGAACCGGTGGCGGCCACGTCACGCTGTGGGACGTTCCACCTCCGGCCGTGACCGGGTCCGTTGAGGAGTTGCGTTCCCGGTTCGCCCGACCTGCGGATTGAGTTTATCGGGAGCCAGGGCCCTTCCGTGTTTCGCGGTACCCGTGGCTGCGAGTCTCGTAGGCAGCAGAATTCGGCCGCAACCGAAGATGTCAAATTATCTTACAGAACAATCTTATATATGTCATTCCGGACATATAATGTCATTCTGGCTCCAAATCACGTTTCCGGCTGTGGTGTTCCCATTTTCGCCCGGAATGACGTGGCATGAAATTTTCCGGCCCAATCTGAATCACGGAACGGCCCTGTATCGGGAGCCGCCGAATGTCTCATTTATCCTTGACCCTTTGCCCATCCTCAGTAGTTTGATTGAGGCGCTGTAGTAATGCAGTTCTCTCCCATGCTTGGTAGTGTACTATCCAGCATCCCGCCTTGAGTGGTTGGATCGGTTCTCTCCCCACCCGATTCTTTCACGTTCAAATAGCCACCCCAACCGCAGGCGAAACCTGCGGCGTGTTGTCTCATTGCCACGGCTCATGTACCGAACCGCAACGCTTGAGAACGGCGTGCGTGTGGTTACCCACACGGTCCCGGGTCTTCGCTCCTGCACAATCGGGGCGTTGCTCGACGTTGGACCTCGCGACGAGCCAGCCGAACTCGCGGGCATCGCGCACCTCACTGAACACCTGATGTTCGAAGGGACGAGCAACCGCGACGGACTCTCAATTGCCCGGTTGATCGACACTCTCGGCGGTCAGGTCGGTGGCTTCATCACACGCGATTACACCTGCTACGCGGCCACGGTTCTCGACGAGTACGCCCCCTACGTTCTCGACCTGTTCGGCGATTTGCTGCTGAACTCGACGTTTCCCGAAGAGTGTGTTGCGGCTCAGCGTGGAGCGATTGGCCGCGAACTCGCAACCTTTGCCGACCAACCTGACAGGTTGGTTAACGATCGCCTCAAATCACTGGTGTGGCCGGATCATCCACTGGGTCGCCCTGTCGCGGGTCGCGCGGAAACGGTGAGTCGGCTCACACGCGAAGACGTGATCTACTTCACGCACCGCACCTACATGCCCGACCGCATCATCGTGGCCGCGACCGGCGGGGTGGAGCACGACGACTTCGTCGCGCAAGTGCGGGACGGGTTCTGGAGGTTGATCGGCGAGGCCGGGCCCCGGCAGATTCCACGCCCTCGGTACAACAGCGGCGTCGAACTCATCCGCCAACCGGTGCAGCAGGCCTACTTCGCCCTGGCAATTCCGGCTCCCGTGTACGCCAGTCCCGACCGCTACGGCTGGCACCTCCTCACCACGATCCTCGGCGGCGGCATCAGCTCGCGATTGTTCCGTGAAGTGCGTGAGACCCGCGGGTTGGCGTTCCACATCGCGGCCGAATACCAGGCGTATTCGGATGCTGGTCTGCTCGTGATTGAAGGCGCGACGGCCCCCGAAGACCTCACGGAAGTGGTTTCACTTGCGTGGTCGGCACTGTGCGAACTGGCGAACGGAACAAACCCCGTCACCGCCGAAGAACTCTGGCGGGCAAAGATGCAGTTGCGTGGTCAGCACCTTCTGGGTGGTCAAGACGCGTCCACGCTGTTCAGCCGCTTGGTGACGCAAGAACTTTACTTCGGCCACGCCATTGCGACAGACGTTCTCCAGCGTGAGATCGAGGCTGTGGATGTGGCGGCGCTCGGCGCACTGGCCGAGCCTTTGATGGATGCCGTTCGATCGCCGGCTCTGGTCGTGGTTGCTCCCGAAACACCGAATCTGACCGCTGACCGACTTCATGAGTTGCTGGCACCAACGTCCCGGCCATTCCTCGTCAAACTCGCTGACCCTACCCCATAACGCACCAACCCGGAGATCGCTGTGCCTCTCGACCCGCGGATGAAGAAAACCTGGATTGAGCTTCAGAAGAAGAACGTCGTCCCCGTGAACGCGCTCGGGGTCAAGATCGACCCAAAAGATCAGGCCACTATGAGAGTGTGGAAGCAGGAAGGAATCGACCAGTTCGTCAAGAAATGATGGTGAAGAATTTTCGCAATCAATCATTCACGGCACGCTGGTCGCTATTGTTGTGTGGCTGAGATTCCAGAACATGCGATTCGAGCTGATCGTTGACAAGGAGGAACGATGACTACCCCGAACGTGATCGACTTACTTCGGGAAGCCACCGTCGCGGTGCGAGCGAATGATAAAGTTCGTACGCGTCTGCTGTTGCTTGAAGCGACCAAACTCGACCCACGAAATGAAACCGCCTGGCAGTGGTTGGCGGGAGTCGCGGAATCTCCCACTGAGGCGCTGCACGCGCTCGAATCAATCCTTGCGGTGAACCCAAATAACGAGAAGGCGAAGACGGCGATCGGTCCGGTTCGCCTGCAAGCTGGTGTCGCCGCCGCGAAGGCGAAAGACCCCGCAACGGCTCGCCGGTTACTTCGTGCTGTGATTGCGGCTGACCCTCGCAGTGAGACTGCCTGGGTATGGCTCGCCAGTGTCGCGGAATCACCCACTGAAGCCCTCGCCCACCTCGGACGTGCCCTGGAGATCAATCCCGAGAGCGCGCCTGCGAAACGGGGTGTGCTTCATTACCGGGCAAAAATCGAAGCAGCCCAGCGCGAGGAGCAAGCATGCTCGAATCCTCTCGGCGATGCACCCACCGTTGATGCGGCCAAGGTGGATACGGCGATCGTGCCGCGGATGCCGAAAAAACCGTCACTCGCTCCGGCGAAGCCCACACTGGGAACTGTCCTCGTCGTCGATGACAGCCGCACGATCCGAAAACTGGTTTCCATGACCATGACGGGCGCAGGCTTCGAAGTGGTTGAAGCCGAGGATGGTTCCAGCGCCCTCGACCGGATTCGCGAGATCGGCGTGCCGCACCTGATTCTGCTCGATGTGGCGATGCCCGGAATGGATGGCTACGAGGTCTGCAGACTCGTTCGAAGGAACCCGGATACGCAGAAGGTTCCCGTCATCATGCTGACGGGGAAGGATGGCTTCTTCGACAAGATTCGTGGCAGGCTCGCCGGGACGAACGCCTACCTTTCCAAGCCGCTTCAACCTGACGCACTGCTACAAGCGGTTCGCAAGCACTGCCCCGCGGACCGCACCTGAACCGACTTCTCCCCGTAACCGAGACCGAGTTGAATCATGACTGCCGTGTTGAAACTTCACCAAGAAGAAGATGTGGATGCCCTCGCTCCGGCGCGTCCAAAACCGGCTGTGACACCGACCATGCCAGCCCCCGAGTGGACAACCCGACTTGTGACCCTGCTGTCGCAGTTGGAGGATCGCCGTGGCCGAATTCCCGAGCGAGTTCGTGGCAACGTGAAAGCCATCCTCGACGCGGTGGAGGGGATGATCGCCGACTGCGAGGCCGTCGCCGCGGAGGCAACATTCCCCGAGGATTTGAACGGCCTGCAAGCGGAAGCCCTCGCGAAAGCCGGTGCGTTTCTGATGGCCACGCACGACTCGCGGCAGGCTGCGCCCACCGGCGTGTTCCGGTCGCTGTGGTCCGTGGTGACCACCCGGGACGACAGCATCGCGCCGCAAATCCGGGCGTGTCTGCTCGCGGGGTTCGAGACGCTCTCGGCGTACTTCGCGTTGTTCACTCGCGCTTTCCCGACTTCGGCCACGGCTCGCAATTGGGTCGAGGCCGCCAGCGCTTTCCTTGGTGAGTTCAACTCGCAAATTCGCGAACTGCCCGAATGATTGGGCGCTGGTAATGCCGCGTGGGTGTTGCCACATGGAGGAGCGTAGATGGCCCGGACAATCCTCGTTGTTGATGACAGCCCGACAGAGTTGTTACTCGTGACCAATGCGCTGGAACACAGCGGCTACCGAGTTATCACGGCCGTGAACGGAGAGGAAGCGCTGGCCAAGGCCGCTGCCGAACGACCCGACCTGATTCTGCTCGATGTTGTGCTGCCTCGCAAAAATGGGTTTCAGGTGTGTCGCCAACTGAAGACTGCACCGGATACCCAGAACATCAAGATTGTGTTGCTCACCAGCAAAAGCCAGGACAGCGATCGCTTCTGGGGGCTGAAACAGGGCGCGGACGGCTATATGACCAAGCCATTCGCCGAGGCGGAACTGATCTCCGTCCTGGGCGGGTTGCTGTAACAGCGGTCGAGAATGAGGGTGAGCTGGCGAGCCGGGAGCGTCAGCGACCGGAGGTTCTTCACTCAACCGAGTCCTCTTCAATCGAAGCAATGGCACGCGGATGAAGAGGATGGAACGCGGATGAAGCGGATAAGAGAAGAGTATTAACCACAGAGTCACAGAGAGCACAGAGAGGAAACCCAACACTGAGACAATGCAGGGTTTGAACACAAAATCTTCTCTCGGTTTTGTCTTCTCTACTCTACGTGCTCTCTGTGACTCTGTGGTTAATCCTGGTTGTGTTTGATCCTCTTCATCCGCGTTTGATCTGCGAGATCCGCGTGCCATTGCTTCGATTGCCTTCCTCCGGTCGTGAAGCAGAAAAACGCTCCCGGCTCGCCAGGGACTAACTCACACCAGGCCGCGAAAAATAGAACGGAGATTCGCTCGGGCCATGCCACCCACCAACCCCGCTGACGACTCGGCCGGTATGCCCGATTGGATGGGAGCCGACGATACCCCTGAAGGGCTTGACCTGAGCGGGATGCTTTTGCCAGCGGAACCGCCTCCGACTATCCCCACCCCAGCACCGGCTCCGGCCCCCCCACCGCCAACACCACCAACCACACGCCCCGCTCGGCGACCCGCCACGCATGGCGAACCGTTCCTCTATGGCGCGGTCGTTTCTTTCGGTTCGAAGGTCGCGAGTAACGAGGTTCAGGTTGAGCACGACATCCCCCCCGGCGTGCGTGTTCTCGCCACGAGTCCAATCGCGACGTCGTCGAGTGGCCGCACGCTGACCTGGAAGTTCGGGCGGGCGGAGGTTGGCACCAAGATCCCGATTCGGATCAAGGCTGTCGCGATCAACGGCGTGGACTGGGCCGATCATGGGCAGGCCACTTTCCGCACGAGCTACGTCACACGTTCATCCTTCGGGGTTCCGGTGATCCGCCCCGCTGTCTCGCTGGAGATGGCTGGCCCTGCCGGCGTCGAACTTGGTGCCGCGACGGAGTTCACGTTGAAGGTGCGGAACACGGGAACGTGCCCGGTTCGCGATATCCGCGTTCAACTGAGCGCGACGGGTGGCCTCTCACTGCTGAGCGATACCGCGATCGCGTTCGCGGCCATCCCAACAGCCGGTGCCGTGACCGCGACCGTTCGCGTGGCGGGTCGAACGGCTGGCGAGGGTGCGGTTCTCGCGGATGTAGTGGCGGTGCCGCACGCGGTGGGTGCCGCACAGGCGACTTGCGCCGTCACAGTCGCGAAACTTGATCTATCCTTCGCGGAGTCCGAGCACTGGAAGGTGAACCGGGAGCAACCGCTGCGAGTCGTGGTGCGGAACAGCGGAACGGCCGCGGCTCGGATGGTGGGGCTCCGCGTCACCATCCCGACCGGTTGGAAACTCACGCCGGAGCCCACAGGCTACGACGCGGCTTCACGGGTTGTCTTCACGCAGGTGGATCGACTGGAACCGCAAGCCGAGTTGGCGCTGCCGCTCACCGTTCAGCCGTCACTCCCCGGCACTGGCGTGTTCCGTGCGGTGGCCGAGGACATGACCGGCGAATGCGTGGCCGAGCTCCACGCGAAGGCCGAACTGGACGCCGCCGAGAGCCACAGCATCCTCGAACGGTTCGTGCAAGAAGTGGGGTACGCCCCGAGTGCCGTGGCGACCGACACGGGCTCGACAGCGAAGGCCGCGAGCCCGATTGGCCGCGAACACCCGCATGTGATTTTCGCCGTGGCAGACACCGAGTATGCGTTTCCGCTGAGTTCGGTTCGCGAGATCGGTCGGCCGCCGGCTTCGACTCCGCTTCCGGGTTCCCCCGACTGGCTGGTTGGCGTGGCGAACATTCGCGGTGGCATCCTCTCGATGGTGGACATGCGAGCGTTCTTCGACGAGAAGCCCGGCGCGGCAAGCCACGACCGCCGCTTGCTCGTGGTGACCGCTCCGGGTGGCGACCTCTCGGCGGGGTTGCTCGTGGACCGGGTCCGCGGCATCCAGTCTATCCCGCCGGAGCAAGTGCGTGTGCCCGCAGCACCGATCACCGCTCGCTGCTCGGCATACATGGCCGGGGTCGCTGGCCTGGACCGCCGGCAGGTAGTTGTGCTCGTTCCGGACCGTCTCTTGCTGGCCCCCGAATTCCTCCCCTTCGGGTCGGCATGATTGCAATCATTCCAGCCTCCGCAGGCATGCCTCGCGAACCGCGAAGTCAAACCAACAACCTCGCCCACGGTGGCGACACACGCTTATCACCACTGGAGTTTTTCCGATGAGACTGGTCGAACGATTCACGCTCATGAAGGTCTGGCAGAAGCTGGTGGTGATTGCGCTGGCGCTGGGTTTGCCCGCGGTCGCCCTGGCCGCGTTCTACATCAGCGCGCTCAGCTACGACGGCGGCTTCCTCAAGGCGGAATTGAACGGCCTCGATCACGTCGATCCGTTGAACAAGCTCAACGATCAGGTCACCGCGCATCGGACGATGGTGGACGCGACCATCCGCGGCGATCAGGCTGAGAAAGCGTACTTCAAGCCCCGCCTCGCGGAGAGCCGCACGCGGATCGAGGAGTTCGTGAAGGCCGAGGACGCTGCCGACGCCAAGAGCGGCGCGACGTTCGGCACCTCCGAGCAATGGAAGCAGGTCAAGGCGAGCCTGGCGAACCTCACGGACCACTCCCTTGACATGAAGGCGGAAGACGCCGCAGAGCGATACGCGAAAGTCATCGCCGAACTGGGCGTGATTCAACTCGCGGTGAGCGAGAAGTCGAACCTGATTCTCGACCCGATTCTCGTCACCTACTACCTGCAAGACAACCTGACCCTGCGAACGACGGCGTTGATCGAGTTCGTCGGGCAGGCACGCGCGCTGGCCTATGAACTCGCGGTGAAGAAGGAGATCACGCCGCAGGATCGCTACAAGCTCGCGCAGTTGCTCGGCCAGATCGCCGCGGCCCGGGTGAACTACGACGGGAACGTCACGGTGCTCAAGGATCGCGACGCGGCAGCGTACAACAAGCTCGCCCCGAAGTTCAGCGAAGCCACCGCCGCTGCCGACGCATTCGTCGCGCTCGTTCAATCGAAGTTCGTCGAGGCTCCCGCCGAGGACCGAGCCGCGCTGACGGTTCCGCCCGCCGAATTGTGGGAGAAGGCGTCTGCCGCGCTCGCGGCGTACCAGAAGGTGAACGACGAGAACCTGCCCGTTCTTCGCGGCATGTTGACCGCACGCTACGACGTCTTCTCCACGCGGCTCTACGGTGCGGCCGTCTTCATCGTCATCGTGCTGTTCCTGGCCGGTGCGCTGGTGTACGGCATCGCGAGCGGCATCACCCAGCAGTTGGGCGAGGTCAAGGAAGTGCTGGCCGAAATCGGCATGGGGAACGTGACGGCTCGTGCCGTGGTCACTTCTCGCGACGAACTCGGCGAGCTGGCCACCACGCTCAACGCGATGCTCGACAACACCCTGAGCCTGATGCAGTCGCAGGAAGAACGCGACCAGATTCAGATCTCGATTCAACGACTCCTCGAAGAAGTGGCGGGGGTTGCCGAGGGCGACCTCACGAAGGAAGCCGAGGTCACGGCCGACGTGACGGGTGCCATCGCGGACTCATTCAACTACATGCTCGATCAACTTCGCGGGGTCATCGGCAGCGTGCAGAAGGCCACCATCGAAGTGACCGGATCGGCCGGTGAGATTTACACCTCGACGCAGCACCTCGCCGGCGGTGCCGAGCAGCAGGCCATCAAGATCGCCACGACCTCGAAGGCCGTCGAGGCGATGTCGGTCTCGATCCACCAGGTTTCCGAGAACGCGGTGAAGTCGGCAACGGTTGCCCGGCAAGCCCTCCAGAACGCCCGCGAGGGGAACGTGTCGGTGAAGAACACGATCCACGGGATGGATCGAATTCGCGACCAGGTGCAAGAAACGGCCAAGCGCATCAAGCGGCTCGGTGAGTCGAGCCAGGAGATCGGCCAGATCATCCAGCTGATCGACGACATCGCGGACCGCACCAGCATCCTCGCCCTCAACGCTTCCATCCAGGCCGCGATGGCGGGCGAAGCCGGTCGCGGGTTCGCCGTGGTCGCGGAGGAAGTCGAGCGGCTGGCCGACCGATCCACCGAGGCGACGAAGAAGATCGCGACGCTCGTGAAGTCGATTCAGAGCGAAACCAACGAGGCGGTTGGTGCGATGGAAAAGGGGATTCAGGAAGTCGTCGAGGGGTCGAAGCTCGCCGGGCAAGCCGGGCAGGCACTCGATGAGATCGAAGGCGTTTCGAACAAGCTCGCGGACCTGATCCAGCAGATTTCCCACTCGGCAGCCCAGCAGGCTCGCGCGTCGGAAGGCGTCACGGAAGCGATGGTCGAGATTTCGAGCATCACGCAGGACACGGCAACCGAGACCAAGCAAGCAGCCGAAGCCGTGCAGGGGCTCGCGAGCCTCGCGGCGGGGTTGCGTGAGTCGGTCGCAACGTTCCGCCTCCCCGGCGGCGAGACGGTCGCACCTGCCCCGAAAGTCGAACTGAACGGGCACGACGCGAAGGCCAAGTGGGCCAACGGCCAGGCGAGCAGCAAGACCGTTCCTGTTGTGGTGGGTGGTCGCTTCGTCACGACGTGATGTGAGCAGGTACCACGGCGGAACCACCTTGCAGAACCACCGGAGCGGTCGAAATGCCTGTGCCGAACGACGACGAACCCCGAGACGATGGCGAGGCACCCGGCAGCGAACCGGCTGCCCCCGAGTCGTGGCTGGAGCCACCCGCGGAAGGCGACGAGGTCGATTCGCTCGTGGGGTCCGTCGAGATTGCCGCGGACGACATGCCTTTGGAGTGGGACTCGCCACCCGAACCGGAGCCGGTCGCGTCCGATGCCATCGCGGAAGCACCGCTCCCCAGCCATGACGATGGCCTCGCGACGATCTCGGCCGAGATTCTGGAAGTGTTCGGGGCGGAGGCCGAGGAGCACATCGCCGTGCTCGGCCGCACCCTCCCACTGTTCCAGCAGCAACCCACGAACAAGGATTACTTGCAGGAGATTCGCCGCGCCGCACACACGCTGAAGGGTGCGGCGGCGTCCGTGGGGTTCACCCAGATCGCGAAGCTCGCCCATCGTGCCGAAGACCTGCTCGACGTGCTGTACGACAGCGACCGAGCCGCAACACCGGACGAGATCGCGCTGCTGTTCGATGCGCACGACGGGCTCGAAGACCTCGCAGCGGGTCGGGCAGGGCCGGCGATCGTCGCGGAGCTTTCGCCTCGCTTCGTGGAGGCTGTGGAGGCTGCGCGTGCGTTGGGCGGTTTCCCCCAGGAAGACCCCGCCGACGAACCTGCTACCGTGCGTGCTGTCGAAGTTGAAGCCGAGCCGACGACCGTGGCCACCGATGCGGCCGCGGTTCGGGCGGCGGGCGAGGCGCTGCGCGTTCCCATCGGCCGCATCGACGAGGTGGTAAACCTCGTCGGCGAGTTGGTCATCAGTCGGTCGGGCTTCGAGCAGCAGCTCGGCAAGCTGACGCACCTGTTTCAGGAACTTCAACTCAGCGCCGAGCGATTGCGGCGAGCCACCTCGAAGCTCGAAACGCAGTACGAAGCCCGTGCTCTGGGGAGCAATCGACTCGCGAATCGGCTCGGCTCGCAAGCCACGACACACGGCTTCGACGGGCTAGAACTCGATCGCTACACCGACTTCCACCTGATGATCCGGGAGTTGTCCGAAACCTCTACCGACATCGTCACGGTCTCGCAGGAACTCTCGGGGCTCACCGGCGAGTTCGACGGCTACCTCATCCGTCAGTCGCGTCTCACGGGCGAGATGCAAGACAAGCTCATGCGGGTTCGGATGGTGCCGCTGGCGCACCTGTCGAACCGGTTGCACCGCACTGTTCGCCACACGGCCAACGGGCTCGGAAAGCAAGTGCGGCTCGTGCTGGAGGGTGAGAACACCGACCTCGACAAGACCGTGCTGGAGGAGATGAGCGAGCCGCTCCTGCACTTGCTCCGCAACGCCATCGACCACGGAATCGAGGACGCCGCGACGCGCGAAACGCGGGGGAAGCCGGCGGTCGGAACGATCCGCGTCCAGGCATCGCCCGAAAGCACGCAGATCGTGATTCGCGTCAGCGACGACGGCGGCGGGATTGACCTCGAAGCGATCCGACAGGCCGCGGTGACACGCGGGTTCCTCACCCCCGAAGCGGCCGCAATCGCCGCCCCCGATGAACTGACCGACCTGCTCTTCCAGACCGGGTTCAGCACGGCAGGGCAGGTCAGCGAGATCTCCGGTCGCGGCGTCGGGCTCGACATCGTGCGGGTGATGGTCGAGCGGTTGAAGGGGACCGTTTCGCTCGCGTCCGCCCCAGGCCAGGGAACGACGTTCACCGTGCGGTTGCCGCTCACGATGGCGGTCATCCGGGCGCTGATGGTCGTCGCCGAGGGGCAGACGTTCGCGTTGCCACTGGGCTCGATCACTCAGATTCTTCGGCTCGAACCCGAGCAGTGCGGCAAGATCGGCAATCAGGACGTCGTGCGGTTGGGCGGTGAGACGCTCCCCGTGTTCGCACTAGCGAAGCGACTTGGGCTACGTGGCGCGACCGAGCCCGCGCCGCGATCCCCGGCGGTCGTGGTGAACGTGGCCGATAAGCGGTACGTGGTGGTCATCGACCGAATCGCGGGCGGTCGGGAAGTCGTCGTGAAGTCGCTGGGGACGCACGTTCGCCACGCACCCGGAATTGCCGGCGCGACCTTGATGGGCGACGGCTCCGTGGTGTTGATCCTCGACCCGATGGAACTGTGTACGCCCGCCCGTGCCTCGCGCCCGCTTCCCGTGGCAACCCGAGCAATGACGGCACGGATCGCCCTACCCGAGCAACTGCTCGTCATGGTGGTGGACGATTCGCCAAGCGTTCGCCGCTTCGTGTCGGGGCAGTTGCGTGACGCCGGGTTTGAACTGCTCACGGCCAAGGACGGGCTCGACGCGCTGGACGTGCTGCACCACGCGGAACGCTTGCCGGACGTGATTCTGCTCGACGTGGAAATGCCGCGAATGGACGGCTACGAACTGCTCTCCACGCTTCGTGCGAACCCCACACACCGCCATATGCCCGTGGTGATGCTCACGTCCCGCGCGGGCGATAAACACCGCCGCAAGGCGATGGAGCTGGGTGCCAACGCCTATCTCGTGAAGCCCTACCAGCCGGCCGAGTTGCTCCAGACCCTCCGCGATGCGGCCGCCGCTCCGGTCACCGTGTGAATGGAGTGAGTGCTGATGCCTGTCGTTGCAACCGCGAAGCAATCCCGTGTGTCGCTCTGCCGCGTTCGGGGGCAGTCGATCGCGCTCGACATCACGTGCGTTCGCGGGGTGGAGCGGGCTGAGCGAATGGTGCCCGTTGCCGAGCAGTGGCCGCAGGTTGGCTCGCTGCCAACCCGAACCGGGGACATCCCGGTGTTCAGCCTCGCGGGGTTGCTCGGGCTTCCCGAGACCGATGCTCGCGACGGCACACAACTGCTCCTCGCCGACACGCCCGGCGGCCCAGTCGGGTTGTTGATCGAACAGACTTCGCAGGGGTCAGGCGTCGCACCCGAGGCGTTCCTGCGGATGCCGGAGATCGTGCGGTCGCCTCACTTCTCCGCGGTCGTTCGTACGCAATCGGCGCTCCTTCCCTGGCTCGATCTCGTCTCGATCTTCACGGGGCAGTTCACTCGTGAGTTGCCCGCGCCCGCATCGTGGCGGCATCGCTCGGCGGCAACCGCCCAGAACCGCCTGATGGTGATTTCGCTCCCCAAATCCGCCGCGGAGGAACGAGCGTGGGCGATCGGGCTGCCCGCGGCCGTCGTCGCGGAACTCGTTGAACCCGAGGGGATCGTGCCCGTGCCCGGAACGGCCGACTTCGTGGCGGGCGTCCGGTCGTGGCACGATCGCGTCATCGGCGTGATCGACTTGTGCGCGTGGCTCGGGCTGCCTGCCGTCGGCGGCGGTAAGTCGCTGGTTGCGGTGGTGGCTGTGCCGGGCGGTGCAGAACCGATCGGCTTGCTGATCCCCCGCAGTGTGCGGATGCTGAAACTTCCGATCCCGAACCTGAGTTCCGAGCGAGTCTTCCCGGGCACCGCGGAACGCACGGTTGTTCCTGTCGAAGTCGGCGACGAGACCATCGGGTTGATTGATCTCACGAGCCTGACGCACGGAACGCTGGCATCCTCTTGATGTCGTCTTCCCGGTGGCACATAATGCAAGCAACCCACTCGTCGGAACGAGTGGGTTGCTTGGTAGAGTTTGCTGACTTAAG
>PNLP01000054.1 GCA_013823135.1 Planctomycetaceae bacterium
CACAGCGTCCGCCTTCGGGCGGGTGCTACAGCCCGTGCGGTTGCCCCCGTCCACTTCGCCATTCGTGCACATCCCTCCACCCCTGATTCCGTCCTTCAACACCCCGAACCGGAGTGGGCCGTGGTTCTCCTCATCGGACTCGCGATCTTCGTGTTCCTGGCCTGGGCGACGTGGGCCGTCTCGGTGGCGTGCTACGCGTCGACGTTCACCGAATCGGCCGACCTGACCGCCGACCCGAACTACCCGACCGTCTCCGGCTACGCCATCGCCGCGGTGGTGGTAACGAGCTTCGTCCCGTTCCCGTTCGGCTACCTCGCGGCGCTCGTCGCGTGGGGCGTGGCGGTGTACGGCTTCTTGAACCTGTCCCGCACCAGATCGACGGTCCTGTTCGCCTACCTGGCCGGCTGGTCGGTCGTCACGCGGTTGGTCATCCTGGGCGTGCTCAGCGCCACCGCGAAATGAGTCTCCCGCGTGCGTTCCAGCCAACATCTGTGGAGGCCGACATGATGTACCTGCTTGCCGCCGTCGCGATCTGGCTCCTGGCGTGGTGAGGCGGTTTCCCGAACTCATCAGCAGGAGTTGATCTGATGGCAAAGAGCGTCACCATCGACGAGTTGCACCTGACAATCCGCGTCCCCGGCGACCTGCCCGACGACGCGGCCGAAGGTGTTCGCGAAACGCTGGCCGGGGACGAGTTCATGAACCGGTTGCGTCGAGCCGTCCGCGTTGCTGTTCGCGAGTTTCCCGCGCTGACCGTGGTCCGCCTGTCGCTGACGCGGTGAGGTTGCGATTTGACGTTGTCCGAACCCAGCCGCATCTTCTCGACTGGAGAGGGTGCGGCCCACTCGCTTCTGTCCGGCTCGCACCGGCAGCATTCGGTAGTCCTTCATTTAGCTATCAGGTCATCGCGGGTCGACCCGAATCGCGAGAACTTACCCACTACATGACAGGGGTGGAAAGACTGCGAAACGGGCACCCTCGGCCGGGCGACAGGTTTCGACGGCTGCCCGGACCTGCTCGGTGACCGACACATAATCCTGCCCCGTTCGTGCGCACTGGTCGATGACCAGGACCAAACCGTGCAATCGGTTGACTTCCTCTATCGCGGCCGACGCCTCCGCAAATCCGATCCGGAGTTGCTCCACCTTCGCGGCCCGACCGAATCGTGGGTCGCGTGCCTCGCTCAGTCGTGCCCGTAGGGACTCGAAGACGTCCGCGGCCGTGACCGCCTCAACGGGGTTCGGCGACAGCTTTGCCAGTCGCGGGATTGGAACCGAGCCATCGGACTTGGCTGACACGCCAATTTATGGCGCGTCAGCCGTCCAATGCGGATCCAGGGCTACGGAATCGATACCGAAGGATTGGGGTCTGCGTCACACAGGTTCGGCACATCCCCCACCCATCCTGGCTTGTACGGTGGCGTCGGGAGCCACCCGCGCTCGGCCCAGGTCTCCTGGTCCACGAAGTTGTTGAACCGAGTTATGAGTGTGTCGAGCCCATGCTCCCGACGTGCCGCAAGAGCCTGCAAGCCGTCCTCCCCGATCATATTGCACGAGACGTCCAGATAGCGAAGTGAGCCGAGTGAAACAGTCTCGGCGAGCATTATCGCCCCAATGTCAGTAATCTCGTTTGAGTCCAGCCCGAGTTGACGGATCCCGCTCAACAGCGGAGACGACACCAACACACGTATGTCTTCGTCGGTAAGTTGATTGGTCGAGAGGTTAAGGGCCCGCAGGCTTGGTATCGCCGGCCCGGTCACGAGAGCCATGATCTCTGCAACTTCGAATCTTCCCCCGTCGAGATCTAGCACACGCAAGGACGGGAACGTAGAGGATGCACCCAGTGCGATGCGTCCCAATATCACCGAGGATCCGACGGCGAGCCTCTGGAGGCTTACCAGGTATGGAGAGTCAAAAAGTGGGTCGATGTAGAACTTTAGTCGGTCTTCTTCGCCCAGGCGTAAGGACGTCAAGTGCCTCAGGGCACGGCAGCGGGCGATATCCGAAATGCAGTTGCCGATGTCGGTTATGGCCACCGCCCTGATCGGCGCTGACCGGAAGAGTCGCTCGCCGTAGCGAATAAACCCGCCAGCGGATACACTCGCAGACTCGAGGAAACCGCGACGGAAGCGAGGTTGCTCGATTCGCAGGCAAAGGCCGGACAGCCATTGCCGACCGTGTTTCTTCAACAGATCCGCCGCGCGCAGCGACATTTCTTGCGCCTCGGGCATATCCGCAGGCATCTTCTCCAGGTCGATTTGTTTGCGGATGAACTCGGCCTGCGCGACGTTCGGCTCGCCGCCGATCTCGTCAAGCAGGTCCGCGTACACCATCCGCGGCGTGTCTTCCTCCGGGTGCTGAATGATAGCGGCCAGGAGCGCCTCTTTATTCGTCATGTTCGTCGTCATAGTTGCACTCTTGTGTGAAGCCGGGGCGATGGGCCACCGGCTTATGTTAAAGAGACCCTGACATAACCCCAGAATCACCTTGAAAACGAAGCAAATCAGAGGTTATGTCCGGGCCTCTAAGCTAAGTTGATCTCGAGGGTCATGCTGCTGTTGCCGGTAGCTTCATTCAGCCTACATGGGCTGAACAAATCGCCGCTGCCGCCGCCGCGAACGGCGACATGACAGCGGCCAGGGGGTGTCACTTGGGCCAACCGGACCCGGTCCAGTTTTCGATGCCGATTTCGGAGATGCGAGCGTGCCCG
The DNA here is from genome assembly GCA_013823135.1 of Planctomycetaceae bacterium. Classification (GTDB taxonomy): domain Bacteria; phylum Planctomycetota; class Planctomycetia; order Gemmatales; family Gemmataceae; genus Gemmata. The sequence continues at coordinate 2,710 of PNLP01000054.1, forward strand.
GGCAACGCGTCTGTCACGCCGTTCTGAAACGTCGTGAACGAGGGCAGCTCGGCGAAATGAACGAGGTGTGCCACAGCGTCGCGATTGTCGCCAGCGCCGAACCCCTTCGCCGGGAACGACGCTCCTGGCATCGAGCTGAGGATCTGAGCCCACTCGAACTCCCGCTTGTCGCGGTCGTGCGTCCACCACACCGCGACCGGCGTGCAATGTGGCTTGAGGTGGTCGATGTTCCATCGCAAATTTGAGTGGCGTGTGAGGTGGCGGTTGGTGCGTTTCCGGACGCCACCAGCACCGAACGCACTCCCGAGGTAGGCATAGACCCCGGCAGGGCAATCGAAGGTCCCGAGGTCGCCGATCGCGAGTTGCCTCGTGGGCTGCGAGGGTTGAAACAACACGATGTAGGTGCCTGGCACTTCGGACGGACCTGTGGCGTAGTCGTGGTCCTGCGATCTGATGACCGCTGCCAGGCGCGATGCTGCCGCACGCAGTGATGCCAGCCGCGAGAGCAGTGACCGCTGCTCTGCTTCCGTCGGTGGCGTGTCGACGAGAACGCGGGGAAGGTCACGTTCATTCTTCGCCGTGATGCCTGCCACTGCGGCCACGGTTCGCAAGGCGGCTTGCGGGTTAAACGCACCGGTACTGCGAACCGAACGCCGTTCATTGGCGAAACCGACGTCGTCAACCGATTCAATCACGCCGCTCTTCGCGACCAATGCAGACAGACGCCGGGTCCGGCTTTGGATCTTCTGGGCGTGGTCGAGCATCGCGGAGAGTTTCGGTTGCGCCGGCCACTGGTTTCGCGGCAGATTCAGCAATCCATCGGCGACCACGTTCAAGGCACCGACATTCCGCGCCAACCGATTGAGGACCTCAGCCGGATCATGCGTGTCGAACGGTGGGGCGACGCCGCGAGGCGGTTTGCCAAGAGGGTTACGGTCACCTCGGGCCTGCTCCAATGCGAACCGTTGCCGGTCGGGGTGTGTGCGACTGATTCGCATGATCACCCGACCCGGCAGCCTGCGGTGGTTGGAGAGGAGGAAGCGCTTCGCCTCTGGCCCACAGTTGGTTGCGATGGCTTCGACTGCCGCGTTGAACCCGGATGTGTGGGATAGGTCGCGTGAGGTTCCGTCCGCCGAGCTCTTCTGCAAATCGACGCCTGTGGCGCGATGCGCCTGTGTCCCGCCGCGAGGCGGAACACGTTTCCGCTGGTTCCTTAATTCCATTGTGAATCTCCGTGGATCAACGGACTGATCGCCGGCACAACTTCGCGCTCGATGGAAACGATCAATCCCTACTGGAATGGGCATGCTAGAGCCCATCCGCAGCGAGCCGGGGCGTCAGGTGGGTGATAACGGGTGATAACGGAAGGTGGACTGCGGAAGTGCTGACGTGAGCGAGTTTCGACTCACCCGATTTATCAATCTTTATCGGGAGGTGGGTCTTGCCGCGTAACCGCGTGTTTCACTGGTTTGACGCCACTGGCCCAACGAAGCGGGTTTTTCTCCAACCACTCGCCAGCGGCCGGTAAGACGCGTTTCATGGCCGCCCTCACTTTCGTGGCAGTTGTTGAAGCGTTTGTTAATTTCTTCCCGAGCTTCTTTTGGAGTCCTCGACCACTTATCCGGGTGTCTGGGTGAAGGCAGAGATATTGCAGGAGAGCTTGCGCGGGTTCGTTGGCCACGCCACGGACCACCTGGCCATCGATCCGAAGTATGAGCAAGTCACCTTCAATGGAGAATGAAAGCCGTGATCTGGTGTAGTATTCCAGTGTTTCCGTCTCGAGTGGCGCGTGCCCCAATACCTTCTCAATCAGTCCGCGGAGTGCGTAGAAATTGGGACTGGGGCCAGTGATTTGAGCGAGAATCGACGTGGACAGTTCGGTGCCAATCCGATGAGAACCATACTGGGGCAGCGTCGAGGATGGTTGCGCGGTAGCTGGAGTGAGGTCGGGAGTCTGACTCGATGCTGCTACGATCTGAGGCTCATTCGGGGTGTTGTCGAGTCCCACCTCTTTCCTGGCATCCGAGTCGTAGCGGTCTGCGAGACTCCGCAGGGCCATCGGGGATGGATGTGATTCGCAGATCATGAAGTAAAGGCTGGCGAGCGTCCGTCGCTCCCATTTCAAATACTCCTCCACAGCATCGGGAGAAACCTCGAGAGCGAGGAAGTGTTCCACATACCTGCCTGCGAGCTGAGCGGCGTCGATGTCGAAGATGGGGCCAAATGCATCAGTCCAACTGTCTTCGTGCGGGAGTTGCAGTACCCAGTTCCCCAAGTCTTTCGTTGGGACTCGGTTCCCTTCTTTCCGAGGAAAGGACGCAGCGATGAAGCGGACAATGTTCTCCTCAAGTGGAGAATCTGATTGCATGATGATTACACCGGGCCGAATCACAGGATCGCCAAGGTTGCCACAATCTCGCTTGGTACGGCGGAGTGCGTTCGCCAACTCGGTTATTTTCGCGGCGTCTTCTGCGTTCCAGCCGACAGTTTTCGGGATCATGGCGATTCGGAGATGTGCATTTTCTGGTGCAAGCTCGGGCCTCAAGCGGTGAGGTTACCTGCAAGAAGACCTGGGTGCAACGATCGGCTTTGAACTAGATGCAATCCGAGTTGGTGGCAGTCGAAAGTGTTCGGCGTTCTCTCCATCCGGTCGAAGTCGAACACGATGCCCTCGGTCGCCCCGACTTCCTTCATCCTGGCGTCGAGCGCGAGTGATTGTTCCCAACTTCCGAACTTCGCAGTGCGATACTCTCGACGACTCATGCCTTCCTTCGGCATTTGCGGGTTCAGTTGAAACAGGTGCTATCGCACTCGCACCTCATGGCGTTCGTTGACGGCGCGAATGGCAGATTCCAACCGCCGATTCCCAACAAAACACCACGGGCAGATCACGCCCGAAATCACTTCAGTTTCAGATCTGCCAAGGGAATAAACACGACCTGCGAAACCCAGTCCGCGTCCCATCCCACTGCCGGCAAAGTCTATCCGTCTGGCGAGAGCGCCAAGCCCCACACCATCCCCTTCGCCAGGAGCGCGTGAGGTTGAGGTGACCGAACCGGTCGTTCTTTTAATCCAGGCAGATCCCAAACGCGGATGGTTCCTTCACGATCTGCGGTCGCTACCCCGGTGTCATCCGGTATGAACGTGACTGCACAGAAATCGATGTCACCCGGAGACGTGGCGAACTCGAGCGCGGGCTTACGAGCATCGGCCTTGAAGTCCCAAACCAGCAGATTCCGACGACTTCCCATGCCGTTCGGACCGCGATTCACGATCGCGCCCGCCCGCCGACCATCGGTACTCATCGCCAATCCCAGGAACGTACCACCCTTCGCAGGAAACGCTGGTTCACATTCGCGCGTGACCTCGATTCCCCTCTGGATTGCCCCTTCTGGTGTGAGCGTCCATTGCCGCACAGTCCCGTCCCAACCGGACGTCAGGAACGTGGCTCGCTTCTGCATGTCGAACGCGATGCCGTTGACGGATTGAACCTATCATCCCCGAACACTGCGGCTCATGCAATCACTGCGGGGCCTGCGGGGCGGACGCAAGCGATTGAGTTTCGCCGTTGGGGTGGTTAGGCTGACGAAAGTTGTGACGAACGCCTCTGAAACTCTGGAAGTGAACCCGTGATGGTTTGCCTCCTCCTTGAGTCTGGCGAACGACCACACACTCCGAGGTATCCAATGAGCGGACGCACTGCCGGACTGCTACTCGCTATCGCACCGCTGATCCTGTGCGACGCATCGCGCGTCGTTGCGGCCGATCCGCCGAAACAATCCGGAGAGGCTACGGAAGCCCGCCGAGCGGGGCTCAAAATGGCACAGGTCGTCATCGAGCAACTGGAGATGGGCGACCAGAAGAAGTTCCCCGGCATTCAAGCGTGGCTCAACGACGTGCGCAAGGCAACCGGTGGGCTGAATCCCGAGAAGCCAGCGGAGGAATGGCCCGCCCTTGACGTCAACGCGCTGATGGCAAACAACCCAAACTTCTGGCAGGCGTACTATGAGATCGCGCCCGGCGACCCGGGATTGATGGTGATTCATGCGGGTCTGCTCATGACTGGCGGCGAGATGACCCGAGCATCGCAAATCCTGGTAATTGCTCTGCAGAGGCCGGGAATCCCTGCGGCATTTCGGAAGGCAATGCTCGGTCTGCTGGCAGACACAGTGAAAGCGGGTAAGACATCGAACGCGCTCGTCAACGAAGGCATCAAGTTGCACGACAAGGGGGAATACGCGGCCGCCCTGCGTAAGTACGACGAAGCCCTCGTGGCCTGGCCCCAGAACGGCTTCGCGCATTACGAGATCGGCTACACGATTTACATCCAGTCGCTCGTCGCCGCAGGGGAGAAGCCGCCGGCTCCGGGCACCGTCATCGTCAACGGGAAGCATGAACTGCCCGCGAAGACCAAGGCCGCCTACGCCAAAGCAAGACACTATGATCCGTTCCAGTACACGGCCTACCAGGGGGACGACAAGGCTGTGATCGAAGGGTTCCGCGCCCTGGCCGCGCGCGGGTTGCCCGTTTGGCAGAAGCTCGTGAAAGAGCCGGAAAAGAGAGTTGATGACAAAGCCCTGCAAGACTTTGCCGAAGCGTGCCAGGAGGCGGGGATTCACGAGTTGGGCCTCGCCACGCGTCAGGTCATGGTCGCACGCCGCGGGAGATATGCGCCTTCCGACCACCCCTATTTCACGACCAGCCTCGGGAAACTTGCACCGGGGGAGCAAACCGCTGCGCTGCTGAAACGCCTGGCGACGGGAGTCCTCAACCTCAGACAACTGGTCGTACCGGAAAAGGAGAAAAAGGACTTCGACCTCAACCAACTCCGGCTATACGTCCCCAACCCGGATCTGCCCAAGCGCCTCGGCGAAGATGTCGAGCCGTTGGTGAACTACATCAAATCGCTCGATGAGCCGCTTCAACGGTGGCTGGAAAAAGAAAAGCCGCAAGCGAAGGGGCTCCTGATTGCTGTCGGCATCAAGGCGGGCAAGAAGTCGCGTGTCTGGTGTCAAGCCGTCGAAGGGGACATTCCGGCCGCCGCGTTGCAGCGGCTCGAAGAGGAACTCGGCAAGGTGGCAACTATCGACCTGAAGAAGGAGCCGGTAGCGTTCGGGATGGAGGTTATCCTCGGCGGTCAAAAGGTCGAGAAGTTCCCGGAGTTTCCAACGGTGTGGCTCGAAGCGCTGAAGCAATCGAAGGCCAAGGTGATCGTTCCCCCGGACGAGTTGTTCAAGCTGATCTGGGCGGATTGAACCCGTGGCTTGGACACTACGCCAGTCGATGCGCCTCCGCGAATCGACTGGCTTCGCTCGCTGCGACCCCGCCGCGAAACGCTCATCCGAATTTACTTCCATCACTCACCCTCCGCAGGCGTTCTCCTCGATTCCGGCGAACTCGTCGCAGCCCAAGAGGAGATTCATGTTCTGAATTGCCGCGATGGCACTCCCTTTCCTGAGATTGTCCAGCCTTGCCAGAAGCAGCAGATGATCGTTGTTACCCTCGACGAACAACTCGACCCCGATCCCCAGCGGTTGGGAGAGCGCGACGGAACCCAGTAAGCCGCCGCGTGTCTTGATGCTGACGAGCCGTTCCGCAGCGTATCGGTCACGCAAGACATCACGCACGGAAGCGGGCGACGCATTTGTCCGCAGCCAGTCACGGTGCAGTGGAATGCTGACCAACATGCCGCGATGGAAGTTCCCAACCCACGGCACGAACAGTGGCGGTCGCTGCAATCCCGTGTGCTGCTGCATCTCGGGCACCTGAGCGTGTTCGAGATTCAACCCAAACACCTGCACCTGTGGCGGAGCCTCACCCTCGGGTTGTTCATACCACTCGACCAACCGCTTGCCGCCGGCGCTGTATCCACCGATCCCCTGAACACAGATTGGTGTAGCGGGATCAACGATGCCGCAATCTACCAGCGGTCGAAGAGCCAGGATGAAACCCGTGGCAAAACAACCCGGGCCGCTCACTCGGCGAGCTTGGCGAATCGCGTCCCGCTGACCATGCTTCAGTTCGGGGAGGCCATAGACCCAGCCATCCGCAACGCTGTGCGTTGTGCTGGTGTCGATGACTCTGACCGTGGGATTGGTGATTCGCGCCAGTGCTTTCTTACCAGCGGCCGACGGCAAGCAAAGGATGGCCACATCTGCGGTGTTGAGTAACTCGGTCTCCCTATCGAGGGCATCCCGTCCCTGAACTTCCGGTGCAAGCAGGCGAATGTCTTCACGCTTCTGAAGCACCTCATGAAGCAGAAGTCCCGACGTTCCCGACCGCCCCGCGATGTAGACGGATTTCATGAGGCGGCATCCTTTCTTCCCGTCCGCTCTTCGGCCAGTGCCTCGACGGTGGCGAGGAGGCGGGTGAGCAATTCCCGGCGATTGCTCATCCGTTCGTACTTGCCGCCGACCGGCCCGATGAAGGTCAGGCCCGTGATCGTGTTCGCGACTACCAGATCGGCGGCCGAATGCGTGCGTGAGCGTTCGGCGATCTCAAGCAGCTCATGCTCGTCAACGCCGACTTCGAGTTTGAACTTCACGAGGATGCCCGAGAAGTGCCAGCAGGGACGGATCAGGTCGATGAGCTTGGGGTTTTGAACCATGCGGAGCCACATTTCAGGCTCGTTACTTCTCACTTTGCCGGCACTGCGGTCAGCCATTCTTGGGGGCGTTCCATCGCGTCCTTCCCATGTTCGGGTTTCAGGGTGGAAGTGAGTGCCCGTGTCGGCCGCGAAGATGCCTTCAACTCGGTAGTCGCTCACGGCCGCAGAGTGAATCACGACATCGACCTTGTCGTTCTCGATCGCCCGTCGCATCGCTTCGTGCAGGTCATCGAATGTGTGGTAGCGTTCCAACTTCCAGCGATCCGGAGGAAGAGCGGCTCTTATCTCGGGCTTGATGACATCGGGATCGGATGCCAGGAGATGAACGTGGTGCCCTCGCTGATAGGCTTCCAGCGCGATGTTGGCTCCCGTGCGGCCCCGGAAGACGTTGCTGATGCAACGCACGCGGTCAATCGGTACCACCGTGTTTCCGCCCGTAACCAACACACGCATGATGCGATCTCCGGTCAGAGGCCGCCAAGGGTGCAATCGTCATCGTTCAGGACGAGTTCAATCGACCTTCTGCTTCTCCAGGAGGTTCAACCACGGGTCCTGCGGAGTCACTTTCTCCGCGTGCTTCTTCCACCACTGAACGAGCGAGTCCAGTTGTTTCGCTTCATCCTCGGCAAGTGTCGGCGGTGGGACGGCTCCGGCTTGCGCCGAGTTGGACAGCAGCACCAGCACCCGCTTCTGAAGGTTGCGGTGAGGCACCCCGGCCATGCCACCTCGCTCGATCTTTTGCTCCTTCGGCAGTTCTCTGAACACTTCCAAAGCACGTGCGACCTCGTCCTTGTGTCCACGCCGTGCCAACGTCAACGCCGCCCACACTCCGGGGTCTCCTTCCAGTGCGGTCAACTTCTTCAACAGTGTGGTCCCTGCATCGACATCCTCATAACAGAGGTAGACCGCACCCGCGACCCGCACGAACGGGTCCTTCGCAACTGCGAGGGCCGCCAAGTGCTTCTTCCGGTCCACACCGCAGCGCCAGGCGAAGTAAGAACCCAACACGTAACCCCGGTCCGCGTCGCGCCAGTCCTTGTCCGGGTTCGTCCAGGCGACCAGATACGCCGCGACCGCCCCGGGGTCATGCCGCGTCAACACCTCGAATGCCTCGCCGAAGTTATCGGCCTTCTCACCCTCCGAGATCGCCGCGCGAAGCCTCGCGAGCTTTTCGCGACTCGGTGGTTCGTCCTTGGTGGGTGGGTCGGGTTTTCGGGGTGGGTCGGCGGCACCCTGGTGCCGCTTGACGCTCTCGACGAGTTCGGTGAGTTCGTCCTTCCCCCACGGCGATTTGTCTGCCGTGAGTTTTTCCAGCCTCGCCAGAGTCACGGCCCTGCCGGCCTTCTGGAAGACGATGCCGACGCGAACGCCCCACTTCTTCGCGTCGTCCCCAGCGAGGCCAAGCAGCTCACTCACCAGCAAGTCGGCGCCGGTGATCTTCGCGAACTTGGCAAGGAGCGCTTTCGCCTTCTCCTCGTCAGGTTCGCCCCCAATCCACCGCTTGCCGAAGAGATCCTTCTCGATCACAGCCTTCATGAGAGCCGCCTCTTGCTCGGCCGGTTTGAGAGCGAGAAGTGCCTGGGCCTTCTTCCGGGTATCCTTGAACTCGGCACTCATCTCTACTTCGGGCGTAAGGAATCGCCGCCCCTGGAAAAGCGGCAGCCGGTAGTCCGCGGGAATGTCCCGCCACCAGAGCGGGACACCCGCACCGGAGGTCGTACTGACGACCCTCGATGGCGGCTCCTTGTACGCGGTGACGAAGTAGCGTTCGCCGCAGAGAGCGATCGGGAACTGTGGCTCCCAGTAGTTGACCGCGGTGCGAATCATGACGCGGGTGCCAGCTTTCGGTCCCTTCCACGATTCGATCACCTTGTAACTGGCGACGATTCCGCCTGCCTGGTCGCACTCAACGACGCCAACGAAGTCCGCGCCGAGGACGAGTTCCTCGAACAAGAGCGGATCGATGGTCGTCGCGGCGGCATAACCCGGCCAGAGCAGCGACACGGCAACAACTCCGCACAACAACGCCCGAATCGATGTGGGCATGCTCGACTCTCCTGCTGACAAAAAGGTTGCGGGTTCATTCTTTCTTGGTCGGCACTTTAGCTGGCTTGAGATCGGTGACGTCCCAGAGGAACATAACCCCATCTTCGCCGCCAATGCGCAGTTTGTAAGGCAGTCCGAGGCAGATCAACTTCCTGCTTCAACTGACTTCGCCGCCTCTGTCTGCCCCTGCCGGCGTGCGGTGTCGGCCGGGCGTTCGCCGCGGTAGTTAGTCAGCGTGCGATCCGCTCCGTGCTCCAATAACACTCGGATCGCCTCGACATGGCCAGCGAACGCTGCGCTGTGAAGCGGAGCGTACCTCTGCGGATCGGTCTGGACGTTGACGCCAGCCCCCGCGTTCAGAAGAACCTCGCAGATGGCCGCGTGTCCTTTCATGGCAGCAGAATGGAGCGGGGTGAAGTTGTTGAGCCGTGCCGCTCGCGCGTCGGCCTGAACCGCCGGCGACAACAGGTAGTGGACGGCTTCGAGAACACTCGAAGCGGCTGCCCAGTGGAGAGCCGTCAATTCGTTCGGGTTGCCGTCCATCCGCACCGCAGGAGCGCCGTGCGTCGCGACGAGTCGAGCCAGCGCCGTCACGTCGCCACTCGTGGCGGCCTTCATCACCAGGTCTTCGAGATTTTCTGCCATCATGTCGCCCTCTCGGGATTCACATCAACTCGCCATACGGGCTTTCCAGCCGGGAACGAACGCTGAGACCCAGAAATAAACCGCGAAGCCGAGCACCTCAAGAAACCAGCGAATCCTCTGATTCCCAACCCGGTTCGCAATAACCGCAATTGGCGTGGCTGGCACGAAGCCGCCGAGAAAGCCCCAGGCCATCGCATAGCCAACAGCCATGCAGAGGAGGTAGTAGGCGTAGCAAAGGGCGATGAACAGCAGGAGTGCGACCCTGGCGAAGACCTGGTGCCGCCAGCCGGAGGCCGTGCGGTCCATGCCCAGTGCAATCATCCCACGGAAGGCGATGTAGAGGCTGACGGGCCAGGTGAGTACGAACGTATCACACCAGGCACCGATCGCGGTCGTGCCGACTGCTCCGAGGACGAACGCGAGCAGCGAGAAGACCGCCATGCCGTACCGCCGGAGTCGCCAGCGGCACGCGAAGCCAACCCCACCGGCGATCGCGAGTATGCCCACGCTCACCGCGAACCAGTTTGCAACCTCTCGCGTACTCGGTTCGTCGTTCGGAAAGTCCGGCTCCTTCGGCACGAGCCGCGTCCAATCGAAGCCACTCTCGGCACCGGTCAGTGTCACCGGCTCGCGCGTCGGATCGAGTTCGGTCGGCGACCCGAGGTAGACGCAGACGGCCCGCTTCTGATCGCGCACAATCAGCCGCTTGTTTGCGAGCGCCGGTGGTGCCCAGCACATCCCGCCACCGCTTAGAATCTGAACGCGGGCCAGTTCCTCGTAACGCTCCGTCGAGGGCTTCGCCAGCACGAGCGACCCGGTTTCGGTCCAGACGATCAGCTTACCATCGGCGTGCATCACGCAGGCTTGACCGAGTTCCTCCGTCTCCCAGTGCAGCTTCCCCGTGGTGAAGTCGAGGCACTTGAAGCTCCCCCGCGACGGCCGGTGCACGCTCGCCTGGAGTTGCTGAATGTCGAAGCCGTACACGGCCCCGTCGTGCAGCAGGCTGGAACAGACGTCGTTCGAGAGTTGCTTCCCGCCCCAGAGCGACCTCGCGGTGATGCCTTTCGCGTCCGTGGTGAAGCGAAACAGTTGCGAACCGACGCGGAACGGCGAGGCAGTCAGCAAGTGCCGTCCATCGAAGAGCGGCCACGCGGAATGTTCGTCGTAGTTCATAGAGAACCGCTCACGCCAGAGCCGTTCGCCGGTGCCGGCATCGAAGAACGCAAGGCTGTTCTGGAAGAAGCCGACAATGCACCGCCGACCGTCGAGGGTGATGGGATACGCGGGGCAGTAACTGGCATGGTCGTCGCCACTGGCCCAGAGCGTGTGGCCGTCTTCGACGCTGAGTGCCACCATCGCGGCGTTCGTACCACCGACGGGAAGAATCACGCGCCCGTCTTCAACGGTTGGCGTCGAGGCGTAACCGAACTCGGTGCCGCGACTTCCGCCGAACCGTTCGCGGACGTTCATCGTCCACTGGGAGCGGCCGTTCGCGGCGTTCACGCAGCCGACGATTCCGGTCGGCGTTGCGTAAAAGACCTTGCAGCCGCTCCAGGTAGGGCTGGCGTACGGTCCCGGGTACATCCCGCGTGGCTGCCACGGCCAGTCGATGCGTTCCTTCCAGAGTTCCTCGCCGGTCTCCGCATCGAGCGCGATCAGGAACATGCCCGCGCTCGTCTGATAGAGGGTGAACGCCCTTCCCTCGGCGACAACGAACGCGGAGTAGCCCGCACCGAGTTCACGGGTCCAGAGGACCGGTGGTCCGGCCGTGGGCCAACTCGAAACGATGCCTGTCTCGCTGGAATGGGCATCGTACCCGGACCCTCGCAGGTGCGGCCAATCCGCCGCTGAGGTAGACGGGCAAGCGATGAGAACAATGGTGACGGCGAGCCGTTGCAAACGAACCTCGGCGGTTCATGACATCGCTGCGTGGACGAGGTGCAAACTCACGAGCGAAGGCGGTCGCGGAAACGAAGTCAGTGTTGCCGCGTGTGTTGCACCGGCACAACGGACGACAGAACACAGACGACGGTCACGCAGGATTCGTTCACGGTATTCACGAAACGGGTGAGGTGCCAAGGTCTTCCAGTAAGTGCGAAACGGTTGCGGCAATGAGCCGGTAACTCTCCCGAGTGTATCCGCCACTAGGGAGCATCATAACGGGGATGCCTCGGGTCCGAAACTGGTCGAAGACGAAGAGATCACGTTCCAGGATCTCGGGTGCCGAGAGTGCCAGGCGACCGAGCGGGTCGCCGCTGAAGACGTCTGTTCCCGCGTTGTAGATGCCGAGACCAACGCCCTGCGAGCGGGTCAGCGAGTCGAGAAAACCCGGCAGGGAGTTTCGGAGAATCCGAAGGTATTCGACACCACGACATTCACGGGGCAACGGCAAGTTGCAGTCGATCCGCTGCTTGGCTTCGGGTTCGAATGGGTAGATCACCGAGTTGTACATGTCGAAGATGAACACGTCCTTGTCGTTCATGAATTGGTGGCAGACGCCGTTGCCTTGATGGGCGTCGAGGTCGATGTACGCCACTCGCTGACCTTCGCGAAGCATGCCCTCGGCACGAAGCGAGCGAACGGCGAGCGCGATATCCGAGAACAGACAAAAACCCTCGCCACGGTCGGGTTTCGCGTGGTGGTAGCCACCGGACAGGTTAACGGCGACTCCTCCGCTCATGGCAGCCTTTGCGGTGATGGTAGTGCCGCGGGTGGCCCAGCGGATCGGCTTCACAACCTTCCATCGCAGCGACCAGCCAGGGGCATACCGCATTGGCGGAACTTCCAATGCAGTGGCCAGGGCTTTCGGATGCCGGATCTTCGCGAGGTACTCCGCTGAATGGACCAGAAGCAGTTCTTCGTCCGTGACGGCTCGATCCACCGGGACGTGATGTTGCCACAACCGCGGACCGATAAGCCGCAGCAGTTCTTCCCATGCCCGGCCGTATTTCCGGGAATCAAACGGGTGCAATCGCTCGACACCGAAGAAGCGGATGTCGTAGCGGGGACTGTAGACAACGGATATCACGGAGTGTTCCCTTCTCCATTCTTCCCTTGAGTGTACTCTCGGACGGGTTAAGTTGAGACAAGCAAGCGCCGGTCAAGAGGTAACAGCCATGCGAGACGAGAAGTCAGCTTTTCGGGTAATGCTCCTGGCTGGGCTGACCGGGGCGTTGCTCCTCAGCGGATGCAGTCGCTCCCAGCCGCCTGCGCCGGCTCCGCCCGAGCCAGCAGAATCGAAACCGGAGCTGTCCTTGGCGAATTTCGTTGGCGAGGATCTTCGGACCCTGAACAAGGAGCGCAAGGACGAACTCCATTCGCTCCTCGCAAGAACCTTGCCCCAGGAAGAACTCGCGGATCATCCCTTCAATGCGCAACCCTGGGCCGTGTGGCGATCCACCGCGGCGCCGGAACAGAACGGCTTCATCTTGTTCCGAGGGCAACACCTGTTCGTGATCCCCGGAAACTCCAGTGCAACGGTGCATTTCTTTGACCGCTCGGGCAAGCTCCTCAACACAGTTGCGTTTGCGACCGGCTGGCGCATCAACATCGAATCGGCAACGATGCGAACCGACGAGGCACTCAGGGGGCAACTCATCGAGGTGCGTTCCGGGCCAGCGATCAACGGCGGAGATGTGTGCCGCCAAATGTACGGAGTCACCGGCAATCGCCTCGCACTGCTGTGGCTTGAGGATTCGACCGGCACCTTGGTCCCGAACACGTATTTCGCGACCAATCTCACGATCGGGCCGCTGCCACCCAATCGCACTGCTGCGGAGTGGGAACAAGCGCTCGCCTCAACGCAGCCGATGCTCGTTCTGGAGGCGCTCACCTGGCTTGGAGGGTATCATCTTCGGGATGTGAATGAGGGACTGGGAGGTGCCGCATCCGAGGATCTCGAAACGGCCAAGTTGGTGGCGGAGTTTCGCCAGCGTCCGAGCGTTCGGAAGCGCATCGCCGAACTCGTTCAATCCAAGGAACAGCGAACCCAACGCGCGGCGAAGTTGGCAATCGCGTCATTTGAACCGCGTCGGTGACTCACACGGCGAAGCACCTTCGGAGAACGAGCCATGACGATGCAAGCGGACAACTACGCGGCGCAGCGGACACGAAACGGCTGGAAGATGGCGAGGGTTCCAGAAGGCGGCAGTTACCGGATTCACCTGCTCGACGAACGCGGGGAAACATTGCGTTCCCTCGATCTCAAATCGTGCCTCCCCGATTTCGAACGGTTCGCCCACTGGACCACAGCCGGGATGTCTTGGTCTCAGCAAATGCTCGGGTACTTCACCGCGAAGCAGCGACACTTCGTCGTGCGGTCGTGGTGGGGCGAGCGACTCGTGGTCGCGATCGATCAACTCCGACAGATCGACCCGAGCGAGTTGGCCGACGAGTTGCACAAGACCGAATGCGACATCGTGTTGCAGGGCTTGCATCAACTCGTCGCTGACACCGAACACGGTGAACAACCGGAATACGTGAGACCACCCACCGAGACCGTCTGTTGCACAGTTGGAACGCTCACGCACTTCCCGGGCTTGCTCGGTCTGCGTGACGCAATCCCCCTGCTGCAAGTGTTGGAAGGGCGGTTGGGGCGAGCGGGAGAATGTTGGAGTTCGTTCAAGTACTACATGTATCCGTGGCGGCATCTCGCCCAGATCTCGCTGCGGCGGTTGGGTGAGAAGCCACAGGGCTATCCGGTGCTCAGGTTCACCGAGTCCGAGAAGCGGGTTCCACTGCGGAGCCCTCAGCCGGAACCAATCGACGGACAGACTCGCCACGCAAACCTTTGCCGAATCAGAAAGGGCACGCCGCTCGCCGAGGTCTATCAGTTGGTCGGTGCGCCGGACGAACTCGGACGCAGCGTCAAGCACGACTTCTGGCGATACGACGTCGATGTGGAGCAACCGTACACGTTGCTGCTTTCGCTGGGGGATGACGACACGATCACGCGAATCGTGCGATACTTGCCGCCCTTCTGGGCTGGTCCCGAAGTCTTCCCGTCCCGCACACATTCGCTGCTCGACTCGGACGGCACAACTGTGGGTGCGTTCATCAGTGAACTGGAGGACGGCACATTTGTCGGCACGCGCATCGAAGTGAACGTCCTTCAGGACTTGATCGCTTCCGGGCGCGACCCTGTGGTCCCGCTCGCCCGTGAGGTCCTCGACGGCAAACACGATGCCCTCGTGCCGCTTGCCGACGCATTGCAGGAAGCCGACGACCCTCGCGCAGAACTGGTTCGTGGTTGGCTCAAAACGTAAGCCACAACGCGCCGACGTTTGCGTTACTTCTTCGCCTGTTCGCGGAAGAACTTCACGATCAGAGCTGGTGTTGCCTCGGGATATTTGTGCCCTTCATCGTGGAGGAATACCACGACCGGCGTGCCGTTCTTTGATGAGTACCGCAGGCAACCTTTCTCCCAGTCTTCGCCTTTGTCGTCGCAGCCGTTGAGTTTCTTGACGCGGTCCAGCGTGCGGCTTTGCATCGCGAACGTGACGAGCGGGTCTTATTCGCTGGCCGCGTGGAACAGTGGCTTGGGCTTGGCATCCGTGAAATACAAGCCGGCGGCCGCAGCAACAGGAGCAAACGCCGCGAAGGTGTCGCCGCGTTTCGCCCACAGAAGGTAAGTGAAAGCACCGCCGTTGGAATGGCCGGTCGAGTAGATGCGGTTCTCGTCGACGGGGAAGTCTTTTTTCATCGACGCCAGCACCTCATCGAAGCATTTGAGGTCGCGGTCCTTCTGATCGCCGTCGCCGGATTGCCAGCCGGTTTTCTTCCCCTCGGGATCGGTGAGTTTGCCGGGCGTGTTCAATCCCTGCATGTAAACCACGATTGCCTCGGGCCACGTCTCGTGAAAGTGATGCGTTTTAGCGGCGTGCTTGGCCGTGCCGCCATGACCGTGGAAGTCGAACACGAGCGGCACCTTCCCCTCGGTCTTCTTCGTTGGCGCATAGACGAGCGCCTCGCGTTTCACTCCGTCCACTTCCCAGGTGCGTGACGTCGAGTCCTGAGCCGGTGCAAGCAAGAGGGTCGCGGTCAGGAATGCGAGCATGAGCAGCGTCTCCAACCTGGGAACGATAACCCTTCAACCCCGCCGGCACACGAAAGTTACGCCACCGAACGCATCTCCCTGTCCGCCGTGGAGCCAACTGAAGACAGTGGAACCCGAAACCACGCCTCATTCCGCGTTGCGGCGATTGGTCGTGGGCTATCTCGTCTGGCGCAAACCGTCCTCAACCGCCTGGACGACGTTCGCCACTGGCGTCGTCCAGAACCCTGCCTTGCCAGCGTCGAACGCCTCCTTCCATCCCCCGTATCCACCCTCGAAATCCGCGGACGGGACGAACGTAACATCTTCCTCAACCAGCCGTGTCACGCTTGCGTCGAGTGAAGCCTCAGCAATTGGCATGAAACCGATGGTTCGGGTGGGTCGCTCTGGTTCGGACGGGTTCAGGATCGTGACGCCTTCGACGGCAACGTGCACGATCGCACCTGCACGCTCAGTTACATCGACCCGAAGCACTCTGATGCGCGAGCCCTCCTCGGCAGGTCGTGTGTGGTAGGCCCAGACCTGTCCCGTTGCGAATTTGGACACGATAACCTCCGCGCTGGCAAACGACCTCGATCATCTGCTCGGTGAACGACGAATCTCGACAAGACACCTGCGGCCCATTCATGTGCAACGCCCGTTAGGCGTGCCTTGGGGGCATCCAGTGCGGCCACCGGAACGTGGCATCCGGCGGCTCCGCGGGCAGCGGATAACCCGCGTCTTGCATGTGCCCGACCAACGCCGACACGCGGCTCTCGTTGACGCACTCGACGTGCATCACGTCATGATGGTCGGTCTGAACCACCTGTCGTCCGTGGTCCGGGATGAGGTAGAGGTCGTCGTCCGAACACCAGCCGAACGCCAAGTACGCGAACATGACTGCGAGCACTGCCGCCCGCTCGTGGCGGGCGTAACGGATGGCCCCAACCCACCCGTTCGGCACGCCCGCACCTCTGAGGACGACGTCCCGAATCAGTTCGTTGGGTGACGAGGAGGCCGCTGCCGTCGGCCACCGGCCGGGTCGTGGCCACAGGTGACCGGTCTCCCAGCGGTCCAACCCCGCCAGGACCGAGTCGGCGAGGTGGGGCCATGTGTGTGGATCGACGGGAAGCACCCAGAACCGCGCCGACTCATGCGGCGGGAGCAGACCGAGACAGTTGCCATCGGGATAGCGGGGGTCGAACCCGAGCCCGAGGCCACCAGCCCATGTCATGAAAGCTTCGCTGGTAACCGCCTCCACACGTCCGCCCTCCGTCGCCTCACTGCATAGCCCAACTGTTCAACTGAGACACCATTCTCGATGAAGCAAAGCTCAGTACGAGACCGGGCAGGGGCGACGCCTGTTTATGCCGGCTGATGTTCGTTGTCGATGACCACGGTGCGAAAGGTAAGTGACACTCGTCGGCTTCGTGGAAACACCTGCCCGCCGAACGTGTCCGCCTTCCGACCCCGGATGCCATGCCGCCATTTGTAGCGGGCATCCTCGGCCAGCACCAGAAGACTGCCTCGCCCCAACAATAGCGGTTCCACTTCGTCGGCCTCAACGGAGGACATCTCCATCACGCACTGCGAACCCAACGTGATCGAACAGACGACAGGGCCGAAGCAGGGAACGCAATCGACGTGGGCATTGATGCCTTGGCCGGGTTCGTACTCGTTGACGATCAACTGGTCGGGTGCTGCCAACATATGACCATCTGCTACGAGCCGAGCGGCAAGGGGCTGCGCCCAAACGGGGAGAGGACCGAGGTACATGGTCGGATCGACCTTCCTCGCCGTGTAGTCGTAGCGGAAGCCATAGTGTTGAACCCTTCGCTTGAGGGCAGTCAGCCACGGTTCAGCCTCGACAGCGGCGAGCAGTAATGTCTCAGCAGGGCCGAGAACGTAGTCCGCAACATACTTCAACCCAGGGATTGGCATTCGCGTTTCCTTCCGATTGGTGGAATGACCAGAGTTCGCTGGTCAAGTGAAACGACAGCCGAGAGGGCTTTCCCCGGACACTTCTGCTCGATTTGAGGTTCAGGCAATTGATGCTGTGGGGAAGCCCTGATCATAAAAGGCGACGAGAATGGTAGAGCTGGCCGACACGAAAGTCAGCGTTCGCCAAAGAACGACGAGGGCGCTTCCAGCCAGAGCGGACGCTGATTGTTGACCAGCCAGACGATCCCCGTGCCTTCGACCTCCCACGGCCCCATGTCATACACGCCGCTGTAGGCGTCGTCGCAGGACAGGTGGGTCAGGTGCGGCACTGCCCCGCTCGCGAAGAACGGCTTGACGGAGTTCCGAGGCGGCCCGAACGCGAAGACGTACAGCGACACGAGCGAGGACGTTTCCGGGAAATGAGCCAACTCGCTGAGGATCGTGTCGTGATCGGCGTCGCACGAAAAACTCAAGTGCCGCAGCATCGACGCCGCCGGGCTGGCGACCAGGGGACGCAGTTCCTCCACGGTACACTTGCCGAGATCGAGTTCGACCAGCCCCTGAAGATGCGAGGCCGCGGCGATGGCCTGTGCGGCTCGGCCGTCCAACTTGTCGTTGCCCCAGAGCCGCAATCGACGCAGCGGAGCGACGCCGGGAGCGAGAAGACAGTCGAGATCGTCGGGGGTCAGTCCGTTGTACGACAGATCCAGGTCGCTGACCGTGGATAGCACGCCGGATCGGATCAGCGCTCGCAGACCGGCCCCCCCGCTGCATGCGCTGCCCGACGACCGACCCGCCAATCCGAGCCGGCGCAGATTGGGGAGTCGAGTGGGGAACAACGGCACTTGATCGGTGAGTTCGATTCCATTCAGGCGCAACTCGACCAGGCGAGCGAGCAGCGGGCCGGAGAAGAACGCGGCCAACTCACCCTCGTCGAACCACGAACCGAGGCTCCAGCCGAGATTCAGTTGCTCCAGGTCGGGCAGCCGTCGTTGCAGCACCGACGGCGTCGGCCATTCGCCGTCCGTGTCCGATTCCAGCGAACGAAGTCCCGAACAGTTGGCAAGGAGTTGATCCCACTCGTCGGAGTCGAGCCGAATTTTCCGCAATCGCATGCGGCGCAACTGAGGGAGAGAAGAGTCGAACGCGGCGAGGACGTCACTCCGTTCTCGCCAAGAATCACCTTCCTCGATGGCGACCGATTCCAGACGAGACAACACGCCCGATCGGGCCAGTTCAACGCCCCAGCCAACCGGCATTTGTCTCACGCGGAAGACGACCTCGCGGATCGGGAAACGCTCGAGAAGTTCCGGCAGGGCGGCCAAGTTCTGCACGCTGACCGACTCCACCATCCCCCGGCCCCATTCCCAGCGCTCCCAGCCCGGGTGTTGTTTCGGATCGAATCCCACCCACGCCGCGCCGTTGGCGGCCTGAAGTCGGTGCAACCGCGCCAGCCACGCCGCCCGGCGCGGATCGGCTTCGTCGGAGCGGGCCAGTTCTATGTGCGTGCGGATGAACTCGGCACGCTCGCTCTGGCCGTTCTCGTCCAACCAGTCGGCGAACACCAACCGGGCGGTATCGTCCTCCGGGGCTTCGATGATGGCTCGCAGGAAGCCCTGCTCAGGTGACATCGATCAGTCTCGCACAGGGAAGTCCAGACAGCCAACATGCGACCCGGCTGCTTCCGCGGATGGTTCGGCGTAACTTCGTTACCCGTCGACGACCAGTTCGTCGGCCTCGAACCGCAACCGGCCCGCCTCCATAGCCGCCGCGTACCGCTCCAGGAACGCCCGCCAACCTTCGGCCGCCACGCACTGCGGATTCAGATGATCGAGGTAGATCACCTGCCCCGGCACCCCGCCGGGGGCTGGGTCGAGGTCGATGCACAGATTTACCGCGCTGCCGTCCCAGGCGACGGGCACCCATCGGGGGTTATACCTGTCCGCCTTGACCGGACCCTCCGGGGAAGCGGGGCGATGGTCGGTTCCGTCGCGACCCCAGTCCTGCCACATCTGCCATTCCCGGACCATCTCGCTCAGTGAGTGGAGCGGGACGCCGATCAGGCCATAGAGTTCGCACGGCACGAGACCGACCTCGCCGCTCCCGTCGTGGACGGCGTAGGACTCCCGGACATCGGTCGGCAAGGTGACGCCAAGTCGAGCCTCGGCCGTCCTGATGGCCTCGGGCGTGGCCCCGGCAGGCAGTGCCGCCAGCAGGTCCGGGGCCGTCGTCCGAAGTACCGCCTCGATCCTCGCCCACACATCCCACACCACGAACCTCCGCCGAACACTCGGCTAAGTTGCCAGGGCCGCCTGCAAGGACATCGCAGCTCGCAAAACCAGGCTGGCGGCCCCGGTCAGTCTCAGCCACTGGTTATCTCGCGGTATCCAGACCCTTATTCGGATGGCTGGGTCGCTACGAATGTCCAAAACTCACGCCAAAACTCTGGCTCCGTAAGCCCTTGGCCAGGGAGGGCAATGTTCCAATATCGATCCTCGTCAATTACCTTCGGCCCGATCTGTTGGAACGCAGACTTGAGTATGCCTTTCATATCTGAATGTCGAACCAAGAAATAATGACCTTCCTTGGCTCGCCGCGCCACCCAAAGATGAGGAGTGCGATTGTTTGCTGCCGGCGGTGACTGCCAGGAGCGAATTTGCTTTTTCGTGAGCGTCACGTTTGTGGCCCGGGGTTGTTTTATCCACTTCACCTCAATGCGAAGCGCATCACGCACTCCATGAAGCTTGATGCAAAGATCGGGGATGGACTCCTCATGCTGAGGTTGATCCGTTAGTACGTGGTTGTCTGCCGCCCTATCGATGAAAGGGGACAACTTCACAAACAGGTCAACGACGAACCGGTTCTCGAAGCTCATCGTGGCGCTCCTTCCGAGGACGTCCAATCTGCGGAATAACCTGGATGCGGCATCGCCGGCTAACACGAAGAGGTTGCATTTTCGCGCCGGCGAACACGGCAGGACTTCGGGTACGGGAGCGAAGCCTTGCTGAACGAAAGCAAGTGTTTGCGCTCCAGCAGCGGAGTTGCCTCAGACGTGTTGGCCAACGCACGTTCGCAGGCTAACACAGTCGGTGTTGGCCTGCAAGAAAGTGGTGCAGTTCGCCCGTCGCAATGAAAAAGCTGCCGGCAATCGCACGGGAGCTTGAAGAGCGGAAGGTGGAGGAGTCGAACCCCTAACGTTGCCGTTACCCTGGTTTTCAAGACCAGTCGCCGTCCTACACAGCGGCACCCTCCGAAGTCAGCGGAAGGGCCGTGGATCGAACACGGGCTGCGTTTGTCACGCAGGCTACGGCTTAGCAAGCCGACGCATTACCGCTCTGCCACCCTTCCGAGGTGATGAACTCGATGAACTACTGGAGGACATGAGTGGTTCTCCCAAGTGGATGAGAACTCGGCAGGCCGCGTTCTCATCCACTCAATTGGACGGCCGAGCATTTCGGACATCAACCTCTGGACACGGACATCAGCCAGTGGGTTCACGCAACAGAAAAGCCGGCTGGAAACAGCGTTCACTCGGCAGCTTGCAAGACCATCGCAAACGTCTCAGGACGACTATCCGAGTTTCAGGAACTTTGCGACGAGCCCCTCGGCCTTCCTCCACATCCGCTGCAAATTCCGCTCGGTCTGTTCCGCGGGCGGCAGCTTGCGGAGTTGGAACAGCAGAGCGTTGAACGGCGTGGCTGCGGTCACGGTCTTCGCGAACACCTTCTGATCGTCGATGTCCTTCGTTTTGGCCCACACCTCGAACAGTGTTCGGCGTGCCTCGTCCAGCTTCAGGCGGAACACTTCATACTTCTCCGCGAGTTCCGGGTGCCGGGCGAGCAACGCGGCTGGGCTCTCGCTCAGCAAGAACGGAACGAGGCGATTCAAGAATGCTGTCGGATTCTTGCACGCCCAGTAAAAGTGAAGGCTCTCGTAAGTCCGCGTCTTCACCTTCCATCGCAGTCCGTTTCGATCGCGGACAACGACCCCTTCAAACGTCGAGTCGTTTCGCGATTGGTCATGAAGCCACTCGCGAATCTCATCGACGGACGAAAACTGATACCGTGCCGGTCGCTTCACGGACCACCGATCCGCGAACTCATCAACCTCGCTTGGCGACAGCTCGACGCTGCCCTCGAACACCGCGAGGAGATGAACTGCTGCGCGTCGTAGTGGCGAACGATGCGGTTGTGCGGGCTGGTCAGCTCGAACACGTAGGTCCGGTTACAGTCGAGTTCCGCGTGTTGAATTCGCGGCCAGACGAGTTCGTGCCAGGTTACCGACACGCTTCGAGCGACGGGATCAAGGCCGAACGAGCCGCGGGTGTTCACCCGCCACTGCCCCTGATAGTGGTAAACGAGGACAAGCGAGCCGTCTTCCTTCGACTGGCAGGTGAAGTCGGACCAATCGAAGAGATGAGCCTCGTTCGCAACTTCGCCCCAGTCGAAGAACCGATCGAACGCCTTGGCGACGAGGTTCCATGTTCCCCGTTCGAGGGTGACGCCTCGGCACTCACGCACAACCGGGTGCGTCTTGGGGCTGTCGATCTGGTCATAGTTGAGAATGACGAGTGGGTCGGTGGGGTGCTCGGCGACACGAATGCCGAGTTCCGAGCGGAGGTCGTCGAGCGACTTCCCGGCTGTGAGATACCGCTGCACTTGTAACATGGCGAAATTCCGTGTCATTGAAATCGGTCGTGGCCTGCCGTTGTTCACCGATACACCCGCGCAGCCGGGAGTTGCCGCTTGGCCTTGTCGGCGTGACCCGACTGGAGCAGGTCGTAGATCTTAAGCACACGCGGTGTGATGTCGTCGATCTGCACAACCCAATCGTTCACGTACTCGCGGATGACGTGTCGGCTCAACCCGACCTGGATGCTGGAGTACGGCAATCCGGCCCCGCGCAACGACCGTTCGGGGTCCCACTGGAGATGCACTTGAGCAGCGGCGAATTGCTCGGCCCACGCTTCTGGAGAGGCAAACACGCCCGGTTCGTAAGAGGTCAGCACGGCCAATGACAGTGCCTTCTCCCAACCGGATCGCTTGAGGCGAACAGCAAGAACACGTTCCTGGCCACTCTTTTGTCCCCAGTTGCTCCGGTGCATCAGCCATAGGAATGAGGGCTTGATCCACGTCATGCGGTGGAACGAGAATGGCGAGACGAACCGACCGGCCTTCAGAGCAGCATCGGCGATGGCCGGCGAGTACGCCTGGTAAATGACGATCGTGTCTCGATCGTAGTCCGCCCGAATCTCGCGTTCCGCCACCACGATAACCTCACTTGCCGAAAAATGCCGCTCGTCTGCTGTGGAACGAACCGACGATGATTCGCTACGGCTCACCTCGCTTGACCCACTGTGCGATGCGTTCGCCTGGTTTCAGTTCGTCACCGCGATCGTAATAGAACACCGTGCCGAGAACGATTTCGATATTCCGGGCCATGACCGCATACCGCCCTTCGTCGCACTGGATTACGTACCGGCGCGGCTCGCTGATGCTCGAACCGGGGTCCTGGATGAGCCCCTCATCCACAAACTGCGGGCTGTGAAACCACACCGGGCAATCAATGCGGCCGACCCCGACGAAGTGCAACTCGATGTCGTGGTAGTAGCACAGGTCGAAACTCCCAACCAGAACGAGGCGATGCCCGTCGAACGACTGGATGTGGAAGTCGCTATGGTACTTCGCCAGTTCATTCCCTTCGGCCATGCTCGCCACACGAGAACCCTCAATTGCTTGGCGAAGTGCCTCGCTCGGTTCCATTTGCACGCCTCGATAACCGAACAACACGCTCGCCTACTCAGTCGGTCCAACCGCGTGAGCTGCAGCGTGTTGGCTCTCGACCTTGGTGGAGTGCGAGCTTCGTTGCACGTCGAACGCTCCGGATGAGTTTCTGGAGCAGGATGCTGCCCGTCTTGGTGTGCATGCCGCTCCGGCACCGGCGGCAACTACAGCCTTTCATGTGATTGCCCACGTCGGACACCTCCGCTGTTTCACGCTATTTCTGACCAGACCGCCAAGCACTTCTTCGACTGCCACCACTCTTCCAAAGTCAACTTCTCGTCGAGCACGCAGCTGATGTGCAGAGGGCTGAGTCGCACGCTGATCGGATGTGACCGCTCACCCTGCCACGTGCCGATGTCCACAACTTCGCTGCCCAGCAACTTCAACCCATGCTCTCGGAGATATCGCGTGATGGCGGGGATCTGGAGATCGACTCCGGTCGTGGCCTCGGCGTGCGGATTGCGAAGAACCTTCGCCAGTTCCACCAATTCACGCAAATCGTCGGCGTGGTCGCGAAAGTGCGCTTCGTAACTGCGATAGTAGACCGACTCCAATGCGTCGTCCTGAAACACGAACTCGCCGTCGATGATGTACCCAACCGCCCAGGCATCGGCTCCGTACTTGCGGTCCCACTCCAGCTGCCGAGCGGTACGTTGCTTCTCGCCGCCGGCGCGGCCGATCTTGCGTTCGACGACTTGCCAACCCACGTTCCGCCTCCGCGAGTCTGTGACGCACCGGGCCATCGGCTTCTTCAACCGAGATGACGCACGTGGAACAACTCGGGTTCGGGGCAGTCGTGGATGTGACGGGCCGTTCAGCAGGTCACCGAAGGACCGGCTGCTGACCAAAACAACGAGTTGCGGCAGTTGCCGTGGTATTGTGGAATGATCGCGGAGATCACACGTTCCGAATTGAAAGTTCCCCGTGGACGATCACGGTCACCGACCTACCTGCGGTTTTCGCCTGTCCGTCATGGATTTGTGCGTGACCGTAGTTGTCGCGGTGCTGTCGTATGTGGCGATTCAGACGATCGGACCGTTCGCGATCCTACTGCCATTCGTGTTCGGTCACTTCCTGCTCTTCTGCAATGTGTTCCGCATCGGCACCGATTTTGAAGTGCTCTGGGCGTGTTGGCTGATCGTGATCGTAACGGTCACATCGTTTCTCGACTGCCTTGATTGGTGGCTGATACTGGCGTTGCAGACGCCGCTGACCGTGCTTCTCGTGATTCTTGCCATGCGTTCACCCCGCTATCACGGAATCGGTTGTCGCAAGATCAACCCCGATCTCAACGCATACCTGAACGATCCGAAGCGAAACGAGGGATTCGTGCTGCGAACGGTACGGAGACTTTTTCGGTTCCGAGAAGCTGACCCGACTGCGACCCGCCGCGAAGAGAAGCATCCGTGAGGCTTACGCAATGGACATCGTCACGCACACGCTCATGGGGTCGATCGTCGCGAGCCCGTTTCTGAAGGATGACCCTGCGGTCGCATTTTGCATCATCTTCGGTTCGATGGCTCCCGATCTCGACGTCTTCACCCTTCATGTGAGCCGTCGCTTCTTCCTGAAATGTCATCAGACGTATACCCACGCGCTCCCGCTGATCGCACTGGGTGGTCTGCTGGTTGCGGGCAGTTTGTACCTCGCCGGGGTGAACGCCATTTGGCTCGTTGCGGCGTTCGCTGCGGGCATGGCTTTCCACGCGCTGCTCGACGCCACCAATACATACGGAGTGACTTTGTTGGCACCGTTCACCACCCGGCGTTTCTGCACCGAATGGGTCTTCTTCATTGATTCGGTTGTCATCCTGGCAACGGTCACTTGTCTGCTGTTGATCGGTGAGTTGGTGGTTGAGGGCGAGGCGGTGGGGCCGGGTGTTGCTGTGGGATATGTGGCGTTCCTGGCCGCCTACTGGATGTTGAAGGGGTATCTCTGGTACCGGGCCAAACGGCTGTCGCCGCGAGATACACTTTCGATCATTCCTTCCGCGGCCTTCCCCTGGCGGTTCCTCTGCTGCCAACCGCACGAACACGGGGTGCGGACTTTCACGCTCAACGCTCTCGACGGCACGATCAGCAACGAGGAAATTCACCCAGTGTTCGATGCAGAATTCGACGCGATCCTCAAGACTTTTCCGGAGTACCGACTCTTCCGGCAACTCTCGCCCGCGTATCACGTTGTTGCGGTCGACCGTCGTTCAGATGCAACATTGCTGACGGTCCGCGATCTGCGAATCAGAAACTTCAACATCCGGTTCGGGCAACTCGACGTACGTCTTGCGGCGGATGGCTCTGTCGCGAATGTGGTCTTTCACACATGACCGAGGATTCTTCCGTTGGCTGTGCAAATCCAATCACCACATTCAACAGGGTCGGCAGATGAACTTGAGCGTCACTCTGGCGTTCGCCCAAAGTCGCGTCGGTGCGTCGGACGTGTCTCGGACCGAAGTAAACTAATGGATCGTCGCAGAATCGCCGAGGATGCCCTCGGCGAGGGTCTTGACCGAGTTGCGGACGACTTCACCCCAGCCGGTCGTCGGTACCTTCCCTGCCGGTGAGGGGATCCGGCCGCAGGGACAGGCCCAGCGCCTCCCGCACCGAGTCGGGCAGTTCGACCTCCACGGGCGCGACCGGTTCCGATGGCGTCGGCATGGGCGCGGGCGAGGCAGCAATCTCGGGTGGGGCGCTCGGCGCGGATGGGTGAAGCTCATCGAACGCTGCGTACATCTCGTGCTTGTCCACGTCCTTGATTTGCCGGAACGCCTCGTCAAACGGCGGGATCGCACATTCGGATTCGCTCAACAGGTGGTCGTACTCGTACCGCTTCTCGGTGTCGCTCAGTAACTCATAGGCTTGGTTGATGCGAACGAACAGCGCCGTCGCTTCGGCCTTCTGGTCGTCCGGCACTGCGTCCGGGTGGTGGATTCGCTCCAACTCGCGGAATGCCCGGCGGATGGTTGCGGTGTCCGCGTCCTGAGTTACGCCGAGGATTTGGTATGGGTTCTCGCCACGGACGTTCGGCACCCAGTGCTGTGCCGACGAGGTCGTTCGGCCCAAACACAGGATCATGACGAAAACCGCGAGAACCACCAGCCCGAGAGTTACGCTGAACGTTGACAGTACGAGGGCGCTCGCGCCAAGCAAGAAGGTCCGCAGGACGCCGCCATCCGTGTCGCGGTTGAAGAGCCGGTTCAGAATGCTCATTGGGCTTCTCGTTACCTTGCCTTCGCGCCGCACTTCCCACAGAACCCAAACCCTTCGAGCAGCGCCGCCCCGCACGCCCCGCAGGTGTCCTTCCGCAGCGGGACGCCGCACTTCGCGCAGAACGCGAACCCCGGCGGCATCGCCGCCCCGCAGTTCCCGCACGCACCCTCCGCGGAGGGTGCCGCAACTCCCGCTGGCAGGTCGCGCAGCGACGCGTCCAGGTCTCGGGCGGCAATCGCCGCCAGGTCGTCATCCCCGGCCCGCAGCGCGGTCGCCAGTTGACGGGCGAACGCGGCGGCCGTCTGGCTGTGTTCCTCGGCGCTCGGGAGCGTGTTCGCCAGCTGCCGCTCGGCGTCCGCGAGCAGGTCCGCCCACTGCTGCCGGCGGCGGACCCGCTCCCCTTCGACCCGCGCCGCTGGCCGCGACCGCCGCGCCTCGCGCCTCAGTCGATCCACAGTCTCGCGGTCCAGGTTTTGTGAGTCCTTGATAGTCACGCTCTGGCTCGCACCAGTGGTGCGGTCCTTCGCCGTCACATGCAGAATGTCATTCGCGTCCAGATGGAACGTGATGTCCACTGCCGCCGCATCGCGTGGCCGTGGCGGGTCGAAGAGTAACTCCACCTCGCCGAGTTTCAGGTTGTTGGCGACCAGTTCGCTCTCGCCCTGATACACCCCGATCGCCACCGACCGTTGGTAGTCGGCGGCCGGGGCGTACTCGTTCGTCCGCGTACACGGGATACGGGTGTTCGCGTCGATCAAGCGGGAGAACATCGTCCCGTGGATGGCCGTGCCCAGCGACAGCGCGGTCGTGTCCACCAGCACAATCCGCTCGACGGCGCTCTTGCGGTGGATGATGCCGGCCTGCACCGCCGCGCCGAGCGCCACCGCCTCGTCCGGGTTCACGTCCGCCCGCACCCGACCACGGAAGATGTTGCCCACCAATTGTCGCACCGCTGGCACTCGCGTCTCGCCGCCCACGAGCAGGATGTCGCACCCCTCCAACTGGTTCTCCAACACGTCCGGGTGTGCGTCCCGATAGCGCGGCTTGCGGAGTTCTTCGGTCACCTTCCAGGCGGTTGCGCGGAGGCGGCCGAACAGGTCGCGGCACATACCCTCGAACGCGGCGCGGGTGAGGATCGCGTCGAACCCCTTCCCGCCGAACAGGTTCTCGATCCGCACCCGCACCTCGGGGGCCAAGGTGAGGGCGTGCTTGGCCGCCGCCGCCCACTCGTGGACGAGGCACATCGCCGGCACGTCCCGCCGGATGCCGTGCCCGGTCTGCGCCTCGAACTCGCGCACGACCCACTGCACGATGCGGTGATTGAAGTCGTCCCCGCCGAGGTTGTTGTCGCCGATCGAGTACAGCACCTCGTACAGCCCGCCGCCGGCCTCGACGACGGAGATATCGAACGTCCCCCCGCCAAGATCGAACACGACCAAGACGCTGGAGAGTTGGTGATGGTGGCCATAGGCCAGGGCTGCGGCCGTCGGCTCGTTCAGCACCCGCAGTACGTCGAACCCGGCGATCTCGCCGGCGTCTTTCGTGGCCTGCCGCTGGCGGCTGTTGAAGTTCGCGGGCACGGTCACGACGACCTCGTCGATCGGTTGGCCGAGCTTCACCTCACCGTATTCCTTCAGGTGGGCCAACACCAGGGCTGACACGCTCTCGGGCGTGTACTCGGTGCCCAGGACGGTACGCGAGTATCGCTCGCCCATCCGCCGCTTGATTGACGCGAACGTGTTCGCAGGGTGCGTGAGGAGGCGACTGCGGGCCTTCTTCCCGACCACGATCCCGTCGGGAAGGACAGCCACGACTGAGGGCGTGACGGGGGCACCGAGGTCATTGGGGATGATGACGGGGCGGGCGCCGTCCAGAACCGCCAGGCACGAGTTTGTGGTGCCGAGGTCGATCCCGGCGCTGACCTTCTCCATCGGCCCCTCGACTTGGTGGCTGTCGCTGTTACGCGGTCCATGATACCGCCGACTGCCCCCGACTCCAATCGGACCGGACGATTGTGGAGTTGGCAAACGTGGGCGGGCGACGGCGCTACTGTCCGACAGGTGGCCGAGGCGTTGCGGGCATCTGGGGACGTGGATGCGTTCCCGCAGTACCTGGATCTGGTCGCCGGAATGCGAGTGGCAGCCTGACGAGGGCCAAGTGCCGGGGCGCCACGTTGAAGGGTGCTGAGGGCGGGTCCCGAAGCGGCAGTGGCTGAAGTGGTTAGAATGTGGGCGTGATCCCATCACCCAGGTCATCTTGGAGGGCGAACTGGCTGAGCAACTGTGGCACCGCCATGTCGAACCCGACGACATCGAGCATCCCCGCGTCATCTGGGTCGGCGAGGGTGAACTCGTTCGACACCATCCCCATGACCACCAGTTTCGCCGGGATACCGGTGCTCTCCCGATACTGCCGCAATGCCTGGACCGGATGGACGGCACCGTGCCACGTCTCGCTATCCGTGTACACCACGAACACGTCCACCGCCCGCTTCCGCTCCAGGGCGTAGAGCATCGGCAACGCACAGTCGGTCGGCCCCATCGGCAACCCACTCACCATTTGAGTGACGGCATCCAACCGCTGACCGGGACGGATGGCGAGCGGCTCTACCCCAGTCCGGCCTGCCCCGTGGCCGCGACCGGTAAAGCCGATGATGTGATGTGCCGGTTCCGTCGCTGCCGTGACCAGGGCCATCGCCGCCGACGCCTCCCGAGCGGACAGGTTCGGCACGCCGGCCACCATGCTGCCCGCCATACTGCCGGACACATCCAGCGCAAGCAGCCACCGCTTCCCGGTCGGCTCGACGTGGGCGAACGCCGCGTAGAAGGCCGTGTCGAGGGCGTTCAACACCTCGGGCACCGGAGTCCACACGCCCGCCCCGCGAGCCCCGCGACCAGAGGCATACGTTTGTAACGCAACGAGCAGCGAGACCGGGTGCAGCCGGGACCGGCGTAACCACTCGCGGTCGCCGAGCGCCGCAACGACCCGCTCGACCGCCTTCTCGCCCGGTGCGAGCAAGCCCACTCGGGTCATGGTCGCGAGGTTTCGCACCATCGCCCCGAGTGGCATTTTCTCCAGGAGCGCATCCCAGACCGTCGCGTCTGTCAGCCAACGGGTCGGGATGCACTCGCGAACTAACCCGTACTCGCGAATGAGTCGGACAATGTCGGCGGCCGTGGCGGCGCGGTTGGCAGCCTCGAACGCGGCAAGCAGGGCGAGTGGGTCGGATGTCGCGAGAGTTTCCAGGCCGGGAAGCCCACCCTTGCCGACGGCCCACTGTGCGGCCGCGTTCGCCGGCCCGGTCAATTTCACATGGCACAGGCGAAGTAAGTCGCGGTGCGACCACCCGCCGCGCTGCTGGTACTTGGCGAGTTGGTACGCCAGTTCTCGCGGTTCACGGTCCGCGTACCAGGCTCCGACTGCTCGCTTGAGACCCCGCCCCCACCCGCGGAACCCTTCGGCCGCCTGGACGAACCCGAACAGGTGAGTGCCAGTGCGGCATACTCGCGGGACAGCGGCTAGCGCAACGGATCGGGTGGCAGCGTCACCCATGCCGGCGGCCAGTGCCAGGGCGAACACCGCCGGATCGTTCTTCGGGGCGTGGCCGGCCTCGCTGACGACGGCGATACGTGCCACCGTTCGAGGTCCGTCGGCGGCCACGCACCGACGCACTGCCTCGGCATTCTGTACGGTCAACGTCCGCTCGGTGGCGTAGTAACTACCACCCTCGCAGCCGAGGATCAGGAACCGGTCGAGCCGGGTCCAGTCGTCCACGCTGAAGGAGTAACCACCGGCGCTATTACAAATCTGTTTGCTGCCGGGGATCGGCTCTGACTGTGGGGTGCATCGAGTCGAATAGTGGCGAGTGTAGGGAGTCGTCAACGGGCGACCTCGTCGAGGAGAAATCGGTGCCGGGTTTAGCCCGGAGGGCGGTGGTGGGGTGGAGTTCCACCCCACCGCCCGTTCGGTTACGGGGGATGAGCCCGCGACGCCGGCGGCAAAACCGGCTTCATCATCGTCTCCGTCGGATGGTGCAACGAGGTAACCTTCACCGGTCGGCTCGCCGGCTTCCACGCCGGCCGAACAATGTGTTGGGGAAGGTTCTTCTCCCTAACGCAAGCACGATGCCAAATCCGCCACGCGACTGGTGGGATTGTTTGTCTCGCAGAACGCGAGGGAACACTTCCGAGTGCAAGTCGATGGCGAGCCAGTAAGTTCGGGCCGCCCGCCGCCCGCTCCTAGTGGACAGAAAGTATTTCAGACATCGCTTCGCCCTTGGACGCGGGGCGATGGCCGTGTACAAACGGGGTTGTCATTTCGTCCAACCCAATGGTGATCCGATGCCGGCCCGTCGCGTCCTCGTGTCGTGGATCGGTTACGCCGACTTCCGCGCGCTTGCGGCCACGCTCCCACCCGAGCAGGCGGCCGAGGTGCTCCGGGGGCTGAACCCGCCGACGCCTCTCGCCGGGCAAGCGGGGCCGCTCAAGACGCTGCTCGACTGCGAGCACTTCGACGAGGTCCACCTGCTCACCAGCCACACCGGCTCACGGAACCGTCTGTACGCTCAGTGGGTCGCCCGGGACCCAGTTCTGCATCGCGTCACGGTGAGCAACCCGACGGATTACACCGAGATCTTCCGGCTGACCGACGCCGAGTTAACCAAGGTGATCGCACTGCCCCGGGCAGCGGACGTGGAACTCTGCATCCACCTGAGCCCCGGCACGCCGACCATGACCGCTACCTGGGTTCTCCTCGGCAAGAGCAAGTATCAACCGGCGACCTTCTACCAGACGCACGACGGCCGAGCTTGGGTGACCACCGTCCCTTTCGATCTGGTGGTTGATTACGTGCCAACGGTGTTACGGGACGCCGACGCCCGGCTCCAGGCTCTGGCAGCCGACGGACCGCAAGACGTGGCCGGGTTCGAGGCGGTGGTCGGCGACGGCCCGGCCATCCGACTCGCTGTCGGTCGCGCCCGCCGCGCCGCCCGCCGAGATGTGTCGGTTCTCATCCTGGGTGAGAGCGGAACCGGGAAGGAACTGTTTGCCCGCGCCATCCACGAAGCCAGTCCTCGCCGCGAGCGGCCGTTCGTGGCCATCAACTGTGCTGCCATGTCTCGTGAGTTGCTTGAGAGCGAGTTGTTCGGGCACAGGAAGGGGGCGTTCACCGGAGCGGACCGAGACAGGGAGGGAGCGTTCACGGTGGCCGACGGCGGAACGCTGTTCCTCGACGAGGTTGGCGAGTGCGACTCCGCGATGCAGGCGAAACTTCTCCGGGTACTCCAGCCACCGACCGACGGTCCGCCCTGTGCGCGGGCCTTCAGCAGAGTCGGCGACACACGACCGCTGTCGAGCGACGTGCGGGTTATCGCGGCAACCAACCGCGACCTGCTCGGCTGCGTCGCCCGGCACCAGTTCCGTGAAGACCTCTACTACCGGCTCGCGGTCCTCACGGTCAAACTCCCGCCACTGCGGGAGCGATTGAGTGACATCCCGGCCATTGCGGGCCGGTTGTTGGAGCGGATCAACCGGGAGTTCGCCAGGCAGGAGCCGGGTTACCGACCGAAACGGCTGTCGAGCGCCGCGCTGCGGTTCGTGGCGGCTTACCTTTGGCCGGGGAACGTGCGTCAGTTGCAGAATACCCTGACTCAGGCGGCGGTTCTGACGGACGGAGACGTGATCGACCGGCGAGACGTCGAGGACGCGGTCCCCGAAGTGGCCACCGACGGAGCGTCGGCCAGCGACGTACTGGCGCTCCCGTTGGGCGGCGGGTTCAGCCTCGCGAAGCATCTGGAAGAAATCCAGCGGCATTACCTTCGACGGGCGCTCGTCGAGGCTGGCGGGGTGCAGCGGCGTGCCGCCACGCTGCTCGGGTACGGGAATTACCAGACCCTCGCGGCCCAACTCGACCGGTTGGGCGTCGACAAGACGGTCCGGTGACCTTCGGCCGGCACGCACCTACCGCGCCTCGCGACAGATCATTCCCGCAAATACCCCAGTTGAGGTCACGTTCCTCAACGCACTTCAAATCATGGGCCGTTTCGATGAGCCGAATCGGGGACGCGAGGAAATGGCTGACAGGGTGGTTCTGGCGTGCAGACCTGATCGTCCTGGTCGCTGCAGGTCTCGTCGCAGGTGGTGTGTGGGCGTTCCTTGTCATCGCCGACGTGGTGAGCGAGGGGGGGCACGGGCAGACCGACGCCCGGATATTGCGGGCGATGCGTGAGACCGACGACGTGCGCAAACCAGTCGGGCCGCGCTGGCTCGAAGAAGCGGGCCGGGATGTCACCGCCCTGGGCGGGCAAACCGTGCTGACCTTGCTCGTCGGGTCCGTTCTTGGCTACCTCGTGATCGCCCGGCGGCATCATGCCGCAATACTCATTTTGATCGCCACTGTTGGCGGAGCACTGCTGTCGACCGCCTTGAAGGGGCTATACTCGCGCCCCAGGCCCGATGTTGTTCCCCACTTGGCATACGTCACGTCGTATAGCTTCCCAAGCGGGCATGCGATGCTGTCGGCGGTCGTTTACCTGACCCTCGGGGCACTCCTGGCTCGCCTTGTTGAGGGCCGCTGGACCAAACTCTACTTTGTCGGCGTGGCGGTACTGCTGACTATCCTGGTCGGGAGCAGTCGAGTCTACCTGGGGGTCCATTACCCAACGGATGTGGCGGCTGGGAACGTGTCCGAAATAACTTCCCTGAACGCGACGATGCGTTTACGATCTCTCCGACAGCCGGACGCATGGGAGGGAGTATGGACGCCTACTCGCCGGAAATCGAGCGGATGATGGAACGCCTCTATCGGTCACTTCGTGAGAATGACCGGCGGCGATACGCTGCCATCGAAGCAACCAAGTTAGGTCATGGTGGCGTCGATTACATCGCTCGGTTGCTGGGCTGTGATCCCAAAACGATCCGCCAAGGTGTGATTGAACTTGAAGGCGGTGACGAATTGGACACCCAGCGGATCCGAAAAAAGGGGGTGGGCGGAAGCGAATGATCGACCTCTTCCCCAAGCTGTCGGATGTCCTCCTGACCGTGCTGCGGGATCACACCGCAGGGGATCCCATGAACCCCGACGTGAAGTGGACGAACCTGTCGCGTGAGCAGATCGCTTGTCGGATGGCGGCTCGGGAGATGCCGATCAGTCGTCGCATCGTCAGGCAACTCTTGCGTCAGCATCGGTTCCACCGGCGTCGTGCGGTGAGGAACAAAACAATGGGTAACCACCCCGACCGCAATGCCCAGTTTGAGAACATCGCTCGGTTGAAGAAGGAGTATCTGGCAGCCGGTGACCCAGTCCTGAGCATGGACACCAAGAAGAAGGAATTGCTGGGGAATTTTTACCGAGAGGGTGTGATCGAGACTCAGGAAACCGTTGTGACCAATGACCACGACTTCGCCAGCCACGCGGTGGGCAAACTCATCCCTCACGGCCTGTACGACGTGGGACGCAACGAAGGGTTCATGCACCTGAACACGAGCCACGACACCTCGGAGTTGGCGTGCGACAGCATCGCGGCTTGGTGGGAGCAGCAAGGTCGCAAGCATTACCCCAAGGCCAAGAGATTGCTGGTGTTGTGCGATGGTGGTGGGAGCAACAGTTCGACCCAGTACCTGTTCAAGGAAGACCTCCAGAAGTTGGCAACTCGACTCGGTCTGGAGATCCGGATAGCTCACTACCCTCCGTATTGCTCGAAGTACAACCCGATCGAACACCGTCTGTTTTCGCAAGTCAGCCGTGCTTGTCGGGGAGTGGTGTTCCACACGGTGGAAAGGGCGAAGCATTACATGGGCAAGACGGAGACGACGACAGGATTGAAAGTGGTAGTCGGGATCCTCAAGAAGGTATACGCCACGGGCCGCAAATACTTGGACAGCTTCAAGGCAACCATGAAAATCGTCTTCGATCCGGTTCTACCCAAGTGGAACTACACCGCTCTACCCAGACCCGCATAATCGGGAACTTATTTCGAACACGTTCCCTGGTTGGGCAGCCGGCGTGGGTTGGGCGGTGCTCTGTTGGCTCCTCGCCCGTCACCTCCAGCATCGCGGGTTGGTGGAGAAAGCGAGTTGAGAGTCAGTCTCTCGTTCGGTATTGGCCATTCGTCATGCGGTGACACTGTTCGTCGTGCTTCGTCTTCACTTTGGCAAAGAACTCCTCCTGTCGCCGGACGTACCCCGGCTTCTCGTAGAGTTCCGCTCCCCAGCGTCGGAGTCGGATACGGTCGTCGATGGTTTGGCGTCGGATCTGCTCCCGCAGGATTGCGAGAGCTTCCTTGAGGGGGCGGTCCTGGTGGACCACGACTCGAATTGGCAAAATTGGTGCGTCTTGACGGCTGACGCGGTGCCGGCTGTCTGGATCGGCCGGAAATGGCCGTGACGAAAGACTACCTCACTCCGGGAGGCGAGGCAATGGTGAAGATGTGCCGCTACTGCATGCGCAGTACCTGATTGACGACCCTACAACTACTGACGTGAGTTGCCTCACTTCGGCAGTGGGAGAATACTCGGCATGAGACGCCAGATTTGCCGAGGCCAGCGTGGTCACGCTGGCGTAACCGTATCGATGTTCGTGAGCAGCCGTGCTCGCTTGTCCCCGAACCGCACAGGTGTGTCATGGCCGAGCAACTAAGTCTGCCCGCTGCGGTGATTGCGGCGGCTCTGCGAGACACCGTACGCGAGGGCCGTGTTGCTCGCTTCGAGGCATTCCTCGCGTCAGGTGGCGACGCGAACGAATTGCGTGCGGCTCTTCTCGATGCGATTCACGATCCAACGACCGACATCCGTCGCCGTGCGCTGGGCTTGATACCCGATCTGCCCGGTGGCCCTGCCGACTACGCGGAGGCAATCAGCGCTGGGTTAAAGGACAACGCGTGGACCGTGCGAGAGACCGCGGCTCAAGCCGCTCGCCACCTCCCCGACGCGGACGGAACGATGTTCCGAACGCTCCTCGCGCACTCGCTCACGGATTCCAGCCCGCATGTTCGCAGAGCCGCCGCGGTATCTGCCGGTCCACTGATCGAGCCGGAACGTGACTACGGAGCCGCGATTCGCCACAAGTTCGAGCGGCAGCGGATGCGGGCAGCGCTGGCTGTTGCCCACGCACGAGAGGAACGGACGGCCGAGGCGTTGCTACTGCTGCGGATCGCGATGGCAGACAGCCATGCCAAGGTTCGCCGGGCAGCTCTTGGCGGGCTGTTGCTTCTGCCTCGTGCGGCGGTGCGATCGCTGCTTCCGTGCGTGGTTCGGAGATGTGCTGAGGCCGATTCCGCGGTTGCCTCCACGGCGTCCGAGGTGTGGGCTTTCGTGCTGAAAGTGCCTGATGGCGATGAGCCGCTCAGCCCGTTGCGACCATTCGCCGGGAACAACGTCGCGCCGGACCTTCAGGGCGTGATCGAGAGTCTTCCCGAAGTTCATCTCTTGCGGCGCTGCTGGAACGCGATGCCGACAAAGCCGGACGCGACGCTGACGCCACAGCGATTCGCCCGGCTGCTGGCTCAACTTTGCGAGTCGGTCCTGTATGCCGGACGTGCACAAGGTTGAAAGCCCCGCGACGGGACTTGCACCCGCCGTCTTCGGCCCACCGGTTCGCAGGCCGACATCCTACTCGCTAGGCGAGCGGGGCGAACGCACCGGGGAGGACTTGCACCTCCGTCTCTGCCTTGGCAAGGCAGCGTCCTACTCACTGAACGACCAGTGCAAGTCACAAGTTGTGGAAGCACCGGGGAGGATTTGCACCCCCATTTCCGGCCTGTAGAGCCGGCATATTACTCCTTATATGACCGGTGCGGAGTCTGCTCGGAATGCCCCGTGAGGGACTTGCACCCCCATCTCCGCGGTTTTTGAGACCAGGAATCTTACTCCTTAAACGAACGGGGCGCAGCGCACCGAGGCGGATTTGCGCCGCCATCTCCGACCTGACAGGCCGGTATCTTACTCCTTAAACGATCGGTGCCCGGGGTAAACCGGGGTGAACCCCGAAGGCCGCAGCGCTGTCTCCCATGCGACCAACGGAGGCGTTTGTGATAGACGAAGAACTTGCCCTCCTTCGGGCCGCCGCGGCCGACCCGGACGACGACACGCTCCGACTCGCTTACGCCGACTGGCTCGACGAGCAGAGCGGCGAGGCGTTCTCCACGCACGCCGCGTTCGTGCGATTGCAAGTGCGTCGATCGCGCCTCGACGTCTTCGACCCGGATCGTACCACACTACTCGATGAGGAAGCCGCCCTCTCCTGGAAATACCGCCGCGACTGGAACGGTCGCATCCATCAACGGCTCCGGCTCCTGGGGTTGCCGGGCAAGGTGGACGCTCGCCACGGGCTGATCCGCGGGTGGAGCTATCACCGCGGCATGGTCGCCCACGTTGCCGTCTCCGCCACAGCATTGGCTACGTACCCCGAAATGATTTTCTCGCTCGGTCCGATCGAGTCGATCCGGCTGGTCGGCTGGCCGACGGAAGGATGGGTGAAGGAAACTGCGTCGATCATTGCGAAACTCCTGCCACGGCTGAAGGTTCTCGCGGTTGTGGGCATCCAGTCGAACGCCCCGCTCCCGGACCTGGCCCAGCTCACGACGCTCGGGTTGGTGCCTCTTCTCGATCTGCGGTCGATGGCATGCGGCCACCGTGCGAATCAGCTGTTGGAACTTGCGCAGACTGGCACGATCTCGCCTACCGTTCTCCTACTCCGAACGACGATCACAACGCAACCAGGCACTCGCGGCAGGTTTGCCGAGCGGAGCGCGCGAGATGATGTCCACGTCATCGACCCGTTCGGCCAGTGGAACCGCCTACGGTTCTGGCACGGCGACCTCACGGGCAAAGTGCTGTCGCCGGTTCATTACCAACGAACCGGTCGGTAATCCTTGAACAGCACGCCGGACGCGGGCTGTCCGCTCTCGACCCCCGAGAAGATTGGATCGAGGATGCGGGAGGCAGCGTCATCAGCATCGAGCGGAACTCGACCGCCTTCCGTTGTGAAACGCTCCGCTGCCGGGGCCGCGGCTTGCACCGAGAACCACCCCGGATCGACCGCCGTCAGGAACACGCGATCGGCTGCGAACTCAGCGGCCGACGTGCGGACGAGCATGTTGAGTGCGGCCTTCGCCATGTTCGTGTGCGGATGCCGGCCGGTCTTCTCACCCGCGAACTGCCCTTCCAACGCGGACACCATCACCGCAAACCGATCGCGTGGTGCCCCGGCCCGGAACAGCGGACGAAGTTCCCGCAGGAGCAGGAACGGCGCGAGACAGTTGATCGCGTGAGCTTCGACCAACTCGATGGTTGAAACCGACTCTTGCGGCAGCCCCCAACTGTTCTCGGGGCGGAGATCGAGTTGCTGCTGATCTTGATCGAGTTGGCCCACTGGGAAATGATCGCTAGCCGTTTCGTCGCCGGGCAGCAGCGGAAGAAGCGCGAGTTCGGCAGGCCAGCCAGGATGACTCGTTGTGAGCGTGCCGTCTGTCGCAAGCGCCGCGGCACTCGCTTCGTGGGCGACCATCTCGTGAGCATGGGTAGGCAACGCGGCGAGCGGTTCGCGTTCTGCTTCGACGAGTGAACGGTAATAGGCAGGCGGGCGACGAACCGTCTGGGCTGCGTTCGCGACGAAGATGTCGAGGTGCGGGAGTGTCGAGCGCATCTTGGCCGCAAACTGCTCGGTCGCAGCCAACGCCCGCAGATCCAGTCCCACAAGTCGGAGGCGACCTGCCCAGATTTCGGCATCCGGTTCCGCCGCGAACCGTCGTGCGGCATCCTTGGGGAAGCGCGTCGTGGCGACCACCTCGGCTCCAGCCCGGAGCAGTTTCAGCGTGACGTGATACCCGGCCTTGACCCGACCTCCCGTGACGAGAGCAACCCGGCCTCGAAGGTCCGTCGTTCGGTGCCTTCGCAAGAAGTTCCAGTCGGCACACTCCAGGCAGAGTGAATCGTAGAAGTGGTGCAACTGGTTGAACTGCCGCTTGCAGACGTAGCAGGTACTTGGCCGTGCGAGCGCCGGGAGGGGGACTGCGGGACTCGCGGGGCTCCCAGATCGAATTCCGGTTTCAGCGCGAACGTCCGCGTCTCGTTCCCGACCGTCGGCACGCTGTTGTTTTCGTTCTCGCGCAACGACACGGGCCGCGAACCGAACCAACTCCGCAAGCAACGGATTGTTCGTGGGCCACGGAGTGGGGAGCCGATCCAGCGCGAGCAGCACGTCTCGGGCAATCGCAAGATTGGCATCATTGGGCAGAGGATTCGATGTCTGCATCTCGTCACTATACCGCGTGCTTCGATGACGTTCGCGGCAGATCGAAACCCAGTGTCAATCCGGGTTTCTTCGTTGAAGCACGGTTGTCGTGTGAATACCGTGTGGGGCGGGCCTTCGGATCCCGGCGAACCTCGTCACTTCATACGCCCTCTACTCAACCG
Source organism: Planctomycetaceae bacterium (assembly GCA_013823135.1). Lineage (GTDB taxonomy): Bacteria > Planctomycetota > Planctomycetia > Gemmatales > Gemmataceae > Gemmata. Next base: position 41,379 of record PNLP01000054.1, read on the forward strand.
GTGAGTTGACTCTGCCCAGCGGCGTCCACCCCGAAGGAGTACTCTTCCGTGAACCCATCCCGCGACACGACAACCGAGAACACCGACGGAATGGGAGCGAATCCAGGCTACGTTCTGGGGCAACTCGCCAAAGCCTTTCAGACCAACCGAACCCATGCCGATGCCGACACGCGGAACCGCGCCGGCAAGAAAATCGAGACATGGGTGAAGGTGTTCGAGGGGATGCTTTCGGGTGCACTTCAGGTTGGTTCTCACACGCCGATCGCGGGGACACCCGCGTGGGCCACCCTGGAGGTCGCACACGGTGGATTCGCAACCGGCGAACTCCTCGCGGGCGGAGCCCTCAAACCACACGAGCAAGAACTGCTTTCGCGACTGTCGCTGCCACGAAATGGTGCGGAGCGTGCTACTCTTAATGCCTTTTATCTGAGCGACGCAGGCATCGCGGAACTGCGGAGTATGCTGGCGAGTGGCTGCTACCGTGTCACAGTTCCTGAAGAGGGAGCACTTCTGGTCGTTGCCTGGCTCCTCGATCACGGCAATCTCGACGCGGCTCGGTCCGTGCTGGACGAAATCGGTCCCTTCTTCTCGCGGCTGCGGTTCTATCCGGTACCTGACCCGACCCCACTGGTGGCCGGCGCGGTCGTTCACCTCCAGGATGTCGGGCAAACGATCGAGAACCTCAAGGCTATCCGCGTTCCGACTGCCATTCTCGCTCAGCGTGAAGCCCTGCAAGTTTGGGTGCCACTCTATGATCGCGTTACCGAACTCTTCGTCGAGACGGTTGAGGGAGCCATCCCAACGGTGCGGCTCGATCCTGAAGGAAAGCGACTCAAGGACACGAACGGGCGGTGCGTTCTGGACGGTGGGTGGCCTTGCCAGCGTTACCCTGATGGGTGGAAGGCACGGGCGAGTGCCGTCCTGGCGGATTACAAGCGACTCTTGCCCGACAACAAACTCTGCAAGAAGCACCAGCGAGGCAAGCGGAACTTCGCTCGTCTCCGCGGTTACCTGGAAACCTGCGTCAAGGATCCGCGTCGACTTTCTGGTCGAGACGTTGGAATGATCCGCGTCATCCTGGCGGGTATCTCCACAGATTGCGGGCTTCCGGGATCTCCGCGCTTCCAGCAGCGGCGAGAAATCTATGACCAGCAACTCGCTGCGCCATCTCGCACGAGCATCGCGAAGGTATTGATCGACCGGCTCGCCATTCAACCGCAGGGCGACGGGTTGTACTCGCTCGACGGGGCGATGAGTCCGGTCAACGCGGACGAGGCAGGCCGGTACGAGCTGAAGGTTGGCCAAGTCATCCCAGAATCCTTCACGGGCAAGTTGCAGCGTTGTCTCGCGGCACCCGTGTCTGTTCTGGTGGAGGCGGGCGTCATTCCGTCGAGTGAAGTTCTCGCGCGTGCCATCCCGCAGATCACGGCGCAGGTCCGTGCGGCCGGCATCTCGAATCCAGACCTTCGGCGACTTTACGTAGCGATTTACACGGCATTTCGACGGCGGCGGTCGTTGCTGGTTCTCAATCTCCAGAGTCAGGTGAAACTCGCGGAACTTCCGTGGGTGCAGGCGATCGACGGATACCGACAAGGCAACTTGCAGGAACAGGAACAGGGTCGGCAGACACTTGAGCAAGTCGTCACTCTGGCGATCACGGCTTTCCCTCAGCAGATTCTGCCGAACAAATTTCTCCAGGAAGTCCGAGCGCTGGCAGAGACCGCGGGGTTGAAACTTCCCATCGTGGACGAGATCGCGGCCGACATCTTCATGGGCGAGTTCTCCGAGAAGTTCCTCCTTGCGGCTCAGAAGGCAGGTGAACTGCTGGCGGGAAGTCTGTACGAGCGGTACTACGCAATCCCGTATGACCGGGTATGCGGCATCGACGACGTCAAACGCTCGCGGTACGGGACGCCGACTTCGCCTGCGTTTGCGGACCTCTGCGTCGAGTTGGCCGGGAAAGAGGCGCGGGGAAGATCGGTGGCACACAACGGGAAGATCATCGAACAGGAGCAGATCCTCACGACGCACAACCTCGCGGTTCTGTTCACTGAACTCGCTCTGACAGAGTCGCTTCGACCGCAACTGAGCGAGCTGGCGAAGCACTGCTTCAAGTGGATCTGTCGTCGCCTTCAGATGAAGACAACTGCGTGGCAATCGCGGCTCCGAATGGTCAAGAACGCTGCTTATGCGTGGCGACAGATGACGTTCTTCCTGGCCCTGTTGCGAGCCGAGACGGTGACGGAGTTCCTGGCCTGGGCAACCGAACACCTCGGCAAGCAGCCGCCCGAGTTTCGAGATCGTTTCGAGCCGACGTTGGTCGGACTACGTTCGGCAGCACGCGACGTGACGCTCGACGCTGAGGACGCGGCATCTCTCGCAGGGAAGTGCTTCCTCGGCTGGACCACGACGAAACACTGGCTCTTTGAGTGAAGAAGGCGGAAGGGATCTCGCTCCGTCAGAACCAACGACTGCTCGAATTGACGACGCGAGCGAACCCAACCGAAGGTCACGGTGTCACTCCCACCACCCTTACGGCGGAGTGCCTCTGTGCCGATAGACCCACGTCTCACACGACTCGACGAAACCCGCGTGCGGGTGAACAATCCGTACGGCGTTGAAACCACCCTGTTCGCCAACGAGCAGGTGCCCGTCGAGTCTGCTGCGGTGACGGAGTTGATCGAGTTACTGGCCCTTCAAGACAACGTGCGGCAGGTTGCCGAAGCCGCCCCTGACAGTTTCGATCAACCACCAGAGATCGTTCGCGTCGCCGTCACTCCCGACTTTCACAAGGCTCGCGGCATTCCGGTCGGCACGGTTATGGCCACTCGCGGGTTCGTCGTCCCCCAGGCCATCGGAAACGACATCAACTGCGGCATGCGGTTGCACACCACCACACTCAAGCCAGACGACATCACAGCGAACTTGGACGACCTCGAAACCGCATTCCGGCACATCTACTTCGAGGGCGGGCGGAACATCCCGATGACCCGAAGTCATCGCCACGCGATGCTCACCGGCGGACTCGCAGGCTTGCTCGACGCCACACGTCAACTGGATGAAGGACTGTGGCCGCTCGTCCGCGAACTCGATGCCGAGAGTCAACTCGATCGAATCGAACGCCGCGGCAGTCTCCCCGCGGGCCGCGTGTTCGGGCTCACGGACTTCCTGGGCACTGATGACCGCCTCAGCCGCGACGGGCAGATCGGGAGCATCGGCGGGGGCAACCACTTCGTCGAAATCCAGAAAGTCGAAAAGGTACTCGACGGGACGGTCGCCCACGCCTGGGGGTTGAAGCCGGGAACGGTGACCGTGATGGTTCACACGGGGTCAGTGGGCGTAGGACATCTCTGTGGCGGGCACTACCGAGACGTGGTGAAGAAGATCTACCCCGAAAAACTGAAGCACCCGGCGAATGGCGTGTTCGTACTTCCCGAGGGCGAGCGCCACCGCGAGCACGCCGAGATGTTCTGGGACGCGTTGCACAATGCCGCGAACTTCGCGTACGCCAACCGCTTGTTCCTGGCTGTGATGGCAATTGCTGGGATGCGGCAGGTGTTTGGGGATCGCGTCGGGGCTGACCTCGTGTACGACGCCCCACACAACTTCGTGTGGAAGGACGAATTGGACGGCGAAGAAGTCGTGATTCACCGGAAGGGTGCAACGCCGGCTCGCGGGTTCGAGGCGATGACCGGAACTCCGTTTGCCCACCCCGGTGAGCCGGTTCTGGTCCCCGGCTCGATGGGGCCAGCAGTTTCGTGTTGGTCGGCCAGGGGAACGCGGAGTCGATCGCGAGTGCCAGCCACGGTGCCGGGCGGGTGCTCAGTCGAGGCGACGCGATGCGTGGGTTCGACAGCGAGTTCCGGAAATTCATGGCCGAGTTTCGGGTCGTGACTCCGACCGATTTGCGCCGCAGCGATATCCGTCAGCGGCCTGACATTCTCCACAAGAAGCTGGAAGAGATCAAACAGGAAGCTCCGTTCGCGTACAAGGGTATCGGCCCGGTGGTGAACACCCTCACGGCTGCGGGCATCGCCCGGCCGGTGGTGGAACTCACACCGCTCATGACCATCAAGGGATAAGCGGGCGTTGAGGTGAACGGACGGCTACTGCGAACAAGCAATTTGTGGGTTAGGCGGCTCCCTTCTCCTCCGCTACATCCTCGCTGTGTGCTAACCTCTGGTTACTTGCCGTGCCACTTGTTCCACCGCTTGGTGTCCGCAGACGATAACTTCCGCAGCCCGAGTTTCCCACGCGACCAGTAGATGCCGATGCTGTGGAAATGCTTCCGGTGTGGGTCGTCCAGGTCTAGCTCGGGGCGATCGGGGTCGCTCGTGTCGAGGCGGTAGTTTCCCGCTTCCAACTCGTCGGCGATGTCCGTCAGGAACTGCCCCCAACTCAGTGCCAGGACCGTGTGAAACTCGTCGTCGCGGCCGAATTTGATGACCTGGCCTCGCGTTCCCTTCGGTCCGGGGTTCAGATCCACACCGATGTGATTACCGCCCGAGTCGTAGGTCAGGGGAATCCACCCGCGGTCGAAATACAAGTGCTGCACAAAGCCAGCTGGGAATGAAGAACAACTCGCTGCCAAGTCGTCGGCATAGCTATCGGCGAGCGCAGACTCGTAACCCTCGACCCACGTTTTCCAATTGTTTAAGCAGTCCCTCAGCGGATCGACTGCAAGCCCGAAAACAATGCCTGGCCCAGCGCATCGGCCGTTGTACACGAGGTAACTCTCCCGCACATCCTTCGGCAACTTCTGGCCGATCACGGACTCGAAGTCCTGAATCTCTGCGGCCGTGGCGGGTGAACAATCCTCGCCAGTGTATTGAGGCAACTTTGTGGTACACCACCGTTTCAGCCGTTTCCAAGTTGTCTTGATCGGATATGTTCCCGAAGCCGGGTCGGTCCGGTAGGAAATGCGACCGATTGGAGACGGTTTCGCCATCGCAGAATCCCTCAGAAGTATGTGACGCCACTAGAGATGGCGTTCCATGCGGTAGTTGGTGAGTGCAACGCCGCGGACGACGACCTCCTGCTCAGCCAAGACGGTGAACCCATGCCGCTCGAAGAACGGCCGGGCTGTGATGCTCACTTCCGCGAACAACCGCTGGCAATTCGTTCGCATCGCCTCGGCGACCAACGACTTCATCATCGTCGACCCCACCCCGCAACCCTGATGATCAGCGTGAACGAAGAATCGATCGATGTGCCCGTCCGGTTCCAGGTCGGCGAACCCGATCGCTTGCCCATCGAA
>PNLP01000055.1 GCA_013823135.1 Planctomycetaceae bacterium
CAGGACGCCACGTCCCACGGGGATAATAAGCCGAACGCACGCTCCCGACACCGTGTTATTCGGCGGACCGCGATGAACCTCGACGATAAGGTGTGTTATTGTTTCCACGTCAGTCACCGCAAGCTGGTGAACTGGGTGCGATTGAACAACCCGAAGGTGCCGAGCCAGCTCTCGGAATGTGGCGGGGCCGGCACGGGCTGCGGCTGGTGTATCCCGTTCCTGAAGCAGATCTTCAAGCGGGGAACGGCGGTGAAACTGAACCCGGCGTGTCAGCCGATTATGGCCGACGATGCGCTCGCAGACCTGACGCCGGAGGAATACGCGGCGCTGCGTGCAGAATACGTGAAGGCCGGCCACGGCGTGCCCCCCGAAGGCGCCGAACCGCTACCGGACGGCGACCGGGGGGAGCAGGGGCAACCCACAAGTAGTGCTTAACGCACTGGCGACACAATGTGGCTGTTACATGCGAGTGAATATGATACCATTCAGTCCTTGTTCTGGCGGTGGCTAATGCTCATTCGAGGTGCATAATGTCAGACCATAAGGTCGAAATCGTAGACTGGTTCGCTCAACGCGAAGAAGGCTCGTATCGCGACGAGGCACGGAACATCTTGGACAGCTATGCCCATCCTTGGGACATTTTGGCTGAGTTGGCCCAAAACGCGGTTGACGCGATCGATCAGAAACGGTCAGAACTCGGAACGCAACTCGAGGGGGCGATCGAAATCGAGATCGATACAGTTGCCCGGTCAGTACGAGTTCGTGACAACGGTGTGGGGATCGGTGACGGGGATCTGAAACGCGTTCTCCATCCGCATTTCTCGCGGAAACGTGGGCGGTCACTGCGCGGCGAGAAAGGGGTAGGACTCACTTACATTGCGCTAACCGGTAATCGATTCGAGATCGTGACCAAAACGAGCGGAGTCACGCGACAACTGACGGTGACAGGATCGCAAGACTGGATGTGCGAACGTGGTGACCGTCCCCAACTGAGGATAGAACCAGCGAAGGACGATTCCCAAAAGGAATCGTCGTACACAAACGTGACGGTAGCAGAAATCCCAAAACCCGCCGTTGAAAGCGACGACATTGACATCTTCTCGCTATCCTTCCAGCAACTCGAATACCTCCTGCGGACCCGAACTGCCATCGGTTGGACAGGTGCACTATTCAGGCAACCCGTTCCCGCACAAACGAATGTTCAGTTGATTGTCCGGAAGAAAAATGCCGAAGCGGAATCCCGACTCATCGACTTTTCCTACGCCAGCCCAGAAACGCGGTTGCCAAAAAAAATGCAGTGGTGAGTTTGGATGAGGTGAGAATGCACCTGAGCAACGCGGACGCGAAGAAAATCTACGGCAAGACCATTTGCTTCCAGAAAACGCAGGCTACCAAGGCGGGGAAGGATGTTCGGATTTATTGCGTGATTATGTCTCGCCACGGGTACAGCCAACAAACTGAAGAATTGAAGTTGCCTGAGGAACTACGCGTTGAAGGAGGGATTTATGTTGCGACTAAGGGGATGCCGACTGGAATCCTTCTTCAAACTCCGAAGACAGGTCAAGCCGGGTACTGGCCAAATATCTACATGGTGATCGAATACGACAATATAACTCTTGATCTTGGGCGAAAAAGTATTACCGCCCCAAGAGTGATTGAGATGCTCGGTAAACACGCCGCTGAAGTGTTCAACGAGGTAAGCCGGTACGTGAATTTCACTATCCGCGAGGATGAGGGGACATTAGATGCCTTAACCAGCCAAAACGAACTCCAGGATGAATTAGCAGACGTCAAGAAAGAGAAGTTAGTTGTTTTTGAGGATAACCGCGGTGGTAAATCGCTTTCTGAGTCTTACCCCGTCTTGCGACTTCCACAGCAGGAGCAAGACGTCGTTGTTCTGTTTTCGATGCTGTTGGCTCGCGGTGTCCTCCCATATCAGCTTTTGCGAGTGTCCTCCACCTACCGATACGACTGCTTCCTACAGCTTCAACATGAACGCAAGCCAATAGTCATAGTTGCCGAGTTCAAACTCTCAGGCGAATCAATACTGACTGATTTTAAAGATGCCAAGGCCAGATATGGCCAACTCCACCTTCTCATTTGCTGGACTTTAGATGAATCGAAATTAAAGAAAAGCGGGTTTATTCTTGAATCGGTTGTGAACAAGAAAAGAGAACTCCCCGGAGCAACACACAAACTTTCCTTCCCCACCTCATCTAGCATTAAAGATCAACCGATAGCAGTGATATGTCTTTCGCAGATTCTAAATTCGGCGTATGAACTCGAGAAAGTAAATCCGCTGACCGTACTCGGGAACCAATTGTCTCGACAGTGTCGAGACAATCTGTTCTCCATACTCCGCACGCTGATCTTTCAGCACTTCGGTGCGGATGCGGGTGCCGATGTTCCAGTAGAGCAGCACGAGCGCGGAGTTGACGGCTCGGGCCGTGGCGTCGCGGGCCTGCTCAATCAGGGTGCGGACATCCCCGAGCAGGTCGGACGGCACCGCAACGGCCGCGGGCCTGGTCGAAACGGTCTTGCGAGACGTGGGTTTCTTCTTGCTCACCCTGCCACCTCCAGAGAACCTACGTTCCGCGGCGGCCCTGGCCCTTGTCACGCGGCGGTCGTTTGACAACACGCGGCTTCGCGACCGCCGGCACCTCGGCAACCGGAGGCGTGGCGGCGCGATTGCCGACTTCCGCGGCCTGCTCCATAAACCGCTGCTGACTCCGCAACGGGGGAACTCCTTCCGCTGGCTTCACACGCCGGTAGGTTCCGTCGGAGAGCAGTTCGCGAGCCTTCACGTTGTCCGATAGCGAGACCTTGAGGATGTCGATCACCCGCTGCCTCAGGTCGGGTTGCTCGATCGGGAACACCACCTCGACCCGGCGGCTCAGGTTGCGGTCCATCCAGTCGGCGCTGCCGACGTACACTTCCGGGTTGCCGGCGTTCTCGAAGTAGAAGATGCGGGTGTGTTCGAGGAAGCGATCGACCACGGACGTGACGCGGATGGTGTCGCTGACCCCCGGAACTCCCGGCCGCAACGAGCAGATCCCGCGACAACAGATGTCGATCTTCACGCCCGCTTCGCTGGCACGGTAGAGTGCCTTGACCACGGCCGGTTCGAGGATGCCGTTCACCTTCACGAGCAAACGCGCCGGCTTCCCGGCCCGCTGGTTTGTGGCCTCGCGTTCGATCTTCTCGATCATCACCGTCTGGAGTCGCGATGGCGCCACCAGCAGCTTACGCCACTGCGGCAACTCGGCATATCCGGTGAGGTAGTTGAACAAGGCCGACACGTCATCTGCGAATTCGCTGTTCCCGGTGAACAGACCGATGTCGGTGTAGATGCGGGCCGTCTGCGGGTTATAGTTCCCCGTGGCGAGGTGAACGTATCGGCGGATGATGTTGTCTTCGTCACGCCGCACAACCAGCGCCACCTTGCAGTGGGTCTTCAGGCCAACGAACCCGAAGACGACGTGAACGCCCGCCTTTTCCAGTTCCTTCGCCCAGATGATATTCCGCTCCTCGTCCATGCGGGCCTTCAACTCGATGACGGCCGTCACCTGTTTGCCACGGTCGGCGGCTCGTTGTAGTGCTCGAACGATCGGCGAGTCGCTCGACGTGCGATACAGCGTCTGCTTGATTGCGAGCACGCGATCGTCGTTGGCGGCAGCCTCGATGAAATCAACCACCGGCGAGAACGACTCGTAAGGGTGGTACATCAGGATGTCGCGAGCGCGGATCGTCGGCCACGGTGCGGGCGACTGAGCGAACGCCTGCACCGGGAATGGCACGAAGGGCGGATCACGCAGTTCGGGGAACCCGGGCACGCCGCAGATCTGGAACAAGCCGCTGAGGTCGAGCGGACCAGGGATCTGGTACACATCGGCGGGATTCAGATGCAAGCCTTCAGCCAGGAATTGCTCGATGTCCTGGGGCGCACCGGCTTCGATCTCCAACCGCACGGGGTGACCTCGCCGCCGAGCGCGAACGTGCGCTTCGATTTCTTCCAGCAGGTCATCAACTTCGTCGTCGAGTTCGTACTCGCTGTCGCGAGTCAGTCGGAAGGCCGCGGCCCGCCCGAGTTCCATACCGGGGAACAAATCGCTGAGATGCATCCGGATCACATCTTCGAGCGGAACGAACGCGTACGAAAGCTGTACCGAAGTTGGATCACCGGCAACCTCCGCACTGTTCGCCTTTGCACCACTCACGGCCGCCGGTAAGGGAACAAACCGCTGCATCACGCCGGGAACCTGAACGACCGCGTAGAGCGTGTCGGCATCGCCGGGCCGGCGCAACGAAACAGCCACGTTCAGCGACTTGTTCAGCAGGTGCGGGAACGGGTGTGCCGGGTCGGTGGCCAGCGGGGTGAGGATGGGGAAGATTTCACGGCGGAACAATTCGCGGGTGTGCTTCCGTTCGTCCTCGCTGAGTTCGGCCGCGGTGCGGATCACGATGCCGCGTTCGAGGAGCGCGGGGAGAACTTCCGTCGTGAGGCAGCGATACTCGGTCGCGACCAGTTCCCGGACCGTTTGCCGCACCTTGTCCAGTTGCAGAGCCGGCGACATCTGATCGGCACCGTTCCCCGTTGGGATGCCGGCCTGCACTTTCTGTTGAATGCCACCGACTCGGACCATGAAGAATTCGTCGAGGTTCGAGCTGAAGATCGCGAGGAACTTCAACCGTTCGAGCATGGGAACGGTGGGGTCTTGCGCTTCTTCGAGCACGCGGCGGTTGAACTCCAGCCAGCTCAGGTCGCGGTTAAGGTACAGCGTCGGATCGTCGAGATTCTGAGCGGTCGGTTGCATCGAGGTCGCCTCGGGAAGGGCCGGGCCGGCAAAAGGACAGTATAACTGCGGTCGGCAAATCGGGCATCGCGGAAGTTGAGTTGGCGTGGAATGCGACCCCACTATCGGGTGTCTGTATCCGTGAGGTCGCTCTTCGTGTTGCAAATGCAAACCGAGGTCAGTGACCCCGACTACAACAACACGAGTCACACTTCATCTGCCCACTCGCTGAAGGCTCAGCATTGCGGGATATCGTGCTTGGATGATTCGCTGCTACGCTCGTGGCTCGGTTTGCCGCCCGGAGCGTGGCCACCGGATCACTACACACTGCTCGGACTGGAACGCGGGCAATGCGACCCCGCCGAGGTCGAGGGAATTGTGCTCGCGAGGATGGAACGCCTGCGGGTGCATCAACTTCTACACCCTGATCTCGTGACCGAGGGGATGAACCGCCTGGCGCAGTCACTCATCTGTCTCACCGATCCCGTCGCGCGTGCCGCCTACGATGCGGAACGGGAACCAGCGCAACCCGTTGCTCCCGCAACCCTGGGATACGAGGTTGTTGACGAACCCGATGTTACCGCGACGGATGTCACGCAGATCATCGAGATTCCGTTCGCGCCCGGGCTTGCTCCTCCAGAAGTTGGGCCGCCGCGTGATCTGATCCCCGAGCCACTTTCCCCGGCTTACGAACTGGTGCCCGACGATCAGGTTGCGGTTGTCCCGGAGCCGCTCCCGCAATCACAACCACCCGCACGGCGTGAACTGTTCGCCCGACTCGCGCTCGTTCGTCGGCTGATCGCGGCGTGGCAGAAGTTGAAGCCGGCGCTGGCCGATCCGCAGGAATCGCTCGCGCGCCCCGTTGCAGTTCTCTTGCTGCTTGAAGCGATTGGTGAACTCCGACCGCACATCGAAGATTTCCGGAACGTGCTCGACCAATCGGGCGGTTCGGGGGAACGGGTGCTCGCGCTAGTCAGTCAGCGTTTCGTCTTGCCCACATTGCGGACACTGCTGCCGGAGCAACGGCGAGCACTGTCGCAGGACTGGCGTGATGTGGAGGTTTTACTGATCGGAGAATATGCGCAACTGCGGGAACGTGTGCGGCAAGGGAGGCCGGTGCGCAGGAATCGCAGCGTGTGGCAAGTCGCGGGTTGGGTCGCTCGCACGCCAGAAGTCGTGCTTCTCGTGTTGACCCTCGCGACCATCATTGTGGCAATGTTCCGGACTCGCCGAGAGATATCTTCTTGACATGAATCCATGCCCCATCTAGACTTAGGCCAGAAACCCAAATTACGAATCCGGGCCAAATCCCCTCGAGGGTCCCCTCTCGTGACCAAGAAAGAGATCGTCCGGGACATCTGCCAGCGAGCCAACGATGAGGAACTCATCGCCAAGGGTAACCTCACCCAGCTCGCCACGAAAGAAATCGTCCAGTGGACGTTTGAAGCGATTATTGCGACTCTCGTGAGCGAGGGCCGCATCGAGCTCCGCAACTTCGGCGTGTTCGAAGTGAAACAGCGCAAGCCCCGTAAAGCTCGCAATCCGCGAACGGGGGCTCGCGTCGATGTCGAGGCGAAGAACGTCGTCACCTTCCAGCCTGGCAAGACCATGGAAGAGAAGGTGCGAAAGTTCGCCAAGCCCATCGAGCCGAAGAAGAAAACCAAAAAGAAGGGGAAGGCTGCCGAGGGCAAGCATCTCCACGACGGGAAGCAACCCCATGACGGTAAACCCGTTGTGGAGATCAACGATGCGACGCTGATCGCCAAGTCGAAGCCGCACGTCACACCCGCACCGGAAGCAGAGCCGGAGCCCGTGGGCGTTGGCGCTTCGACCGAAACAGCCGGCGCGGTCTCCTGACATGCGTGTTGTTTTGAAGCTGCGGATGCTGTGGGTGGCATAGCCAGGGGCTTGTTCACTTCGCTCACTGCACCCCTGGTCCACTTCAACCGAAGCAATGGCACGCGGATGAAGAGGATGAAGCGCGGATGAAAAGGATCAAACAAAAGCAGAAAGCAGTTTGATCCGCAGATTACACAGATGGACACAGATTGGAAAACCAAGACAGTGAGAGCGGGTTACAAACACAACTCTGCTTGCTTGTCTGTCTTCAAATCTGTGTCCATCTGCGTAATCTGTGGATCACTCTCTTCTCTGATCCTCTTGATCCGCGATTCATCTGCGAGATCCGCGTGCCATTGCTTCGATTTGATCTCCTCCCAGGTCACTGATGCTCGTTAGTCTTTCTTTCACAAGTCCACATCCCACACCACGATGTGGCCGTCATCACTTCCCGCTGCGCACAGCGTTCCGTCCGGCGACACTGCTGCCACCCACACTTTGCCGACGCCCCAGTTGAACGACCGCACCTCGCGTCCGGTGTTCGCGTCCCACACGCGAGCGGTGCCGTCCAACCCCGCTGTGAGCACGTTTCCATCCGGTAAGAAGCCGACCCCCTTCACGCTTTTGCCGTGGCCGGGGATCAGCACGGGGCTCGAATCGAGATCGGCCGGCGTCCACACGACGGCACGGTGACCAAGTACCAGCGCCAGCCGTGCGTCGTCGCGGGTGAACGCGAAGCCATTCACGCTCGCGCCCATCGGCGACTTTGGCGTGGGGTCGCGGAACTGCCGCATCTCTTTGTCGTTCGGGATCGCTGCGGGGTGCAGGTGCAGGTACCACCCGGCGACGGCGAAGTAGTTCCCCGCGGGCGAGAAGCCGATCAGAGGCATGCCGGGGTGTGCAAGCGACACCTTGCGGTCGGGTTGGCGGGGCTTGTCGCCAGTCGAACGGGTGGGATCGATCCATTCCGCGAGGCCACCCATTGAGGTGGCGACGAGCCGGGTGCCGTCCGCGGAGATGGCGATGGTGTCGGGCGTGCCGGTGTGGTTGTACAGGTCCGCGACGGGCTCGCCTGTTGTGGCGTTCCATACCCGGATGCCGTCGTACCCGCTGTTCCCCGCGAGGTGCTTGTCGTCGGGGAAGAAGGCGACTCCGCAGACGGGCGCGGGGCGATCGCTGTCGAACTTCCCCGCGAGCTGACCCGTGGGCGCGTCCCACAGCCAGACGGAGTTCGACTTGCCCGCCGTGGTGGCGATGCGTGTGCCGTCCGGCGAGAACACCAGCGACCGCACCTTCTTCTCGTGAGCCTTCCAGACCAGCATCGCGACTCCTCACGCGTCGACGTCCCACACGACGACCTGCCCGCTCTCACCGCCCGCCGCACACGTCAATCCGTCCGGCGAGAACGCGGCGCAGTAGACTTTCCCCAAGCCCCACGCGAAGGACCGCAGTTCCTTCCCCGTACTCACATCCCAGTTGCGAACGAAACCGTCGGCACCCGCAGTCATGAGTACCTGGCCGCCAGCGGTCCAACCCAACGCCCAAATCGCCGGATGGCGACCCGTTCCCGCAACAATGGTCGATGTCGGCTGGTCTCCACCCATGATCGGCCACAATTCGACGTACTTCCCGCGAGCCAGCGCCACAACCGACCCATCCGGCGAGAAGCGAATCGCCCCGCGGTGGTTGCCAGAAGGCCGGTTCAACTGTCGAACCCGCCCCCCCGTGGCCGGATTCCACAGACCCGCGTGATGACAGTTGCTCGCCGCCAGGAGTTTGCCATCGGGTGAGAAGTCGAGAACGGCCACGCCGCCACGCGGGCCGCAGGCGTAGTCGTGAGGTCGGGTTTTGTCGCCGGTCGGTTGTGCCGCGTTGTGCCAGATGGCGGTATCCCGCGACTCCGCCGCCGCGAGCATGGGTGCTTCACCCGGCCCGAACGCCAGTTCATGGGCGTACGAGCCGCTGAGGTCGGCGGCCAGCTCCCACGTGTCCGTTCGCCACACGGTGACACTCCTGTCAGTTGCCGCCGCGAGGAGTGGCGCACCCGGAGCGAACACCACCGCCTTCACCGTGCCGAGCGTTCGGCCATCCGGCCAGTTGCCTGTGAGCTTGCGGACGAGTTTACCGCTGTTGGGTTCCCACAGGTGAACGGTGCGCGTGCCCCCGGTCGCAGTAGCGAGCAACTGCCCGTCGGCCGCGAACGCCATCGACTCGATCTTCCCGACGTGCGCTTTCCACACGATCACGGTTCACCTCCTGAACCCGCACGGTCACGCATCGACATCCCACACGACAACCTGCCCCTTCTCGCCACCCGCCGCACACGTGAGGCCATCGGGCGAAAACGCGACGGAGTGAATTGGGCCAATGCCCCAATCGAACGTGGAAACTGTATGCCCGGTTGCGACATCTTGGATGAAGCACCATCCCTGAGTGGTTCCCACGAGGAGGTGCCGACTATCAGGTGAGAATTCCAACACCGACAGATCGCCCGTTATCTGCCAGCTACTGAGCAAATCGTTTCCCCCAGGCCGCGCAAGGCTGATCTGGCTGGATGTACCCCAGACCAACTGCCCGTCACGCGACCAACCGAGCGCAGTGGCGGCCGCCGACCACTCGTCGTCAATAAAGGCGGGATCGCCGCCCCAAACGCAAACGCCGCTTGGCCCTCCTGTCGCGAGGGACCCACCGTCCCAGGAATACCCAATGCACACTGCTGGGCCGTGGAGCGGCTTTAGTTCTGTTCGGGTTCGAACATCTAGTCGATGGATCACATCGTAAGCACTGCTACCCCAACGGGGGAAATGAGCGATACCAAGCGCGAGCGTCAGGCCATCTGGCGTGAACGCGGCTTTGGTTGGTGGCGGGTTGAAATCATCGGATCGAAACACGATCTCGCGAGTGCTCGCCGCAAGGTCGAGCCGGTAAAGTCGCGTCCCGGCGGGCCACGTGTACGGCTCCGCAGCGGGCCAGTAGTAGAGAGCGCCGAAGTCCGGGGCAAGAATGGCGACCTCGCTCTGGTCGAATGACCAATTCCCAGCGAGTTCACCTGTCTTGGTATCCAATTGATACAAGTGCTGTGGCAGATGTCCCATGCTCTCCGGTGTCATCCAAACTTCGAATGACATCAAGTACAGGCTCACGCCGTTTGGAGCGAATCGGAGAGAGTGAACCTCACTCGCCGGTGTCTTCAGAAGACGCATCCACCATTCTCCCGTGTCGAATATTCACCTGTGTAAAATACCAGCACACTCTCCTCGGTCATGCAATGACGGAAGGATGCCATGCCGCCGCGAATTCTGATGTGTCCGCCGGACCACTACGGCATCGAATACGAAATCAATCCGTGGATGAACCGCTCACTCGGGGCGGTTCGGGCGCTGGCGTTCAAGCAATGGCAGCACCTCCACGATACCCTCGTGGGTCTCGGCGTGCAGGTCGAGACCATGACGCCGCAACCCGGCTTGCCCGATCTCGTGTTCACCGCGAACGCCGGGCTCGTGTTCCATTCCACGTTCCTCAGCAGTCGATTCAAGCACGACGTGCGGGCACGCGAGTCGCCACACTTCGACGCGTGGTTCGCCGAGCACGGCTTCTCGGTCGAGCACCTGCCCGAGAAGATGTACCACGAAGGTGCGGGCGATGCCCTCTTCTGCGGCGACACGCTGTTCGCGGGCTACCGCACCCGTTCCGATGCCTCGGCACACAACTGGGTCGGCACGAAACTCGGCGTCCGCGTGTTGCCACTGGAACTGGTGAATCAGCGCTTCTACCACTTAGATACGTGCTTCTGCCCGCTGGCTCCCGGCGAGGCGATCTACTTCCCCGGCGCGTTCGACGCTTACGGACTCCGTGTGCTCACCACGCACGTCCCCAAGCTGATTCCCGTTGTCGAGGAAGAAGCGTTCCGCTTCGGCTGCAACGCCGTGGTGGTCGGGAAGACGTTGGTTCACAACAGCCGTTGCCCGGAACTTTCCGCGAGCCTGACGGCAGCGGGCTACCGGCCGATCGAAGTGGAGTTGGACGAGTTCTTGAAAGCCGGCGGCAGCGCGAAGTGCCTCACGCTGCGCCTGGACGGCGAGGAAGCCGCCGGATGGCGTGTTTCTACTCCGAGCGGTTGAGAATGAGGGTGAGTTGAGCGAAGGAGAAACCTCTTGCTGACAGTGCTGCAATCGTTCACAACTGGGAGCGAGAGCGTACTCTGATATTCATTCTTCCAGACGAGGACGGCCGTTCCTGGCATTATCACGACGGTTCCAGACGTGTTTGCCGTTCATGCGAAACACGAATTTCGCCGTAATTCTTTTTCTGAAAACGCTTTGCAAACACTCTGATATAGTTTCTTCCAGACAGATAAAACGGTTCCAGGGAGGGGTGTGCATATCGCCTGGAATCGTTTTCCTCCCACACCTGAGCTATTCGTGGTCTTGCTGAACCCCGCTTGAATCGAATTGTGATGTGAGGGTAGACTTCGCTTTCCATGTAAGCCCCTCTCGACACCTACGGACTCCCGCTCATGGACGAGCTTTCCCTGATTACCGGCGGCGCTGGCTTCATTGGTTCGCATCTGGCGGAGGAGTTGGTTCTCCGGGGCCGACCGGTTCGCATCTTCGACGATTTCAGCACCGGTTTGTGGTCTAACCTGTCACACCTCGATCCCACCCCCGAACTCGTTGAAGGCAGCCTGACGGACCCTGCCGCTGTCGCCAAGGCGATGCACGGCGTCGGCGTGGTGTACCACCTCGGAGCGCTCGCGTCGGTGGCCCGCAGCGTCGAGAACCCAGCCGTGACGCACGCAGCCTGCGCGACGGGCACGCTCAACCTCCTCGACGCGGCCCGCACCTGCGGCGTGCGGCGAGTGGTCTACGCGGCCAGTTCGAGCGCCTACGGCGGGGCGATGGGGAGTTCGCTGGGGCAGTGCGAGAGCTTGCCGATGGTGGCGAAGTCGCCTTACGCGGCAGCGAAACTGGCCGGCGAACTGTACATGCAGGCGTTCGCGCACACTTACGGCATCGAAACCGTCCGGCTGCGATTCTTCAACATCTTCGGCCCCCGCCAGCGTGCGGATAGCCCGTACTCGGGCGTGATCGCGCTGTTCACCGCGGCCATGCAACAGGGTCGCCGCCCAACGGTGCAGGGCGATGGCTTGCAATCGCGTGACTTCACTTACGTGGCGAACGCCGTGGAAGCGATGCTGCGAGCCGCTGACGCACCGGAGGTGTCGGGGAACGTGTACAACGTCGGCACAGGCCGCACGGTCACGGTTCTCGATCTTGTGAAGTCGCTCAACCGCATCCTGGGAACGAACCTCAAGCCGGTGTTCGCCCCTGCTCGCAACGGCGACGTGAAGTTCTCGAAGGCGGACATTCGCAGCACCCGCGAAGACCTGGGATACGAGCCGATCGTGAACTTCGAGGAAGGCTTGGAGAAGACCGTCGAGTGGTATCTGGAAGCCCAGATGCGAACGGTAGGAATCTGAGGAAGTGCGGAATTGAAAACCCAGGTTCTTGGTTTTCAATTCCGCACTCCGCGTTCCGAATTCCGCACTTCTGTCAGTCTCCCATGCTGAAGAAGACGGCCGGAGCGGCGGCGCTGGCTAGGCGGTTGATCTTCGCCAGAGCGGCCTTGAAGCGGCCTGTCTCCGCGTAGTGCGTCACGATCACCAGCGGAACCGGGCTGCCGCCACTCTCGGCCGCCTCGTGCTGAACCATGCTCGAAATGCTGATTTGCTCGTCCGCCAGGATGCGAGTCACATCGGCCAGCACGCCTGGCTTGTCCGCCACCAGCAACCGCAGGTAGAACCGGCTTCGCACCCGCTCAGCAGGTTCGATCTCGAACCCCTTGTTCGCCTTCGACCACAATTGCGCTGCGGCAAATGTGCATTGTGCTCGGCCAACGGCAATGTCGATCAGATCCGCGACCACGGAACTCGCCGTCGGCCCACGACCTGCTCCCGGTCCCTGATAAAGCGTCTCGCCAACGATGTCGCCGTGAACCAGAATCGCGTTGTACGCTCCCCGCACCTGTGCCAGCAGATCCGTGTGCCGCAGCAGAACCGGCGCGACATGCAATGCCACACGGCGGCCGGACTTCGACTCCCCCTCTCCTTGTCTCCCTCTCTCCCCCTCGACCTCGCCGGTCCACGCCTCCGCAAGCAACTTGATGGTGTAACCGAGCTCGTCGGCAAACCGGATGTCCATCGCATCGAGGGTGTCGATCCCGTTGCGTTGAATCTCGTGCGGTCGGGCGGCGACGCCGAACGCGATCTGAGCGAGAACCGCCAGCTTGTGGGCTGCGTCGGAGCCATCAACGTCCAGCGTCGGATCAGCTTCGGCATACCCGAGTTTCTGAGCCTCGGCCAGCGCTGCCGCGTAGGTCATCCCCTGCTCGGCCATCGCTGTCAGGATGAAGTTGGATGTACCGTTGAGAATGCCCTGAATCGCCGTGACCTGATTGGCCGCGAGACTCTCGCCAAGTGCCCGGATGATGGGCACACCGCCCGCAACCGCCGCTTCGAAGCACACCGCTCGCTGAGCCTTGCGGGCAGCCTCGAAGATTTCGTGACCGGCATCGGCAAGCAGCGCCTTGTTTGCTGTAACCACGTGCTTGCCCGCTGAGAGAGCATCGAGCACAACCTTTTTCGCGGTGGTTGTGCCGCCGATGAGTTCGACGACAACATGAACGCTCGGGTCATGAATCGCGGCCGCGTGGTCGGTGCTGATGAGTTCCTTCGGGATGATCGGGTCGCGGACCTTGCTCGGATCGCGGACGACGATTCGTCGAAGCGCAAGCGGGCGTCCCGCACGCGAGGCGAGGCGATCACCGTGGCGAAGGAGAATCTCGGCCACGCCACCGCCAACGGTGCCGCAACCGATAAGTGCAATTCCAAGCGTGTCAAGCATGTGCCCGGGCTCCGTGTTCGTTCCGGGCTATTATCGGGAGGGATGTGCGCACGGCTACAGGGGGTCACCAGTCGCCGGGGAGAGTCTCGCCACCGGCACGAGTCGAAAGCGACTGCAAAGCGGTGATATCGGTGCTGTCGCGGAGGAAGCGAACGCTGCCGTCGGCGAGTGCCACGTTCACGCCGCTGGTGTGAAAGCTGCCCAGAGCGCCGAGCCGTGCCCACCACTGCGGCCCGAGCGTCGCCCAACTGATTTTGGGCGGCGGTGGTGGGATCATTGGAGGCGGCGGCGGAATTGGCGGCGTGTAAACCGAGCCGTGCTTGTGGTTGATCGTGACGGTCGAACCGACCAGGCACCCCGCCGCGTTCACCCCAGGCGGAGTCGCCCACACCATGTAGGTGGATGCGGGCTGAAGTGGCGGCATCGGTGGCGTGTCGAACGGAGCCGGGATGTACGAATCGAGGTTCGGATCCCCCACCATCCGTTCGCCAAAGAGCATCGTGTTGCTCGTGCCGTCGGAAATGTCCAGTATGCGAACGCCGCACTGATTGGCCTTGGGCTTCGAGCCTGGTCCGGTGGTAAAGAACACCCCATCGCACGGTGACATGTCCGGCGGGAACGGTTGCGTGCCACCGTTTCCGCCGTAAGTGCTCAGTGCGTACTGCCCGGTCGCGAGAGGTGCGGGTATGTCTGCTCCCGGGTGGCTCGGACAGATGTATGTCTTCACGAGGGTAGCCGCCCGCGAGGTGCCATTCGCTGCGGGGTTCGCGAAGTCCCATTGCTGGAAAAGCGGGGCTTGCTCGATATGCGGCAACAGCTCGACAAACAATGACGTGTATCGCGTTCCGCCCTGCTCGATGCCGCCAGGGAACTTGGTGTTCGTGTCGTGGTAGTTGTGTGCCGCCAGTGCGATCTGCTTCATGTTCCCCTGGCACCGCATCCGGTTGGCGGCCTCGCGAACCTTCTGCACAGCGGGGAGCAATAACCCGATCAGTACCGCGATGATGGCGATGACGACCAACAGTTCGATGAGTGTGAAACCCGCGAACGGGGTAGCACGGCGTGCGCGGTGAGTGAGGGAATCGTCCACAGGCATTGGGGAACTCAAGGGCGCAGCCAGGATGCACAGTCATCATGACCGATCCACGCGGTTGAGTCCACCTGTGGGCGGGAAAACCACGGGATCACACACGACGGAATGAGCCGTTCACGCCATCGCTCGGTATTGTGCGGGTAAATCCAGCGGCGGTTCGGGTCGCTCATTCCGACCCCTACGCGCCACCGCGTCCCGCACTCTGTCGGCCCAACTTGGATCATCCGGCGAAACCACACAAACCGGGGCACCGTAACGGTTCTCAAGCCAGACGCCCCAACTGTCGTCTATGTGGAGCGAGATTCCGAACCGGCTCGGATCCTTGCTCGGCCCCTGGCGGCCACAAACAGACTCGTGTTTGCTCTGGTTAATGACGCCACTCACACGCACGCCGTAGCACCATAACCACCAGGCGATTTCTCTCGGCGGGCGGTTGGAAGTGGTGTACACCCAAACCTTGTGTCCTTCCGCGATGAGATCACGAAGCAGAGTTCGGGCACCAAGTCGAAGAGGTTCACGAATCCAGCGACGCAGCCACCACGGCACGCGGTTCGGTTCGTAAAGCGATCCCGGTTGGTAACAGATGAGGGTGTCGTCGAGATCGAACGAGATCCACATGAATGTGGCTACGCGACTGAACACGTTGGAGTTCGCATCACGGCAACAAATCGGCGATGCGAACGGGAGAAGTGGGCGCGGCAAGGGGAGCGACGGATTCCGTGGGGCCGAACGCCGCCTGCGAGCGATACGCCGCGCCGCCGCCGGGGATGGGTGCGGGGTCGCGGAAAACCCACAGTTGCCGGCCGTCCACGTCGAGCACCCAGTAATCCGCGATCCCCGCTGTCGCGTACAACTCCGCCTTCGACGTGATGTCGTAACGCAGCGACGAATCAGATACCTCAACGACGAGTGCCGCAGTGGTGGGATGGACACTCGAACTTCGTGGGCTCCCTTGCACGATCGCAATATCAGGTTGTGGATCAGTATTCTGCCCCACATCGAGAGGCATTTGAACGCAAACACGCCATCCCAATCCAAAGATCCCCCGCAACACGTTGTCAGTCAATTCCAGCGCGATCCGGTGTGGTGGGTTCATCGGTCCTTCCTCGATGATGACTCCATTGATGAGCCAGGCGCGCCGACCCTCAAAACACCCCATGTCACCGAGGGCGTGGAACTGATCCACGGTCCAGAGCAGGTTCCGTGGTGGACCCGACGGCACACGAACTGCAAACGCGGCTGGCGGCATGCGTGATTCCTCCTGTGCTGAAAGAATACCGGAGAGCAATTTCTCGCTCAATCCCGGTCCCCTTCGCTCCACCGCTGCAACAAGCTGTGCTCGACCCCGAGTTGATCGCAGATGCGGCCGACGACAAAATCGACCATGTCGGCAACTGTTCGCGGGCGAGTGTAGAACGCGGGCATCGCCGGCAGCACAACCGCCCCGGCCTCGGCCACTGCCACCATGTTCCGCAACTGGATCAGGCCCAGCGGCGTTTCGCGTGGCACGAGCACCAGTTTCCGCCGCTCCTTCAGGTGAACGTCGGCCGCCCGGTGAATCAGATTCTCGGATACGCCATGTGCGATCGCTGCGAGCGTTCCCATGCTGCACGGGCACACGGCCATCCCTCCCGTGAGGAACGAGCCGCTGGCGATCCCGGCCCCGAAGTTGCGGAAGTGGTGGTAGCGGAGTCGCGACAGGTCCAGCCCTTCCGCCGCGGTGCCGAGCATGGCGACGGGGTCGAACTCGGCTTCGCCAAGTCGCAGCGGCCGACCGACCTCGCGGTCGAATACCTCGACCGCTGCGGGGCTGATCGTGAGGTGAACCGTGCGGCCGGCTCGCAGCAGCACTTCCACGAGTCGAAGGCCGTAGGGCGACCCGCTCGCACCCGTGAACGCAACGACGAGATCGGATGTCATGGGGCTTCCCTTTAGGGGTGTGCGAAGCCGCAAGCGGCTTTCGCGATTCCTACCCGAAGCCGCTTGCAGCTTCGCAGACTCACTAAACCAGTGGCCCACCTCTTTCGCCACCGCGAGTCGCACCGCACAATGGTATGAATAGTCCGCGTAGTCGAAGGAATCCGCACATGACGCGGTTTGCTGCTTTCGCTGCTCCCCTCCTGATCGCTGGCGGCTTCGTGGCTGGCCAACAACCACCCAGTCCACCCGTAGGGCTGGCGAACTGGTCATTCGACGAACTGACCCTCACGAACGGCTCCAAGTTTCAGGGTCTCATTCTCTCTGACGCTCCCGACGGGATCCGGTTCAAGTCCGTGACCCGCCCGCCCGGCCGCCCGACGGTCACACTCACCAGTTTCTTCACCAAGGCCGAGGTCGCCAACGTCAAGCGACTCCCGGAGGCAGAGCGTGCCTTGCTAAAAGAACGGCTCGCGGAACTGGATCCAACTGGCGAAGGCGAACGGAAGCGGATGGACTCGCTCGAACTGCTCTCGAAGGACTGGCCGGGTAAGCCGGGCAAAGCGAGGCGGTACGAGTCGGACTACTTCTTCCTCGATTCGACCGGCTCCGAGGAGTTGACCCGGCGTTCAGGCGTGAGGCTCGAACAGGTGTACACAGCATTCACGCGGTTCCTGCCGCCGACGGTGAAGGACGGACGGCCCACACGCATCATGCTCGCCACCGACCGCGAGGAGTACAAGACGCTGCTCGGGCCTCTCGGCGAGTCGTTTCTCCTGAACCCTGCGGTGTATGACCGCGAGAACAATCAGGTGCTGTGCGGCCACGACCTGAAGCAACTCGGGGAGCAACTCGACCAGGCACGGATTCACCACGCCCAGCAGTTGGCCACGCTCACGACCTACGAGAACGAGGTCAAGAAGCTGTACAAGGCACCCGAGCTGGCCCGCTACCTCGACGCGGTGCGAGTGGAACGGAACCGCGTTCATGCAACGGACCGAATCAACGGCGCGAAGTTCGACAAGGCCACCGCTGCCGTCTTCGCCGTGCTGTATCACGAGGCATTCCACGCCTACGTGGGGACGTTCGTCTACCCCGCGATGAAGCCTGAAGATGTGAAGGCCGGGAAGGGAACCGGCGAGTTGCCCCGCTGGCTCAACGAGGGGTTGGCCCAGGTGTTCGAGACGTCCGTTGTCGAAGCCGGCGAGTTGCGGGCCGACACGCCCGACAACGAACGCCGGAACCGCGTGAAGGATTGGCTGAAGGGGAAGAACGGGAACACGCTCGTGCCGCTCTCCGACCTACTGGTCGTGAGCCGGGATGCGTTCCTGGCGTCGCACGCGGACCAGAAGGCGTCGGCGAACCGTTCGTACCTGTCGAGTTGGGCGCTCGCCTACTACCTGACGTTCGATCGGCGGTTGATCGGGACCGAAGCGTTCCGCAAGTACCTCGTCGCGGTGAACTCGGGCGGCGACCCGCGACAGGCGTTCGTGGGGCTCGTGGGGAAAGACCTGGCAGCGTTTGAGAGGGACTGGCACGCCTATTTGCTGCGACTGAACCCCGACGGAACGCTCGCGAAGTAAGCAACGGTGGCGTGATTTGCGAGCCACGGTGATTCACCCTCATGGCTTCCGGACTCACGTCACAGTGTCGAAGAGGCCGGGTGTTGTTGAACACCCCACGCCGGTGCACTTCGGCGGCGGAAAGAAGCCTTCCTCGCCTTCGTACACGGTTTGCTCCCGTCGTAGCCGATCCACGAACCGTCGGTAGTCGTCTGGACCCCAACCAATCTCCGCGAGGAGAGTTCGGGCGGCCCCGCCGGTATCCGCGCCGAATCCGCCGCCCGCGTCGTGGAAGTCCTGGCACACGAGCACGTCCGGCTTGAACTCCGCGAGTCGCTTCGCGAATCCCTCCGCGTCTTCAATCGGCAGCGTCGGCGTCACGCACACACCCACGAGGATGCCAGCAGCGCGGAGTTCCTTGATCGCGGCCCAACGCTTCTCAAGCGGCGGTGCCTTCGGCTCGAATTGCTTCCGCACCCGCTCCGAATCCGTGGGGATTGAAACGTTCACCCGCAAACTCTGAAACTGGGCCAGTACATCGATATCCCGAGCGACGAGTGGGCCGCGCGTTTGAATCGTGAGCCGCGGTTGGTGCTCGACGAGGGCTTCAAGGATGCCGCGAGTCAGCATCAAACTACGTTCGGCGGGTTGATACGAATCGGTGACACTCGAGAGATAGACCGACCGCCCGGCGACCTTGGGAGCCTGCTTCTCGGCGAGAATCGCGGCGTTCTTCTTGGCGGTCAGCCACTTGCCCCAATCTTCGGGCGGCTTGCGGGATTGAGGCAGGAACGCCGCATAACAATAACTGCACCCAAAGGTGCAACCGACGTACGGGTTGCACGTCCACTCGAACCCGCCGCGTTTGATGAACCCGGTTGCCGGCGAAAAGATGGACTTCGATTCGATCAGTTCCATCGGGTGCCCTCCGAGAGATGTGGGTTCGCAATGACACACAACGGGCACGCGGGGTTCGCGCAAATCATGCTGTGTGAGTCGCTGCGGGTGTCGGGCTTGCGAGGGTGGTATCAAGGGCGACGGGCTTTGGGATGGTAGCACGCACGCATCGGGGTTGCCACGGAGGTACCGTGTGGTTTAATGGCGAAGTGCGTTCAACCCGCGCGCCGCGAAACTCGAAACGTGAAATCATCCCATGCGGATCGTGGAACTCGAAGCACGGCACGTTCGCATCCCGCTGAAGCGGAAGATGTCGCACGCCAGCCACGTCCGCACAGACACGGACAACGTCGTCGTGCGGTGCGTCCTTTCCGACGGCGCGGTCGGCTACGGCGAGGGCGTGCCGCGTGACTACGTCACCGGCGAAACCATCGACTTCTCCGTCGACCTGCTGAAGCGGTCCGACCTGGCGAAGCAACTCGACTCGGATTGCGCCGACTTCCCGGCCGCGGTCCACCTCGCGGAAAAAATCCGCCTCGCACCTGTCCCCGGCGACGATCGACTGATCCAGGGAAACGCCGCACGCTGTGCCGTGGAACTCGCGGTGCTCGACGCCTTCGGGCGCTCGTTCGGCGAACCTATGATGAAGGTGACGGAACTCGTCGCACCGGAACTGTACAAGTTCCGCGACCGCGTGCAGTACAGCGGCATCATCACGAACCCCCGTGGCTGGAAGAAGAAGCTGTACCCGTTCGTGTACTGGATCACCGGCTTCTCGCAGGTGAAGATCAAAGTTGGCATGGCGGGCCAGGACGACGTGAAGCGGATCAAGGGGTTCCGCCGCTGGCTCGGGAGGAAGGTGGACATTCGCGTGGATGCGAACGAGGGGTGGTCGCCGGGCGATGTTGCCGGCCGCATCCGTGAACTGGAGCCGTTCAACCTTTCGAGCATCGAGCAGCCCGTGAAGCACGAAGAGGTCGCGTGCCTGACCGAAGTGCGGAAGCAGATCAAGACGCCGATCATGCTCGATGAATCGCTGTGCGGTGAAGTGGATGCCGAGCGAGCAGTCAAGCACGGCTTGTGCGACCTGTTCAACATCCGGCTCTCGAAGTGTGGCGGCTTCATCCCGAGCTTGCGGCTCGCTCAACTCGCGAAGCGGCACGGGCTCGCGTATCAACTTGGGTGTCAGGTGGGCGAAACCGCGATCCTCTCCGCAGCAGGCCGGCACTTCGCCACGAGCGTAACCGACCTGCGCCACAGCGAAGGGAGCTACGACCGGCACCTCGTGTGGGAGCGGCTCTCGCAGGAAGACATCACCTTTCGGCGCGGCGGCTGGAGCACGGCGATAATCGGGTGCGGCCTCGGCGTGACCATCGACCCGGCCCGCGTGGACTGGGTGAGCAAGCGGAAGGAACGGCTCATTTGACTACTGCTCGAATTCAGACGTTCCGCGCCTCGGATGGCTACACCTTTTACGTCCACCATTACCCCGCCGTGGGTCGGCCGCGGGCCAAGCTCGTGTTCCTGCACGGCATCCGCAGCCACGCCGGTTGGTACACGCGATCGTGTGCGGCATTCGCAGGTGCCGGGTTCGACGTGTACTTCGTCGATCGCCGCGGTTCGGGGCTGAACACCGCACACCGCGGCGACTCACCCAACTTCCGCCGACTGCTCGACGATGTGGCCGAGTTCGTGCAGAGCCTTCGCGCCGCAGAGTCGTGGTTACCGATCTTCCTGGCCGGCATTTCGTGGGGCGGCAAGCTCGCGGTCGGGCTGCAATACCGCAAGCCCGGACTCGTGAATGGCCTTGTTTTGCTGTGCCCGGGGCTCGTGGCGAAGGTGAAGCCGAAAGCCGCGCTGCGGGCACGGGTCGCGCTGGCGAGCCGGTTCCGACCAACGCGACTGTTCCCGATTCCGCTGAATGAACCCGAACTGTTCACGGCTTCTGTGGAAAGCCAGAAGTTCATCGACGCCGATCCGCACGGGCTGCGGCAAGCCACGGCCCGCTTCCTCTTCAACAGTTTCGCGCTCGATATCTACCTGCGTCGTGCCGCGAAGCGAGTGACCGTGCCGACGCTGCTCACCCTGACGGAACACGACCGCATCATCGTCAACGACCGCACGCGAACCTACGTGGAGCAGTTCCCGTGCGAGACGAAGATCATCGAGTATGCCGAGGCACATCACACGCTAGAATTTGAGCCACCCGATCACCCGTGGATCGCCGACGTCGTGAAGTGGATCGACTCGCAGTTGTAAGGCGAGCGGGGGTGCGTAAGCCCCCCGAGTCTTCGATTTCGAAAGCACTCGGGGGCCTTACGCACCCCCGCTCGCCAAGAATTCACTCCCCCTTCAACTCCTCGAAGGTCTTGTTCAGGATGGGGTACTTCCGCCAGTCCTTGTAGTCGTAGTGCCACCATTCCTCCTCGTAGACCGTGAACCCCTCGGCCTCCATCGCGTGGCGTAGCAGGTCGCGGTGCCAGCGCTGGCGTGACGTGGTGCCTGGGTAATCGGGGAAGGCACGGTCGGTCATCTCGTCGTAGCCGCTGACCATTTCGATTACCTTGCCGGTCTTCAGATCGTACAGTCCAAGATCGACTGCGCACCCACGGTTGTGTCGCGATCCTTTCGACGGATCGGCTACGAAGTTGTGCAACTTCTCCGGCGTGGCGTCCCAGAACATTTTCGTGACGTACCACGGGCGGTACGCATCGTAGACGAGCAAGCCGTAGCCGCGTGCCTTCACGGCCGCCTGCACGCGGGCCAGCGCCTCGGCCGCGGGCTTCTGCATGAACGCTCGCGCCGACGTGTAAAACGGCTTGCCGAGGAAGTTGTTGTCGGTCGCATAGCGAATGTCGAACTTGATCCCCTCGACAGTGGCGAGATCAATCAGATCGGGCTTCAGGAACTCGCCTTTCTCCTCGGGGGGCTTCGCCGCGAGCGCGACCTTGCGAAGTTCATCAAGCCGCTTGATCGGCTTGATCTGGAACGTCTCACCGCCCTCGCCATCGATCTTGCGGCGCTTGAACACCACGCTCGCAGCGGTGACTTTCGTGGCGAGACCGGCCTTGTCGCGGGTGAATACCAGTTTCTCGCCGTGATACATGCCGCGGTCGGCGGGGAACGCGAACACGTTCTCCGATTCCTCGGTGAGCGGATCAATCTCGACCCATTCGATGAGTGCGTGCAGCTTGCCGTCGCGTTCGTAGATGTACAGCGTGTTGTGGTCCCAGCCGTACTCGCCGATCAGTCCGCGCCACTTGGCGGGCACCTCGGGCGGCGGCTCAACGCTCGGCTTCTCCTTCGTGTAGGTCGCCTTCCCAACAATGAGCTTGTCGCCGTCAACGACAAGTCGTGTGCCCCAGTTCTGCGCGTCATCGACGATCAGATCCTTGCCCGACTTGCGAAGCCGAACAAGCGAACCTCCGCGATCAGGCTGAACAGTCAGCCGCCCGAAGCTCTCGCTGAGGTCGAGGTAGCGTTCGCCGTCGCGGTAACGCCCGATGAACTTGCGCGCTTTCTCGGCAGGTAACGGTTCGCTCGTCTCGATCTTCGGCAACGGCTTCTGTGCCTTCGCCGCAAGCATGAGGCGAAGGGCATCGTCGGCAATGCGCGTGCAAACGGCGTTCATGATATCCCGCGACGACACCACGATGACGCCGAGTTTCTCGCTGGGTAGTAGTGCGAACTCCGTGGCGAAGCCGTAGATCGCGCCGCCGTGGCCAATCCGCTTCTTGCCTTCAAGATCGCCGATGATGAAGCCGAGACCGAAGCCGCGTTGCCCGTCCTTCGTGAACTGCGGTCGGAACATTTCCTCGATCGTCTCGGGCTTCAGCAGTTGTTTACCACCGACTTTGCCGCCAGCGAACAAGCACGACTGGAACTTGGCCAGGTCGAACACCGTGGAGTACATGCATCCCGCCGGGCCAACACCAAGCTGGAACGTCGGTGCCGGGAACTCGCGTCCGTGGTACGTCCACATCAGCGCCTCCGCGAGCTTCGCCTTCACCGCGGCTGTGGCCTCGAATGAACTCGCCGTCATCCCGAGCGGATCGAGCACACGCGCCTGGAGACGTTTCTCGAACCGCTCGTTCTGCGTCTTCTGGAGCGTGTAACCCACCAGCCCGATCGCCGCGTTGGAATACTTTGTTCGCTCGCCGGGAGCGTAGATCGGTTCGATCCCGTTGAGGCTCGCGACCGATTTCTCAAGCGTCGGTTCCGTGGGGTCGAAGTAGTTGCCCACCGGTGGTTCGCGGATCAATCCGGAACGGTGGGCCATCAGCATTCGCAGCGTGATTTGCTTCTGACCTTCCTTGTACGCGGGCTTGAACTCGGGAACATACTTCGCAACTGGTGCGTCGAGATCGAGCTTGCCCTCCTCAACGAGTTGCATGATGGCCACGTCGGTGAACAGCTTGGACACCGAGCCGACGCGGTAGACGGTCTCGGCTGTGGCAGCGGTCTTCTTGGCGAGATCCTGAAAACCAAATCCCACGGCCCAGACAACCTTATGGTCATCGACCAGCGCGATGCTCAGCGCCGGCAGTTTCTTATCGTCCACTTCATGACGGATGAGCTTTTCAAGTTCCGCAACGGCGGCCTTGTACGGCTCGGCGGCCGGCACCGCTGGCTGCGCGAACGCGGGGCTCGCCAGGATCAGCACCGCGACTAGTGATGTGATTCGCATGGTGAACTCGTAATGGTTTTGGCGAGCGGCCGACGTGAGTCGGCTGTTCATGTTTGCACGAGAACAGCCGACTCACGTCGGCCGCTCGCCAGGCTTACTTGTAATCCTTTGCCTCGATCCGCAGCAGCGTGAACGGATAGATGATGGTGCCGTACAGCGTGCCGTCCTTCGCCTGTATCAGTGCCATGTGGGCGTGCAATGGCGTCTGCGTGCTGTCGGGCAGCTTGTGGAACCCGTGTGACCACGGCTTAGGCTTGCCATCCTTCCCCGGCGCGAAGTCGAACCAGTCCGGGTTCTTCACGACGAGCACACCGTGGTCGCGTGCCTTCCTGGTCACGGGATCGTAGCTCACGAGGTGGTGCAGGTAGCCCGTGCCAAACTTCGTCTCGTTGTCGATCCGTTCCAGGGCATACACCTTCCCGTCGTGGCCGACGATCAGCGAGCCGCGTGAATCGTGGTGCTTCCCGTCGATCAACTTTCCGAGATCAGCAACCGGCAACTTCGCCCCCTCGGCCGTGAGGTCGATGCGGAACAGCGTGGGGTCGGACATCCGGATGAGATACGCGGCCTTCACGTCGGCGGTGATGGCCCAGCACGCCGGCCCGAGTTTGTCGTCGGCCTTCCCCACTGCTTTGCCATCCGACGCGAGTTCGAGCACTTCCAGTTTGTCGGTCGCGGGGTCGAAGCGTGCGAGCTTGAAGTCTCGCGTCAGAACGACAGCGCGACCCTTGTGGTCGATGAGCGTCTGTGCGTAGGAGGTCACCCGCATGTTCGGATCGGGCTCGCGATACTTCTTCGTCTTCATGTCGAGGATCATCCAGTGGTGATCCTCGCACGTCACGACGTACACAAGCCCGCGCGTTTCGTCGGCGGTCACGTCGTTCACGCCCTCGCCTTTGAAAGGCATCCCGAGGTTCTCGGTCTTGTCCGTTTCGGGGTCGTACACCAT
Source organism: Planctomycetaceae bacterium (assembly GCA_013823135.1). Lineage (GTDB taxonomy): Bacteria > Planctomycetota > Planctomycetia > Gemmatales > Gemmataceae > Gemmata. The sequence goes on from PNLP01000055.1 coordinate 24,640, forward strand.
CACGAACCCACCGGGGTAGTCGGCCGTGTCGTCCTTGCCGCGACGGTAGCCTTGCTTGCTGCCGACGTAAATCTTGCCACTTGGCGCGACGAAGTTCCGCGTGTGGATCTTCGACTGTGCCGCGTAGGTCGGTCCCTTCGTGGTCAGCCCACAGACCTTGTTCACATCGATGACGATCCGCTGCTTCCCCGTCTTCGGATCAACCTCAACCAGATAGCCGTTGAAACCGTAGGCGGCAGTGCCGACGTAGATCTTGCCGTTCTTCCCTTCACACAGGGAAAAGTACCCCGATTCGTCGGTGTGCGTCTCGGGTAGAATGTGGTACGCGGTGGCCCACACATACGGGAACGGAGCCTTCGGCTGTTCGGCAACGGCGAGCGTCAATGCGACGATGGATAGGAACATGCGTGTGGCTGGGTTAAGGGTTACCAAGCGGTTCGATACCGCTGTGCTTGGATCGTTCTTGCTCTGCCAAGATCGCCAGCTCTTCCAGGACGAGCGGCCCAAGGATGTGCGGGACTACGCGGGAAAATACCGAGCGAAGGATCGTCGCGAGTGTGAGGTGGAATACCATCTCGGCGAGCAACCACCCAAACCAACCCAGTCCCAGCATCCCGACGACAGCCCAACAACCAAGCTGGCAAATCAAATACACGGGAGACAACACAAAGATCAATACCCAGAACCACCGTGTTCGCAGCATCTTGGAGAAGCCCTTGTACAGCGAGCGGTGCCACACCTCACGTGCCACTTCCAATGGCAGGAGGCGAAGCAGGTCGTACTCGTAACCGGGTGCTAAGTCCCACGGAGATCGCATTCTCGCCCCTTCAAGCAACGTCACCTATCAATCAAAATCATGTCGGCGACGTCGAGCGGCATCGTGATCTGAATGCCGCCCTTCCCCTGCACGAACTTCAGTTCACCACGTTCGACGCTTCGCACCTTTGACGGGTTCTCGACGCCGCGAATCGTCACGGTGAGAGACGTCAGCGGCGCGCCGACCCAGTTCACCAGCGGCACGGCGAGTTTCCCGGGCTTGCCATCCTTCGCGGGCGTGTCGATGCAACTCGCTTCAACCAGTCCATCAGTCGTAACGACCGGGCGAACGTCGGTGCCAGGGCGACGCGGGAGGAAGTCGTCCACGAGGCGGGCGAGCAGATGGCTCTTGATCCCCGTGGGGAGGAAGTGCGCGAAGCTCTCGGGGTTCGCGCCGCGATCCACGGGCCGCACGGGTAACGCGGCCTTGAGATACGCCTGCCCGGGGAGGAACCCGAACAGCACCGCCCGGCCCTCGCCGTGCTTCTTGCTGACGACCGCGGCCGAGCCGTCCTTGAACATGCCGACCATGGTGCCGTCGCCGACCGTGAGCGGTTGCTTCCACGCGATCACCGGCACGTTGTACACATGGCTCGGCGCGTTCACGTCTTGCTTCTCTTTCTTGGGCAACCCGCCAAGGTTCCACTGCACGGCGTCCATCGGTTCGTATCGCGGCAGGTCGTGCTTGCTCAGGAACGGCTGGTTCTCCTTGAGCAAGTGCTTCGGGATCAGGTTCGGGTCGGTGTCGATCTTCAGGCCGGTCGCGCCATAGAGCTTCGCGGCCGCGGGGTTCTCCTTCTGGAACTCGTTGAAGAAGCCGCCGCCGGCCATTGCGACCACGGTGCCGCCCGCCTCGCACCACTTCTGCAAGGCGTCGATGCACTTCGAGTGAACGTACTGCTGCGTGACGTAGATCAGCGAGTAGTCCTTGGCCCGGCCGTCGATCACATCATCTTCGCTGAGGAAATCGACCGGTACCTGTGCGTGCTTGAGCGCGTAGTAGAGCGCCTTGCGCTCGTTGTTGTGCAGCGCGAGCGAGAAGTTGTTCACACCCGTTGTGATTTCATCGACGCTCGAAAGCAGCAGCCCAACCTTGGCGGGGCGCACCCGCCCATCGAGCACGTAATCCTCGAAGATGCCGGCTTCGTGTGTGCAGCGATGAATCTGCTTCCACATCGGCAGGTCATAGCTATCGACATAGTTCTCGGTGCCACCGACCGCTGATGGCGACGCGCAGAAGTAGTTGATCATCTTCGCGCCGTGGCCAATCGAGGCGTAGAAACTCTGGCGGAACTCGCTCGGGATCTGTCCCGGCGAGTGGGGCATGACGTACATGTGAATCGGCAGGTCGTCGTACTTCGCCCCCGCACGGAGGGCACTCACGAGGTAGCCGACGATCTGCGGGCTGAACTCAGCGATCTGCCAGACGTAATCCTCCGTCCACGGCATGCTGATCGCTTTGAGCTTGAACGGGCGGATGTAGTCCACCTCGGTCACGAGGAAGTTCGCGTGCGGCGAGTAGTTCGCCCCCGTGAGCACGCCCTTCGACTTGTAGTAAGCGGTCCCCTCGGCATACTTGGCCCCGCCCTTTTCCTTGGCTGCGATCTGCGAGTAGTAGTACAGCGGTTGCTTCTTGTCGGTGGTGTATTTCACGTCTCCATCGACCGCGACGCCCTTTGCCTTGAGCCACGCCGCGAACTCGTCGTCCTTGAGTGGGATCGCGGGCAGGTGCATCTCGTCGCCGTAGCTCACGGCCGCGAGATCGTCGAAGCCGCCCTTGCGTGCGGCCTCGTGTTTCTTGATCGCGGCGAGCGACGGATCGGGCCAGTGAGTTAGTAGTTCACGCTTCTTGCCGGTCGCGTTCACGGCCGTGTTGTCGCCGAGAGCCAGCGCGAGTTCGCGGGCCTCGGGGAACGCACCGAGTGCCCCGCTGAAGCCCATGATGTTGTAAATCGGCATTCTCTTGGGAACGCTCCCAACCTTCGGGAACCGCGCAACCTCGGCGTTGAGCCAGTCGAGAATCTCTTTCTGTGTGCGAATCTGCGGCAACCAGTATTTCTTGGCCATCACTCCGGCGAGGTCGGCGTTCGGGTTGATGCAGCCGGGGATGTCGAACGTCACCGGCGAGAGACCGCCCGGCTTCCCTTTCACGGTGATATCCTTCACGACCTTCAACCCGCCCTTGCCATCCGGGATGGCGAACTCCAGCCGGAGGTGAAGCCCATCGGCCTTCCCCTTGTACTGTGCCTGCGGGAACCACTGCGCGTGGTAGAGCGCGTCCATCACGTTCCCCATCGGAACCCAGCCCGACGACTCGCCCGGCTTGATGTACTGCTCATCGGGAATCGCGCCCTTTGGCGCTTCGATCACGGGCGCGAGTTGATCCGCCTTTACCGCTTCCGAGCGTGGCCCCGCGATCTGATACTTGCTCGGCGTGACGATGCGGCCGTTCTTCAGCACCTGCGTTTTCGGCCAGTCGCGAACGTGGATGTAGTACGGCGAGTGCTGCCCCTGATCGAATGGCGCGACGATCGGAATGACTGGCCCGAGGCCATCGGCGGGGTTCGTGAACCGCACGAACAGGTCGCCGTCCTGCACGAGCCAGCCGTCGAATTCCAGGTAACCGGTCTTCGCCTGTGCCGCGATGCCAGCCTTGTCATTCGTGAGGCACAGCACATCGACGTGCCGACGTGCGGCGATCTCGCGTTCCTTGTCGCCATCCTTCTGTGCGGTCGCAATCAGCCGCAGTGTCGCAGGGCCGGCCGCGAGTTTCACGGTTCCGGGTTGCTGCCAGACGATGTTGTCGGTGCCGCTCCAACTGTAGCGTTCCATCGGCACTCGCTTGTGTCCCGTGAACGCCCAGATCTTCGGATCGGCAAGCCGACCGAAGGGAAACGAACCCACGACCTTCCCGCCCTGCTCGACCTCCACCGTGAACTCACACGAGAACTGGAACGGTTGCTCGTACCGTGCCATCACATCGTAGGTGTCCTCGTATGGGATGTTCACGACCTTCTCGGCGATGGCCTTCTTGCCGTCGTCGATTTGTTCGGGTGCACCGAGGCAGCCCATGCGCGACAGGAAGGTGACGGCAAACGTGCTGGCGTAGTAGTTGTCGCGATACGGCATCACCTTCCAGCCGGGGGATTTCACTTCGAAGTCTTCAGCCTCGGCAATGAGCCGCACGGGAAGCTTTTCTTGCCCGCTGGCAGATGGAGTGAATGCGACAAGTGCAACAAAGGCGAAGAGGGTGTAACGCATGGGTGAATCCCAGGGATGAGGCGAGCGGGGGACGTGAGTCCCCTGATTGTTTTGTCTGCTTGCCGAGAATAGCAATCAGGGGACTCACGTCCCCCGTTCGCCAAAGTCAGATCACTTTCTAGCGGTCAGATACGCCAGCAGGTCGCGGATTTCCTGGTCGGTCAGGTTGTCGAGCAGTCCCTCCGGCATGATCGACACTTGCGACGCCTTGATGTTCTCCACATCACCGGCCGCGACCTTGAACCGGTTCCCCTTTTCGTCGATGTACTCGGAAACGTCCAGGTTGGTGCCGACGAGCAGTCCCGTGAGTGTGCGGCCGTCCGTGGTTTCGATCTTCCATGCCTGGTAATGCGGGGCGACCACATTGCTCGGCTGAAGGATCGACTCCACGATCCACTTCCGTTCGGTGCGACCGATGAGGCTCAGTTCCGGGCCGACGTTCGCGCCGCGGCCCTCCACCTGATGGCACTTGTAGCAGCCCGCCAGTTTCGGGTGCTCGAAGATGCGCCGCCCGGCTTCGGGGTCGCCCGGCCCCACGACTCGCTTGAGCCACGATTCGACATCCTTCGCAGCAGGCCGACCGGCGTTGATCGGCTTCCCGAGAACGCGGGCGACGAGTTGCTCGTCTTTGCCCTTCGCCGCGGTCGTCAGCTTGTCTTGCTGTGCCGGGGTGAGCTTCACCTGCACGAGTGCCCGGAGTGCTTCCTGTGACAGTGACACATCGTTGTCACTCACCAATTCGATGAGAAAATCTGCATCGGCACCGTTCACGGCTGCGAGGGCGACGAGAGCCTGTGCTCGCACCGCAACCGGTTGTTTCGCGTCCTTGGCGGTTGCGAGGACGACGGGTGTGGCCTTCGCGTCGGCGCGATCCTTCAGCGCCCGCAGCGCTTCGATGCGGAACGCGGGGTCGTCCTGCTTAAGCAGTTCGAGAAGGGGATCGATCGCGAGCCGTTTGTGATTTGCGGGGATCGCACGCAGTGCCATGAGTCGCGTGTTCGCGGGTGCGGTCTTGTCCGCGAGGCGATCGAGGAAATACACCGCGAGATTGTCGTCGTTCACGGGCTTGTCGTCGAGCCTGGCGAGTGTCGTGCTGAGCCCAATGAACGCACGCGGGTCGAGGTTCGGACTCTTCAGCATTTCGACGATCTGCGGCCGGAACTCGGTGAGCTTTTCGTCCGACACCCACTTCGCCGCGAGAAATCGCACATCGGGATCGGCGTCTTTGAGGAAGTTGGGGAGATGCTTCGTCGCATTCTTCTGTCCCGATGACCGCCAAGCCAGCAAGGAGCCGAGGTGGGCTTTTTCGCCCGGCTTCCCCTGGTCGAGGGCACTGAGCAATTCTGGTTCTTTGATCAGACGGCGAATGGCCGCGTGCCGCAGAAATGGGTCACGGTCAGCAAGCCATTCTGGGATGACCTTTCTAGCATGGTTCTCACGCATCGTGAGAACCATCCACGCAGCCCGCATTTCCCCAGACTCCTTCGCGTCAGCCAGGGGGACGTCCGGACTGATTATAGCGCTGGGCAACACCATCACGCGGATGCCGACCTCCATATCCCCGAATGCGACTGCCTCGAACCCGGCGTCAGGATCGTGCACAGCCAAGAGCGCTGCAAGTACGGAGGCTCGTACTCGTACATCCTTTGACGTGCAATGCTCACGCAATACCTTGCGGCCCACCTCGTCCTTCGCCAGTGTCCGAGCCGCGGCTTCGCGCGTCTTGCGGTCAGCGCTCGTGATCGCTTCCTTCGGGTCGGCGGGGCGCTTCGTGGGCTTCGCGTCCTTCATGCGAACCTGCCAGATCGCGCCCTTGCCGTGCAGCGGGTAGCTACGTGAACCCCAGTCGCTCACGAACAGCGAGCCGTCCGGCGCGACCGTCAGCCCCGACGGGTAGAACTCCTTACCGCCCTGAATGAATGGCTTCCGTTCACCGGTGAAGCTCGCGCCGTTCGGCTTCAACACGTAGCGTTCGAGGCGGTGGTCGGCCCATGCCGGTACGAGCAGGTTGCCGAGGTACTCGGCGGGCAGGTCGTCCGATTCGTAGCTGATGACCTCGCACGGCGACTCGCCGGTGCCCGCGACCATCGGCAGCGTGCCGGGAAGTTCGCCGTTCCACGCCTGGAATGGGTGCCGACCCGCGCGACCGTAGCGGAACTGGAAGCCGTAGTCGCCGCGTTCCACGACGTGCAGCAGCCGGCACGGCGGCGACGCGTCCGGGTCGTTGTCCACCACGAACAGCCTGCCGAAGATGTCACGGCACGAGCCGAACGGGTTCCAGAAACCTGTTGCAATGCGACGGAGCCGCTTGCCGTCGGCCGTGATGTGGTAGACGTTGCCGCCTTCACCGCCGCCCGTCAGCGTGGTGCCATCTGCACCGATCAGCTTGTACGGTTCGCCGAGGTTCTCGCCGATGCCGAAGGTCAGGTCGCCGCGTGAGTCGAACGATAGCCCGACGAGACCGTTGTGCGGGTAGTTCCCCTTCGTGTCGAGAAACGCGATGCGAGTCTTTTCGTCGGCCGTGCCCGTACCCTTCGTGTCACGCAGTCGCAGGATTTCGTTCCGCGTCGCGACGTAGACCGAGCCGTCCGGGTGAACGGCGAGGTCCATCGTGTGCGTCACGCCCTCGAAGAACGTGGTGATCTTGTCGGCCTTGCCGTCGCCGTCGGTGTCCTCGAACATGCGGATGCGGTCGAACTTCGGCCCGGTGTAGTTCGCGGGGCGGAAGTGCGTGTGACTCTCGACGACGAGCAAACGGCCCTTCGAGTCGAAGTCGAGCGAGATCGGCTGCACGATGTCGGGTGCCGCGGCGAACAGCCTCACCTCAAGCCGTGGATCGGCCGATGTGGGAACTTCGAGCGGCTTCTTCGCGGGTTGAGCAGTGGCGACGTTCGCGAACAGCAGGATGGCAACGAGGGAGAGGCGACGGGGCACGGGAAGTTCTCCAAAGCCCTGGGACGGTGGCAACGTTCAGGGTTACAATCTACCCGAACTTCCCTCCCGAGACTCGCGTCATGAATCGATTCTTCCTCGCGCTGCCGGTTGCGTTCGTTCTCGCTGTGTCGGCGGCTCCGGCACAGAAGGGGCCAACGGTTCCCGAGACCGTCATCTTCGAACCCGGTGTGGAGTTCACGAACCCCGACGACCAACACCTGAAGCTGAACATCGCCCGCCCGAAGACTGGCGACGGCCCGTTCCCGTGCGTGCTGTTCATCCACGGTGGCGGCTTCCGGGCCGGCAAGCGCGAAGGCTACGACGGCCAGATCATTCGCATGGCCGAGAAAGGCTACGTCGCGGTCACGGCTTCGTACCGCCTCGCCCCGAAGTACCCATTCCCGGCCGCGATCCACGACACGAAGGCTGCTGTGCGGTGGCTGCGTGCGAACGCGAAGAAGTACAACATCGACCCCGACCGCATCGGCGTGACGGGCGGTTCGGCGGGCGGGCACCTCGCGCAGTTCCTCGCGGTTACGGGCGACGTGAAGGAGTTCGAGGGCGACGGCGGCAACCCGGAGCTATCCAGCAAGGTGAAGTGCGTCGTGAACGTGTACGGGCCGAGCGACTTCACCAAGTCGTATGGCAAGAGCGTGGACGCGGCTGAAGTGCTGCCGTTGTTCCTCGGTGGCAATCTGGAGAAGGCACGAGCCGCGCACATCAAGGCAAGCCCGCTGTACTGGGTGACCCCGAACGCCGCGCCGACGCTGTGCATTCACGGCACTGAGGATAAGTACGTTGCCCACGAACAGGCCGTGTGGCTCGTGGACAAGTTGAAGGCCGCGAACGTGGAGGCCGAACTGCTAACGCTCGAAGGGGCGGGGCACGGCTTTAAGGGGAAGGACGCCGAGACCGCCGAGAAGGCGATGATCGCGTTCTTCGACAAACAGTTGAAGAAGTGATTCGGGCGAGCGGGGCGGCGTAAGCCCCCCGAGTCTGAAGTATTCTGAAACCTCGGGGGGCTTACGCCGCCCCGCTCGCCAGGAACCAATCGAATGACTCCCAACGGTAAAGTCGCAATCGTCACCGGGGCAGGTTCGGGGATCGGTCGGGCCGCGGCGCTCGCACTCTTACGCGAGGGATGGTCGGTCGTGCTTGTCGGCCGCCGGGCGGACGCACTCGCCGCGACCGCCTCGTCTGCACCGCCTGACGCGAAGCACCTCGCCGTCCCGACCGACGTGAGCGATCCCGTTGCGGTGAAGCAACTCTTCGAGCAAACGAAGACCGCGTTCGGCCGGCTCGATCTGCTCTTCAACAACGCCGGCATGGGTGCGCCGCCGGTGCCACTCGAAGACCTCACCATCGAGAAGTGGCGGCAGGTCGTGGATGTGAACCTGAGCGGCGTGTTCTACTGCACGCAGGAAGCGTTCCGCGTCATGAAGTCGCAGTCGCCCCGCGGCGGTCGCATCATTAACAACGGTTCGATCTCAGCACACACGCCGCGGCCGAACTCGGCCCCGTACACTGCGACAAAACACGCCATCACGGGGCTGACGAAGTCCGCGGCACTCGACGGCCGCGCGTTCGACATCGCGTGCGGACAGATCGACATCGGCAACGCCGGCACCGAAATGACCGCACGCATGAAGGACGGCGTGATGCAGGCGAACGGCACGCTCGCCGCGGAACCGACGATGGACGTGGAGTGCGTCGCGAAGGCAGTGGTCTACATGGCCGGCTTACCACTCGACGCCAACGTGCTGTTCATGACCGTGATGGCCACGCAGATGCCGTTCGTCGGCCGCGGCTGAAGTCACGGTGCGTCGGGTTTGATCTTGTCCGCGAACACGGCCTTCAACTTGTCCACCTTTGGGCGGATGATCGCGGTGCAATACGAGTCCCGCCGGTTGCTCGCGTAGTAATTCTGGTGATACAGTTCCGCCGGGTAGAACTCCGTGAACGGCACAATCTCCGTCACGATCGGCTTCGAGAAGACCTGAGCCGCGTCGATCTTCTTCTTGTAAAGCTCGGCCAGTTGTTGCTGACGTTCCGAGTGCGTGAAGATCGCGGAGCGGTACTGCGGGCCAACGTCGTTCCCCTGGCGATTCCGCGTTGTTGGGTCGTGCGACCGCCAGAACACTTCGAGCAGTTCCGGATACGAGATCACAGCGGGGTCGAATGTGACTTGAATCACCTCGGCATGGCCCGTTCTCGCGCCGCAAACCTGCTCATACGTCGGGTTCTTCACTTCGCCGCCGCTGTAGCCGGAGACCACTTTCTCCACGCCCTTGAGTTGCTGAAACACGGCTTCGGTACACCAGAAACAACCCGAGCCGAACGTGGCCAGTTCTGGTCCGGTGGCGGGCGCTCCGGCACCAATCTCGGCAGGATCGAGAACGGGGAAGTTCTCTGGCATGGTGAACTCTTGTTGGAGAGCAAACAGGGAGATGAACAACCCCGCGACAACGACCGCGAGGATCACCCAGGCTATTTTACGCGACATGATGAACCTGCCGAAGTGTCGGGCGACAAACAAGCCCACCCATCGCGATGGGCGGGCTTCGGTTTAGATCAGTTCTTATCGGGATTCTTGACCGTGTAGCAAACGAGTTTGTCTTGGTCGCGGAGGTAGAGTTTGCCGTTCGCGATTACCGGGTGTGCCCAGCACGGTTTGCCACTACGTTCCTGTTCCTTGAACGAGCTAACCAGTTTCATCCCTTCGGGGTTCGCCTCGATCAGAGCGAACACACCATTGTCGTAGCGATAGTAGAGCATCCCCTCGGCATACATCACCGCCGCCGAGCCGCCGCCACCGGCCGCGCCTTTACTCTCCTTGTACTTGATCTCGCCTGTTTTGAATTCGACGCAGGCTGGGTGCCCGTTGTTGTGGGCGTTGCCGAAGTACACGTATTCCCCGACGAGAACCATCCCACCGTGGTGATTCTGCAACTCACCACTCTTGTAGCGGGTGATCTCCGTGATGCTGACTTCAGCCTTACCATCGGCCTTCATCTTCAGCAACGCGGAACCACCATCACCATAACCAGTGGAACACCACACCAGGTCGTCACGAGTCACTACCGTTGGGATGTTTGCGGTGCCGTTGTTGATCTTGGCGTACTGCCAAAGGAGCTTGCCCGTATCCGCGTGAACAGCCACGACTCCGCCGGTCTTGCCCAGCAACGTGATGTACATCGGAACGCCACTAACCTCGGTCTTGATCGGCGAGGCATAGCCCGCTCCACCGGTGCCCTTGATCTCGCTCTTCCAGATCTCCTTGCCGGTGTCCTTGTTGAGTGCGACCACCGCGGCCTTGTCGTTGCCCGGGGTGCAGATCAACTTGTCGCCGTCGATCAACGGTGTCTCGCTGTAGCCCCAACCGGACATCATGCGACCGCCGAAGTCCTTCTTGAAGCTCTTGGACCACACAACCTTGCCGCCCTTCGCATCCAGGCAGGCAAGTTCGCCACCGGAACTCAGTGCGTAGACTTTGCCAGCAGAAACAACCGGGGCGGCATTCGGTCCATCACTTGGGCCACCGGGCTTGCCATTATCGGCGAATGGTTCGGACCATAGAGCGGTTCCGTCAGCCTCCTTCTTCGCCCAGACGACTTCCTTCCCATCGACGAGACCGGTTCCGTAGATCGTCCCGCCCGCGACGGCAATCGACGAAAATCCCTTGCCGCACCCCTTTACGGTCCACGCCACAGGTGGGCCGTCCTTGGGCCAAGCCTTGAGGAGCTCGGTTTCCTTGGAGATCCCCGTGCGATCCGGACCACGCCACTGCGGCCAGTCGGCCGCGCTCAGCGTGAGCGAGAGCGATAACGCAAGGGATACTGACACGACGAAGCGATTCATGGAAAATATTCTCCGGGATGATGAGAATGAACAAGCCCACCCATCGCGATGGGTGGGCTTGGTGTGGGTGGGTCAGTTCTTGTCGGCCTTCACGCTGTACGAGTACATCACGTTCTGGTCGCGGATGTAGAGCTTGCCGTTGGCGATTACCGGGTGCGGCCAGCTTTGAGAGTAGCTCTTTTCATTCGGTGGGGGCAGCTTGAACGAAGACACGACCTTGAGCGATTCGGGCGACGGTTCAGTCAGCACCATTACGCCGTTCTGGTAGCGGAAGTAGAGGCGACCATCGGCAGACAGGACCGCCGCCGAGCCCATACCACCAGCGAAGTCGGAGTTCTTCTGAATCGGCCCCCACTTGATCTCACCGGTCTTGAACTCAACACACACAGGGTAACCCTGATTCTGATCATGCCCAAAGTAGATGTGGTCCCCAACCAGAACCATCCCGCCGTGGTGGTTGTTCAAGTCCTTCTTTATGTAGGTCTTGATCTCCTTGACCTCGAACTTGTCTTTCCCTGCGGGAACGATCTGGAGCAGTGCGGCCCCACCACCGTAACTGCACGACACCCAAATCAGGTCGCCCTTAATGACGGGAATCGGAATCTGCGCGACGCCACCCGCGGCCGGAGTGTTCTTGTACTGCCAGAGAACCTTGCCGGTCGCAGCATTGACCCCAATGAGGCCGCCCTTTGCGCCGGTGAGAATCACATACATCGGGACGCCGCCAATGGTTGCCTTGACCGGCGATGAGTAGCCCTGACCCCCGCTCACGTCACCGGCGTCAGTGGTCCAGATCGTTGCCCCGGTGTCGGGCTTCAGCGCGGCGAGAGCGGCCTTGGGGCTGCCAGGGGCGCAGATCACCTTGTCGTCATCGATCAGTACGGAGTCATTGAATCCCCAGGCTGGTAGTTTCCCACCGAAATCGCTGATGTAGCTCTTCGACCACAACTCCTTCCCCTTCGCAGCGTCGAACGCGGCGACGGTTCCGTTGTGGCTCACGACGTACAGTTTTCCCTTGTGATAAGTTGGGGTGCTACCCGGCCCGTTCGTTTGCTTCTGTACCTTCTCAGCTGGGTCCGCGAACGGGGTGAACCACAGTTCCTTGCCGTCCTTTTCAGTGACTGCCCAAATGCCGTCTTTACCGCCGCGTGTACCGATGCCAAAAATCTTTCCGTCAGCAACCGATGGGGTGCCCCAGCCAATCCCCAAATTCTTTGCGGTCCAGACAAGTTTCGGTCCGTCCTTGGGCCAACTCTTTAGCAGACCGACTTCGGTTGAAACACCATCGCGGTTCGGGCCACGGAAGGTGGGCCAATCTTCGGCGAGGGCGGTCGATGCGAACAGCAGAACAGCCGCGAGTAGCGGGTAACGGGTGGACATCTGGCAGCGTCTCCGGAATCAAAAAGGTGAGGACTCGGTTCGACAATCGCACAAGGCAGGAGTTGTTTCCAGTTTAGCTGGCGTGTCGGCGACTGCAAGCGCACGAAATGCAACCGCCCGGCGGTTGCCAGGCGGTGTGAGGAATCTGTGAGTTTCGCGAGCAATCACCAGTGGCGGCAATACCCGCCGTAGATCACCGGCCGCGGTCCCACGTACACGGGGCGCACGTACACCGGCCCGGGGTACGCAGGCTCCTGATAAATCACCGTCGTCGGTGCGTCGCGAACGACCACTCGCGTCGGTGCGGGCCTGGCGCTTTGCATCTCGGCGATCACCCGCGACGAAACCTGATTGTTCTTCAGGAAGTCCAGGTCCGACGCGGTCAACTGGAAGCTGCTTCCCGTCGAACGGATCTGGTTGATGATGACCTGATCGTCGTGCCCTTGCTGGGCCAGGTGGATCACATCCGTGAGGCCCAACCGTTGCTGTTGGGCCTGCACATTCGCCACGGCCTGCGCTTGCACCACGTCGCGGTTCCGTTGCTCCACGCGGTCCTGGTCGTTGCCTGCGACAGCGCCGAGCCCGCCGCCCACAAGACCGCCGACCGCAGCCCCGGTTCGCGGGTTACCGGTTGCTGCACCCGCGAGCAACCCCACACCGGTGCCGATTGCCCCGCCGGCCACGGCACCCTTTTCCGTGTTGTTCATTGTGGAACACCCGGTCGAGCCAGCCCCGCCGGCCAGAACGACAGCAAGAACGCCCACCTTCAGTACGCAATGCTTCCGCATGGCACTCCTCGCAATTCGCTGGGAATGCGGAGGTATGCCGTGAGGCTCGCGAGCCGTCAAGCCAGTTTTTGGTGACTTTCGCGGGTGTGTTACCACCTCCAACATCATCTTGCCGATCAAAGAGATGTCGCGTCGTTTTCACATCGGTTCCAGGCGATATGCCCACCCATGCCTGGAACCGTTCTGGAACCGAAGACGTGTCTGGAAGAAAGATTATCAGAATGTTTCCGACCCCTTCACTCATTTCACAGGATGCCGAACTTCTTGAAAGCGTCGGCGGTTTTCATTCCTTCCGCCAGTGCCTTGCGAACAAGGTTCTCGCCGCTCACTTTTTCCTCGGCGAGCCGCAACGTCTCCTCCGCGGCGATGGCAGGCACAACCACCACACCATCGTGATCCGCCAGAACCAGGTCGCCCGGGTACACAAGCACATCGCCACAACTGATCGGGATGTTGTGATTGGTGACATCAAGCCGACCGAGGCTATCAGCGGGGTGGAAGCCGACGTGGAACACCGGGAACTTCATCTCGTGAATGGCGGCAGAGTCGCGGGTGGGTCCATCAAGGATCACGCCCCGGCAACCGCTGTAGTTCGCGGCGGTCGAAAGGAGTTCGCCCCAGAAACTGCATGCCGACTCGGACACGACCAGCACATCGCCCGGCGCGAGCGAATCGACGGCGGCCAGTTCACCCGCGTAAGGGCAGGGTGGCGCGACTTCGCGGGCCGGCACGGTTTGCACGGTCAGTGCAAATCCCGCCGCCTTGGCTTCGGGCCACAGTGGCCGCACGCGCGGGTGCATGCACTGATTGCGGAAGCCGAGTTTGTCCAGCACGTCGGCCACGACCGGCGTGTACAGCTTCGCGAGTCGTTCGACCCATTCCAGGGGGCGTTTGGTTGGTGTGCTCATAGCTGGGTCACCGCCTTCATCTTGGCGAGGCCGGTCTTTGCGACCTCGTTGGGGTCTTGCTTCCAGTACTCTCGGTTGAACAGTTCCAGCGACAGGAATCCGTCGTAGTTCATCGTTCGCAGCGCTGCGAACACTTCCTTCAGCGGTGCGATGCCGTCGCCGGGATACACTCGATCGGCGTCCACGATCTTCTCGCGGTCGATCTTCGGGTAGTCATTCACATGGAAGATGCCGACAGCCTTGCCTGAGATCAGCCCGAGCCCGGTGAAGTCGGAGCCGCCCTTGTACAGGTGGTACACGTCGGGCAGGATGGCCGCGCTGCCGTCGCCGCTTTCGGTCGCCACGCAGAGCGCTTCACCGAGTCGCCGTAGAGTCTTCGAGAAGCCCCAGATTTCTACCAGTGGCGTGACCCCGCCGGCCTTACCGAGATCGAGCAACGCACGGTAGCGGTCCGCCGCTGCGACGAGGTCGATGACGGGTTGCGTGAACTTCGGGTCGTCGCGCTTGCTCGCACCGCCGGTCGCGCCGACGGGTGGTGCGGCGATTCGCGGGCTACCGATCTCGGCAGCCCAGTCGATGTCACGCTTTGCAACCTCCAGGCCCTTCTTGCGACGAGCTTCGTCCTCGACGATCCATTCCGCGAAACCAATCACGTCGGCGACCTTCAGCCCGGCATCCTCGAACCGCTTGCGGAGTTCCTTGGTCGTGCCGCCACCCTTGATGTACGCGTCGATCTCGGATGTCCACGGCTCGATGGCGTTGTAGCCGGCTTTCGCGGCGATGTCGATGAGTTCGGTGATGGGCCGCGACTTGCCGTCCTTGTCGCGCACGGTGCTGGTGTTCAGGCAGAACCCGAACGACTTCTTGGGCGAGGCGGGAGCGTCGGCTGCAACAACTTGGGAAGCAACGGCGCTGGTCATGGCGACACCGGCGAGCCACTCGCGACGCGATACAGGATCGGTGGACATGGATGAACTCTTTGGGGAAGGCGCAGGCAGACAGATGTTATACCGAACGCCTCGGGTTCACAACTTTCCAAGCACGAGATCGACGACCCAACATCCGCGAACGTGCGGCGAGTTTCCGCGGCAATGATCGAGGATGTCGGCGTTGTCGCAGCCCGCATCTTGGAGCGCATCCGCGAGGATGGGCATTCGGTCGAAGGCACGTTCCTCGTAGATACCGCGTGCGAGCGCAACGACATCGGACGTGAGCCACACGGGATCGAGCGAGACGGGACGAAACGGATTGCCAATGATCTCACGAAGAAGGTGAACCTGCTCTCGCACCTCAGGCTCACGTAACCGCTCATCTCGGACACCACCCTGTAAATGGGCGACTACGCCAACCAAACTGTGTGATGCCCCCCAGGCAGACCCCCACTCATCAGGGGCAGAACAATTGGCACAACTGCGGGCAACCTGCGTCAATTCTCGGTCCACCCAAGGGATGGTGAGGTCCAGATAGACCCTGATAGCATCTTGCGAGCTCGTAGCTAATCCGTCCTCGGTCCCAATTCCATCGGCCAGCTGTTCAGACTCCCAGATGAGCCGCCGAGCCTCATCTCGCCGGAAGATATCCCAATGCCGACGACAACAAGCTGCAACGAACAAGCGAAGCCTTCGGCTGCTAATCTTCCCACTTAGGAATAACAGCATCGGGTGCAGTTCTCCGCTTAACTCCCAGTGGGCTTCGATCACGTCGTCCTCCGGTCAGTCCACGAAGGCGAACTCGTTGGTCATGAGCAGGCCGTGCGTGAGATCGACCCACTTCTCCGCCCCTTTCGACACGAACGCCAACGCCAGCTTCTTTTCGTCCGCGGCGGGCTTGCGGCCGTACACGGTCAAGTACAGCAGATCGAGCCGTTCGCCGGGGTCGGTGAGCTTCTGCATGGCGGGCAACGCCACGAGTTTCTTCGCCGCGTCACGCACGAATGGTCCGTTCATCAGGAACAACGCCTGCGGGGCGACCGTCGTGTTCGTGCGTTGCGGATTCACACCAGCCGGGTTCGGCACATCGAACGTCGTCAGCAAGCTCGGGAATTCCAGGCGATCAACGTAGCCGAACACCGCACGCCGACGATTGCCGCCGAAGAGACGCACGCTTGGGCCGCCCGGTTTCGTGTCGAGTTGACCCGATACCGCCAGCACCGCATCGTGCAAGGGCTCGAACTCCAATCGACGACGATTCTGCTTCCACAGCAGGCGATTCTCGGAGTCGGCGGCGAGGGCGTCCGGACGATCGAGGCTCGCTTGAGTGTAAGTGGCCGAGGTCATGATGAGCTTGTGGAGACGCTTGATGGACCACGCGCCCGCCAAAGATGGTGCCACGAACTCCGCTGCCAACCAGTCCAGCAGATCGGGGTGCGTCGGGACATCGCCTCGCAGACCGAAGTCGCCCGGTGTGCCGACGATCGCCGTGCCGAAATGGTGCATCCAGACGCGGTTCACGAACACGCGAGCCGTCAGCGGGTTGTCCTTGGCCACAATCTCCCGAGCCAGATCGAGCCGACCGCTGCCGTTGCCGAACGGCTTGCGCGATGGGTTCACGATCTTCACGAATTGTCGGGGAATCGGATCGCCGGGGCGGCCGGGATTACCCCGCTCGAACACTCTTGGCTCGTATGGTCGCGGCGTATCATGGAGCACCATCGCACGCGGTGGACCCTTGCCGAGCCACTCTTCAAGTGATCGCAACAACTTCTGGTATTCAGCCTGTGTCGCACGTTCCGGGAACAGCGAGAGGAAACCCCAGTCGAGCGCGAGCGGCGCGTCTGCCGGCGAATCGGAACCGTACAGCACGCGGCGCAGTGCCTCGGCATCCGGGTCGTCCAACTTGGCGACACCGCGAGCGGCGGCGTCTTTCCATTGTTTGTCCACATCGGTGAGAAGTTTGCCATACTTGGCCGCAACGTCCTTCATCGACTTGGGTGGCTCCGTGAACGCCGCGATCACGAGCTTGTTCCCACCGACCACCGCTTTCAACAACTCGGGGGCACGTTCGGAGAACATGGCGTCGGGAAGTTCCGCGACCGCGTGCCAGTGCAGGAACGCCGCGTCCTTCCGCTTCTTGGTGTCGGTGAGGAACTGTCTCCAGCGGGCGATGATGCTCGGGTTCAGGTCGCCGGGATCAGCGATCAACATGAAGTCATCGACTGGCGGTTGATTGCGGGCCGCGTGTGCCGCGAGGAGGTATTCGCCCGCGCGGAGGCGTGCGCCGCTCACGAGGCTCGCGTGTTTGCCGGTCACGAAGTCGATGAGCTTCTTCTCGCGAATCGCCAACTCCGCCTCATAAAGCACGTGGTCGTCGCGTGTCGGCGGTGGCCCCGCGAGCGGGGGGACATTCGGCTCCGTGGAACTGCGGAACACGCCATAGAGCGAGTAGTAATCCGCTGCGGGGACGGGATCGAACTTGTGATCGTGGCATCGGGCGCAGGTCACGGTGAGGCCCAGCAATCCGCGAGTCACAACATCCATGCGATCGTCGATGATGTCGTGCGTGTTGTTCATGAAGTGCCCGCCGACCGTGAGGAACCCGAGCGCAGCCTGTGCCTTCACGTCGTCGGGGCACAGCAGATCGGCCGCGAGTTGTTCCATCACGAAGCGATCGAACGGCTTGTCAGCGTTCAGCGCGTCGATGACGTAATCGCGATACGTCCACGCCCACGGGTATTCCTTCCCCTCGAAGAAGACGTACCCCTTGTTGTCGGCATATCGCGCGACATCGAGCCAGTGCCGTGCCCACCGTTCGCCGTATCGTGGCGATGCGAGCAATCGGTCGATGAGCTTGTCGTATGCGTCAGGAGCATCATCCTTGAGGAACGCTTCCACCTCGCCGGGCGTGGGCGGCAGGCCGTGCAGGTCGAACGTCGCCCGGCGAATGAGCGTGTGTTTGTCGGCTCGCGGCGACAGTGACAGCTCCTTGTCACTCAGTTTGGCGAGCACGAACCGGTCGATATCGTTTCGGATCGTGGATCGGGGATTGCGGATTTCTGGAACAGGAGGACGCACAACTGGCTTGAATGCCCAGTGTTTGGCGGCGGCTGTTGCAATCGCGTTCGGGGCGGCGAGCATCACCTTCTCGGGCCACGGCACACCGAGTTCGACCCACTTCTCCAGGGCGGCGATCTCACGGTCGGGGAGTTTGGCCGCGGGCATCTTCAGGTCTTCGTCGGTGTGGCGAATCGCGGTGATGAGCCTGCTTTCTTTCGGCTTCCCAGGCACGACCGCGACGCCGTCTCGCCCGCCTTTCAGCACGCCCTCGCGTGTATCGAGCCGCAAACCGCCCTTTGGTTTCTCAACACCATGACACGACAAACACCTCTCGACCAGCACTGGTCGCACGTTCTTCTCAAAGAACTCGATCGCGGCGGGATCGGCCGCACTGGCAACGGAACCGAACAGAACACAGGCGATCGCGCCCAGGTAAATCGACGTGTGGGGAGGTCGCATGAAAGTGATCCGGGGAGGGCCGCGTAGCTGAGTCGCTGCGATTGTACATCATCCGTGGCGCGGATACCGCAAGGTAAGATCACTGGACCACATTCTCAGGGCACACCCTCACCCACGAACTGGAGGAATCCTGCCGAGTGCTTGCTATAATCAGCATGTCGCGAACTTCGCTGCCCACGGGAACGCGCATGTCGTCGCTGCCACCCACCGCCGAGCCGAATACCCATCCACCCACTCAGCCGGAATCGCCAGAACTCCAGCGTGTCTCGCAGCGTCTTTCGGACCACCTGGCCCGAACGGAAGCCTGGATGCTTGACGCCCTCGAAGGGGCGATGATGCTGGGGTGGGAACTGAATCTGCTCACCAACCGCTGGTCCACCTCGGCCGACGTGCCGGATTACTTCGGCGTTCCCCGTGGGCCAGACTACACCGAACCCATCCACGCTGCCGTGGTGATCCACCCCGAAGACTTCCCGATGGTGCTCGCCAAACGGCAACACGCAATCGATTCCGGGGAACCAACCCGATACGAATTTCGCGGCCGCTACCCTGCACCCGACGGAACAGAACGCTGGTTCACGACTCGCTGCCACGCACTACGAGACATCAACGGGAACCCCGTTCGCCTCCTCGGAGTGACCACGGATGTGAGCGATCGAAAGCGTGCGGATGCAACCCGTGCAGCCCTCGACCGCCAACTTCTCGACGCTCAGAAATGGGAGAGCCTCGGCGTTCTCGCCGGTGGTGTCGCGCACGACTTCAACAACATCCTCACCATTATCCTGGGCAGCGCAGGGATCGCCCGAAAGGGATTGCCGCCGCAGAGTACCGCAATTCCGCATCTGGAGCAGATCGAGCAGGCATCGCGGCGTGCGGCTGATCTGTGCCGCCAGTTACTCGCGTACACGGGTCGCGGGCATGTTCAGGCCGCGAATGCCGATCTGAACGTGCTGATTCGTTCGTCGGCTGCGATCTTCGGGATTCAGGCATCGGAAGCGGCGACCGTCCGGTATGACCTTGGCGAGAATCTCCCCGCCGTTCGAGCCGACCCCGCACAGGTTCGGCAGGTGTTAATCAACCTGGCGATGAACGCGGCCGAAGCCGTGGGCGACGCGGTCGGTGAAATCCGGATCGCGACACAGAGCCTGAACGTGACAACCGAAGCCAATGTCGGCTATCACTTGCCCCCGAGCCCCGGGCAGTACGTGCGACTGGCGGTATCAGATACAGGGCCGGGGATCTCGCCAGAGGTGAAGGCCCACATGTTCGACCCATTCTTCACCACGAAGTTCGCGGGCCGTGGGCTGGGCCTTTCCGCGGTGCTGGGGATCATGCGATTGCACGGCGGAGCCATCCGGGTGACAACCGCTCCCGGCAACACGATGATCGAAGTGCTGTGGCCGGCAATACGCGAGATGCCCAGCGTTGCCACGTTAGCCGTGACCGCTACCCAACCCGCTCCACACGCCGCTGCCAAGGCGCTCGTCGTTGACGATGAGATGTATGTTCGCGAGATGGCGGTCTGCGCGATGCAGGAACTCGGCTACGAATCCCTGGTGGCCGGCGACGGAGCCACTGCCCTCGACCTGTTTCAGCAGAACCGCGGTGAAGTTCAGATTGCCGTGCTCGACGTGATGATGCCAGGGATGACGGGCGATCAGTTACTCCAGGCGTTGCGGGTGTTGCAGCCCGATTTGCCAGCCGTGGTTATCAGCGGGTTCACCGATCGCCGAACGATCAAGACAGGCCCAGGCACGCGAACGGAGTTCCTTCAGAAGCCATTCCACCCGGAAGATTTGATCGCCGTCGTGGAACGGATGATGAAAGTCGGCGCATGAAAAAGCCCACCCATTTGCGATGGGTGGGCTCGTGGGACATTTCGCATCAGTCGCCGATGTTGGCGAGGTAATCGTCGTACTTCTTGCGAGCCTTAAACTCATCGTCCATGAGCTTCTTCTGCTTGGCGGTGAGGGTGTCGATTTCCTTTTCCTGATCGGAGAGCTTCTTGAGGTAGGTGGCGTAGACCTCCGCTTCCTTCGGCGTCTCACGCAGGTTCTTGCGGATGCGGTCCTGATCCTGATTCAACCGTTGCAGGTCGGAGATGACCTGAGTCAGTTCGCGGCGTGAGAAGTCCCACGATTCCTTCACCTTCAGAGCCTGGGTCAGTTGTTGCTTCAGTTCGGGGCTGGCTTCCGCAAGGTTGATGAAGTAGCGGATCGTGTCGTCGCTGTTGTTCGTCAGGGTGACGCTGTTGGCGATCTCCTTCTCTTCCTTGACCGTGAAGGTCTTGGTTTCGCCTGTCTTCACTGCGGTCTGGAAGCGGTAGACATCTGGGGTGTCTTCCACGGGCTTCTCGGTATCGATGATCTTGAACTGCTGGTTGGTGCGGTTCGCGTGCTCGATCAACAGCGTGCGGTCTGTCTGGCTGCGGTTGATGATGCGGTACTTCTTCTCTTCGGTCAGTTTGGTCTTGGTCGTCACGATACCGCGAACGGCCTTCACGCTGGTGATCTTCTGGGTGCCGGGGCCGACCTGCGGATCGACTTCGGTGCCGAGGTCGATCGCGTAGCTCACGAGCCGTTCTTCGTTCGGCTGAACGTCCAGCACGCGGGTATCACCAGCGTAGACGCTACCTTCGAACACCGTGATCGGTCCCTGGTTCAAGTGAGCACCACTCGTGTTCTTGAACTTGAGGCCCAGCAGCGGGTGCGTCTTCTGTACGCCCTGGTTGTAGATCGAGACCTTCTGCCCCTCGACTTCCTTGCCCACGATTGGCAACATCGCGCTCTTCTGGCGACCCAGCGTCACAGGGTGATCGATCGTGTACTGGAAGAAGTCGCCCAGTGCGCCCGCAGTCGCCGCATTCCCCGCGACGCCAAGGTTCGGCCGCCGACCCAGTTCCGCAGCCAAGTCTCGGGCGTGCTTGGCATCCTGGTCGTTCCCCTGGAACGCGTTTCGGTCAAACGCCGGCGCGGCCTTTCCGGCGGGTCCGCCCAATCCCTCACTTCGGCCGCGGACCTGTTCTTGCAATTTCTTGGACTTTTCGACTCCATCGACGGCATCTTTCAACGCCTGTCGCTCCTCGTTTTCCTTGCCAAACCCACCGCGATAGGTGACGGGTCGCAGCGATGCGAAGAGTTCGGGTTCAACCGTGGGGCGGTTGATGTAGAGCGGGTTGTACAGGTCCATCTTGAAGCTGATCGGGCGACCCGAAACCAACGCCATCTTCACGCCGGCCCAGTCTTCATCCGTCGGGTTCTCGACCATCGCCCAGCCTTGGAGGTACGGCTTCTCCTTGTCGGCGAGCACCATGCGGTAGCTCGTCTTCCAAATCGGGGCTTCGACAACGTAGCCGACTTGCACCTTACGCTGACCATCGCCAGCGAAG
>PNLP01000056.1 GCA_013823135.1 Planctomycetaceae bacterium
GCGGCCTAACGAAAACGTTGTTGCTCAGACAGATCGCTATGCTCGCCTCGCAGGAAGTCGCGATTCTGACGAAGGCGGGCATTGCTGAGCCGACCGCAGTGGCCGCACTCGCTGCGGTCGATGTGTCCGCCGAACCAGCACCGGCACCGGTCTCAAATTCGACCCATCGCCGCGATGGTAGGCGTTTTCTTCGTGTAGCTCCCGGCACCAAGCGTGACCTGAACGGCACCACTGAGACGAGGGAGGGGCACGATGACGAATAGCCGCCCGAAGCCGAAAGCCTGGGTGAGCCGCGTTCCGACAGCGGACGCGGTTCTCCGCGAGAGCGTCGTTCGAGTGACGTCGAACAAGCCGGGAACTTGGGGCTACGTGCTTGCAGGAGTCCGGGAATCACGTCATTGGTCGCAAGAGCAGCTTGCGATGGCTACGAGCGTGAGCGTGTCAGCCTTGGTGTTCTTGAGCCTCTGCCGCTCACCACGCCAGGGCCACCTTGAGGATGACTTGGTGGGCGTCGCGGATCGTATGGGAATCCCGACGGCCGCTTTGTGGTTCATGCTCGATTTGGCCACAGAAGCAAAGGCAGTGAACTGTCGCACGGCCAATGAAGGTGCCGCATGACCGAGCCTAGCAACCCACGACCAAAGCCGCGTTGCCGGCTGGCGAGCATCTTCGACGGCGTGCCACCGGGCACGCCGTTGTCGCTTCGTGACCTGGAAACGCTCATGCGTGCGGATACTGAGCGGCGGATTCTGGCTGTACTTGATCGCGTGTTCGCCGTACAGCCCGAACCGCAACCACCGGAACCCGCCGAGCCAGCGTGATCCAAACAATCGGTGGCGATTCGGTGACGTGCGTCACAAAGAGCAACACGTTGTCTCGGTCCGGCAATCGTACCGGAATCCGCTGTCCCACTCCGAAATTCAACTTCAGCCAGCCGTCGAGTGCGAGGCGGACCTGCACCCCAACTTCCTGCTCGACCACGAAGCCCCACCTCAAAGCCATTCAATCCAACGACGACGCTTGCGATAACCACCCGTCTCAACGATGCGGACCACAAGGTTTGGGATCGTTCCACTGGAGAAGCGGCATCATCTACACGAATCGGTGATTCAACGAGCGGTGCGGGCAGGGGTTCTGCGCCTGAAACTGCCGAAGATCGCCGCACCGCACGCATTCCGACACTGCGGGGTAGAGAGCCATTCGACGCTCGCACACGAGCCAGACCCTTGCGGGCTAACACCAAGTGTGTTAGCCTGCGGTGGTGCGAAGGCCATCACGGTTGACGCATTCCCGCCGTTGCAACGCAACCACTGACTCTCGTTCTGCATGGCTTCAGTCTCAAACTCGAAGTCTGGCCGTGTTAGTAGACGCGAAGTTGCAACCTCTTGGTGTTCGGCGACACTGGCTAATGGCTGGTTCGGCGTCGGAGGGAATAAGCCGCAGTCCTTCGGGATCGTTCTTACGGATACTCTTCCGCAACCCAATTACAACAATCCAAGGATTCGCCCATGTCCAACGTTTCTGTGTCACGGCGGCAATTCGCTCGCATCGCATTCGGTGGGTTGGGTGTTGCGGCTACTGTAGCAGCAAGCGGGTGTGGTGCCCCGGCTATCCCGGCGGCCCCTGCCGTCGTGAAGGTCGTGGTCATCATCCTCACATGGGTGGGCATCCTCTCGACTACCGGCTACTTGGTGCTTCGTGCGACCGAGCAATACTGGAAGGTTGAGAGCGCGAGACTCGACGTTGAGCGAAAGCGGCTTCTGCTGGCGGGTGTCAAGAACGGTCAACAGGTTCAAGGAGAGTTGCCGCTCGATGACGCGCAAATGGCTGCGGTAGTCGAGCACGAGCGAGTGCGCATCGAGTTCGAGGATGGGCAGGCCATTGAGTTGCCAGTCGCTGTGTAGGTCACGCGAGGACGAAAAGCACGCCACCCCAGATACTGCACGTGGATCCAGCCCGCATGTAGGCTTTCTGGAGTTCGTAGCCCACCGAGCGGGCCGGGCAGGTGATCTGTTTCGTTCGGCGACGGAGGCCACTATTGTCGATGAGAAAGTGCGTTGGGGGGGGGGGGCTGACTGTCGTCGCGAAGATAGCCGAGGAAAACAAGGGGTTGGTACAATAGGTGAAAGTGGAAGTCAAAAATCGAAAGGGAAATACTATGAGCAATGTGACGACTCAACCGGACCCGAAGAAGTGCGACGGTTCCGGCTGCACGAAAGATGCTACCCGTAAGGTCGTTGATGGACTCGGTCGAACGATTGGACATTACTGCGACGACTGCAAAAAAATCCTCTTTGACGACATCAAAGATCATATGCTGGCTCCGGTTAAGCCGGTAAAGAAATCTCCGTGACGATGCCGCCTGTTACCGCCACGTACATCATCGCGTGATGCCCAGCACTAAACGTTCAGTTCGGACCCGCTTTTCAACGCTCGCGAATGCCCGCCACGCACTGGGAAATGTAGTATAATATCAGTGGATGGGAGTGCGGCGAAAGAGTGCCGCGTTCGTTCTCGGAAAGCTCAATTCGCCATACTCCTCGGCGGGACGGAATCCCGAAAGGAGCGACACGATGCCTCGCCCCACACCTCGGAACCCAAAGTCCACCAACAAGAAGCCGAAGTTCACCGAGCCGGTGCCGACCGTGAGTCTCATGCCGGTGAGTTTGGGGCTTGCGAACAAGCTCCGCGAGTTGGACCACTACCTGTTTCGCGAGTTCGGCGGGAACTTCTCTTACGTGATCGGCGGGCAGGGAAAAATCCTCTCGGCGTCCAACGCGATTAGCGGGATTGTGGTGCCAAGCGTCAAGGACGAACCTTTGGAGGGGCGCGTTATTTCCGAGAGCGAGTTGTGGCAGGTTCCTGAAGGCACCAAGGTCGAACACCCGGTTTACGGGCCGGGTGAAATCAAGCGTGCCCACCGCGTGGACGATACCGACCTGGATGACCGCGTTGCAGTGTTCGGGAACGTGTCATTCGTGCTGCCGGCGGTCAAACTGGACCCTCAGCATCCTTGGGATTGCGTGGTGAAACTGACCCTTCCGAAAAACGCGGAAATCAGCACCTCGCTTTCGACAAGGGCATGATTGCGACACTGGCAAATCGCCCTTCCGTCCCTCAACGCACGGATACGAGGGGCGAACCAAATCCAACGTGCCGTGCTTCGCGGCATGTCGCATCGGAACCACTTCTCACCAGCATCCTTCAACTTGGGGTAGCCCATGAAAGGCCGCGCAGGTGGTGCCTTGATGTCTCACGGAAATCCGCGTTGCGGGCAGGTGATGGTTGTGACACGGCCCATTCGCTTCAATGGTGGGTCATCCGTCCTCTATGGATGGGTTTGAATCCGAACTGTCGTAGAATGCTCGCGGGCACAGGCAAAAGTACATGCAGTTCGCTTCTTGGGATGCACCATGTCGCTCCGTGAACAGTGTCGCGGTCTGGTGGTGAAGTATGGTTCTGCCGCGAAAGTAGTGGTGACCAGCGTTCTGAACGTCGTTGCTCCGGGATGCGGGAAACTCGTCGAACTCGCGGGGCAAGCCATCGACAGCGCCAAGGGTGTCGCCGAGAAATCCGCGAAGGATGAATGGGAACGCGATCTGTTGGAGAGTGTCCAGAACAACGAAGCCGAACTCGAACGGCTCGGTCGCCTCTTCGAGAGACTCAGCGGGCCGCTTGCGAATCTCTGCGACAAGGCCAACGCCTTCGCCGATCAGCCGGAGGAATTGCCCGACATCATCGGGCGAGCGCTTGCCGCCAACCCCACGCTTTCCAAAGTTCTGCACGATCTCGGCGACATCAAGGAAGAGTTCGGCTTCTTCCAGTCTGACCTGCAACGAATCGCTGACCGTCAAGAAGAAGCGATTCCCGTCTATGCTCGCATGAACCGCGTCGCGGATTACTTCGACGAACTCTGGCAAGCAGGGATCAAGCCCAAGCAGTTCGTCGAATGCATCCAAAAGCGTGATGAAGTTGCCCGCCACATCGAACAGGGTCAACTCGCCGGCACCGACGCCCTGTTGCTCGATCTGCGCACGAGTACGCCGCAAGCGTCGAGCGTGTGCATTCTCGAAGCGGCTGCGGCCACTCGCGATTTCAATTACCCGTTAGCGCAGCGCGCCCTCATTTCAGCGACAAAACTTCGACCCAGCGACGCGGGTTTGGCCGAACTTTCGCGACGGGTCACTGTGTTGGCCACGGCTGCCATTCAGCGGACGCCCACACCCAATCCGAGCAGCGAACCGAACGCACCGAAGCGACTCCAACCCGGCGATATGCTCGACGGCTGGAAACTGGAATCGCGTTTGGGGGCGGGCAGTTGGGGGCAGGTGTTTCGGGCCGTGCAGAACGGCCAGCCTCGTGCGCTCAAGGTGATGCACCCGAACTTCGCCGCCGACCGAGCGTTCGTAGATCGCTTCAAGAAAGAGATCGCCACGTTGCACCGGCTGCCCCGGCATCCCAATCTCGTTCGCATCGAGGATTTCGGTTTCTGCGCCGACTGGCGAACGTGGTATCTGACGATGGAATACATCGACGGTCCGACGCTGGAACAATATCTGGCAAAAAACGGCCCAATGACGGAGGAACAGATTCGCACGATGTTCGCCGAGGCGGTGAGAGGGTTGGCGGAGGCACACACGGCGAGAATTATTCATCGCGACATCAAGCCCGGTAACCTCGTCTTCCGGCGGAGCGACAAGCGGTTGGTGTTTGTCGATTTCGGTTTGGCAGTCGGCGTTGAGGACTTCGGCCAAACGGGTATCGGTGGCCGGACGATTCAGTTCGCGGCACCGGAACAGCACTACGGCGAATCGGCGACGCAGGCGAGCGACGTGTTCAGCCTGTGCGCCGTGATTCACTATGCGGCGCAGTACGACAAGCCAGAGTTACGGAAGCCCAACCGCTTCACGCCGAAGTCGGCCCCAGAATCGCTCCGTGAGATGCTGACTCGCGGCATGGTCAGTAATGTCGAAGACCGATTCCAGCACGCCGGGCAACTGCTCAACTGTTTCGCGCTACGCTGGCCTGATGTCGAGGCCGATTACGAGGCGTTCTTGAAGTTGCAAAGGCGCGGCAACGGCATGCAATTCTGGCTGGAACAACACGCGGAACGGTTACCGCGCTGGCAAGCTACTGCGGCACAAAATTCTGCCGCGATGCTGTTGGTGGGACACTGTCACGATGAGGGAATCGGGCTTCGGCAGGATCACGCCGAAGCAATGAAGTGGTTTCTCAAAGCCGCCGATGCTGGGAATGCTGTGGCAATGATGCAACTGGGCGTGCGGTACGACCACGGTCGGTGGGTGCCCCAAGATTACGCCGAGGCGATGAAGTGGTATCGCAGAGCCGCCGACGCTGGGAATGCAGGAGCGATGTGCAACATTGGAGTCCTCGTCAACGAAGGTCAGGGGGTGCCCCAAGATTACGCCGAGGCGATGAAGTGGTATCGCAAAGCCGCCGACGCCGGAGACACAGGCGCAATGAGGAACATCGGCATGCTGTACGACAACGCTGAGGGCGTTCCCCAGGACCACATCGAGGCGATGAAGTGGTATCGCAAAGCTGCCGACGCCGGAGACATATACGCAATGAGGAACATCGGCTTGCTTTACGACATTGGTGGAGGCGTTCCCCAGGATCACATCGAGGCGATGAAGTGGTATCGCAAAGCCGCCGACACCGGAAACGAAGAAGCGATGTACAGCATCGGCGTGCTGTACCACAACGGTCAGGGCGTTCCCCAGGATTACGCTGAGGCACTGAAGTGGTATCGCAAAGCCGCCGAGGCCGGAGACACAGGCGCGATGATGAGGGTCGGCGTGCTGTACCACAACGGTCAGGGCGTTCCGCAGGATTTCACGGAAACGATGAAGTGGTACCGCAAAGCCGCCGACACTGGGGATGCTGATGCGATGTACAGCATCGGCATGCTGTACGACAACGCTGAGGGCGTTCCCCAGGATCGCATCGAGGCGCTGAAGTGGTATCGCAAAGCCGCCGACGCTGGAAACGCAGGAGCGATGTATAACATCGGCACGATGTACCACACTGGTGAGGGCGTTCCCCAGGATCACATCGAGGCGCTGAAGTGGTATCGCAAAGCCGCCGATGCTGGGCACGCAATGACAGCAGAATATGTGGCCGCTCTTGAGAAGCGTTCCGAGCTAACTTCTCCGGATGATGACGAATTTGAACTGACACAGGACGATTCGTAAGGTCGGCGTGAGGGTACGATCCTTGGACGCAGGTGACGCTCTGCCGACCGCTGCATTAGGCTACGATCAGCACAGGATCACGCCCAACAAGCGAGGGAGAGCCAGCGGTGCGGAAGCGAACAGCAGCACGCCGCAGGTGCGCTGCCCAAGCTGAACCAACTCACACCGCATCCACGCTGATTTACGACTCATTTTCGTTCGGCATCTGCTCGCCACACAGCCCTCATCTCCGTCTGTTCTACCCCCGTGAAGCCCGCCTGCACGTTGTCGGAAAGGCGGGCAGCGGCTTGGCTGATGGTACGGACAGCCTCATCCCACTTCGACTGATCTTCCGTAGCCCACTTCACATGATCCAGGCTCTTGAGAAGGTCGGTCAGCTTGCTTCCGATCTGGACCAACTCCGTCAACAACGGTCCCGCCGCGTCCTCGGCTCCCGGCGTATTCGCGGCCGGCGTACTGGCGACCCCTGTGCCGCCCTCAGTCATCTTCACCTTCGGAGCCGGTGTCTTGGCGACTCCGTTGTCACCCTTGAGCTTCCTCAACTCCTTGTTCGCCGTGGTCGTCCCGGCGGCGATCTGGGCGACGGCCTTCGGCTTCAGCTTCTTGACCATTTCGACCTTTGCCGCCGTGGACCGGCCGACACCAGCGGCATCGGCCTTAGCCTTCAACACATCTACCCTTTGTCCACCGGTGGACAAGGGTTTCCCCGACTGACGCTGCTTGCCGCCCGCTTCCTTCATTTGCTCGTACTTCGCCTTGAACGCGGCACATTCGTCGCACAGCATGTCGAACGAGGCATACTTCTGATCTTTGGTTGAGTGGCGACGGATGCCGCTGGCGTGGACCTTTTCAGCCGCCTCCAATGCCGATCCCATGAACTTGACGAGTGTCGGCTTGGTCTTGGTGTGCAGGCACGCGAGGTAGCGGTGCCAGCCATCCAGAATCATTCCTTGAAAAATGAGAATCGGGTGGTCCAGACCCCGGCTACCAACGTCACGGACGAGTTCCGTGAAGCTCTCGTGGTCAAACCGCTGCCACGCCTTTCCGAACGGATGCTGTTTGTACTTCGTGCCGTTGGTCAAATCCTCTACGACCGAGGGTGTCAGCCCGTCGGCGACGTCCGTCGTTGACGACATCGGGAGTACCGGCAGTTTGGCCGGAGGCTTCTTACGGCGGGGGCGCGGGGAAAACGGGTTGGCGATCACGCGGTCCGAGGAACCCATGCGACGCGAGGAAGTCTTGCGTTCCGTCATAGTCAACGCTTTCGAGGGAGGAGCCTTCGCCACGCGCGAGTCAACGCCCAAGCGGGAGTCGTGCGTAGTTTGGTTTGTGGGTTGTGGCAGCGAAAAGTCGGAAAAGACTTAGTCGTGCTGATCCTGAGTGCGTTTCCGCGTCCGTTGCTACAGTCATATTTTCGTCCTCGATTCCGTTGGAAACAAGGACGGTTGCCCACAGGTAAATCTGGGGTGTCTGGCTACTCCGTAAGTTGTTTATCGGGGAAGATTTCCGCTAAAAAGCGTTGAGCCAGCGGTGCGTCGCCGTCCACAACTTGCACTCGGACGAACTCGAAGTGACCACCAAACCACCTCAACCTGAGAGGAACAATGCCGACTCAAGACCGAGAATGGTTCGGGTGGCTAGACCGGACGGATGCGGAGCTTGGGCTTCTGTCGCTGGAGGGACGTAGGTTCGTTACTGCCATGCGAGAGAACCTCGAAAGTGGGTTCGGTGAGGCGGGAGAGAAGGCAGGCCAAAAGGTCACGAACGCATTTAAGCGAGCGGTCGCCACGGTCTTGACTGAACGGGGCATCGAAATCGACAAGCGTCCTGCGTCGGTTGAACTCGTTCCGAGCCTCGCCAAGACTGCGGATTTGAGTTTTCGTGTACGTGGAATTCCCTGGGTTATCGAAGTAAAGAGCGGGTTGGAATTTAACTCACTCGGAGCCGCTGTACTTGAAGGCGTACTCTTCCGGCACCGGAGACCCGGTGGTCAGTTCGTTCTGCTATCGCTCTACTCGAAAATGAAAGCGACTCCCGACCAACTCGAAGCGTTGCTGATGGAACTCGGTGTTGGACACGCATTCGACCACATTGCGGTCTTTTCGCTGAACAGCGTCACTGATGATTGGTGGAGGGACACGGCTCGTCGCATCAACGAATTTTTTGGTCTTGTGCCGATGCCGGATGGCTTCGTGGCGTGAAAGGTTACTTTCGGTCGCGAGAGGGTGTGGTTTCAAAAAGGGCAAATCAGGCAGCATTGCGATGCCGACTAATTCGGTGTTGGTGCTTCGGTAGGACTTGCTCACAGACGCCGCCGCTCGACGTGCAGCGAGTGACAAGTCGCAGTCACTCGTTGTTGAACAGTCGCCACGGCCCGCGAACCCACGAGCCGTGCGTGCGAATTGTTCCGCTCACCGGGACGGGATTTGGTTCGATGGCCGGGGACTGGTGTCAAGCAAACAACGCTGGAACGGGTTCCGTCCGAACGAGTGGGAACGCAGAGCGGGATTATCCGGCAATCAATTCAACTCGTGGTTTGAGTCAAGGTTCAATTGTGCAGTCATCGAAATCGACTTTAACCGCAGGGGGTTTTCCAATGCGTACCCAACCCGTTGGGTTGGTTCCGGCACACCGTCCTCGAACTGTAACCTGCACCCCAGTTGCGAGTCTGCCGGGTGGTGGGGCGTCTTTGGGGCGAAAGTTGTAGCAAACAATGGTGTCACCTGTCGGCTCGTGGAGAAAGAGCATCGCACTGGCGTTGGGGAACTCCGGGTCAACCCCCATGTACCGAGCCACCCATCCGGAAACGCGAAAAATCTTCCCCTTGTACTTTGATTCGGCCGCGTGCGTGTCGGTTTGGTAGTCCTGCCGAATCTGCTCTGCCGTGACCTTGATTCCCTTCGCGTCTTCTTTCTTCTTTGCCTCCGCTGCGACTCGCTGCGCCTCCGCTTCAACCCGTTCCCGCCGGATCGCATCGAGGACATCGCGGGCGGCGGAGGTGCTGTAAGTAATGTCCAGGTTGGCGTTTAATCCTTGTTCGACCCAGTGACGCGCTTCGGCCTTGTTTCCGGCTTCCGCCTCGATGTCAGCGGATCGCTTAATGATCTCCGACTTTCTGTCAGCGGGGGCGTGTGAGAACCCGGACTTATACTTGGCGACGGCTTCGGCCTTCTTGCCTTCAGCGAAGAACTTGTCTCCAGCCGCAATCTCTTCGAGAGCGAGTTTCTGGTTTTGGTGTTGGATGACGCCAAAAACCACACAGCATGCAACAACCAAGACAAAACAACCAAGGCACGAACTCAGGGACTTCGCTTCCTTTTCTTCGGCGTCAGTTGCGGGTGGTGGCATTGCTCGTGCCGCACGCGCCGGACGTGCAGCGGGCATGGCCAGCGACAGGATGTTGTCGCAGTGTGGGCATTGCAACGCGCCGCTCGCGGCAATCTCAGCCGAGACGGTCATCTGATTTGAGCAGTGCGGGCAAGTGACGAGCATCGCCGTATTCCCGAAAGAGGGCCAATGGTTTCCAACGCACTGTTGAGCAGTGATTGGTCCAGGTCGGTGCGGCGACAACTGCGACCCACGAACCCAGGCGGGAAACGCGGGCCGCGACCGAACCACCCCCGAAGGCCAACAACCCGCCCGTTCGCGTTCCGCTACTTCACTTTCTCAATTGCCTCGCGTGCCGCTTCACGCACTCGTGCGTCACCATCCGACTTCGCTGCTTCCAAGCTCTTCAACGCCGCTTTCGCATCTGACCCCATTGCCGCCAGCGTCGTTACCGCCCCCAACCGCACCTCCGGCACGGGGTCGCTCCGCACCGCCGTGCCGAGAGCCGCAACGGACTCTTTCGTTGCGTTCGCCTTGCCCAATGCAATCGCGGCAGCGAGCCGTGCTTCTGGACCAGCGTCCTTCAGCAACCCGGCAACAAAGAGAGTCACGACAGCGGGATCGTTCGGGGCCAACGCCGCCAGTGCGGCCTCGACTACCACGACGTGCGTCCACCCACCGGGGCGGCTCACCAACCGCTTGTACGCGACCAGAACTGGCACCGCCGCCCGGCCTTGTTCGCCGAGTTTCGCGAGGGCGACGACGGCTTCCGCCCTCGCTTCAAAAGCCATGAACTGGAAGTCGAAATCCGTCAACGGGGTCGTGATCTTTTCCACCGGACCGTACACGTCGGGGTTCACCGCCTTCAAGGCATCTAGTGCGGCCACGCGAACCTGCGGGACCGAATCCAGGATCGCCTGACAGAGCGCATCCGTCGCTTTCGTGGCCTTCAGTCCGAGCTTGAGCAACTCATCAGCGGCCTTGATGCGGTCGGCTGCCGTCTTTCCCTTCGCGAGTTGAGTTTTGAGGCCGGCGATCTTGGCATCCAAGGCTTCCAACGCGGGGTCAGCAGTCGGTGGTGGCGTGACGACCGTTGGGGGCATTGGCTTGTCGGGCGGAGCATCGGGCAGAGTCTCAATCACGTTCTGGTCGAACCGAAAGACTTGCGTCGAGGTCTTTGGCACGGGCGATGTCGCCGCTGGGAACTTCAGGAACAATCGGTTACCCTTGCCCAATTGCGACGGGGAGAAGACTAACAAGTAGGTTTCGGTCTGGCCGGGTTCCAGCGTCGTCGCCGCCGATTCGCCCTTGAACCGCCAGTTCGTCTGTGGGTCGGTGGCCAATACCTCCGCCACGGGCGACTGAGGTTCGGGTCGCACGTCGAGGCGTGCGTACCCGAACGTGTTACCCTTCTCGTCCACGAGTTGAACGTCCGTTCCACCGGGAAGTGCGTAAGTGAAGGCTCCGGGCTTGCGTGTGTCGTCCGGTCTCGCGTTCCGAACCTGAAGCCGGAAGACGAGGTGTTTTTCCTTCGTCGGTGCCGCCGCACCGCTGCTCAACACGATTGTTGGGTGACCGAGTTGGACCGCCGTGATGCGGTATTCAATACCATCATGCGTGATGCCTTTCGGGTGATCGGTTCCGGCTGGGATCGGGTCGTGGACCAACACGCAGTCCGCGAGAACCACGTCTTCGTTTTTTGCCAGCGGCGTCCCGGTCGGTCCTCTCGCCACCCCGACCCCGACGCACCGCCCACGCACGGTTACTTCCACGCCGGCCGGGAAGCGGGTTTCCACGACGTCACGGCCGGGTGCCATGCGGCACCACACGCACGGTCCGTCTTCGCGGAACCCAAACAGTTTGAACCCAACCTCACCGCCGGGGTACGCAGTCGCCGGGGCGAAGACCGTTCCGGTGACGGTGAGGGTGGCACCGTTGAAGTGTTCTTTCGAGGACTCGCGACTGTTCAGGAACCGGCGGAGCAACTCAGGCGCGGTCAGTGTCTCGCCTTCCCTGGCAAGCGATTTAACAGGCTCTGTGTCTGGTTTTGGTTTCGGCTTCGGCGTTGGGATTGTGGGGGGAGTCGGTGGGGACGTTGGCGTTGGTAGATTCACCTTTGGAGCTACCGCAACTACGGGTTGGCGCGCTTCCGGTTTCCTGTATGCGTTGAACCCGATCACGGCAACAACGCAGAAGGCGACGCCGACACCTACTCCAATCACCGGATTGCGGAAACGATGAATACCCTCGTCCGACAGTTCCTCTTCGTCATCGTCTTCATCCGACGTTTCGGGTGTCGGATGAACCGGGAGGGCAGCGAGAACAGGCCGGCCAGTAGGGATTGAGGCAGTAGCCACCACAGTTCGCGGGCTGCGGAGGACTTCGGCCAACTCGCGATTGCGGCAGTCGGCGTAGAAGTCCTTGGCAAGCAAGAACGACCACAAGATGGCGAACGGGAAGCCGATGATCGTGCAGCACAGCAGGAAGTTGACGAATGCCAACCCAGGCTTCCCGCACGTGAGAATGCCAAACGGTGGGAACAACCAGCACCAGAAGTAACGCATGGGCAACTCGCGTTAGGAACGAGGTACTCGCAACAGTCTGACAGCTTATTTTATGACATTTTGGAATAATCCATTTCGGAATTTACCATGCGGCCCGCTTCCTCTCAAGCGGCCACATGGACAAGTCGATCCACACTCGCGAACACGGTGTTCTCGTGGCCCTTCTCAAGGAAGCCCGCGAAGCAGCCAATTTGACGCAGATCGAACTCGCCAAACGCCTCAAGCAAAGCCAGTCGTTCGTGAGCAAAATGGAAGCTGGCGAACGCCGACTCGATTTGGTGCAACTCCGCACCGTTTGCTTGGCGTTGGGGGTCACGCTTCCGGAACTTGTCGAGCGGTTCGAGAAGCGACGAACTCGCGAGGACGGTTCTGATGGTGACCAGACATCCGGTGTCGCTTCCCCAACTCAAAAGCCGCCGTTGCCTTCGCATCGTGAATCTGGCGGCTCCGCTGGCCGTCGAGGTAGCACACGGCAGAAATAAGCAGTGTGCATTGTGTTGAGACGGCCGACGCGAATCACACACGAATGAACGTGACGTTTGCGACGCGGTCGCCCTCGAATTCCACCTGAGCTTCGTGATCCGTCTTGCCGGTCACGGGATCGGCGGTGCGATCTGGGTAGTCCCACAGTTCCAGTTCGCC
Organism: Planctomycetaceae bacterium; assembly: GCA_013823135.1. Classification (GTDB taxonomy): domain Bacteria; phylum Planctomycetota; class Planctomycetia; order Gemmatales; family Gemmataceae; genus Gemmata. The sequence continues at coordinate 12,749 of PNLP01000056.1, forward strand.
GGACTGCGTGGCCTTCGGTTTTCCATGCGATGCGATCACCTCGCTCCGTGACTTGCCAACCACTGATACGTCGATGATTATGGTCTCGATTCACTCACCGTGATGGCATTCCATCAGGGCGGCAGCGGGCACAGCCACACCGCACCGTCCTTGCTCCCACACGCGATTTGCGTCCCCGCCGTTGCGGCAACGCACGTCACTGGCCCCCGTGGTGATTGCCACCCACTGATTCGCTTGCCAGCCATCGCGTCCCACAGCACGACGGCTTGATCTGCTCCGCTCACCGACACGAGTCGGCCTTCGCCCGTGAACGCTAATCCCACGACCGGAAACCGATGCCCACCAGTCAGGCGTTGCTTTTCGGTTTGTGTCTCCACATGCCAAACCGCGACTTCCCCGTTGAGGAGTCCCCCGGCCAACAATTGGCCGTCGGGCGAAAACAACAGTCGGACTGCGTGAGTCTGCTTGAGCCGATAGCGTCTGAGTTCGCGACCCTCGCTGAGGTCACAAACACGCACTTCACCCCCGCTCGTCGAGTACGCTACCTTTTGCCCATCTGGATGGGCGGTAACTGCCTGCGCGGGCATCGCATCTACCCAGTGTCTGCCGGTTTCGGCTCGCTGATCGAGATTCCAGACAGCGATTCCCCCACCATCAGCCGGAACCACCACGCGCTCGCCGTCTGGGAAGAACGCCACCGAAGACACCCCCGGCCCTTCACCTCCGCCGACCCGTGGGCCACGGTCGGGTTTCAGTCGTCGGACCAATCGGCCATCAGCCAAATCCCATACCCGCAAGGCTCCATCACGTCCGCCCAAAACACCCCTGCTCTGGCCACGGCCCCCAACAGGTGGGGCGAAGAACGCGGTGCCCCCGGTCCACTCATCTGGCGTGACGTGAAAGACTCGGCAGCCAGCGCCGTTCACAATCCAGCTTCGTACTTCGCCACTGGCATCTGCCGAAAACAACCGGCTCCCATCCGCCGCGAACCCGACCCCGACAACAGGGTGGGCGTGTCCCTCCATAAGCCGGCCTTCGATGGCGAGTCCTGACTGCGAGTCGATTTTGTGGAGGCCGGCGGATTCCGTACCTCGGTTTCCCTCGACACTCGGAGGCTGATTTCCCCCGTTGCTCAACGGCTCGGAACGCCATGTGATCGACTGGCCCAATACCACTGCGATGGCAACGAGACAGAAAACGCCCGCTAAAAAACCACGCCGAACCCACGACCGCCTCATCCCACACTCACCGCAGAGTGGAACGAGAATTTCAGCAACCTCACCCGGAGTCTGGAACCGATGGTCCGGGTCCGGCGTGAGCATCCGAGCGACCACCGGAATTAAAGGTTGAGGCAAACGTTCCGCCAGTTGGCCGAGTGGATCAGGTGGCAAGCCCGTCACAAGGAACGAAAGGGTGGCCCCAAGGCCGTACACGTCGGCTCGGCAATCAGCCGCGTGGGGCGACGCGGACTGTTCGGGGGCAACGTACCCGACGGTCCCCATAACCATTCCGGGCGAAGTTCCACCGACGCATTCTGGTGGCCCTTGCTCATCGTCCGCGTTCCCGCTCCCGAATATCCGTGCGAGGCCGAAGTCGAGAATCTTGACTACGCCGGCAGTGGTCAGGATCAAGTTGTGCGGCTTCACGTCGCGGTGCGTCAGTCCCCGCTCGTGAGCGTGTTGCAGGCCGAGAGCAGCCTGCCGGATGTACTCGCACGCAACAGTCTGCGGTAAGGGTCCGTTTCGCGTGACCAGATGATCCAGGGTCTCGCCCTCGACAAACTCCATCACCAAAAACCGCAGCCCGCTGGCTTCATCGGCGTCGAACGCCTGCACGATATTCGGGTGGCTCAACTGGGCAGCGGCCCGAACTTCCCGCAGAAACCGTTCGGACGCACCGTCACTCGAAAGTAAGCCCCGGCGAATGACCTTCAACGCGACCACGCGACCCATCAACTTGTGTTCCGCCTTGTACACGGCTCCCATTCCGCCGGCCCCGATAAATCCGATGATCCGGTATCGCGGGTGGTCCGCGAGTTCCGCTGGCACGGTTGGCCCAGCCGAGTCGTCGGGCGTCGGCGACCTCTTCAAATCCCCTCTCAATACCGACTGATGAGCCGAGTGGAGTCGGCGGGCCAAGTCGCTTTCGGGAACGGCGTCAACCGACGCTCGGCACGTTTCGCAATCCGCAAGGTGCGCGGCAACGGCAACCGCCTCATCCTCCGGCAGACCGCCAGCGACAAACTGGGTGAGCCGATCAGGCTCAGGATGGCCGTTCGCGGATTCAGGCATGGACGAGCCTCCCGACCGTTGCGTCAGGTCGCCTCTGAGAGGGACTTGTCGCGTCACGGCCGACCCTGTCACGGAATTCGGAAAGAAATCAATCGACGAGTTCTGCCAACTCCTCTCGGAGTCGTCGTAGAATGCGGGATTTCGCGAGAAGTACGGCGTTTGGGGTTAATCCCAACGATGTGGCGACAACGCCTGTCGGGTCGCCGTTGAGTACCGTGCGACGGAACGCCGCGACCGTCGCAGGCTCGAACTCTGGCTCGATTTCGGCCAGGACGCCGAGCAAGACATGGTAATCGAGGGCGGCATCCCAGGCTCGGCTTAGTTCCGAGCAATCATTTTCGAGGTGACTGAGTTCTTCCAAGAAGTCAGTTCCACCAGGAGCCGTCGGAGTGGCCCGGCGCGTGCGGAGGAAATTCCGGAGACAATTGGTCACGATGATCCGGAGCCAGCCCCGGAAACGTCCGTTGGCTGGCTCGTACCGAAAGTCGGGCAGCCGGCGGGCGAGGACGACAAAGACTTCTTGTGCAAGATCGTCCGAATCGTGTGGGCCGAGTCCCGCGCGTGCTGCCCAGTGGCGAAATAACGGTGCGTAGAGGCCGACAAATCGGTGCCATGCCGGGGCATCGGCCGTGTCGCGAAGACGGACAAGTAGGCTCGCGGACGTGGCCGACATCGGCTGCCTTTGGGGATTGTGACTGTTCTGGGCGCGTGCCAACGATTTATCGCACCGTCGTTGCGGTACGTTGCTCAGTTTATTCGGCCATTTCGACTTCGTGGCTGGCACGCCAATTTCGAGAGCCGTTGGCGAGATGTTTTCCCACATGAATCACCTTCACCGCGCTACACACCGCTTCTTTCGGCGGGTATAACTTCTGACGGGGCCGTGTCTAAAACGTCCAAACTTGAATTCTTTCGTGACGCATCGGCCACCGTTCTCGCAAACAGGTGCCACCCGTGTCCCCGCCCCCACCGCAACAGCACACAACTCCCACTTCCGCTCCACACTCACCGAACTTCCAGTTCCTTGCCACTCACCAACCGGTCCTCGTGCGGTACGCCACCCTGGCGGAACGATACCTATTCGATGACCCCAGCACCGCGCTCGTGAAGCTCCGCCAGTTCGCGGAATTGCTGGCCCGTCTCGCCGTGGCTGAAGTGGGTGTGGTCGCTACTTCACACGATGATTTTGCTGCAATTCTGGCAATGCTACGCGACCGCCGAGCAGCAACCGTCGATATTCTTGATCTTTTTCACGGTCTCCGAAAAGCGGGCAACGCCGCTGCACACGAAGGACAGGGCACGCGGTCGGATGCCCTGCACCATTTACGGATGGCGCGGCAACTTGCAGTCTGGTTCCATCGATCGTTCGGCACGTCGTCCGGTTTTTCTCCCGGACCATTTTTGCCACCGCCCGATCCTGCACACGCAACCCGTGAACTGCATCTCGAACTGGATCGCCTGCGAACACTCGCTGCCGAGCAACAAGGGGCTGTTGAACTCGCGGGGCAGCAAGCCGAGCAGGCAAAACTCACCGCCGCACAAGAAGCCGACCTTCGGCGACAAGCTGAAGAACGAGCCACCGCCGCGTATTTGGAACTCAACCAAATCGTCGCTCTTGCTGGGGAGACGGAAACGCTGCTTGCTCGCGAGAAAGAACAACTCGCAACTCTCCAAGCACGTGTTGCTGCTCAGACAACCGAACAGACACGGGCGACCGTCGAGAAGGCGCAGCAAGCAGCTACGCTGCTCGATTTGGACGAAGCAGCAACACGTCGGCTGATTGACCAGCACCTTCGTGAAAACGGTTGGGAAGCCGATACCGAGTTGCTGACCTTCAAAAATGGTGTTCGCCCGCAGAAGGGTAAAAACCTTGCCATCGCTGAGTGGCCGACCGCGAGCGGACCCGCCGATTATGTCTTTTTCACAGACCTTACCCCAATTGCGGCGGTCGAAGCGAAGAAGGCAGTGAAGGATGTTCCCGGTGCGGTCGAACAGGCCAAGCGTTACTCCCGCGATTTGTTACCCCAAGATGGGGTAATTCCGGTCGGGCCGTGGGGCGAGTACAAAGTGCCATTCTGCTTCTCAACCAACGGCCGGCCATTTCTCCGCCAAATTCAGACGAAGAGCGGCATTTGGTTCCTGGACGCTCGGCTGCCGACAAACCTTTCGCGACCGCTCGAAGGTTGGTACAGCCCGGCGGGCCTTCGGGAATTGCTGGCCCAAAATGTGACTACCGCCGACCAGAAATTGAAGGATGAATCGCCAGCCTTTTTGCCGCTTCGTGAATATCAACTGGCTGCCGTTCGTGCCGCCGAGGGTGGAGTTGCGGCAGGCCGTCGGGAAATGCTCTTGGCGATGGCCACGGGGACCGGCAAAACTCGAATGTGCATCGGGCTGATTTATCGGCTCGTGAAAGCCGGCCGTTTTCGGCGGGTGCTATTTCTGGTGGACCGCAGTGCGCTCGGCGAGCAAACTGGAAACGCATTCAAGGATGTGAAGCTCGAAAACTTCCTGTCCTTTACTGAGATGTACGACGTCAAGGAACTCGGTGATCTGACGCCAGACAAGGACACGAAAGTCCACATCGCCACCGTGCAAGGAATGGTAAAGCGAATCCTCTTCCCCGGTGAAAAGGGCGAGACACCGTCGGTGGACGCTTACGATTGCGTGATTGTGGACGAGTGCCATCGCGGATATTCGCTCGACAAGGAACTCAGCGACACTGAATTGACGTTCCGCGACGAGGCCGATTACGTCTCGAAGTACCGCCGTGTCCTGGATCATTTCGATGCCGTGAAAATCGGGCTGACAGCGACGCCCGCACTGCACACGGTCGAAATCTTTGGCCCTCCGATCTATTCGTACAGCTACCGCCAAGCGGTCATCGATGGGTACTTGGTGGATCATGAACCGCCAATTCGGATCGTGACGCGGCTCGCGGAAGATGGGATCACCTGGAAGAAGGGCGAGACGATCCAGACGTATCTGACCGCGACTGGCGAAATTGACCCGCTCACGGCACCGGATGAAGTCCAGATCGAAGTGGAGGAATTCAACCGGCGTGTCCTGACAGAGAATTTCAACCGTGTTGTCTGCGAGGAACTCGCACGGCAAATTGATCCGAGCCTGCCCGGAAAGACGGTCGTGTTTTGCGCGAACGATGCCCACGCCGACCTTGTTGTCGATCTGCTGAAGAAGGCTTTTGAGGCGCACTACGGGTCGGTCGAAGACGATGCAGTGGTGAAAATCACGGCGGCTGCGGATAAACCGCTCCAGAAAATTCGCCGGCTACGGAATGAGCGGCTGCCAAATGTCGCGGTCACGGTGGACCTGCTCTCAACGGGTATCGACGTCCCCGAAATTACAAATCTCGTGTTCCTGCGACGGGTTCGCAGCCGCATCCTTTACGAACAGATGCTCGGTCGCGCCACGCGGCTCTGCGAGGAAATCGGCAAGGAGCGGTTCTTGGTATTCGACGCCGTGGACATTTACGCGGCCCTGGAGCCGTACTCGTCCATGAAGCCGGTCGTCGTGCAGCCGACGATCAGTTTCGGGCAACTGGCCCGCGAATTGTCCACGGCCACGACCCCAGCGGCTTTGCTGGAAGTTCACGATCAGTTCATTGCGAAACTCCAGCGGAAGCGGCGGGTGCTTACCGGGAAAAACGCTGACGACTTCGAGGCGGTTGCAAGCGTCGGTCCTGCGGAATTTTCGCAGCAAGTTCGCGAGTGGCCACCGGAGGTGCTTCGTGACTGGTTGGTGGCTCGGCCAAAGGTCGTGGCATTTTTGGATCGGGCCGGCGGTCTTGATCCGCGCCGGATATTCATTTCGGACCACGCCGACGAGCTTCGGCGGGTCGAACGCGGGTACGGGGCAGCAGCGAAACCCGGCGACTATCTGGAATCGTTCCGCCAGTTCGTGACGGCCAACTTGGACAAAATCCCCGCGTTGCTGGTTGTGGCACAACGGCCCCGTGATCTGACCCGGCAGCAATTGCGAGAATTGAAACTGGCTCTGGACGAAGCCGGATTTACGGAAGCGAGTTTGCAAACCGCGTGGCGAGAGACGACCAACCAGGACATCGCGGCGACGATTATCGGCTATGTCCGGCATGTCGCCGCCGGGCAACCGCTGTTGCCGTACAAAGAGCGGGTGCAGAAAGCGATGCAAACGATTCTCAAGAGCCGGCCCTGGACGCAACCGCAGCGAAAATGGTTGGAACGGATCGGCAAGCAATTGGAAGTCGAAACCGTAGTGGACAAAGACGCCCTCGATCACGGTCAGTTCCAGGCAGAGGGCGGGTTCACCCGGCTCAACAAAGTGTTCGACGGGAAGTTAGAGCAACTGCTCAACGAGATCACCGACGCCATTTGGTCTGCGGCAGCGTGATTCAGCGAACAGGCGAACCTGTTTTGTTGCGTGCGTTTTCGATCTTGCAGGAGTTTGCATCGTGACCAAAGAAGAGGCGGAAGCGGCGACAGAATATGTTCAACTCATGCTGAGGGACACGCTCCGCTTGGTGAACGTTGGAGGGGACAGAATCCAGGAAACCGCTAGTGGCATTTTGATAAAACTGGACAAGCGGTATTTCCTGTTGTCGGCCGGACACGCCTTAAAATCTGGGTCATGGGTCATTGAGACGAACAAAACATTCTACCCAGCCAAAGTAGTTGTGCTGGGAATTCCTGCGCCTCATGTTTTTCACAGCCTGACTGAGGACTTCGCTTGGTCTGAGTTCGATTTCCATTCCCTCATCCAGAAAATGCAAGCAGACCCAAAGTTCGATGCGAATTGGATAGACGTCCCAACCTACATTGGTCCTTTTCCGGTTGAGCCAGACCCGAAAATGCCGTTTGGCTTTGCAAGTTGGAAAGCAACTGAATTCCTCCCTGGGATCAACACACTGGTTCGAGAGCCGCACTTTGAAGTCGGGATGAAATTCGACGGTATCGACAAGGCTAATGGTCTTTACCGTTTTCTCCCGGCACGCAAACACCAAGGCCACGACTACTATCGAGGATGTAGTGGCGCACCGATTACGGATGCAAGTCGCCGTCTTGTTTCGCTGGTCGCGTGTGGGATCAAGGAACGCGACGATGAGGTTATTTGGGGAACGCCCTTGGCAAACTACGCGGATCAGATTGGTCGTTAATCACTCCACTTTCCTGGGTCGTTCTCGATTATCGCATGAGTATAACGCAAGACATCGTTGCCAAACTGTGGGGTCTGTGCCACGTCCTTCGGGACGACGGCATCACCTACCATCAATACGTCACGGAATTGACGTACCTGCTGTTTCTGAAAATGCTCAAGGAAACCGGGCAGGAAGAAAAGACGCTTCCGGTCGGTTACCGTTGGAACAATCTCGTCGGCGAGGCCGACAACGCCAAGAAGCACGAGTTCTACCGTTCACTCCTCGTCCATCTTGGGTCGCACGGGCCGACCCGCGTTCGGGCAATTTTCGCCAACGCTGCCACCGCGTTGCGACAGCCCAAAAATCTGGCCAAACTCATCTCGGATATTGACCAACTGGATTGGTACGACGCGAAGAAAGAAGGTCTTGGCGATTTGTATGAAGGGTTGCTCCAGAAGAACGCCGACGAAAAGAAATCTGGGGCCGGACAATACTTCACTCCGCGACCGCTCATCGACTGCATGGTCGAATTGCTGAAGCCGAAAGCTGGCGAACGGGTACAAGACCCCGCGCTGGGCACGGGCGGCTTTTTGATTGCAGCGGATAAGTACGTCAAGGCTCGGACCGACGACCTGTTCACGCTGAAGGAACGAGAACAAGAGTTTCAGCGGCGAGAAGCATTCTACGGAATGGAGTTGGTGCAAGATACGCACCGTTTGGCGTTGATGAACGCCATGCTCCACGGAATTGAAACCGAGTGGGTCTTGGGCGACACGCTGAGTCCGGATGGGGCCACGTTGCCCAAGGCCGACGTCATTTTGACGAACCCGCCGTTCGGCACGAAGAAAGGCGGCGGGCAACCCACTCGCGATGATTTCACCTACGCAACCAGTAACAAACAACTCTGCTTTGTGCAGCACATTTATCGCGGCTTGAAGCCCGGCGGGAGAGCGGCGGTGGTATTGCCGGATAATGTCCTTTTCGAGGACGGGGTTGGTGTGGACGTCCGTCGCGACCTGATGGAGAAATGCGACCTGCACACGATCCTGCGGTTGCCAACGGGCATTTTCTACGCGCAGGGCGTGAAGACAAACGTGCTATTCTTCAGCAGGGGCGAGAAAGACAAGGCGAACACGAAAGCAGTGTGGTTGTTTGACCTGCGAACCAACACGCCGCAATTCGGCAAGCGGACTCCGTTGACGCGGGACCACTTCAAAGATTTTGAGACCGCGTTCGGAGCAGACCCGCTGGGCAAATCAAAACGGAAAGACCAAGGCGAAGAGGGGCGATTCCGGAAGTTCAGTCGTGAAGAGATTGCCAAGCGGAGTGACAACCTGGACATCACTTGGTTACGGGACGAGAACGCGACAAACTCAGCAGTCCTGCCGTCACCGGATGAAATTGCCGCCCGAATTACGGCAAGGTTGCGAACTGCCTTGAATGAGATGGAAGAGTTGAAGGCGGCATTCGGGGGCCAGACGTCGTGATTGACACGGACTCTCTGCCGGAAGGATGGACGCAGACCACAATCAACGAGTTGTGCGAACTGAACCCCAAACACTCGCCGGTCCCGAAAGACGACACTGAGGTATCTTTCGTCCCAATGGCGGCAGTTTCGGATACCGAAGGTCGTATCACGCAACCCGAAATTCGTCGGTATGGTGAGGTCAAAAAGGGTTACACCCACTTCGCTGACGGCGATGTCATCTTTGCCAAAATCACCCCGTGCATGGAAAACGGAAAAGCAGCGAGTGTACGGGGAATGGTCAACGGCGTCGCCTGCGGGACCACAGAGTTCTTCGTCTTTCGGTCACGCGGAGCCATCGACCAAGATTTTTTGTTCCACTTCTTACGTCAGGAGTCATTCCGTCGTGCAGCGCGGGCAACGATGCAAAGTGGGGTTGGACAAGCCCGTGTTCCAAAAGAGTTTGTCCTCAACTCCCAGCTTCCGCTGCCACCCTTACCTGAACAGCAACGGATCGTTGCCAGAATTGAAGAGTTGCAAGCCCGCAGTCAGAAGGCCCGCGAGGAATTGGAAGCGATTCAACCGCTCTTGGTTCAATTCCGTCAATCCGCTTTGGCGGCGGCATTCCGGGGTCACCTGACCGCCGAATGGCGGGAATTGCACCCAGGTTCTGAAAGCACTGCTGCTCTGATGACCCGTTTGAAGTCCGTTGGAAAGTCGTCGCAATCGTCACGTGCGACCACAACTACCATTCCTGGCGACTATGCACTCTCCGTTGGCAATTGCGACTTACCCACTCCTGCATCTTGGTCGTGGGTTCGTCTGACCGAAGTAGCGAAACTTGAGACCGGGCACACACCAAGCCGGAAGCAGTCGGAGTATTGGGACGGCGAGATTCCGTGGGTCTGCATCAAAGACGCAAGTCGGAATCACGGCACTGTAATTGACAAGACGCTTCAGAATGTAACCGAATTGGGGTTAGCGAACTCTGCTGCCCGTCTTCTTCCGGCGGGAACGGTCTGTTTAACTCGGACCGCGAACTCAATTGGCTACTCGTTGGTGCTTGGCCGTTCGATGGCCACCAGTCAGGACTTGGTTGGTTGGGTTTGTTCGGAAGCCGTGAACCCGAAATACCTGATGTATTTGTTCATTGCGGAAAATGACGCGCTCTACCGATTCGCAAAAGGGAGTACGCATCCAACCGTCTACTTTCCAGAAATCCTCTCGTTTCATGTCTGCCTCCCTCCGGTAGAAGAGCAGCGAGAGATCGTCGCTCGGATCGAGTCATGCCTCGCCAAGATTGAGTCGCAATCCAAGCAGGTTCGGGGGCTACTCGCCGATCTCGCAATGTTGGAACAGTCGATCCTCGCAACGGCCTTCCGGGGCGAACTCGTTGAACAAGACCCAGCCGATGAACCGGTCACCGTTCTGCTCGAACGCATTCGAGCCAGCCGAAACGGCACTATGAAGCACGCTGAGCAAATCGCCCAGCCGACGTCGAAATTGCTCGCGACCCGTTACGTCGTCATGGTGCTTCGTGAGTTGAAACTCAAAGTCGCTCGCACTGTGCTGGAAACCTGTCTTGTTCTGATGCTCAACGATGACGCTCGCAGGTCGATTCTTGGTAAGAAGTCAGCATCGAGAGCGAAGAAAACCAAGAGCAACCGCACGCACGTGCCGAGTCTCGATTATTTACTTGGTGAGTTAGTCGTGGCCAAAATCCTCACCGAACCCAAGATCGTCAAGAACGCACAGGTATTCGGCCTCGATATCAAAGCCCCGACCGACGCTGACATCGCGGCACACGCCACCGCTCTGGATAAGCAGCGGCTCGCAGAGACACTTCAAACAATCGAAGTAGTTGGCGAGGAACGGGCTAGACTCCAACTCGATAGCATCTCCCATGTCAATTACGAGCTTGTTCCCGGATGATCCGGAGCCGTTGAAAGTCGCCGAGCGGGCCGAACCTACCGTTTGGATTCGGCGGCTGGTTGTCGTGTCGAATCGCACTCCTGATGCGACCGTTCTGCGGGCCGTCGAATTTCGGACTGGCCTCAACATCATCCGTGTCGCCGAGCGGCCCCAAGACGATACCCGCTCAATTGGGCACAGCGTCGGCAAGACACTTCTCGCACGCTTCATCCGATACTGTTTGGGCGAAACCTATTTTGCCACCGCTGAGACCGCGAGGGCCATCGTCCGAAAATTGCCGACGGCGCATGTCCTGGCTGAAATCCGCGTCACGGATAAATGGTGGGTTGTCGCTCGCCCTTTGCGTGATGGTGGCGAGTCTTGGGCAATGATCGCGGACAATTGGCGGGCCGGGCTTGCGACGGAATCCGAACGCCTGCGGTATCCCGAATTCGTTGATGCAGTGACCACGGCGGTCGTGTCCGCACTGCCAGCGTTCCAATTACCGAGTGCTGGTCACGCACCGCGATGGGTGGATTTGCTCGGCTGGCTGGCGAGAGATTACGAGTGCCATTATCAGCAGCCCAACCAGTGGCGAGTCGCGGAAGCACGGTCCGGCACTGCACAACTCGAACAGAACGACCCCGGATTACTGATGAGTTGGGCGTTGGGGGTTTTGGACACCACCGAAATTCGAGAGCAAGCGGCTCGTAAGGCTCTTCAAAAAGACCAAGCAAAAGCGAAGCGTGAAATTGAGCGGCTGGATAACGAACTCGATGCTCTTCGTCCTGGGCTGGCTCGCTCGCTCGGACTGGATGAGGCGAAATTAGCTGGTGGAATGTACGAGTCGGTCGGCAAAGCGATGATCGAGAGCCGCCGGACCAACCTGACCAACCTGCTCAAGGATTTTGAAACCGGCGGATCGAAGGGTCTTCGGGAAGAATCCATCCGTACAGCGGCTGCCGTGCGGGTGGAGGAACGCGATATCGAGAGGTTGCAGGGAATTCGAGACACGACACGGGACCAAATTCGTCTACTCGAAGATGCGGGCCGACTACCACCGGTCAATCCGTTCGATGTTCATTCCCGATGTCCTCGTGAGACGGAATGCCCCTTTCACCCATCTCAAGTTACCCCGATTTCCGATCCAACTCGCGAGATACGACTCGCGGCAAAGCGGGAGGAACTCGCCGCGTTGGATGAACAACTCGCCGAACGGAATCGCCAGTTGGCTGAATTTCGACGACAGGCAGCCGACGCCGAGACGCAGGAATTTACCGAGCGACGAATCCAAGAAGACCGAGCCAGGGGAACGAATATCGCGCTCGGACAGGTCGAACAAATTGCCACTCAATTTGGGGAATACACGACCGCTCAAAAGCAACGAGACGCCGAGCAGGAAAAGCTGAACACGCTTGTGACCAAGATCGACGAGTCGCTCAAAACACAGAGAGCAGCCAAAGGCGTTCACGCAATGCGTCAACTGCGGGTCAGTGATTGTTTCGACCGAGCCGTGCGTGCGTTACTTGGCAGCGAAGTTGGCGGGAAGGTGGTTCTTGATGCGCGAGGACTGCATCCGGAGCCGCATGGTCGGATCGCAGTCGGCGGTGCGGCAATTCGGTCGCTGGGAACGGTGCTGGCGTTCGATTTGGGGTGTCTTGCGGCAACGATCATCGGCGTTGGCAGCCTGCCGGGGTTTTGGTTGCACGACAGCCCGCGTGATGCCGACATCGAGCCAGTGCTTTATGATCGTCTGTTCCAGTTCGCTCACGAATTAGAACAGGCATATGGCGACCGCCAGCCGGCCTTCCAGTACATCGTGACGACGACCACGCCTCCGCCTGCGGAATTAGGGCAGTGGCCGTTCGCGCGGCTGACGCTGGATGCCCGCGATGACGCGGGTCTGCTGCTGGGAGTGCGGTGGTAAGATCAAAGTGACTCAACTTGATTGTCCGCGTCGGACTCACACCCGACCTGGGGCAGTTCCCGTCCTGATCTTCGGATTGCAGGCGATGGCTGTCGCTGAGGTGTTCAGGCAGGCATGTGGGATTCCGGTGACGTGATGTCTCGAAGAACGGGATAAATGTCGTTGATAATAAAGGGTTTGTGAGGGGAAGGTGCGGCTGGTGGTAATTTTTGTTTTACCAAGTAATACCAGATTTGCGCCGTGGTTGCGCCCCAGTCTCACTCATGCCGCGACTTGAGAAGGTATTCCCAGCCTAGCCGTAAGGTTCCCTATCACAAGTTGAGATTTTGGGGATGTGCCATCGTGGAACGTTCCCAGCAGCGAGTAAGCCGCAAAACTAACGAATCGGGCAACCCGTAAACGTTCGCAATCCGGGCGACTCGCCAGCCACAAATCCATTGTGTATAGATGGCCCATAAAAGCACTTGCGATAGCTCTTTGAAGTCATCGACAAGCGGGCCGACGTGAACTGGGTTACGCTGAACCAGTCCGGCTCGATCAGGACTTGGTCCTGCACAAACAGATTGCTGCAATTGGCGATGACGCATCGTTTCTCCAGTGGTGCCTTAACCTCACGGAAATCTGTGGTTCACGACCGGGCGGTTTCCTGACGTCAGTGCTGTGTACGGACATCAGGACGGCGATGTGGTGACTGGCCCACACTGGTATCGCGACAGCCTGCAATCGGGAATTTCGATGACAGGGATGTGTGACAGCAGGTGCAGCAACTCAGCCACGCCAGCGGTCGCCATTAATGTGTGCATCGCAGGCGAAACGAAAATCGTCTCGCCGACCTGCACAGCACGTTGGGAGCCGACGAGGTGTGGGCTGACCTGAACACGAACACCGAGAACTGGATTAAACACAGCGTCCCCCAAACGAGTGGGTCACGCTCAACACGTGACCAGTGATAATGCCACCGTCAACACAAACGCGCCAACCCGTGTTGTGCGGGTGGCGCGGTCACGTCACTTAAATGGACCAGTTGTCAGGTTCGGGTGGCACGTAAGTCGTGGGCAACGTCGGGTTGGGCGTGGGGCGATCCGGGTAACGTGCTTTCCACGCATTGTTCACCGCGACACCGGCAGCTTCGGGATTGTCGAACATGCCGAGGTAAGTGACCGTGCCTGCGAACAGGGCTTGGGCACGCCACGAGCCTTTGCCTGATGCACTCACCCACCACGAGACGCCACGGTAGCCGCTTTGATTGCGGCTGTTCATTTTGCGGGCGTTGCGGTGAACGGTCGGCTTACGCGGTTTTGGTGCCGGCGGATTTGGCGAAACGCAACCAACATTTGGGTTACGCGGTTGCTCGCCGAGGCCCACCCAGAAGCAGTTCACGGCACGGGCTGCGTCGGCTGCGTCAGCAAAAGTACCGAGGTAGTGCAGAGTGCCGTTGTGCCGAGCTTGGGCACGCCAACGACCGTTCCCGAACGCCGAAACACCATGAAAACCGGACGAATTGTTCACGTTCATTGTGGACCTCCAAAGGAGTGAAGAGAACCAGAGATAGAAACGCCCGCGTTTCTGGAGTGTTCAGTCGGAAATGTCGGAATGTGGTATCAAGCTGGCTTTTGGCTACAACTCGCATCTACTTGTCGGCCGTCGGCGACAGCCGCCGATCAAGGTCGTTAGGCGTGCCTAATAACATTTAGGGTGGGTCGATTTTGCCAGCCACTTACGTAGCCGGCTGGCCATTTTGATATTCTTGTGATCGCTACTTTGATGTGTTTGGTGAGCAGCCCCTTACATACGGGGAGTTGAACCGCCAGACAGCGAAGTTCTATTCGGACCACATCGAGCAACCCTGTACGCCGCCAAATCGACAAAACGGCCCATTCCTGGGGCGAACGGCACCTCACATGACACTGTATCCACTTTTGGCTAGTCGTCGATTCTAGGGCCATCCTGTGCCGAAGTCGGCTTCGAGGGCATTAACTTGGGGGTCGCAAAGTCTGACTTGGAGGAGTTCAAGTCAAAGACCAATACAATATCGCCTTGTTTTCTAGGCGATTATGGCTTCGACTCAATTGCGTCAATTACTTACCCGAAAACATACTGTTACGAAATGAACAAAAGGGGGCTAATCCTTCTTCTGTCTTAAGTCTTCTTAGTATAGTATAGTCTTCTTTCTAAACTTAACTAAGTTGTTGAGTCAATGCTATCATCCACTAGGATTTCCAGGGGTTGGTCATCCTCCCATTTCCCAAACTTCTCCCAAACATTTACTTTCAACTCGTCCTGCGACTTCCATTAGAATGAGAGCGGCCCGCAGGTTCTAGGGGGAAACTGCGGGCTGCTCGTGTTGTTCACGCTGGCTCACTCGCTGACACCGCTGAGCGTCGCCGCGTCCTTTAGCACATCGACCGCCTCAAGCAACACTCGCCGCTCGCACTCGTAGTTCAGCACGGCTGCACGCATGGCGTTCGTGGCCACCTCACCACCATCAACACCCGACTCGTCGATTGCATCGGCGATCACGAGCCACGAGCGTGCGGTCTTTCACACGGCCCTTGATCGAGAACGAAGCCTCGACGGGGAAGAAGAGCATTACCCAGGATTGGGGTAGGCTGATCGGAAGTTCGAGTTGACGGTGCTTTTGGTTCATCCCGGTTCTGGAATCGGTTCACCGGGGGAACGGAGGGTTTCGCTGGGAAAGCAGCGTAATTCACGAACCATGTGAACCAAAAACGAGATCGAACTCGAACCAATAATTCCGCCGAAAGCCCAACTTCCGATCAGCCTAGGATTGGGGTATTGTTTTGTGGCCATCCAAAATGGGTGGCGTGACCGGCACGGCTGTGGGGGCATTTACCCAGGATCGGGGTACAGTTTCGGTGCCACGAAATGGCCATTACCCTGGATTGGGGTGTGGTTCCGGGAGCATGAAGTCTTTACCCGGAAGTCGGGTAGAATTTCGACCCGCGAAAATGTCCCCGGATTCCGGGAGCGAAACTAAGCAGCCCGCGAGTCGATCACTCGCGGGCTGTTGGCGTTATTTGCGTAACTCACTCCGGGCGGAGCCGGTCTCTCGCTTCCCTGAAGCGTTCACTCGGTGGCAACGGGACTAACGAGATACCAGACGACCGCCGCAGATTTGGACATAGACACACAGCGGACGTGAGACGAATCCATTGGTGTTGCGCGAGTAAGGTTTCTGCGGCCACTTCCGCAGCGATGTCAGCGGGTGACTTCCCACTTTGCTTCGCGTCGGCACCGAGTAGCAGCCAGCCATCCCGACGCTTCGAGACTAAGTTCCGGCTTGGGGGAGCGTCGTTGGTGCTGGCGTCCATCGGTCCATCGGGTGGGGTGGAATAATGATTTTTGACAAAACTGTTACCTGCTGCGTCGTGATTGAAACGCCGGACGGCCGCGTGCTGCTCTACGACGCGGGCACGACCACCGGCCCCGACGCGGTTCGCCGCGTGATCGCGCCGTACCTGTGGAATCGCGGCATCACACGCATCGACGAGATATTCGTGTCGCACGCCGACCTCGACCATTTCAACGGCCTGCCGGAGTTGCTGAAGCGCTTCCCCGTCGGCCGCGTGACCCTCACGCCGACGTTCTCGGACAAGTCGTCGCCGGGCGTGGATGCCGCACTCGCGGCGTTCGATCGCCACAAGGTCGCACAGCGAATCGCCGTGGTCGGGGATCGGTTCGAGGCGGGTCGCGTGACACTCGACGTGCTACACCCGCCATCGGAACGCCTCGCAGGGAACGAGAACACGCGGAGCCTGGTGTTGCTTGTGCGCTCCGGCACGCACACGGTGTTGCTCACGGGCGATCTCGAAGGAGCGGGGCAGGCGAAAGTGCTGGAACGCCCCGTGCCGCCTGTGGATGTGATGCTGGCACCACACCACGGCGCAAAGTCGGCTCACGTTCCGCTACCTTCACTGATGGCAACGTGGGCAAAACCGAAGTTCGTGATTTCGAGCCAGCGACCGGGGCCAACCGACCACCTTGTGAAGGCGTATGCGGGCGCGACGGTGTGGGACACGCCAACCGCAGGAGCGGTGACAGTGCGGTGTCACTCGACGGGTGTGATCGCGGAATCGTTCCGAGACGGCGAATTGTTCGTCGTGAAACGCGGGAAGTGAGCGTCAGAACTGGGTTGGCGGTTGCCCCAGCGGGGCAACCACCACATCAATGCGGAACGCGGTTTCAGTTCTCGATCTGAATCTGAACGCGCTTGATGACCGCTGGGGCCGCGATGCCGATCACAGGCTGCGGAACCGGCTTCACAAGCTGCCCCGCAGCGGCGGGTTTGCCGGTTGCACGGTCGAACGGATTCGGCTGCCCTGGCTGGAACACCAACTCGCCCGACACGATGACGAGCAAGTCTTCACGGAATGCCCGGAGGTAGTTCTCGTCCGGGAAGCGGTTGTCGCCCGCAACGATTGCGAGCCCGCCCGCTTTCAACCGGGTCAACGCTTCGCTCCGGTAAACCAACTTGCCCGTCACGTCGTAGGCGTCGAACTTGATGTCCGTCAGCGATTTCTTGCCGTCCGAGCCGGCCGGAGTCGTGGAAGCCGGTGGCGGCGGGGCGAACCCGTCGATGACGGCGATGTCGGCTTGTGCCATCCGGAGACCGCCACGTCCGCGGCCGCCATAGTACACGCCATTGTTGCTGTTCGGGTTTGCGTTGACTGGCAACCGCACGTCGCCCTTGTCGTCAATGCCCAGCATGACCAGGCGCGGCGAAGCGGTCAGCGGGTACGGGGCGCTCCCTGTAACAAAGTGGGCCTCGCCGAGTCCCTCGGCCGTCATCACAACGGTGTCGTCGTTGACTGCCTTGAGCCAGCCCTTGTCCACCGGTTTGCCATCGGCTGTGATCAGCAGCGTGGCACCGTCTTTCAACCGCCGGTTCGCGTCCTCGACAGACAGCGTGACTCCGTCAGCCGTGGCGAATTTCCCGCCGAAGTCGCCCAGCGTCTTGCGAATGTAATTGGAGGTCAGTTGTTCGACTTCCTGTTGCTTCACAACCTGCTTGCCGTTCTCGATCGCAACGAACTGTTGCTGAACCTTCTGCTTCTGGTACACCTGCGCGGTGATCCAGATCGTTCCGCCTGCCTCGGCTCGGACCGCGAGAACCCGTGGGGCAGGTCCGGTTGTGTTTGGAACCGTATCCCGGGGCACGGGGGCCGCCGGTGCGGTGATCGCCGCTGCGACAAGCAGGGAGGGAATCATGGGGTAGTTCCTCGGGGCAGAGTCGGCGAACTTGGTTTTGGGCGTGACGGGCAGGTGATCGTTACAATTTACGCGGCCGTGAAGTGCGTGTAAAGACTCTAGCCGACGTGTTACAATTTCGATCCACTCGGCGAGCGGGGAGCGTGAGTCCCGCTCGCCGAGTGGCTTTGACAAGTCGATCACTTCTCGGGAGCGGGCTTCGGGGTCTTGTCCACGGGGACCGGGACCGGCTGGGCAACTTCAATCTGAATGCCGCCCTGAACCGGGAGAATCTGGACGACGCCCGGTTGAACCTGGATCGGGGGCAGTGGTGCTGGCAATGGGCGGATGACACCCGGCTTGCCAATCACGCCACCACCGTTGTAGCCGCCCACTGGAGCGATGAGTTCTGGCGACGCGAGAACGAGGGTGTCGTCCTTGAAGACCTTCAGGAACGCTGGGCTCACGGGCTTGCCGTCGCTGGTGACGACGACGATCGAGCCGCTGGCGAGCCGCTTCATGGCGTCTTCCTTCTCCACCTTCCTGCCGTCTGCAGTGGTGAAGATCAGATCCGTCACTTCGCCCAGTTCGACAACCTTGGTAACGCGCATTTCGCGAGCGATGACTGCGGGAGCCGCGCCGCCACCGTTGGCCGGAGCGATTGCGTTCCCGACACCGACCTGGACCTTTTCCGTCTTCATGATGGTGATCATGACCTTCCCGTTCGCATCGGCCTTCAGTTCCATCACCCGCGGGGCAACGCCCGTGGCAACCGGAGCGGATGGGGCCGGGACGGGCGCGCCAAGCGCCAACGATAAAGTGAGAGCGGTGAGCATTCAGCAAACTCCTGGATATGTGAGGCTTCTTCGCCGGGGAAGGGAACGGCGTAACAGTATGGACGACGTACCCCGCCGGACGGATTGCGGATTTTCTGAAACGAATGAGTTTGGCCCCCGGCAAGCCGGGGGCCAAGTGAGACAAAATGAATCAGGATCGGCACTTACGCCGAATCGCTAACTCACTCCTTCTTTTCGCCGGGCAGCGAGAACAGCGGGCCAGCGGTGCCGGTGCCGCCACGAAGCTCACGCTTCTCCTTTTCCTTCTCGCGCTCGCGTTCCTTGTCCTTTTCCTTCTCCTTCGCGTCCTTCTCAGGCTTCGGAGCCTTCTCGGCCTTTTCTGCCTTCTCAGGCTTCTCGGCCTTCTCTGCCTTTTCGCTCTCGGGCATCTTCTCGCTGGCTTCCATCGTCTCGTCGCTGGGCATGTCGGGGATGATGTCCGGCACGAGGCCGTCGTCCACGTTCTTCATGCTCAGACCGATCTTGCGGTCCTTCGCGTCGACACGCAGAACCTTGACATCAACCTCGTCGCCAACCTTGACCACTTCCTCGGGGCTTTCGATCTTCGCATCCGAAAGCTCAGAGATGTGCAGCAGCCCTTCGAGGCCCGGTTCCAGTTCCACGAACACGCCGAAGTTCGTGAGCTTGGTGACCTTGCCGTGGCTCTTCTGGCCAGGGGTGAAGCGTGCGGGGATGTCGGTCTCCCACGGGTCGCTGCCCATTTGCTTGAGGCCGAGTGCGACCCTTTTGCGTTCTTGATCCACCGACAGCACGACGCAGGTGAGCTTCTGGCCCTTCTGCACGACTTCGGAAGGGTTCGACACCTTGCGGACGTAGCTCATGTCGCTGACGTGGAGGAGACCGTCGATTCCCTCCTCTATTTCAATGAAGGCCCCGTAGTTCGTCAGGTTGCGAACTGTGCCGGTGATGATCGTCCCCGGCGGGTACTTCTTGGCGACTTCGCCCCACGGGTTCGCCTGGCACTGCTTCATGCCCAGCGAGATTTCCTTCTTGTCGTGGTTGATGTTCAGAACCTGAACCTCAACCTTGTCGCCGATCTGGACGAGTTCCTTCGGATCCGCGATCCGCTTCACCCATGACATCTCGGAGATGTGAACGAGCCCTTCGATCCCTGGCTCCAACTTGACGAACGCCCCGTACGGCATGATGTTGACGACTTCGCCATTGTGTCGGCTGTTAATCGGGTACTTCGTCTCGATGTTCTGCCACGGGCTCGGCGTCTTGTGCTTCAGCGACAGGGCGATCTTTTCCTTCTCACGATCAATGTGAAGGATGTAGATCTCGAGTTCCTGGTCGATCTGAACGACGTCGCGTGGGTTCGTGACGCGGTGCCAGCCCATGTCGGTGATGTGCAGCAGGCCGTCGATGCCGCCGAGGTCCACGAACGCGCCGAACTCGGCGATGTTCTTGACGATACCCTTGCGAATCTGGCCGACTTCCAGTTCCGACAGCAGCTTGTCCTTCTGAATCCGGCGACGATCCTCGATCAGCTTGCGACGGCTCACGACGATGTTGCGCCGTTGCTCGTCGATCTTGAGGATGACGCACTCGATGGTGCGGTCGAGGTATTCGTCGATGCTCTGCGGGCGGCGAATATCGACCTGCGACGCCGGCAGGAACACGTTCACGCCGATGTTGACCAGCAACCCGCCCTTGATCTTCTTGAGCACCTTTCCGGAGACCACGTCCCCTTCCTTGTGCTTGGCAAGGATTGCGTTCCATTCCTTCTGGCGCTTGGCTTTGCGGTAGGAAAGAGCGATCGTGCCGTCTTCGCCTTCGACGGTTTCCAGCAGCACTTCGACGGTGTCGCCGGCCTTGGGCGGCGGAGCGTCGGAGCCGTCTTCACGCCATTCATCGATCTTGATGACACCTTCAGACTTGTACCCGATGTCGATGACGACATCATCGCCTCGGATTTCGAGGACTTTGCCGGTGACGATCTTGTTGGCTTCGTAGTCTTGGTCTTCGCGGCTGACCCATTCCGCGATTTCCTGGTTGAAGATGTCGTCGGATGCGAGGAGGTCCTGGTCGTCGACTTGCGAATCGAACTGACGGAGAAGGTTGCGGTTGACCATAATTGGGGGGTTGGGTTGCCCGGATTGCCGGGTTCAATGGAGTTTGTGGTTCACTTCAGCCCCGGCCGTCAAACGCGAGCGGCATCGTCGGGATTGAAGTTTGGGAATTGTAGCGAGGGTTTGAAATTGGCAACAGTGCAATAGGGAAGTTTGGGAGGGTCGTTACGGTTGTGGCGAGCGAGTTTGCGTGAGCATCTTCGGTTGAGTACACGCAGGTTTCCGCCCTGTGCGACTGCGATTCATTCGAACAGGTTCCCGCCAAAGACTGGTGAGCCGAGGCGGATTCGCATCATGAGGATGCTTCACACTTTACCTCTCGGTATCCCGTCTCCGTGAGCCACCACGCACGCACCACGGGGGTTGCGCTCGCGAACCCCACGATCACGTGGACCGCAGTTTCACCGTAGGTGTTGCGTTCAATGTCGCGGCGGCTCGGCACCGGGGGCGATGTCGGGTGAGAGTGGTAGATCGCCAGCAATTCCAATCCGTGTTCACGCATCGTGCGGAACGCGAACAACATGTCGCGTGCGTTGCTCTCGTATTCCATGGCGCTGGCCGCGTCGTTCCCTACCGTGAAACGCGTGGTCACGGTGCCGACGCCCTCGGCGATGTGGCCCGCGAGCAGTCCGCAACATTCGAGCGGCTGCGCTGTGCGTGCGTGCTCGATCACCTCTTCGAGGAGCAAATCGGGAATCGCGAGGCGTGTGAACGGTGGCATACGGAGTCTTTTTCGTAATCCTATCTAACACAACACGCTTCGAGGAACACCATGACCACAGTTGCCGATCTCAAGGGCCAGACCGTCGCGTTCGCCGCGAGCGGTGGCCTCGACTCCTGCACCGTTACCCGCTGGCTCACCGACCACGGCGTGAAAGTCGTCTGCTTCACCGCCGACATCGCCCAGCCGGACGAAACCGACTTCAGCACGATCGAGAAGCGGATGCGTGCCTGCGGTGCGGCCGATTACGTCGCCGTGAAACTGCACGACATGATCGCCGAGAGCGGCGTCGAGGTCATCCAGTTCCAGGCACGCTACGAAGGCGCATACTGGAACACCACCGGCATCGGCCGGCACGTCATCGTCGCGGGGATCATCCCCGAGATGAAGAAGCGTGGCATCACCGTTCTCGGCCACGGCGCGACCGGCCGCGGTAACGACCAGGTGCGGTTCCAACTCTGCACGAACATGCTCGCCCCAGAGTTTGCCGTCTACGCCCCGTGGCGCGATCAGGCGTTCCTGTCGCGGTTCCGTGGCCGCACCGAAATGATCGACTACTGCAACAGCCACAAGTTGCCGATCACCGCGAGCAAGGATTCGCCATATTCGACCGATGCGAACCTCCTCGGGCTGACGCACGAAGCGGGCAAGCTCGAACACCTCACCACGTCGCCGTGGTTCGTGACGCCGGGCATGGGTGTGCTTCCCAAGGATGCCCCCGACACGCCCGAGACTGTGAGTATCCGCTTCGAGAAGGGGCGACCGGTCGCCATCAACGGCAAGGCGACCACGGCGTTCCAGGCGATCCAGACCGCGAACGCAATTGGTGGTAAACACGCGGTCGGCATCTGTTCGCACCTCGTCGAGAACCGGTTCGTCGGCATCAAGAGCCGCGGCGTGTACGAGGCACCCGGCATGGAACTGATCGGGAATGCCTACGCGTTCCTGCTGCAACTCGTGCTCGATCGCCGCAGCCGGGAACTGTTCGACCAACTCTCGCTGTTCGTGTCTAAGCAAATCTACCAGGGTTACGGCTTCGACCTCGCCACGCACATGGCCCGCTCGGCACTCGCACCGATCAATGCACTCGCCACGGGCACCATCGCGTTGAAGCTGTACAAGGGCCGCGCGGAGTTCGATTCGGCTTCGGATGTGCCGCATCAGATGTACTCGGAGGCGAACGCGAGCATGGAGGCGATCGGCTCGTTCGACCACGCCGACAGCGAGGGGTTCCTGCGCGTGCTGCAAGTCTCGGCGCGTGCGCTCGCCGCAAACGGGCAGGTGGTTGCACCGGGTTGGGCGAAGGGGTGACGTATCAACTTGGGAGGGCGAGGCTCCTGCCGAGCTGTGGGGCTGCACCGCGCGGGAACGGTTGCGGCTCAGCAGGAGCCTCGCCCCCCCAAGCTAACCGAGATTCTCGCGGGCATCTTGCCGTGCCAAGTGCCTTGGGAGGGCGAGGCTCCTGCCGAGCTGTGGGGCTGCATCGCGCGGGAACGGTTGCGGCTCGGCAGGAGCCTCGCCCCCCGTACACATCGGACCATGAAAACGTGAGGGCGATCTGATGTCAAATCCAGATCACCAGAAGAGGAAGCACCCTGCGCACGGCGTGTTGGGTGCGGAAACGGTAATCGTGTTCCTGACAATTTGTACCCGAGATCGGGCCGCGTGGCTCGCAGACCCACTCGTCCACAGCACTCTCAGAGATGTTTGGGCAGAATCACGGGGCTGGCTTGTCGGTCGCTACATCCTGATGCCCGACCACCTTCACCTCTTTGCCGCGCCGGGTGAGCTCGATATTCCGTTCGATAATTGGGTGCGATACTGGAAGTCTCAGTTTACCAAGCGGCATCGGATCGACGGTCATGCCTGGCAAACGGACCACTGGGATCGCCGGGTTCGACGCGAGGAAGGGTATGAGGCTGCCTGGGATTACGTCGTGAACAATCCCGTTCGTAAGGGACTGGTGTCACGCTCGGAAGACTGGCAGTATCAGGGAACAGTATTCGAGTTACGGTGGGATTAGCTCTGGCTCGGCAGGAGCCTCGCCCTCCCGAACACACCGAGATTCTCGCGGGCATCTTGCCGTGCCAAGTGCCTCGGGAGGGCGAGGCTCCTGCCGAGCCGTGGGCCTGCATCGCGCGGGAACGGTTGCGGCTCGGCAGGAGCCTCGCCCTCCCGAGCAAATATCCGGGTTATTGGTCACGAGGTTGCTGCGATGCGTTCTGCTGTCCTGTTCGCCGTCTTGCTTCTCCCCTCTGGTGTTGTTGCTCAAGGCACCAAGGCCGACTACGAGCGTGCCAACACCGTTCGCGACTGGACCAGCAACAAGGTATTCAAGGCGAAGGTCGATCCGCACTGGTTCGACAACGGCGACAAGTTCTGGTACCGCAACGACCTCCCCGGCGGGAAGAAAGAGTTCGTGCTGGTCGATGCAGTCAAGGGCACCCGCGAGGTCGTGACCGAGGACAAGCTGCCGAAGGATGCGAAACCCGCACCGAAGCAGGCTCCGTCTTCCGAGGAGGACGACGCGGACGATTGTGGTGCCCAGCAACCACGGCGTGGCAACGATTCGCCCGATGGAACGTGGAGCACGTTCATCAAGGAGAACAACGTCTGGCTACGTGACCGGAAAACCAAGGAGGAGACGCGGCTCAGTACGGACGGCAAGCCGGACGATGGCTATGGCCGCGTGTACTGGTCGCCCAACTCGAAACGGCTCATCGCCATCAAGACGAAAGCCGGTGGTGATCGCAAGGTCACGCTCGTGGAGTCTTCCCCGAAAGATCAGCTTCAGCCGAAGACCTCCACGATCAACTACCTCAAGCCCGGCGATGCGATCCCGCTGGCGAAGCCGCACCTGTTCGACATCGAGAATGCGAAAGAGATCGCCGTCTCGGACGAACTGTTCCCGAACCCGTGGGACGTGAGCTACGAGCACTGGAGCAGCGACAGCAAGCAGTTCCACTTCGTGTACAACCAGCGCGGCCACACCGTCATGCGGTTGCTCGCAATCGACGCCGAAACCGGCAAGGTAACCGCGGTCGTGAACGAGGAGTGCAAGACGTTCTTCGACTACGCTGGCAAGATGTATGTGAGCTACCTCGACGACACGAACGAAGCCATCTGGATGAGTGAGCGCAACGGCTGGAATCACCTGTATCTCGTGAACCTCAAGACCGGCGAGGCGAAGAACATCACCGACGGAAAGTGGGTCGTTCGTGGCGTGGATCGCGTGGATGAGAAGGACCGCACCGTGTGGTTCCGGGCACTCGGGATGCACCCCAATGAAGACCCGTACCACGTTCACTTCTGTCGCGTGAAACTTGATGGCACCGGGTTGGTGGAACTCACCGAGGGCGACGGCATCCACAGCGTTCAGTATTCGCCGGATCGCCGGTTCATCATCGACACATTCTCGCGAGTCGATCTGCCGCCAGTCACGGAACTCCGCAAAGTTTCGGACGGCAAGAAGGTGTGCGATCTCGAAACGGCCGACGCCTCGGCGCTGCTGAAGACGGGCTGGCAATTCCCGGAACGCTTTGTGGCCAAAGGCCGTGACGGCAAGACCGACATCCACGGGTACATTGTTCGGCCGAGCAACTTCGACCCGAAGAAAACGTATCCGGTCCTCGAGCACATTTACGCAGGCCCGCACGATCACCACGTCCGCAAGGCGTTCAGCGCCGCTCCTTACGAGCAGCGGTTCGCGGAACTCGGTTTCATCGTGGTGAAGATCGACGGCATGGGGACGAACTGGCGGAGCAAGGCGTTCCACGATGTGTGCTGGAAGAACCTTGGCGACTCGGGCTTCCCGGATCGCATCGCGTGGATCAAGGCCGCGGCCGAGAAACACCCCGAGATGGACATCGCGAAGGGCGTCGGCATCTTCGGAGGCAGTGCCGGTGGGCAGAGCAGCACGCGGGCACTACTGGCGCACGGCGACTTCTACACTGTGGCCGTCAGCGATTGCGGCTGTCACGACAACCGCATGGACAAGATCTGGTGGAACGAGTTGTGGATGTCGTGGCCCATCGGCCCGCACTACGCGGAGCAATCGAACGTGACGCAGGCCCACAAGCTGAAGGGGAAACTGTTGCTCGTCGTGGGTGAGCTCGATCGAAACGTCGATCCCGCGAGCACGATGCAGGTCGCGAACGCGCTCGTGAAGGCAGATAAAGACTTCGACTTGCTCATCGTCCCCGGTGCGGGCCACGGTGCGGCCGAGAGCCCTTACGGCAACCGGCGACGAATGGATTACCTGGTGCGGCACATGATGGGCGTCGAACCGCGTTCGCGGTGAGAACAAACATCCGAGCCCGAGCGCCAAGCGAGGGACAGACGCGAACCTCGCTTGGCGCTCGGGCTCGGACGCAGCATCGCAGAATCGGTATCAATTCTTTCGCGGGTTCGGTCCCTTTCCGCCGGGGCCGGTGGGCCAGCCGAACCCACCCGGGCCGCCTGGCCCGCCGGGACCGCCGGGGCCGGGGTTCATCGCACGCTCGGCCTCGTTGCGGGCCGCTCGTGCCGCTTGCTGATCGCCCATTCGCTCGCAAATGTCCGCGAGTTGCCGCTGCGTCATTGCGACAGTCGTTGCCGTCGCTTCCCACGCAGGCCGCCCACCCATTCCCATTCCGGGTCGCTGCCGCTCCGGGGGCCGCCGCAACTCCGCGACGGATTCCTCCAGCAGCTTGCGGGCATCCCGAACGCGATCCGTATCGGCCAGCAGTGTCGCCAGCAATGAGCGAGCCATTGCGAGCTCGGTGGTGCCGCCGGGCGGTCGTGGCTCGGCGTGTTCCCGCGGAGTGTTCAAACTGGCGATCACCTCGCGGTAAGCCTGTTCGGCTGCGGCGCGGTCGCCGGCGCGGTCCTGCACCACACCCAGCTTGAGGGTCAGCGAGGCGACGAGGTGCGGCCGTGCTCGGTCGTCCAGTTCTCGTGCAAGATCGCGAGCGTGGATCAGCAACCGTTCGTACTCCGGGAACGCATCCGCAGGCGCGCCGAGGTACGTCAAAACCAATTCCAGTTTCGCACCGTGATCGACGGGATACTCGCGGGTGAACGCTTCCAGCAACGTGGCGGCACGGCGGAACGAGACGCTGGCCTTCTCCCCGTTGCCACGCATGATGTGGACTTCCCCGACGCGGCGGTGTGCGCGTCCCGCGTCGAGTTGGAGCCGGGGGTTCGTCGCGTTCTGCTCCGCAAATTTGTCGTAGAAGTTGAGGATCGCTTCGAGCACGGCGGCCCGCTCATCCTCGCCCGGCGGCGTGAGTGGTCTGCCGTTGGCGGGAAGCGGCATGACGACGGCCATCGGCCCCGGTCCACCGAAGCCGCGACCTGGGAATCCTTGCTGGTGCCCGCCAGCCGCGTCGAATACGGCCTCGAACGCTTCCAGGCTCATTCGCAGGTTGGCTTCAAGTTTCTCGGAAGTCAGCACCACATCCGCACGCGCCTTTTCGGCTTCGCCACGAGCTTTCTTCGCCTCGGCGAGTTGAATCTCCTCGGCGGCTAAAGCGCGTTTCGTCTTCGCGTACCCGACCCAGCCCACGATGCCAGCCAGCACGAGCGCCGCGATCATGTTCGTGGTGAGCAGGGCAACGGCCGGGTTCCGGCGGCACCAGCGCCAACCCCGTGCGATTGCCGACTGCCGTCGAGCCTTGATCGGCCGGTCGTCGATGAACGCTTGCAGGTCGCGAGCCATCTCGCGGGCGGTGGCGTAGCGGCGGTCCGGGTCGCGGGCCATCGCCTTCATCACGATCGTTTCGAGATCGCGTGGAATGTCCGGGTTGAACTTGCGCGGCGAAACGGGGTCGGTGTCGGTGAGTTGCTTGAGGAGTTGCGCCGGGGTGTCGGTGTGGTACGGCGCTTCGAGCGTGAGCAGTTCGTACAGTGTCGCGCCGAGGCCGTACACGTCGCTGCGTGCATCGGCCTCGCCGTGCAGCGACTCGGGCGGCAGGTATTGCAGCGTGCCGAGGATCTCGCCGGACGCGGTTAACCCTTCGCGCTCC
This sequence comes from Planctomycetaceae bacterium, assembly GCA_013823135.1. GTDB lineage: Bacteria > Planctomycetota > Planctomycetia > Gemmatales > Gemmataceae > Gemmata. Next base: position 40,340 of record PNLP01000056.1, read on the forward strand.
ACGATCTTTGCGAGCCCGAAGTCGGCAACCCACACGCGGCCGCTGGGGTCGAGGAGCAGGTTCGCGGGCTTCACGTCGCGGTGCAGCACGCCCTGCCGGTGTGCGTAGTGCAGCGCGTCGGCGGCTTGCGAACCCATCTCCGCGATGAACAACCAGTCGCCATATTTCTGGTTGCCGGATTCGGAGGCAACGACCGGTTCCTCTCGCGACTTCCCAATCCTGGCAGTCTTGTACGCGGCCACGGTGGAATCGGCGGGGTCAGGGGATTTGCCCGCCTCACGCCGCCAGCGGTGAACGACCATGTTCAGCCCCTCGCCGCGAATCAACTGCATGACGTAGTAAGGCAGCCCTTCCTGCTCACCGACGCCGAAGACCGGCACGATGTTGGTATGGTGCAGTTTCGCGGCCGCGTGGGCTTCCCGCACGAAGCGTTCCCGCTTCGTCTGCTCGAACTGCGAGTGACTGGAAAGAACCTTGAGTGCGACGGGCCGGCCGAGCGATTCCTGAACCGCCTCGAACACGACGCCCATGCCACCGCGGCCCAGTTCGCGGATGATGCGGAAGTCGCCGAACCGGTCCGGCACGGCGGTCTTGTCGGCGGGGTTGGTGGAACGGCGGAATCGCTTCAGCATCTCCATCTGGGCGACGGCGGGGAGCAGGTCGCGGAGTTGCTCGGCGTGTTCGGGGTGGCTGGCCGCGTAGACGCTCACCGATGGGTGTTCGCCGCGCCGCAACCGGTCGGCGAACTCCTCGGCCAGCACATCCACCGGATCACGTTCGTCGAGTGGAGTCATGGGAGTGGTCCAGTCCTGTTGAGCGGCGACCCCAGCGGGGTCGCCAACGCCCACGCGGCCCGTTGGGATCGCGGCTAAACGATCGTGTTAAACCCCGTCTGTGAATCCCGGAAGCGTTTCCAAAATCAGCTTTAACTTCGCCAGCGCTCGCACATATCGCTTGCTCGCGGCGGCGGGCTGGATGCCCAGAATCTCGGCGGTCTCGGTGTTACTCAGTTCCTCGAAGTGCCGCAGTGCCAGCACCTCGCGATCGACCGAATCCATCTGGTTCAAGGCTTCTTCGAGCTGAACGAACGCCTCGTTCTTCTGGGCCGCGTGGCTCGGGCTCGAAAGGTGGCCCAGCAGGTACGCCGCCAGACACGCCGAGTCGCCCCCAATTGGTGAGTCGATCGTCACGTCCTTGCCCGCGTTCCGCTTCTTCGCCAGGTGTTCGCGGTGAATGTCCGCGAGCCGCTGCCCGACCACGAGACGCAGCCAGCCGAAGAACGGCTGATCGGGCTTGTCGAAGTAACGATCCACTCGTTTCAGGGCGTCGATGTACGATTCCTGAAGCACGTCGGACGCTGAGACGCGGCCGGCGAGGCGGTGGTCGAGCCGCAGTTGAACCATGCGACGAAGTTTCTCGCGGTGTCGGTCGAACAGTTCGGCGAGCGCGTCGTGATCCCCGGCCCGCAATCGAGCAATCAGCGTGGCAACGTCGGCATCGGTTTCAGCGGGCATCGCGGCATCTCAGTTTGGGCTCTCCAGCCCAGTTCTTCAAACGGAAACCGACCCATCACGGCGACAGTTCCGGCGCACTCCTCATCAGGCTCTCCTAATCGCTGTCGCGTTCCTTGTTCTCTTTCTTCTTGGCGAGGGCTCGCCTCTCGGCGATCGCCTGGAGCCTCGGGTCGGTGATCTTGAATGAGTCGAGGAATTGCCGGACATTGTCGCTCCCCGCACTCGTGAACTGACCGCCCGCGACCAGAACGTAGATCCGCGTGTCGGCCACAATCACCTGACCGGTGACAACGCCTCCGTTTTTGAACTCGTACTCGAACTCCCGCGCAGCAAACCCCGACACTTCGCACGCCTTCGTTCGATTCACGGGATGCACGATGTTCGGATCGGACGTGATGGCCTTGATTTCGTCGTCGAGAATCTCGGAGTCCGTTCGCTTCGGCTTCCCCTTCTCCGGCTTCAAGTCGCGGTACGCGATGATGTAGTTTTCGGCCCGCGTCCACAGATGAACGCCCTCGACTCCGTCGTGCTTGCGGTCGGGCTGTGAACGAACTCGCTTGGCCATGTCGGGGGTTGGCTTGCCTGGTAGCTCGACGTGGAACCCACCCTTGGGCGACTCGTAGTCTTCCCAGGTCGGATCGGGGAGAACCACGGCTGCCAGCCCGCAGCAAGCGCACGTCCCGAGAATGATGGCGAGCGTCGAGATCGAGATCCAGAACTGCCTGCCGCGACCGGTTGGGGCGTCTTCACGTTCGTCGTCGCGTTCATCCTCATCGGGAGATGAGTCGGGGCGTCGCCGGTTTACAACGGGTACGGTATTCGCGACGGGATGTGCAACGGGGAGCAACTCGACGCGGGTGTGGAGTGCGTCGGTAGTGGCATCGTCTTCGGGAGGGAGCGGCGGTGCGTCGGGCACCTTGAGCGTGCTCAGACACCCGCCGCAGCGAACCAATCGCCCCGCCGGCCCGTCGCCAGCCCGCAGGGTTCCCCCACACGTCGGACAGTTGAACTCGACCGCCATTCACACGCCCCGTGATTCCGCCAACCTAAACAATCATCCTACCCAATCGCACGGGGCCACGACAGGGCGCAGCCCCGTTGGGGCTGCGGCTAAACGAAGACGGTTTTCTCCTGTACCGTCACTTCTTCGCCTTATCCTTCACGATCCACAGGTGAAGCGTGTACTCGTCGCCGTCTACGCCCTTCACCTTCACGGTCTGGTCGGGCTTCCAGTCGCCCAGGCCGAAGCGGTGCGACACGACCCGTGCGCCGGGCTTGAGCAACTTCTGAAGCACCGGACTCATGCGAGCACCCAGGTCGTCGCCCATGTACACCAGCACCACGGTCGAATCCGCGAGGTCGGCCATGTCTTTCTCGTTCAGCACGTCGCCTTCCTTGATGACGACCTTGTCCGCGACACCCTCAGTCTTGGCCTTCTCCTGCGCGATCTTCACCATCTTTGGGTCGATGTCGATACCGATCCCCTTCTTCGCCCCCAGCGCCTTGACAGGGCGAATCAGCATCACGGCGTCGCCGCAACCCGGATCAAACACCACGTCGTCCTTGCCGATCTTGGCCAGTTCCGCCATCTTGTCCACGATGTCCACGGGGGTTGGCACCCACCGCACGACGATCTTGTCGAGCTTCTTGTCCTCGGTTGTGAGGTCAAGTGTCACCTCGTCGCCGGCCTTCAGTTTCACTTCGCGGGGGCGGCTGATTTTCGTGTAGTTGTTCGGCTCGATCAGGGCTTCCACGGCGAACTTGTATTCCTTGCCGGGTTCGAGCGCCGGCGTGGTGAAGACCCGAATGCCGTCCTTCCCCTTGATCTCGACGCCATCGACTTTCACGATGGTGTCCTTGAAGCTACTCTCGGTCACCGTGATCTTGATGGTGGCGGCCTTTTTGTCCTGTGCGGTCGCTAACCCGAGCAGGGCGACGACTGCAACGCCAGCGCAAAGCGTTCGCAACATGTTGTTGATCCTTGGATTAAGGGCGGCGGAACCGAGGGTTCTGCCTGACATCTGTTTCGCCGAATCGGTAACGCCGGGCGTACGTCGCGGCCTCTTCCCGACGCCACGGCACCCACGGACTCAAGTGAAGGTGGTCAGGTGCGGTCGAGTATATGGGTTGTACTTGTGGTAACGGCCTTCCGGTGTGAAAAAAGGTCGAAACTACACGCTTCGACTTATGTTCCAGCCCCGGCGATAACACCTTGATGGTATAGCAAGAGTTCCTCCACCCAACTATCAGGTCAAGAAAGACCAGAGCCGTCCTTTACGGTGCGAAATGGTCTCCACACTTCCCCCGAAAATCACTGCGTCCGAATCCGTGCTGCTCGCGGCAGACGACCTGACCTCAGCCGGCAAAGAGGAGTTCAGCGAGTGGGATCTGACGATCGCGGCGTGGTCGCGAGATCGAAACCGATTCGGCCTGCGAGGGTATGCCCAGAGCTACCCCGACCACAAGCGCGTGATGATGGAGATCATGGGCCAAAAGGCTTCCAGCCCGATCGTCCACAAGTACATGATCAAGGTGCGGCCGAATACCTACCGACTGACGGCACTGGGGCGGACTGCCGCAACCCGGATTCGCCACGGCGGTGGTTTGCGGGAGCCCAAGGTCGCAGCGACTCCCAAGGCACCCAAGCCGGTGACGGTCCGAGAACTGTACGACGCAGCTTCGCTCTATTCGTCCAAGCCGGAGTTTCGTCGCTGGCAAGATAACCCCGAGGAACCACGCGAGTGGAGCAAGGCCGCGGCGTTTCTCGGGTTAACCGGGAAGGATGCCGGGCTCGATCCCATTCAGCGAGCCGAGGAAATTCGGGAGGTGGTTCGGGCGGCAATGGACTGGTGTAACGTCAAGGAAGCCGCGTACCTCACCCGTGGTTCGGGCGAGGGCGGCACACCCATTCACATTCGCGATCTCGCGGACCTGCTCGACTTCATTCAGGCGCTCACTTACCGCTTCCCCGAGCACCTGGAGCAACAGGCGGGACGGCCGAAGAAGCGACTTTCGGACGCTTGACACTCACAGTCGGGGCTTCCACATTCGGGAAGCGGACACGTGAAGCCGCTGCATATTCGGGATCGGCCTCGATCCCGATCCACTTCCGCTCCAACCGTTCCGCCACGGCTCCGGTCGTGTTACTCCCTGCGAACGGGTCGAGAATCACGTCTCCTGGCTCAGTCAAGAATCGCGCGAAGAACTCGACCAGTGCCTCGGGCATGGCCGCAGGGTGCCGGGGCATGTTCTTGTCGCGGCACGCCTTGTGGTATCCGCCCGTACTTGCTGTGTTGGCGATCGGGAGCACGGCCTGCATCTCCGCGGGGTGATCGCTGTCCGGTGGAACGAGGACGTTCGGCGGAATCGCACCGCCGTTGTCGCTCAGGAACGACTGTGCCCCGATGTTGTGTTCCGAGGGCCGCCGCCCGCCGGTGTACGTTCCCCTCTGCAACAGCTTCCGCATCGCATCGCTGTACGCGGTCAGGACTCGCCGGTTGTCGGCCTTCGGGGTTTCCGTCGGCGACAGCCACCACACGCGCGTGAACGCATCCTTCACACGGGTGCGGCGCACGGCGACCCACTCGGCGGGTGTCGGCAGTCGGGCCGGGTTGTAGCAGATGAACTCCTGGCACAGGTGCAACCCGGCTGCCTCCTGGAATGCCAGCAGCGCCCGGATGCCGGTGGTAGACACGGTGGGAACGCCTGGGTTCCAGCCGTTGCCGAGTTCCAGCACGATCGACCCGTTCGGCGTGAGGAGCTTCGTGAGCGGAATGGCGAAGGCCGCCAGCCACTCGGCGTAGTCGTTCCCGGTCAGGTTGCCGTACTTCTTCTTCCGATGGAGCGGGAACGGGGGCGACGTGAAGACCAGTTGCACGGCTCCTCGCCACGGATCTAGGATGGGAGATTCCAGCACTCGCTCGGTGCGGCCCACGAAGAGCTGCCCCAACTGGGTGCTGTATTCCGTGGTGATGCGACGAGAAGCCTGGGGTGTGCTGATGGTGGACGGTGGCACGATCTGCTCACTTCCGTGCGAGGCAAAGATTGGGATCCTTCCCAGGTGCCGAATTATCATCCCGCTGAATGCGACGTGTCAAGATTGACCGTCAGCAGCCGCTTGCGACTTCGCCGACGCTTGAGCGGTTGCAGAAGAATTGGCGCGAACATTTGTGGGGCAGGCCGCTGGTCCAATGGCACTTAAGCTGACCAAAATGGGCCAGGGTTTTAGGCTGATGCTGGCATGTTTCGGGTACTGGCAGGGCGATCTGTTGCCCCAAACCACCCTCATTCGGCCCAAATCTGACGGCGATAATGGCCAGCTTAAGGAGACAGTAGCATCACGAGTGCCACGGTCATTTGTCTTTGCCCTGAAGGGGCAGAACAACATAGCCCGGGGCAAGCGAAGCGTCGCCCCGGGGTCAGCCCAACACCAAGTATCCAC
>PNLP01000057.1 GCA_013823135.1 Planctomycetaceae bacterium
TTGTGTCCAGTCCAAGGGGCGCAGTACAGTGTCCACCAAGTCTGTCAAGCAGCGTGACTCCATAGTTTGGTTGTGCCACAGCAAAGGTCGAACCGTCCGGGTGGAAGAGGATGTGCGAGATCGGGTGTGGTGAGGCGGTGGTGAACGTGAACATGGCGGAGTCCGTTCAGAGTCGAAGTGGTACTGTGAAAGTGACTGACGACCAGAGCGTCGGGTTCGGCCCGCGAACCGAGAATTGCCCGCGGTGAACTTCACGAAATTCTAACAAAATTGCGGCATCGCCTGTGAATTTCGGCAGGCTGTATGGGTGAATTCGCCAACAACCGGGGAATCTGGCCCAGAGAAGCGATTTTTTCCCCATTTCGAGTCAAGTCACGCTATCCTGACCATGTCGTTGCCGGCCTATTCATTCGTCGCCGGTACCGCGGAGTCTCCGGTTATGGCAGCACCTTTCAATGGTTTGATCGAGCGTTTCCGGCCCAAACACTACAGCCGGAAACAGCCGTTGGTCCTCATCAATGGGCTCGCCGAACAGGCTGAGTCCTGGTACCGCAACCGGAAATACTGGGCGCGGTTCTTCGATGTCCACGCGCCGAACATCCTCGCGTTCGAGGGCGAAGCACTCCACCGCAAGATCGCGGCCAAGGAACCGATCAGCGTCGAGTACCTCGTGAAGCAACTGCACACGTACCTCGACCAGTTCGTCCAGACCCCGCCGTATCATCTGGTATCGAGTAGTCTAGGTGGGAAGGTCGCTGTCGAGTTCGCCGCCACATATCCGAATCTCGTCTCGCGGCTGATTCTTCTGTGTCCGTCCGGAATGGGCGACAAGGAGAAGCTTCCGATCATGGAAGGGATCGTGGGTCGGGACGCCAGCGCGATGGTTAAGAGTGTGTTCCTCAAGCCGCGGCTAGCTGATCGGGACATGCTGCGTTACTACAAATCGCGTTTTGCCAGCCGCAAATGGAAGTCGGGCTTCTTGAAAACCGTTCGCGGCACGCTGGATCACACGGTTCGCGAACGACTGAAAGATGTGAAGTGTCCGACCCTGCTCTTGACCACAACCGGCGATAAAATTTGCTGCCCGTTGACCGCAGAAGAGGCGGCGAAAGATCTGCCCCACGGCCACTTTCTGAAACTCGACAAATGCGGGCACGCGCCGCAGATCGAAAAGTCCTCGAAGATTAACCGCCTGGTCGTACACTTTCTGAGTGCGACAAAACCGACTGCGCATCCCTCCTGGACTCAGTTGCTCCTCGTGAAGCCCACCCAAAGGCCTAGTTTATGACGACCCACGAGTTGCCGGTGGCCGAAGCCAAGACGAACCCCAATCCGCCACGCCACCAGCCCGACTCGCCGCCCCCAACGGGTCGCCCTGGCGGCCCGGATTGGTGGTTGATGATGAAGGCGTTCCTGACACAAGGCAAGCAGATTGCGTCGTGCGCGCCGAGCTCGGCCGCGATGGCACGCAAGATGATCGACGGCATCGACTGGGATGCGGCGAAGTGTATCGTCGAGCTTGGGGCCGGCACGGGGCCAATCACGGCACAGCTTGTGAAGCGGTTGAAGCCGCACACACGAGCGCTGGTGATCGAACTCGACCCAACATTGTGTGCTCGCCTCCAGGATCGCTTCCGGGGCGTTCCGAACCTGGACGTGGTTCACGGCGACGCGACACAGTTCGACAAGTACCTCGCCGAGCGTGGCCTGCCCGAAGTCGATCACGTCCTGTCGGGGTTGCCGCTGCCGTCGTTCCCGAAGGAACTCCGCAACGCAGTTCTCGGAACGTCCGCCAGAGCGCTCTCGGCACGCGGCACGTTTCGCCAGCTCACCGTGATGCCGCTCGTCTACTACAAGATGTACGCCCGCTACTTCGACGATGTGAAGTTCCGGTTCGTGCCGTGGAACCTGCCTCCGGGCGGCGTGTACATGTGCCGCGGCTTCCGTGGTACGGTTGCCTCCGTGAAGTAAGAGAACACCGCGAGTAGAATGGAAGCCCGCCCGCTATTGGGTGGGCTTTCGGTTTTTGTAGGGTGGGTCGAGCGAAGCGAGCCCCACCATTCGTCCAGGTTATGGTGGGCTCGTCGTGTAGCACGACTCGACCCACCCTACGAGACTTTCCAATGCCAAGCACTGCGTTCCTGGCTCCGCTGGTGGGCCGCAACTGGGTCCGCAAGGTCGCAGATTCTGTGCTGCTACGGTACGCACACAACCGCACCGTTGCACTCGATCGCATGGACGCCGGGCAAGTTCAGCACGACACACTCATGTCGCTCGTTCGCCGGGCGAAAAACACCAGGTTCGGCCGCGACCACGACTTCTCTCGCATATACTCGCTTGCCGACTATCAGGCCCGTGTCCCCGTCCGCGAGTACGAGTTCTTCTGGAATAACTACTGGAAAGATGCGTATCCCCGGCTCGACGACGTCACGTGGCCGGGGAAGATTCCGTACTACGCTCTTTCGAGCGGCACCACGTCCGGCGCGACGAAGTACATACCTATTACCTGGGAGATGGTGCGGTCGAACAAGAAGACGGCGTTCACTACGCTCGCGTTGTTCCGCCACGCGCACCCTGAAGCAAAACTGTTCAACGGCAAGTTCTTCTTTCTGGGCGGCAGCACGGAACTGCGCCAGCAACCTGACGGTAGCCTTGCGGGAGATCTCAGCGGCATCTCAGCCCGGGAACTGCTGGAGTTGCTGCGACCGTATATCTTTCCGCCATTCGAGTACACAAAGATCTCGGACTGGAAGGAGAAGATGACCAAGTTTGCGGAACTCAGCGCAACCGAACCGATCACGGCTATCAGCGGCATCCCGGCGTGGATGCAGCGACTGTTCGATTGCGTGAAGCAGGTCAGCGGCAAGAAGACGATCAGCGAGGTATGGCCCGACCTGCGGCTCGTGGTTCACGGCGGCACGAAGTTCGACCCGTACCGCGACATGTTTACCAAGGAAATGGGTAGCGATCTCGTCAAGTTCTGTGAGGTGTACCCCGCGTCGGAAGGCTTCGTTGCGACCGAAGACCCGCGCTACGGCATGTTGCGTGTGGTGCCCGATCACGACGTGTTCTTCGAGTTTGTGCCAGTCGAGGATCTCGGCAAGGACCGACCCGCACGGCACACGCTGGCGAACGTCGAACTCGGCGTGCAGTATGCCGTGGTCATCACCTCGTGTGCGGGCGTGTGGTCGTACCTCGTGGGCGACACGGTCGCGTTCGAGAGCCGCACGCCGCCGCTGATCCGCTTCACGGGCCGCACGAAGTATTTCCTCTCGGCGTTCGGCGAGCACCTCATCAGCGAGGAAGTCGAGAAAGCTGTCACGTTCGCGTGCCGGGAAACGGGAGTGTTCCAGCTCGACTTCCACGTCGGGCCGGTGTTCCCGACCGATCCTTCAAAGCCTGGGTACCACAGGTATCTGGTCGAATTCGCCGACGCGGTTCCCGACCTGAAGGTGTTCGCAGAGAAGATCGACGAGGAGCTTTCGCGGATCAACGAGGATTACGGACCACACCGCGTCGGCGACCTGGCGATGCTCATCCCTGAAGTGCGAGCAGTGAAGCCGGGCGGGTTCAGCGCGTGGATGAAGGCCACGCGGCCATCGCTGGACATTCAGGCCAAGGTGCCCCGGATGGACAACAGCGGGAAGATCACACAAAGTCTGACGACATGGTTGGCGGAACAGGGGTATGCGTAGCGGTCGCCGCAACGCGACGACGCGGGCCGCCCCGTTGGGGCGGGGGCTAAACCATGGTTACGTTGTGCCCGGTGCTGATTCTCGCAACGCTGACCGGCGTGCGCTGGCCGAATCGCAACACCAGTGACAACGCTGTGTCACTATCCGGAACGACAGCGAACACGGTCGGCCCCCACGAGCTTTGCCCCACGGCGCGGATGCCGGAGTGGCGCAGTTCCGCGATCAATTCCGCGATCGCCGCCGATGCGTATGGCCCGCCCTGTGCAGCTGCGAACGGCTCGCCCGCCCGTCGGTTGAACTCGTGGATCGCATCCCCGAAAGCGTGCATGTCCCCGGCTCGGATTGCGGGGATGATCGCGGTCTCCGCGAGTTGCCGGAGAGCGTTTGGATCGCCACTGCTGGCCGCCGCGAAGGCCGCTCTTTCCAGGTGCCCGTGCCAGGTCGCGGGCGCGGGTGGAACGAAAAGCACGACTCGCCATTCGTTCGGTAACCGAACATGGGCCAGCAACGGCGACACTTCCTCGCCCGGCAGTTTCCCGGCATCCACGATCAAACCGCCACGGTCGAACCCATGAACGCCGATGGCTGAACGCTCGCCGCGCCCCACGCGGTTTGCCAGTGTGCGGGATTCCAGGTCAGGTTCGCCCAGTGCCGCCGCGAGCACCTTTCCAACCGCGAGCCCGAGTTGCGTTCCGACTCCGAGGCCCGTGTGCTCCGTGGGGCACCGTTCAACAAGCACCTGAAACGGTCGGCGATTCTGTTCGGGAATGGATTGCATGAACCGCATAGCGAATTGCTGTGCCCGGCTCGCAAGCATACCCTCGAACCGCCACGACTCGGCAGGTTCCGCCGTCACCACCACACCGGGCGTATCGATCATCAAGCCGACGCCGCCGAACGCACGGACCCCCGCTCGATGCTCTCCATCGGTAGGCACGTGAAACAGCCCGAAGTGCAATCGGCTCGGGGCGATCACTCGCGTCATCGGTTCGCCTCCGCGGCGCGGAGTTTTGCTTCGAGCAAGTCCATTGCAGTGTGCTCCGCGGGGCCGCCGGTCTTGCCCACGATCACGCGGAGCTTTTTGAACTCGGCAGCGATTTCTGCCAGCGGGATGATGTGGAATCGCGTGGCAAGGATCGATGCCTCGACCACCGCGTGCTTCGCACGGTTGAACCCAAAGAAGTCCCGCGTTCGCCCGGCGTGAATCACCTCGACCTCGATACACATACGCTCTTGAGTCGTGTCCATCGACTTCACGACGAACTCGAAATGCCGGCACGAATCGGCGAGCACGAACCCGCTCACGCGCTCGGGAGGCTTCACAGGTGGGAACACATCAATCGCCCCGATCGCTGCCTTCGCAAGCAATAACGCATCGTCTGTGACGTGCAGCACTCCTTGCGGGTGCCGCACGAGGTTGCGGTATGTCGTCGAGGTCGGGAACGGGCGCAGGGTAAATCGCGTGAAGTCGTCGTTCACCCGCGGCCCCATGGGCGTGAGGTGCGGCGACCCATCGGGGTTCACGGTGGTAACGAGACCTTCGAGAATCATTTGGCGGTTCCAACGTGGATGCTGACTCGGAACCTGGAACTCACAAACTTCTTAACAGCCCCGCAGCCTTGTGGAGCGTTTCCTCGTATTCGCGAGCGGGGTCGCTATCGGCGACGATGCCACCACCAACGGGGAACTGCACCCACCCGCGGCCCGCAGTGAACGTGCGGATCAGGATATTCGTGTCCATCGCACCGTCGAACCCGATCCACCCAAGACAGCCGCAATACGGCCCGCGTGCGGTCGGTTCCAGTTCCGCGATGATCTCCATGGCCCGCACCTTCGGTGCACCCGTGACCGAGCCACCTGGGAATGCACCTGCGAGCAAATCGAGTGGCCCGACACCCGGACGCAGTTTGCCGCGCACCTCGGAAACGAGGTGATGCACGAAGCGGAACGTTTCCACCTCGCACACTCGTGGCACTTTGACTGAACCGTACTCGCACGCCTTGCCAATATCGTTGCGGAGCAGGTCAACAATCATCACGTTCTCGGCGTGATCCTTGGGGCTACTCGCCAAATCGCGGATCAACGCGGCATCTTCCTCTGGGGTGCGCCCACGCGGACGGGTGCCCTTGATGGGGCGAGTCTCCACTTCGCCATTCGGATGCACACGGAGGAAGCGTTCGGGCGACGCGCTGAGAATCTGGAAGTCCCCAAGATCAAAGTACGCCGCGAATGGTGCCGGGTTGAGCGTGCGGAGCCGCCCGTAAAGTTCCAGCGGGTGCTCGCGGAGCGGCGCGAGGAGCCGCTGCGAGAGGTTCACCTGAAACGCATCCCCGGCGTGGATGTACTCGACGACCCGCCGCACCGCCGCCTCGTACCCTGCACGGTCAAAGTTGCTGGTGACACCAGGGAAACCGGGCAGAGGAAACTGCGGCGAGAGTATTGGCGAGCCGGGGGTGTCAACCCCTGGGTTCTGAGACGATCGGGGAGCATTGCCGCACGGAGAGCAAAGCAACTCCAGCACATCGCTGAGGCGTTGCTCACGACGTCGCTTTCGTGCGGTACGATCCCGCTCTGGGTGACCCATCGAGACGAGCCAGGTACGCTCGCGGAGGTTGTCGAAGCTGACAACCCAGTCGTAGATGCCGGCCGCGTAAGCCGGGACGTTGAACTCGTCCGTGCGTGTCGGGTCGATGTCTTCAAACACCCGGTTCAGATCGTACCCAAATAGACCCGCGAGCCCTCCCTGGAACGGGGGCAGGTCGGGGCATGTCTTGCGGTGCGTCTCGTGGAGTACCCGCTGGAAGCCCACCCAGGGATGGCCCAAGCCATATCGCACCCCGTCGAGCGAGCGACCATCGGGTGAAGTGAGCCACTCCGGTGGTTCCGCGCTCACATAGGAATAGCGGCCGCGTTCGCCGTGCTTCTCGGCGGAGTCGAGGAACAGCAGATGGGGGAGGTGTGCGAGGCGGCGTGCGACTTCCCACGGGTCGGGAGCCGGGACCAACTCCACCGCAAGCGGACCGCCCGGCGGAGTCGCCACGGGGATCGCGTCGAACTGAAGTGGTTTGTTTCCCGCACCCGCATCCATAAGGGAAGTATAGGGGCGCGAAAAAGCCCACCCAGAGCAATGGGTGGGCTTGGCTGAACATTCCATCAACCCTTCGGCTTAATTTCCTTCAGCAGTGCGTCAATCGCGTCGTCCATGGCCTTCTCACGGACGTGCTTGTAGCGGATCACGCCCTTCTCATCGAGAACGTACACGGTCGGGAAGAACTGCACCTTGTAGTCGGCGACCGGGCCGCCCTTGGGGCCGCCGTTCCACCAGTGAACCCAGGGCATCGGCTCCTTCTCGATGAACTTCACCACGGTGTCCTTCTCGGCGTCGGCGCTCAGGCTAATGAACGCGAACGGCTTGTCCTTCAGGTTCTTCACCAACTCGCGTTCGTGCGGAATCATGGCGACACATGGTCCGCACCACGTTGCCCAGATGTCCAGAACAACGACCTTGCCGCGATAGTCGCTGATCTTCACCTTTTTGCCGTCGAGATCCTCGGCCACGGAGTCCGGAAGAACCTTGCCGACGGTCAGATTGTTGAGGAAGAACAACTGCGTTTCCACGGCCTTGGCGATAGCCTGCTTGCCACCGCGGTTGGTCAGTTCCACATCGCCGTACTCTTTGCTGGCCTTGTTCAAGAGAGTCTCGGCTTCCTTGAACGCGGCTGCTTGCTTGTCCGCAGGCATCCCTGGGCCACCGCGTGGGTAGTCGGCTTCTTCGATCATCCCGGACGCCAGGTAGTATAGGGTCGCGCCCTTCACGTCCTTGTCGGCGGATTTCTCGTGAATGGCCTTCAGGAGTTTCTGCCCGCCGGAGTTCTTGCCGAGTGTGGGGATCAGTGGCTTCAGCTTGGGGTTCTCAGCGAAGTTGCTGCCGATCAGTTCGGCAGCCTTCGTAGCAACCGGCGTGGTACCGCCCATGTTCAGGGCGAACAACGCGGCGTCGAATGCAACGGGATCCTTCAGGTCGGCTTGGGCCAGCGACAGTGCCTTCTCGGCAAACTTGGGTTGGAGACCGAAGAACTTCTCGCGAAGTGCGTTTTTTTCTTCTGGTGTCTTCGCGGCCTGGAATTCCTTGCCCAGCGACTCTGCCGTGTCCTGGAATTCCTTCTGGATTGCCTTGAACTTTTGTGCCGTAGTTGGCGTTTCGTCCGACTTCTTTTCGTCTGGTTTCTTGTCGTCGAGAGCACCGGCAAGGCTGCACAGGCACACGGCCAGTGCGGCTGCTAGCAGCGAACGCATGTAAAACCTCTGAGATTGGGAAAAGAAAATGCCCACCCGTAGACGCGGGTGGGCGCATACCGACTCAACCCTTGGCCTTCGTTGCCTCTTTCACCAGATCCTCGACAGCCTTGTCGATCTTCTCATTGCCGGGGTTACCGACCCACTTCTCCCTGACAACGCCGTTGTGGTCGATCAAGAACAGGCTGGGGAATGCCCGCACACGGTAGGCCTTGAGAATGGGGCTTTCGCTACCGCTGTCCCACCAGTGAACCCATGGCATCGGTTCCTTTTCGAGGAACTTCTCGAGCGTTTCCTTCTTGTCGTCGGCGCTGGCGCTGATGAGGACGAATGGCTTGTCCTTCAGTCCCTTCACAAGGTCACGCTCGTGCGGAATCATGGCTCGGCATGGCCCACACCACGTCGCCCAGATGTCGAGCAAAACAACCTTACCCTTGTAATCGGAGAGTTTGACTTTCTTTCCTTCCAGGGTGACCGATTCGACCTCGGGGGCCGGTTTGCCAATCGCGATGATGACGATGCTCTTCAACTCCGCGATTTGCTTCTTGGCGAGTTCGGCGACGGTCTTGCTACCCTTACCGAACTTTGCGTCCGGGGCGAGTTCCGCTGCCTTGCTCAACAGTTCGCTGGCCTTGGCGATGCTTGCGGCCAGTTCCTTGTCGTCCTCTTCTTCCTCGGCGTTGCGTGCGGCCTTGTAGCCGCGGATGAACAGGGCCAACCCCTTGGTTTCCTTGTCCGTGGCCTTCTCGCTTACCGCGACAAGGAGCTTTTCGCCTGCATCACCCATCCGCATGAGGGGAACGAGGAGCTCTTTCAGTTTGGGATTGGCGGCGTGGTGCTCGGCGAGAAGCACGATGACCGCATCGACATCGGCGATGCCATTCGCGCGATTTTCTCCGGCTGTTTTCAGGATGAACTCGGCAGCGGCAAATCCCGTATCGTCCTTGGGGTCTTCTTTTGCGAGGGCGAGAGCCTTCTCGGCGGTCAACGCGACGAGTTCTCGCATCTCTGCCTGGATCCCCTTCTTGTCACCGCGGTCGGTCGCTTTATCGAACCGAGACTTGAGTTCGGCGTATTCCGTGTCATATTTTTTCTTGAGTGCTGTCAACTTCTCGGCCCGGTCTGGCTTGCTATCGCCGGCGTAAACGACGAAGAAGCCGAGGGCGAGGGTCACCGCGGCGGCGCTAAGCAGTCGCATTGGTGGTGTCCTGAGGGTTGGTGGTTCGATCGGAATGCCACTCAAAATAGGGTACGATGGTAGACGGCTTGTGGGAAGCAACTATTCGATGACCCAGGAGAGATGAGAAACCGTTCATTTCCGGGGCTTTTTGGTATCCAGTTCTCGTGCAATGACCTGAACGAGCTTCTTCATGACCCAGCCCTGTTCCGGGCAAATGTCGACACGGGCACAGCGATTCCGCAGTGCGTCGGCGGCGATCGGCCCCACGGCCGCGATGGCAGTCTTCTCCAACCCGCGACTCAGCACATCCGTGAGGTTTCGATCCGCTGCCACTTCGTAGAGGCGATCCACCTGTGGCGAACTCGTGATGACGAGCAAATCGATCGTGTCTGCGGCCATCTTTTCAATGAGGTTGGCAACGCCGTCCGCGTCGGCCGCTGGTGCATAGCGATACGGACGTACGGGGACAGGCGTTGCGCCACCTCGCTCGACGGCTTCGATGAGCGGGGGGTTGTCGTGGCCGTGAAACTGCACGCCGACCGTTTGACCCTGAAGCGACTGACGCGAGAGAGTTGAAACCAACCCCGCCGTCGTGGGGGCATCCGCGACGACAGACGGTGTGAGGCCTAGTTGCCGCAACGCTTGCCCCGGCTTCGGGCCACGGGTAATGGTCTTCACCCGACCCAGCGCCGCGACCACTTCATCGCGAATGCCGGCTGCCTCTCCCGCGGCGACCAACCGCCGAATACCTTCGCCGGTCATAAACACGAGCGTTGTGAACCGATCCGCGATCAGGTCGCGAAGCCAGGTGATAACCGGGGCAGGGTCTTCGGCATCGAGGATCGCGACCAGCGGCACGCGAACCGGCGTCGCCCCTTCCTTGGTGAGCATGGCCGCGAGATCTTCGAGTTGTCGGGTCTCCGCGAGCGCGACAATTCGGCCTTCAAGAGGTAACGGCATGTATCCACCGTGGCGTTGGGAAGGGCGATGCGGTCATCTTCAATGTAGAGGGTGCGTGGCGGTGAGATTTGGCACGCAGGTTGCAATTCAGTTCCAGCATAACGGAGCCGAGCCGATAATCTCGGTGATAACGAACCCCCTCAACCTGTACGGAGAATAATCATGGCGGATACCATCAAGGAAAAGATCGAGAACGCAGGCGAGGCAGCCCGCGACGCCGCAAAGAAAGCCGGCGAGAAGATCAAGTCCGGAGCAGAGACCGTGGCCGAGAAGGCTGCGGAGGCCGCGAAGGCAGCAGGCCAAGCTGCAAAGGACGCCGGCCAGAAGCTCAAGGATAAAAGCGGTGCGTGAGTTGCGCATTCGAATGCTCACGAGGCCCGCTCCTGTTGGAGCGGGCTTTTTTCATTGCTTCGGCAGGCTCTTCACTCCCTACTCACATGCCTCGACTGGCCAGATGCGGTACAATTCCCAAGTCTAAGCAATCTCTTCGTCATTGCCAGAGGAACTCACATGCCTACCGCGGCAACAGATCGCGTTCCCGTTACCGTTCTCACCGGGTTCCTTGGAGCCGGGAAGACGACGCTCTTGAATCACATTCTGACCGCGAATCACGGCAAGAAGATCGCCGTCATCGAGAATGAGTTTGGCGAGATCGGCGTCGATCAAGACCTGGTCATCAACGCCGAGGAAGAAATCTTCGAGATGAACAACGGGTGCATCTGCTGCACCGTTCGTGGCGACCTCATCCGCATCCTCGGCAACCTGATGAAGCGGCGCGAGAAGTTCGACTACATCCTGATCGAGACGACCGGCATGGCCGACCCTGGCCCGGTTGCCCAAACGTTCTTCATGGACGACGAAGTGCAGGGGAAGACGACCATCGACGGCATTGTGACGCTCGTGGACGCGAAGCACGTCATGCTGCACTGGGATTCGCACGAGGTGCAGGAGCAGATCGCGTTCGCCGACGTGATCCTTCTGAATAAGTGCGACCTTGTCACTTCGGCCGAACTTGACGCACTCGAACGGCGGATCAAGAAGATGAACGCAGTGGCTCGCGTTCATCGCACGACCAACGCACAGATCAATCTGGACAATGTGCTCAACGTGAAGGGTTTCGACCTCGACCGCATCCTGGAACACGAACCCGAGTTCCTCAAGAACGGCGGCCACAAGCACGACCATAAGCATGAGCACGATCACAAGCACGAGCACGACGGGAAGGACCATTCGCACTGCGATCACGAGCACGATCACTGCGAACACGATCACGATCATGACCACGGCCACAAAACCCACTCGCTCGAAGTTCACGAGGAACCTGACCACGTTCACGACGAGTCCGTGTCCAGCGTGGGACTCACGATTACTGGTGATCTCGATGCGAAGAAGTTGAATAAGTGGATGAGCGAATTGCTTCAGGCCAAGGGCGGTGACATCTTCCGCATGAAAGGCGTGCTGAGCATCAAGGGCGACCCCAACCGCTTCGTTTTCCAGGGCGTTCACATGCTGTTCGACGGACGTGTCGATAAGCCCTGGGGTAAGACACCGAGATCGAACAAGCTCATTTTCATCGGTCGCAACCTGGACCGTGAAGAACTGACCGCGGGCTTCAAGAAGTGCCTCGCGTGATGGAATTTATGATTTCAGATTGATGATTGATGATGGAAAGACACGGCTCGCTGCCGCCCGCCTTCCAATCATCAATCATCAATCGTCAATCGGATATACACATGCCTCGACTGAATCTGTTCGGTAAGTCTGAAAACAAACTCCGCGTGGCGTGGCAGTCGACGGTGCCAGACCACACGATTGGGGTGTCGTGGTCGCCGGACTCAAAGTTTCTCGCGGCCGCGGCCGTGAGTGGTCCCGTCACGATCTTCGACGTGACAACGGGGAAGCCCGCGCATCAGTTGAAGGGGCACGGTTTCGGCACGGCCGCGATCGCCTGGCAACCAACCGGCAACCTGCTCGCGAGTGTCGGGCAAGACAGCAAGGTTCGCCTTTGGGACGCGGGCACCGGGCAGGAATCCAAGACACTCGAAGCCGGCGGTTCGTGGGCAGAGAAAGCGGTCTGGCATCCTGGCGGGCAACTGCTTGCGACCGCCGCGGGGAAAAAGGTGCGTGTCTGGTCTGCGGCGGGTGAACTGGTCCGCGAGTTGCCTCCGCAGGCCGGCACTGTGATGGACATGGCTTGGCGTCCTGGCACGAATCACCTCACGCTGCTCGCCTATGGCGCCGCCACAACATACGACCCGATTGCCAGCACGGAACCGGTGAAGATGCTTGCGTGGAAGGGATCGCCGCTGGCGCTCGCGTGGAGCCCGGACGGCTCGATTTTCGCCCACGGCAACCAGGATTCAACGGTTCACTTCTGGTATTACGACGCTTCTCACGACCTCCAGATGTGGGGTTACAAAACGAAGGTGCGGGAGCTGGCGTGGGACCACACCTCACGCTATCTGGCGACCGGCGGCGGCCCTGTGGTGTGCATCTGGGACACGAAGGCGAGTACACGCGGCCCCGAAGGATCGAAGCCGCAAATGCTGGACGGCCACGACGAGGAATCGAGCCTCACGGCACTGGCATACCAGGCGCGTGGCTTCCTCCTGGCGTCGGCCGCGACGGACGGGCAAGTGGTTCTGTGGCAACCTGCGAACACCCGCGGCCCGCAGGTGGGTACGTTCAAGTTCGGGGAAGGGGAGGCGTCGGTGCTGGCGTGGAGTCCGGACGACAAGTTACTGGCCGCCGGCAGCGGTGCAGGTGGTGTCGTGGTCTTCCGCGCGGGGTGAGGCCGCTCTCTCTACCACTTTTCGAGCGATGATTTGTTCGTCTTCATCCCTCGTCACACCGCAGAGCGGATGTGACGAGGGATGGGATAGGTTGCAGTCCCCGCTAATTCAGCCCTTCTTCTTCTCTGCAATCAGCTTGTTCGTGGCAGCAACGAGCGTGTCGAGGATTGCTGTAGCGTCTGGCAGGAGTTTGCGGAATGCCATGAAGTCGAGGTTCGCGTCGGCGGGCCGACCCTGGAGAAGCCGCGTGAGACCTCGCCTCACGAGCGAAATCGAATCGCCGCGGTCCTTCGCCCGAAACTTCTGACACTCCGCCAGCACCTCGTTTTGCCGGTATTGCGATTGCTCACGGATGAGCCGGATAATTATCCGGGTAGCTGCACCTGCGTCGATCTTGAACGCTTCCCGGTAGTCCGCGACTGCACCCGGATCGGCCAGGTGATACCTGGCATTCCCACGGGTCGCCCAACCGGCTGCGAGTTGCGGAGCTTTCTTCACTACCTCATTCAGATCAACAAGTGCGGGTGCGAACTGCCCCGCGCCTACGTGGGCTGCTCCCCGCATATAAAGGATTTCGATCGAGCCCGGTTGGGCCGCGAGAAGAGCCTCGATATCGCTGAGTGCTTCAATGAAATTCTGGAGCATCATGCGGGCTGTCGCCCTGTTGATGAGCCCATCGCAGTTACTGGGATCGACCTTCAGAACCTCTTCGCAATCGGTGAGTGCTCCGTTGGCGTCGAGCAAATGGAGCCGCGCCGTGGATCGTGCGAGGCGGGCGCCTGTATGGTCCGGATGAGCCTCGAGCAAACGAGTGAAGTCTGCGACGGCTCCGGCCATGTCGCCCGTACGCAGTCGTTCTGATCCGCGACTGTTCAGCACGGCGGGGCTGTCAGGAGCGAGTTCGACGGCGGCAGCGAGGTCCGCATCGGCTCCAGCCATGTCGCCCATTGACCGACGGACGATTGCCCGGTTGAGGTAGACATCGACGAGTTTCGGCTCGGCTGCAAGGACCGCGTCAAAGTCGGCGAGGGCGGCCGGGAAGTTCTTCGCCAGGAACCAGGCAGAACCGCGATTCAATCGAGCCATCACCCACCCAGGCTCCCGGCTCACAGCCTCGTTAAAAGCCTCTGCTGCGCCCGTTGGGTTCCCTGCACGCGCCATTGCCAATCCCGTTTCAAAAGCTTGCTTTGCAACTGCATCCATGTGTCCATCCCCCAACAATCACGCTAGACCTACTAATTCTACCCGACCACGCGTGAAGGTACACGCGCATGATTGTCGAAGAACATCATTCTGGATTTGAGCAGACTGATTTGTCACGCAGAATGTGGTCAACCACACGTTCCGAGGTGAGCACGCCAATCGCGTCCAACTCGACTCGAAACGTGTTGTTCGAAATGAATGTACCCGTCGACTACCGCACGGCATGCACCTTCGGGCCGCGAATGTCGGCGCGGGTGAGCCCGAGTTGGTTGAGCAGGGGGGTCGCGACTTCGTTCAGAAACATGCCCTCATCGAAGATCTTCATCGCCTTGATCTTGGCGACTCGTTGGCGGCCATCTGCCAGAAGATGGTCGGCTGGCATCGTGAAGCTGTTTAGCACCATTCGGATTCGTTCGAGCGTCGCGGCTCGGTCATGTTCCAGGTAGACCGAAACAAGTTGGCGGAAGAAATGGCCGTGGGCCGCTTCGTCGATCTGGATGACCTCAAGGACGCTATCCAGCGCCGGGCACCTTCCGTTTGCCGCTTTCCGCAGGTTGCGATAGTTCACCCGCGTTGCGACCTCTTGGACCATCGTGTACACAACCGTGGCGAGCGGATCGTTGTACTTCAAACTCCACTCCCTTTCGAAGACGCTGTTCTCCATGTCAACGATTTGCTCTTCGGTACGGTGCTTGCCCTTCAAAAGCCAGTCGTTCAGCACCATCGAGTGCTTCGCTTCCTCGTAGCCCCAACTCGCGAGCATCCACGCCCGGCCCTTGTTACCGCGAACCTGTGGGAGTTGTTTGCTGAGGTAGTCCGGGAGAAACAACTCGATCATGCAGAATGTCTGGACCACGTCGGCGATCGCCGGATCAAGGCCCGGGTTGCACTTCTCCCAGGGGATGTCGTCGTTGATGTTCCAGCGCCGCTTCTTCTCGGCCAAGTCGAAATAATCCCGGAACACGTTCCAAATTTTGGCCTGAACCTGCGGATCCTCCGGTGTCAGTGGGAGTGCCATCTTCGTCATGTTCCGCGGGTGTGAAGTCGGGTGGGTTACGCAAACTGTACTTCATCTGCCACCGCACCGCGAGGCGAGACACGAACACGAATACAGCCGAGGCTCTCGAACGCACCGGACAACCGTCACAGTCGTTTGCACAGTGCAAATACCACCAGGCGCGCACAAGAAAACACCCCCCGGCTGAGAAGACCGGGGTGCGTGGAATCGAGACGAGTTGTTGGGCCTACTTGGCGAGACAGTAGAGCGCCTTGCCGGAGCGGATGAACAGGCGACCGTCGATCGCGACGGGTGACGCGTCGAAGAGGCTTCTATCGCTGAGGTCGTTGGTGGCAAGCAGTTCAAACTTCAGTTTGGCCGCAACAACGTAGGTGCGGCCCTCGCGGCCAACGTAATAGATGCGTCCATCGGCCAGCAGTGCCGACGCGTAAACCCCGCCTGCACGGGGAACCTTCTCTTCGTACACCACCTCGCCCGTGTCCGCTTTCGCACAGTATGCCGTGCCGTTCGAGTCGTTCATCCAGTACAGATGCCCATCGTGGAACACGGGTGATGACACGTTCGAGCCTTTCTTGCTGGTCCAGAGCCGGTGTGTCTTGGTCACGTCGCCCTTGCCGCCAGTGCGAACAGCAAGCCCGATGACGCCACTGCGACCACCGAGGCAGTACACGACTCCGTCGTTCACGACGACGCTTGGCACCATGTACCACGTGATGTCGGTCTCGCAGGTCCAGAGTGCCTCGCCGTTGGTCGGATTGATGCCGTACACTTTCTTCGCGGCTGGAACGATCAGTTCGTCCTTGCCGTCCTTGTTCTTCACCACCAACGGCGTGTTCCACGCCTCCTTGATTCCTTTCACTCGCCACTTTTCCTTGCCGTCTTTCTTGTCGAGCGCGATCACCGAATCGCTCTCGATGCTCGCGTTGATGATGACAAGGTCACCGTACAGCACCGGTGAAGCGGACGAACCCCAGGCGCCGAAGCGGTCGCCAGCATCAGCCTGCCAGAGTTGCTTGCCCGAGTGATCGAACGCAAACACACCGGTCTTGCCGAAGAAGCAGTACACCCGTTCCGCATCCACGGCAGGGGTGTTGGAGGCGTAGCCGTCGCCTTCGCGTGAGACATCCAACTCGGGTAACTTTGCCGCGACATTCTTCTCCCAAACTTGCTTCCCGGACTTGCGATCCAGGCATAAAAGATGGCGACGCAAGTCGGCCTGTGTACCGCCCGGTTGGCCTGGCACCTTGTAGCCCGTCCAGCAGGTGAGGAAGATTTTGTCGCCGATAAAGACTGGACTTGAGGAGCCGGAGCCTGGCAGATCGGTCTTCCAGGCGACGCTTTCTTTGGTGCTCCAGGTGACGGGCAAACCCTTTTCGGCGCTGATGCCGGAGCCATCGGGACCGCGGAATCGAGGCCAATCAGCCGCGATTAATGGGAGCGTGAAGAAGCCAAAGACCAGCGTGGCGAGAATGCGATGCAGCATGGGCGTGCCCTCAGGCGGAAGGTTATAAGACCTCGAATGTATCGCAACACTCTGTGATCAGATAACAGATTCTGTGATCGACTCCGACTGTGGAGAAAGAAGCAGACGCGAGTTGTGCAGGGAAACTCAAAATCATTCTCAAAACGACAATTTCACCTGAGACGGCAGAAGTCGGCTGACCGAAAGCAACACTTCGAGCAACCGTGGAACCGCAGACGGTTGGGGGACATGGGGCCGGCGCGCCAATTTGGCACACAACTGGGCAGCGAGTGTGCGGTTATGGGTAGATAACCCGTCAGTTAAACGTCGCGAAGATTTGCAATCGGCGTGGGAGATCGAGCCTTCTCAAATTCCGCTCGACAAGAGAATTACGATTTGGGCTATGTGATGCGTGATTGTTATGATCTTGGCACGTCGTCTGCTTAATGATCTGCCAGGAATAAAGAGGAAAATTCCCGTCTGCTAAAAGGAGCGATGGGAGCGTGGTGCCCGGACATCGTTGTGCGGACTGTACGGGCTCCGGTGTCACGCCCGCAGGAAACGACACTCGAGGAGAACACAACATGCGAATCCCAGCAAAACTTGTTCGGCGGGGAGCGGCAACAGTCGAGTTGGCGGCGGTTCTTCCGTTGTTGCTTTTCCTGTTCGTCATTGGCGTCGATTACGGCCGCATTTTTTACTTTTCGCAGGTCCTCACGGACAGTGCGAGGGATGGTGCCTTCTACTACGGCGGCATACTCCAACCTGATGATCCAAACGAGAAGGCGGCATTGCATTCTCCATACGGGACTCATCCGGAAGCGGCACTGGATGAGGCGAGAAATCTCTCACCTCAGCCTACGATATCAAACGCCGTTACCGGCACGGACGAAAATGGGAAAACCTATGTGGAAGTCACTGCGACCTGGGAATTTCATCCCATCACGCACTTCCCTGGGGTGCCAATCTCCACAACGCTTCGCCGTACGGTAAGGATGAGAGATACGACTGGTTTGCTGAAGAAATAACCCATTCCGCGAGGGAGAATATCATGCGACTTAATCACCGATCGCGCAGAGGTATATCGCTCGTCGAGTTTGCCCTGGTCAGTTCGCTGACAATGCTGATTATGCTCGGCTTATTGGTTGGTTGCGTCGGCATCTTTCGCTACCAACAAGTTGCGGCTTTGGCGAGAGAAACAGCTCGTTATGCTTCTGTCCATGGATCGGATTATGCACAGGGTCACACCAGCGTTACTGATGCTGATATCTATCAGACTGCTCTGGTACCCAAGGCCACATTGCTCGACCTAAGCCGAACTCGATTTATCATAACGTGGAGTCCAAAGTATCCGGTCACGCGTGCTGATTCTGATGGTACCATCAGGCTCAATACGGTCACTGTGACTGTTGAATACGATTGGAAGCCAGAGTATTTCTTTAGTAGTGTGACTCTGAAAAGTACGTCAGTTGCTGCTATGTGTTACTAACGCACGATTGCAAGCCACACCTTCGCGAGTTCAACTATGCGTACCTCATCTCATCAAAGGCCTGGGCAAGTTCTCGTCCTCGTTGCTCTATGCCTCGTCGTGATTATTAGCTTTGTGGCGATTGCGTTGGAAGGAGGGCTTCTCCTGGATCATCGCCGTCGGGGTCAGGCGGCTGCAGACGCAGCGGCGCTTGCGGGGGCGACGGATCTTCTGTACTGCAGCGCCCCGAAATCAATGGGCCTATCGCAATGCCCAATGGAAACGACGGCTTTGGCAAGGCAGACTGCCTTGGCATTTGCCAAAGCCAATGGATATGCAAATGATGGCACACTCACCACGGTGGATGTCAATATCCCACCCTCATCCGGAGTATTTGCCAACAAGCCGGGATATATCGAAGTGATCGTCACATTCAGGCAAGAGCGTGGGTTTAGTGCCATCTTTGGGAGTGGTGCACTGCCGGTCAGGGCTCGCGCTGTCGCTCGTGGTTACTGGTCTACGTCTCCAGGTTCGCTGGTATTGCTCGTGCCTGGTCAAACAGTCAAGGTCGGGGGTAATGGGCAACTGAGGGTAGACGGACCAGTCACTGTCAACTCATCCGATCCCCAAGCCGCGATCACAACCGGGGGTGGATTTGCACAAGCAAGTCCCTTCAATTTCGGTGGTTTGCCGGGCTGGTCCGGGAATTATCAGGGACCAAAGAACAGCGGAGTGCCGCCAGTACCTGATCCCCTTGCATACCTTCCAACACCGACCGAAGGTGAAGAACAGTCTTCTAAGAAATTGACTCTGAACAACAAAGATCCTGTGACCATTAAGCCTGGTCTTTATGAAGGCGGAATTTCAATAACGGGGAGTGGTGATGTTATCATGGAGCCAGGAATCTATTACATGAAAGGAGGGGGATTTTCGATGACAGGTCAAGGTAACTTGATCGGGTCTAACGTGATGATTTATAACGATCCAGCTAAATCAAGCGATGTGATAAATATAGCAGGATCTGGGAGCGGTAAGGTGCTCATTACTCCCCCGAGTAGCGGAATCTATCAAGGAATCAGCATCTTCCAGGAGCGGACGTCGACAGCAACAATTAGCATCACTGGTAACGGTAAGTTCGACATCGGTGGCACCTTTTACGCGGCGGGGGCTGAACTCATGCTGGCAGGGAATGGGGATACCAGGATTGGATCGAATTTTATCGTCTCAACTTTGACAACGATGGGGAACGGAGTTATCAACTCTGGCCCTTCTGATAACCCTCCGCCGACTCCTGTATTTGGTTTGGTGGAATAACGCAAGTCATCCGGCGTTTTGACTGATCGCAGTAACTGATACTCAAAAGGCCAGCGATCGCTGGCCTTGCTTCTTCCAAGTCAGAAAACCTTCTGGTTCACTCAATAGGGGCATCTTTAGCGACCGTCGTCGCAATCGCAGAAGCCAGGCGTGCGTAGCTCGCGACAGAGAACAGCAGCACCGCTGCACAGAAGATACCGATAACCGGCTGTTCTCGGTCCGGAATAGCACTCCGATAAAGCAGACAGATGGTTCCAATCCAGATCCACCAACTGAAGCCATGGAGCCTTCTCACCAGCTCCTGATTCCCCAACCGTATGGCGAGTGCCCTCAGAAACACCTGCCAGTGAAGGGCAGAGAACACCACCAGGAGGGTGGAGATGATCATCACGTACACTCGGCCCGAGTTTGGGATAACTCCAGCAAGCAGTGCCACACACAGGAACGCGACACCAGCCCAGGCACTTCGAATCGCAGGCTGTCGACCTTCCCAAGGAGGGAGGTGTGTGCAGTGAAATTGCGAGAGCACATGAAAGAGTGCCGTGGCCAGTTGAGCGGCTGTTAGCGCGAGGATTAAAACGGTGCGTGTCGAGACAACTCTTTCGGTTTCTGGTGGCCATAACAGCCCCACTGCGATGGTCGTGAGTAGAAACGACAGCATCAGCCATGCCGCGACTTGAGTTCGTCGAAGACCCACGTAGACAGTCCGCCACGAAGGGTTTAGCCTGGTGATTCGTTCAGCCAGCGCACTCTGTACGGCTTCGCTGGGTGCGGAATGCATGTTACTCACAGCGACCCCTGGCGAAACAACTGCAGGGAGTGGATCGCCTGAAGTCGCGATCGATGTGGGCTTCATCAATGTCTGTTTGCAGAAGGGGCAAGGAAATTCTCGGCCCGACGGTTCCTCTGGAAACGACAGCGTCTTTGAGCAATGCGAGCAGTTCATGGTCCACGGCATTACGTGTCACTCCGGAGTGGTGTTTCCCGACTCACTATTCGCAAAAGGAGAAGGCTTACAGCGGTCGGGGCGACTGATCCTGAAGGAATTACTATCCTCATTCGCCTGACGATTCCGGCGAAGTTCATCCACTCGCTGCGTACAGGTCCCTTCGAACGATAGCTTCCGCCGTAGTCTAAATCGCGAGACGTGGGATTCCCAGCACTTCTCGAGCCAGAATTGCTAGGAAACCAGACTCAGATTGGGTCCGCTGGCCGGAACAACACGGAAATCCAGATGGTTGAGAGATGGGCAGTTGTTGCAATACGCTCGAAGACCAGGATCTTCGCGGGGACCCAGCATCAAGATGTCACGGCGTGTCTGCTATCCAAATTTCGACCTGGTGTGAGGGTGGCATGCTGTCACGCCAGCACGCCGCGTGTCGAGTGTGAGCCTGAATCGCATCGACATTCCGTTCGGGATACGGACGGAGATCACGGAGCAGACGACTTCATTAACGGCAGGGGATCATCGAGATCGGCGATGCCGTCGCCATCCGTATCATTCCCCGGCCGCAGGTAGTTTTTCAAATCTGGCTGCCGCTCTGGCAAGTCCCGAACCATCGCCCACAAGATGCGAGCGAGTTCGTGGCGCTGTAGCACCTGCGTGCCATCTTTTACCAATCCAGCGGGCGGCTTTAACCCGAGAGTTACCAACCCATCTGACAGATACTTCCAATTTGCGGGGCCAGCAGTGTCGGCAGGCTGGAATGGCTTCTGCGATGGAATCACGACCAGTTCCTGCACGCGAGCCAGGATCGCTACAACCTCCGACTTCGCGGTGGCATCGTTGGCACGAAAATCGAGGCTCCCTGCATCGCCCGGCCAGATTCCACGAACGGCCAGGTGATTTACGGCCTCGAAGTGCAGGTCATCCGTTGAGAGGTCGTGATACGGCCAGAGCAACACCCCCGGCGAACCGCACGGTGGTTTGACCAGCAATCGCTGCACGTCGCGCACGCTCTTCCAGTCGCGGGCAACCTCGCGAGGTTGGCGACCTTCTTTCAGGCACACGGCAGCGACCGTGCCTGCGGCCTGCCCGCAGAGCACCATCTGCCCATGCACCCGGAGTGCGGCGCTCACCAGAGATGTCACGCCGATGTTCTTGGACGATCCCAACAGGCCATCGACTTCGACGGGCACGAGCGACCGCAACGGCAGCATTGCCCGGTCGGTGTCGGTGTGCCAGTTCCGGTTCGCAGTGTGAACGAACTGCCACGGACCGGTGTTGCCCCCATCGAGAAACTTCCGCCGCGTGGGGTGGAAGTCGATGTTGAACTGGAACCCGAACACGCCGTCGGGAACCATCGATTTGGCCCACTTCGGGTTTCGATCAGCGGCGCGGATGTCGGTCTCGCGAAGCATGTACAGGGCTTCGAGTCGCAGTCCTTCGCGGATATACGGCTTCGGTGGGAGGCGATCCGGGGTGCCGAACTCGTCAGTGAGTTGCATGTAGCGGAAGCTCTCGGGATAGTCGCGAACGCGGTCGTGAACCTTCGTCTGGAGGTGGTACAGCATTCCGAGAGCGTGGCGCTTAGCATCCGCGTACACGATCCGCCGCTGGGCCGCGGTCATGTCCACGATGTTCTTCTTGGAAGCGTTCGCTTCCGTGGCGTCGAGCGCATCGGCCACCGGTTTGGGGAAAGCGTAGAGCGGATAATCCTGCACTGGCCAGTTGAGGAACGTCGCCTCGGTGCCCGCCGCGAGTTTGTTGTGTCGCCGATCGACGAGGCGACGGTGTGTGTAAACGCTCCACCCGGCTTTCGAGTAAACGCCATCGATGCCGTCCCAATCCACGAACGGCGGGGTCGAGTCGAGCGCCGCGAACGATCGCGGCTCGTAGCCGTCGGGCTTCGCGATGGTCGAATCCTTCCCCGCTTCGCGCAACACGACACACCACGAGAGTGGGTTCATCTCGTTGCGATCGTCACTGAGTGGTCCCTCGGGTGCGCCGGGCTCGCCGAATCGTTTCTTCAGGTCTGGGCCGGCTGCGTATCGTGCTCCGCTCAGGCGGATCACATCGCCCCAGTCCGAACAGTCGATCGTCAATCGTGCGGTGACGACCAGCGATTTCTTCGGGTCGTCGGGAGCGGCGAACTCGACGGAGGTGACGGCGTTCTTCTCGGTTCGGACGCGGACCGGTTCCCACGAATGCAGGTACGTGATGCGGCCCGTCTTGTCGTCGCGCGGCTTCTGATACTGGGCGATCAGGTCCGCGAAGAGCCGCGCGGCAATAGCGGGTTCGACGGTGTCGGTGCCGCACCATGCGTTGCCAGGGCTTGCCAGGCCATACCTGGTCGCATTCCGCTTGCGAATCTCGCGGACGATATCGAGGAATAGCCCGGACCGTGGGAAGTTCACACGCTTCCCGCGATATGTGGTCCACTCGTCGAGGCAGCCGACTCCCTCGGCACTGAACTGGCCCCCGAGCCATTCAATGTCGTTCACGAGCACAACGTGCGGCACCCCGAGTCGTGCTGCCTGAACGGCGGCTGCGACTCCCGCTTCGTTCCCGCCAACGATGAGCAGGTCGCACGCAACGGGTTCGGCGGCGTGAAGGGGCGAGCCAAACGCGAGGAGCAGGGCCACGGGGAGAATCGTGTACCGCGAACGCATCGTGTTCTCCGGAGAGGTTCAGGCTGTTGTGCTGGGCTCGGTCGCGAAGACGCGGTCGTATGCGGCAACCGCGTCGGCTCCGAGGCGTTCCGCGATGCTCCGGTAACCCGCGCGACGGTAGCTGTAGCCGCGCCGAGATCGCGGAACTTGCTCCAACCAGTCGTAGAGGTGAAGGCGACAGAGGTCGTCGAAGTCTTCGCGGTCGATCAGCACCTCAGAACCGGTGAGGCGGTCACGCATCGGGTACGGCGGTTCGTTGCGACTGAGTGCGATGTCAAACGATGCCCGGTCCATCGCGCAGTTCAGGTAGGCGATCCGTTCCGCCCGTTCGCCGATCAAGGCACGCACATCGCCTCGCCGTTCGAGAGGCAACTGAAATCGCTGGAACTCTTCCGTACCGTAGATCGAGTGGAACAGCCCTGCCCGGCAGACGTCAAGACAACAACCCTGTTCCTCAAGGAATCGGTGAACCGCGAGAAGGTGACCCATGTAGGTCTTGCCAGTGTGCGACAGATCCCCAATCCCTTCGCTCACCAAGAAGGCCGTCATCTGTTTGTAGATGGGGTCGGGCATCGTGTTCTCTCTTCGGGTAGGTCGCCTGCCGATCCCACAACTTACCAATCGGCCGGAAGTGGGATACCGTCGGCGGGTGTGAGCACGGCTTGCCAGGTGGCAGCGGCCACGTTGGCTGCCGTCATCCGTGTGCTGCCATCAGCCATTCCGGTGACCATTCCGCCGGTGTGGGGCGACTGCGGGACTCGATAGTCGGCGGCTGCGAGGGTAGGGACTGACTGCGGAACGGCGGTCGAATAGTACCCGAACATGGGGGCGTTCCCGTTCACGCCACCACTTGTTGACCACAACAACCCCGCAGGGTACCACCAGGCGTTGTAATAGTTGAAACCTGTCGGCACGTTCAGCGTGAAGAAGGGATAGCGCTCGGCCGTCAGGATCGTGTTGGATAGACCATCCGGAACGGTGCCCAACTGGTAGCGACTGACCCACGCGCTATCAGAACTTCCGCCGCCGTTGGTGCCAGTGAGCAAGTAGTTGAACGCATAGCCACCGCACGCTCGGTCACGCTCTGCGGCGTTCGTGGCCGATTGAGGGACCGCGCCGCTGCCGCCGGCGACGATGTCGGATGGGCACTGGTATGCCTTGAGGCGAGCGGAGTTCCAGATTCGACCCGTGCCGAGCACGCCCCACCACGAGCAATCTGCCCGCGTCGGGTCTGGCTTTCGACTCGCCGTATACATCGGGTCTTGTTCGAGGTGTGCCAGAATCAGCATAAACGCGGATGAACGCAGTGGGCTACCCGCAATCGTCGATGGTACCGACCGATCAAAAAGTGGAACGACTTTGCTGCCGTTCACGTCCGCGTACATGTGAACCGCAATCCCGATTTGCTTGACGTTGTTCTGGCACCTCGCCCGCGATGCGGCTTCCCGCACCTTCTGCACAGCAGGGAGCAGCAAGCCGATCAAGACGGCGATGATGGCGATGACTACCAGAAGTTCAATCAGTGTGAACCCACGGCGAACTGAGGAGATCATGGGAAGTCTCTGACAGCGTTACGGAGAGAGGCGAAGTTCGTGCCCGCCAGGAGGCGGGGACGCAGTAACGTCGATCGCTAGCCCAGAGGTTGCGGCATCAGCGTAGCGAGGGGGAATCGCGACCTCCACCAAAGCAGTGCCGCCCGGATCGATCCCCCGAAACACCGACACGCGATACCGCCCGTGGGGCACCCCAACACCGTCTGGGGCTTCAACTGTGAACTCCCCATTCGGGCCAGTTACCGCAAACGGGCGAAACTCGCCCTTATCCGGGTTGAGTGAGAGCGTCGCACCCACGACTGGCTTGCCGCCAAGTGTGACCCGGCCGCGAACCTCGGTTCGGTTCGCTGCGGGCGGGGCTTGGTTCGTGGTTGGCGTGCTGCTCGAACAGCCGATTGCAACTGTGGCGAGCAACGCGACGAATCGCACGATGAGCCTCCCGAGCGGATCACGACCTAAAGCGACTTCGAGAATAACGCAAACTGATCCCCGCTGCCCTGAGATTGGGCGTAATCGTCCTACACTTCTTTGCGCGCCTCGTGGCTGTTAAACACCATTGATTTGTGGATCATTCCATTATTTCCTCGCGGAACGGCCATCAACGATTGATCCCCGTTCCGCCCACGGTAGACTCGGTCGTACTCCCGGAGTTGCCCCGATGTCGTCTCCCCCGCACGTCGCACTCGTCGTCGAAACGTCGATCGTGTATGGCCGTCGGTTGCTCGCGGGTGTGACGCGGTATCTGCGATCGCATCGGCCGTGGTCGGTCTTTCTCGAACAGCGTGAATACGGAGCCGCTCCGCCAGACTGGCTGGCAGGTTGGAAGGGCGATGGGCTCATCTTCCGTACCCCGACAACGGATCTGGTTCGCCGCACGCTCCGCCGCGGGGTTGCGTGTGTCAGCCTCTACGATGGGGAATCGGCCGGTGGGCTCCCACGAATCCGATCGGACCACCATGCGATCGGTCGTCTCGCTGCCGAGCATTTACTGGAGCGCGGCTTCCGGCATTTCGCATACTGCGGCTTCAGTGAACAGCACTGGGCAGCCGAGCGACGGGCCGGTTTCCTTGCGGGACTCAGTATGCCGGCGTCCGAAGTGGCGATGTACGAGTCGCCGTGGTATGGCCCACGGTCACACCCCTGGGAGCGTGAACAGCAGGCGATCGGGAAGTGGCTCGCCAAACTCCCGCGGCCGGTCGGGCTGATGGCTTGCAACGACATGCGAGGCCAGCACGTTCTCGATTCGTGTCAGCGAGCCGGAGTCGCCGTTCCCGAGGAAGTGGCGGTTGTTGGCGTGGACGACGACGATCTTCTTTGCGACCTGTGCAGTCCACCGCTGTCGAGCGTTGCCCCGAATCCCGAGTTGCTCGGCTACGAGGCCGCCGCGTTACTCGAATCCTTGATGGCGGGGTACAAGGCCGACCCGCTGGAACGCACGATCCCACCCCTTGGCTTGACGACCCGGCAATCCACCGATGTGCTGGCAATCGACGACCCGTCGGTGGCAGCAGCGGTCCGATTGATCCGCGAACGAGCGTGCAACGGCATCACGGTCTCGGACATTCTGCGGGAAGTGCCTGTATCTCGGTCGGTACTCGAACGACTCTTTCGCCGTCACCTCGGGCTGTCACCGCAGGCAGAGATTCGTGCGGTTCGAATCAAGCGAGTGAAGCAACTGCTCGTCGAAACTGACTTGACCCTCGACCGCGTGGCCGAGCTGTCCGGATTCGCCCACCCTGAATATCTGAGCGTGGCATTCCTCCGAGACACAGGCCAAACTCCTGGCCGCTACCGTGCAAGTGCGCAAGGGAGATAGCTCAACGGCTGATCTCCTTCCCCAAGAGTGCAATCGAGTTGGCGAATCTTCAAGCCCCAACTACTTATCGCTTTGCTACTGTGAACCAATCGCTACATCTTCAGAGACGATTTGAACCGCTGCGAGACTGAGTTGCAGTGCGGCTCCCACCTCACTTCACCATTGAACGAAAGTTGCCAACGATGCCTCCGCAAACCACTGCCATCCGCGGAACATTCTTCGACTTGCTCGATGATCCCTGGAAATACGTCGGGCACGAACCCGACGCAGCACGCTTCATCCAAGACGGCTTGCTTGTGCTCGAAGGCGGGATCATCAAGGCGTTTGGCCCGTTTGCTGAACTGTCGCCCAGGTTTCAGAACGTCCCGGCCACGCACATCCCGAACCGGATTATCGTCCCAGGTTTCATCGATGGTCACATCCACTTCCCGCAAACCCGTGTCCTCGGTGCCTACGGCCTGCAACTCCTCGACTGGCTCCAGACCTGGATCTTCCCGGAAGAGTTGAAGTACGCCGACCCGACTTACGCCAGGGAAGCAGCAGGCCGGTTCTTCGATGCCATGCTCGCGGGCGGAACCACAACCTGCCAGGCGTTCACGACCAGCAGTCCCGTTTCGACCGAGGAGTTCTTCGCCGAGGCGGAACGCCGCGGGATGCGAACCATCGCCGGGTTAACTGGGATCGACCGCTTCGCCCCACCCGAGTTCCTGAACACCCCGGAACAGTTCTACCGCGAGTCCAAGCGGCTGATCGAGAAGTATCACCGCAAAGGCCGGCACCTCTACGCCATCACCCCGCGATTCGCAGTCGGCTGCACGGAAGAAATGATGGACATGTGCAGTCGGCTCAAGCGAGAGTTCCCGGACTGTTGGGTGAATACGCACATCTCCGAGAACCCCACAGAAGTTCGTCAGGCAAAGCAATATTACCCGCAATGCAAGGACTACACCGAGGTTCACGAGAAGCACGGCTTGCTCGGGCCGAGGTTCACGGCTGGCCACGGCGTGTGGCTGTCGAACGACGAGTTCAAACGGTTCGCGAAGGCGGGGGCCAGCGTGTGCTTCTGCCCGTTGTCGAACCTGTTCCTCGGGAGTGGGCTCTTTCGGATTGGCCGGGCGACGGACCCAGAACATCGAGTTCGCCTGTCGGTTGGGAGCGACATGGGCGGCGGAAATGCCTTCAGCATCGTTCGCGTGCTTGAGGAAGCCTACAAGGTCGGGCTGTGCAACAACACCATGCTCGACGGCTCGGTAAACCCACGGGAGATGGACTACCCCGAGTCCGAACGGAACAAGTTGAACCCCTATCGCGCCTACTACCTGGCCACGCTCGGTGGGGCAAACGCACTGTATCTGGACGACGTACTCGGGAACTTCAACGTGGGGAAGGAAGCCGACTTTGTGGCATTGGACTGGAACGCGGGTCAGCACGCCATGGCATGGCACCAGTCGCTTATCGCCCCCGCGACGGGGCCGGAAACGATGGACCAGGCAGCGATGTTGCTGTTCGGCGTCATGGCCTGCGGCGACGATCGAAACGTCGATGAGACGTGGGTCGCTGGCAAGCGAGTGTACAAGAAGACCACATAATCCGATGGGAGTTTCTGATATCCCCTCCGCGATTAGGTTCGTTCGGGGAGACGGTGCAATCCGCGCATTCCGAACAAGTTCACACTTGTTCTGCCGAGAAATCGGTTTTGGAATCACCCATGAACACGGTAACCTTAACTCAATCAGCAAGGCCATCCAGGTTAAGGTGGTGGACATGGTGGCACAGGCCTCTGGCCTGTGATTACAGACACAGGCCAGAGGCCTGTGCCACCAAACCAATCAGCACCTACCAAATTGGCCCGGATGGTCTACTACCCGATTTGCGCCCGCCCAACTCCACCGCGGAGACTCTCCCAAAATGCGCACCCTCACCATTGCAACCCTGCTGTGCATCTTTGCCGGCGTGGGCTTACCCCATTCTCGCCAACTCGTCGCTGCCCCACCGCAACCACCGGCCGAGTTCGCGCAATCGCAGTCGCCCGCCAAGCCCGAACCGTTTCCCATCAAGATGGTCGATCAGGGCGAGTTCAATCCCTCGCTCAAAGGCTACTTCCTGCCGGAAGGATTCCGGGCTGAGGTCGTCATCTCCGATCCCGAGACGATCAACCCCGTCGGCATGACATTCGGACCCGACGGCACGCTCTACATCATGGAGTGGCGGCCCGACCCCGTCACGAACGACCGTTGGTTCGAGGTGAAGGAGACGTTCCGGTACAAGGACGGCACCTCCCGGCAGGTTGCCACGATGAAGAAGTTCACGACCGACCTCGTGAAGCAGTACAAGCCGAACGCCGCGGGGAAGTTCGACCCACCCAAGGTCATCATTGCTGAGGAACTTCCTTCTTCGATCCTGTACCACGATGGCTGGCTGTACGTCACCGGTCGGGGCACCGTGCGACGCTGGCGACAAGGTGCCCAGGTCGGTGTCGGTGGTCCCGGCACCGATCGCCCTGCGAACGCGAACGACCCGTGGAGCCTCCGCGAAATCATCGCACAGGGGTTCTGTGGCTTCCACCACCATCAGGTTTCCGGCCTCACCATCGGCAACGACGGCCTGCTCTACATCACCAGCGGCGACGACGACAACTACGCCGAAGGTTCGGACGGCAGTCGTGCAACCGTGCTCCGCACCGGTGCTGTGTTCCGCTGCAAGCCCGACGGCTCGAACCTGGAAACCTTCTCGTTGGGCTATCGCAACCCGTACCGCGACCTGGCCTACGACGACAAATTCAACTTCTTCCACGTCGATAACGACAACGAAGACGGCAGCCGCTTCCAGGGTTGTCGGCTCATGCACGTCGCGGAAGGGACCGACTTCGGCTGGCGATTGTTGATCGGCGCACGTTGCTGCCGCCCAGACCACACACGAGGTGCCGTCGCTGGCGAACTCCCAGGCAAGGTGCCGCCGATGCTCAAGACGGGCCGCGGATCGCCAGCGGGTCTGCTCATCTACAACGACACTCGCATCCCCGAACAATACCAGGGGTTGCTCTACTACCCCGACGTGTACCGCAAGCTGATCCGTGCCTACAAAGTGGAGCCAACTGGCGCGACGTTCAAGGTAACCGGCGAGTTCGAGTTCATGCGGAGCACCGACCCGCTGTTCCGCCCGTGTCAGATGGTGACGGGACCGGACGGCGCGATCTACGTTTGCGATTGGCGAACCGATTCCGGCGGTGCGGGGAAACTCTCGGGCGATGGCAAGAACGGCCGC
This sequence comes from Planctomycetaceae bacterium, assembly GCA_013823135.1. GTDB lineage: Bacteria > Planctomycetota > Planctomycetia > Gemmatales > Gemmataceae > Gemmata. Next base: position 29,634 of record PNLP01000057.1, read on the forward strand.
ATCTATCGCATCACGTGGGCCGGCACCAAGGACATTCCTGCGTTGCCGCGCCGGGGAATGGATAGCTGGGCGAAGATCAAGGAACTGCCCGACGACAAACTCGTGGATGCGCTCGGGTTGCCAGACATGACCGACCGGGTCGAGGCTCGCAAGGAACTCGTGCGCCGCGGGCCGAAGTCTCGCGACCGCGTCCTCAAGAAGATCCTCACGGGCGAGTTCGAAGCCGAAAGCCGCCTAACCGCGCTCGGTGTGCTTCTCGCACACTGGAACACGGATGTCGAAGACCTCTGCCGTTTGCTCAGCGCCAATGACGCTTCACCTGACGTTCGTCGTGCTGCCATCGATGGCCTCGGGATGCATTCCAAGCCGAAAGATGGGCGTGTGATCGAGACGCTTGTGAAAGCGATCGGCGATCGCGAGCCACCGGTTCGGCGTGCTGCCGCGATGGCTCTCGGGCGAGTCGGCGGTGAGGCCGCTTCTGGTACTCTGATCAACGGCTACCTGGCAGATCACGATGGAGACTTGTTCCTGAAGGACGGTTACCTCCGCGCACTCGAGCGCCTCGGCAAGCCGGGGATTGATGCCTTGCTTTCCCTGGCCGCTTCAGGTGACAAGGAACGAGAAGAGGCTGTCGAGGCGTTCCTCACGCTCCGCACGAAGGCCGCAGCGGAAGCGCTGCCCGAGTTGTTGTTGCGTCCGGACCTGACCATCCCTCAGCGGGAATCGCTCATCCGCTCGTACACCAACTACCAGTTCGATCCGCCGATCTCGCTCGACTCGCTCGCCGAGTTCCTCACCCGCCGGCCAAATGAGCCAGCAAGTGTCGTGCAGGCGGCTGTCGAGGTGTTCGCGGCCAACGGGCAGAATAACCCCAAGGCAATCGCCTTCGTGCTGGGGTTGCTTGCCAAACCCGATGAAGCGACCCGGTTAGTTGCGATCAAGGCGATTGAGGACACGCGATTGTCGGCCGCGGCTCCCGCGCTGCTTGAATTACTCGCAGACGACAAAAAGTCAGAGACGGAACGGATCGCCGCAGTGAAGGCGCTCCGCGTTCTCAGCGACAAACGGGCTGTCGAACCGATCAAGGCGCTGCTTAACGGGTCGCACCCCGCGACAGTGAAAGCCGAGGCGCTGCGATCACTCGCGGCCCTCGATATCGCCACCGCCCGTGCCTCTGCCGAGAAGTTGCTCGATCAACCAGATGCAACTTTGCTGAACGAAGCCGTGATCGTTCTTGCCAGCACGAAGCCCGGCGCGAAGCTCATCGCGGAACGCTTTATCGCGAAGAAGCTACCACGAGACTTCTTCCCACAGGTGACCGAAGCACTCAAGAAGTTCAACGACGATCCCGTCATCGTCAAACTGCAAACGGAGGTTCTCAGGGGCGGGTTGTTGCTGTCCCTCGAACCGGGGCAGATCGACAAGATTCGTACACTGGTTGCCGACAAGGGCGACCCCAAGAAGGGGCGGGATTTGTACCTGAACACCAAGGTGCTGGCGTGTGCGACCTGCCACCGACTTGAAGGTGTGGGTGGTAGCGTTGGCCCCGATCTCTCGCGACTCTGGGACACCATGACCCTTGAGAAGATCCTCGAAGCCATCGTCGATCCGAGCAAGGAGATCAAGGAGGGCTTCCAGACCTACCGCCTCACGACGGCTGACGATCAGGTTCACACGGGCCTGAAAATCAAGGAAGACACGAAGGAAGTGCTCCTCCGCGATGCGAACGGGCGAGACATCCGCGTGGCTAAGCCGGACATCGGTTCGCTGGCACCCTCGAAGGTGTCGCTGATGCCCGACAACGTCGTGTCGCAACTCAGCTACGAGCAGTTCATCGACTTGCTTGCGTTCCTCAAGAGTCGCAAGGAACAGGAAGCGTTGCGTGGGCTGGTTCTGGAAGCGGGGGTGGTTGGTGGATTCCCTGCTGACATGAAAGCGAAGAAGCCCGAGGTGAAGACGGACGCGACATGGAAGACTGTGTTCGCCGAACCGAACGGGAAGATCGACCTCTCGCCGATGACGGCCAACGCAGACGGTGGCGTCTACTTGCGGGCTTATGTGTTCTCGGAGAAGAAGCAGTCCGCGACGGGAGTCGTTTCCACGGCAGGCACTGTGCGGTTGTGGATGAATGACGTGGGCATTCTCGACGCTGTACCCGCTGCTCAGAGCGGCACACCCGCGGACACGACTTTCAACGCGGATCTGATCCCTGGCTGGAATGTGCTTCTGGTGAAGGTGGCGAATGCGGGTAAGCCTGCAACGCTATTCCTGCGATTCACCGGCGACGGGCTTCGAACGGCTGGATCGCCAGCGGAACTACCACCGCCTGTAGGCGGCAAGTAAGCGAAGAGTGTTTGGTGTAGAGTGTTTGGTATTTTCTTGCAATCCTCACATGAGGGCTGCGAGAAAAACTAAACACTCAACACCAAACACCGCCCAAAATCAGATGATACCGCCGTGAATTCGTTCTGGCGTCAGGTGGCTTGGCTGGTCGTTGAACCAGAACCGCCGCCACTCATTCTTGATCTGCCGCAGGTCTTCCGATTGATACAGCAACTGCTGCATTCGTTCGTCCGGGTTGCTCGAGTATTGGTTGAGCATACACCCCGAATTCGCCGCCAACGCGGAGGCAGCGAACAGCCCGAGAATCAGTTTGCGGACCATGACGGCCTCCGTGCACGTGAGCTCTTGTGCCACTCGCACAGCAGGCGATCCTGTTCCCCCACAGGACCGCCCGCCATGCGTGGGCTGTACCTTTAATATCGGCACTACCGACACCGCCCTTGAAACCGATCCGATTTTTCTGACCCGATTTTGCCGCCCCACCGGCAAACGGCCGCGCCAAATTGGGCAATTTGATCAGGACACGCAACAAGCCCCCGACCTGGGGGCTTGTTTTGCATTGATGGAGGGCACAACGACTAAAAGTCGGCGTTGAAACGGAGGCCGAAGGACGTGAAGTTGCCTGGAAGTCTGCCCTCGTTGTCATTTGGATTGAAGCTGCGACTCATCCAAGACAGGTTGGCCTGAACGCGAGCGTTCGAGGTCCAGTACCAGTTGAGAGCCGCAGTCAAGCCGTTCGCGGTGCCGCCGTTGACGCCACCGTGAGTCAGGTCCACGTAGTCGTAGCGAACACCCACTTCCCACGCCCCCGTGTCGCAACACACCCGCCCGTCCTCGCCGCGGAATAGTTTGAATCGGCGAGTGGGAACAACCCGTGCGTATCCGGGCCGCTCCTTGACGTACCCACGGTGATCGGGCGTCAGAAATGTCAGCAGTTCTACATACGCCCCGGCCGCGATGTAGGTTCCACGCGACTTGACACCCTTGGGCAGCGAGCCATCGGGATCGGGCAGGCCACCCGTGAAGACGTTCGTGATCCCGCTCACGCTTCCCTCGGCTGCGAAGGTCACTCGCTTGTAAGCCGCCGCGAGTTCGAGGTTGAAGATCTGCTGGGCATCGTAGCTGAAGAGCGTCCCGCTATCGACGATGAACGGAACTTGGAACCCGCTTCCGATTCGGAGATTGGGCCGGGCACGCAGCCGCACGTTGTTCTGGCTGAGGTTGCGGTAGCTGTAGTCGAACCCAACGTGCCCCCAGAGTTCCTCTTCTTCGTTCCAGAGTGGCAGGCAGGTGAGCCGAGCATCGTAAACATAGTTCCCGTCGCCCAGCGTTGAAAACTGGCGGTTGCTGTTGGAGTTCTGTTGGAAGAAGCCAAACAGCGAGTAGGCACGGCCATTCAGATAGTTGTTCGCAACCGTGATGCCGTTCGAGAAGTTCGTGTTGCCGTTGAACGCCTCGAACAGCAACCCGCGTTCCAACCAGACCTGGTAATTGTCTGCAGTGGCCGTCACGAAGTTCAGGCTCTCGCGGTGCCGGCCAACGCGGAAGTTCCCAATGAGGGGAAGCTTCGTCACCCCGATGTACACTTCATTGAAGCCGACCGTTTCGGCCGGGTCGAGGTTGGTCGTGTTGGGGTTGGTTAGCCCGGTCGGGTTGGGAATGCCAAGTGTTCGCTGTCGCAGGTCGGTCGAGTTAGCGAACTCATATTGCGCGAAAAATTCGAACTGATCGTATGCGAGACCCGACATCCGCAAACGAGCACGGCGGAAATCCATGCCGTCTTGGAGGGCTTGCCCCGGATCGATCATGTTGTTGAACACGCCGATCGAACGCTTCTCGGCGGGGTTGACACTGAACCACCCCATATCGAACTGGACGACGCCACCGACCATCATCTTGAACGCCTTGTCTGGCGTTTCAAACATCAGCCCGTTGTTCCACTTTCCCGTAACCCTGTGGTTCAAGATGTCCTGATTCTTCTTCTCGATTTCAGCTAGTTTCGCCTTCTCGTCGCGTTCTTTGAGCACCTGATCGATAATCTTTCGCACGTCTTCTGGCGTTGCGGCGGGTGCCGCAGTACCTGCTGGTGAAACTTGTTCTGTTGCGGGCGGTTCCTGCACTACGGCGGGTGGTGAAGTGGGTGCGGGGAGTTCGTTCTGCCCACTTGCGGAGGAAGTGATGAAACCAATCGCAACAGCAAACGCAACAGACCGCAACATCACCCGCAAACCCATCGCAATCTCCCGTTCGACCCAGCCTGCGACTTGTGCCGAAGTTGTGAATCCGTTTGTCAGTCACCGGAATCTGGGCAATGTTTGTCGGTTGTGCAGGTCATCCGGGTATCGGCGTTCCGAGTGCAGATCTTGAACAGATTTGGTTCTCACTTGACTTGCGGACATTTCGGAAGGACGATTCTAGGACTGCCATCGCCTCCTGTCGCGCCGGTCCCGCGACGGGCTTTTTCCTCCCACCGAGGACCGCTGCCATGCCTCTCTGCCTTCTGCTTGCTGCACTCGTTGCTGTGGGGGACGCGCGAAACCCACTCCCGCCTCGCGTCGATAGCCTCATCGTCGCGGGCCACCCAGACTACGCCAAGCACGCCGCTCCGTTGGCCGATGACGCCGAGTTTGTGCGCCGGTTGCACCTCGACCTCACGGGCACAATCCCGACTGCTGCCGAAGTGCGGGCCTTCCTCGCCGACAAGAACCCGAACAAACGGGCGATCTTTGTCAATTCGCTACTCGAATCCCCCGGCTATGTCCGCCGCATGGTGTGGTTTCTCGACGTTACCCTGATGGAGCGACGCGGCGACGCGAAGGTTCCTCGGGCAGCGTGGGAGACCTACCTGCAAGCAGCGGTTGCGGAGAACCGGCCGTACAACGCGCTGGTTCGCGATCTGCTCTCGAACGACGGCAGCGACCCCAAGACGCGACCTGCCGCGAAATTCCTGCTCGATCGCGACCTGGAACCAAACCTCGTGACCCGCGACCTGGCTCGCATCTTCCTGGGAAGGAATTTGCAGTGTGCCCAGTGTCACGACCACCCCAGCGTGGATGATTACAAGCAGGAAGAGTACTACGGCATCCAGGCGTTCGTGAACCGCTCGTTCCTGTTCCCGAATGCCCAGGCCGCGACCGCGATCATCGCCGAGAAGGCCGAAGGCGACGTGACCTTCATGAGCGTCTTCGACAAGGCGAAGAAGTCGTACACGATCACGCCGAAGATGCCGGGCGCGAAACCGGTTGCTGAGGAGAAGCCGGAGAAGGGGAAGGAATACAAGGTTGCGCCTGCCGCGAACGTGCGTCCCGTGCCGACGTACAGCCGCCGCGAGCGACTCGCGAACGCCATGACTTCTCGGGACAACCCCGCCTTCGCTCGCACGGCGGTGAACCGCATCTGGGCCATGATGCTTGGTCGCGGCCTGGTTCACTCCCTGGACTTCGACCACAGTGCGAACCCGCCGAGCCATCCGGAGTTGCTTGAACTCCTCGCGACTGAATTCGTGGACCACAACTACGACGTGAAGTGGCTCGTGCGGCAAATCGCGTTGACCCAAACCTACCAGCGGAGCAGCATCGTCCCCGCGACACTTGCGGATGTTCCTGCCGACCGTTACCTCGTTGCGTCGCTGAAGCCGCTCACCCCGGAACAACTCGCGTTCGCGATTTCACAGGCGTGTGGCCAACCCGATGGACGCGGTGCCCTCGGGCCATTCCGAGGCATCTTCGGCAATCGGCCGGGCGAATCGCAAGACGGCCCCGCGGCCACGCTCGACCAGACGCTGTTCCTGAAGTACGGTGCCAGCGTTCGCGGTCAGCTCGGCACCCGTGCGAACCTGCTCGCCAAGCTGCCCAGCGACGATGCTATCGCCGAGGAACTGTTCCTGGGTGTGCTTTCGCGAATGCCTACCGACGACGAGAAACACGACGTGGCCGACGCCCTCAAGGCCGCCAAGGACCGCACCGCTACCCTTTCGGAACTGACGTGGGCACTGATTGCCTCCGCGGAGTTCCGCTTCAACCACTGAGGTTTATCCGCTTGCGGCTTCGCGGGACACCCGCGAAGCCGCAAGCGGCTCAAGCCGATAACGGGAGTTTTCCCCATGCCACGCTGCGATTACGCTTGCAACACTGCCGACCACGGCCTCTCCCGTCGCGCCTTCCTCGGCGCGAGCACCGCTGCCGCACTTGGCCCGGTCGGGTTCGCTTCGGCGAATGCCAACGCCGAACTCGCCAAGTCGCAAAAGCGCGTCCTGGTCATCTTCCTCGCGGGCGGAGTGAGCCAGCTTGAAACCTGGGACCCGAAGCCGAACACCGACACCGGAGGCCCCTTCAAGGCGATCTCGACCTCGGTCCCCGGCACACACATTTGCGAACTGCTACCGCACACCGCGAAGCAGATGCACCGGCTCGCCATCGTTCGCGGGCTGAACTCCGTGTCGGACGATCACGGCATCGGTGAAAAGATCATGCTCACCGGTCGCAAGCCGGAAGCGGGAATTGAGTACCCGCACATTGGGGCGGTCTCTGCGAAGTTGCTCGGCAATGGAGCCGCCTCCGCGTTGCCCGGTCACATTCAGATTCTTCCCAAGGGAAGTAGCGGGTTTGGGAAAGCCGATGCCACGTTCCTTGGGCCGAAGTTCGCGTCAGTCTCGCTGGGCGATGGTAAGCCGCCCGCCGACCTGTTCCGCCCCGCAAACCTGAGCGTGGAATCCGATGCGGCTCGCGAAGACTTCCGCAGGAAGCTCAACGACCGTTTCGCCAAGTCCCGCAAGTCCGCCGCCACGGATGCTTACGCTGAATCGTTCGAGCAAGCCGAGCGGGTCGTGAAGCAGGCAGAGGTTTTCGACATCGAAAAGGAAGACCGGAAGGTCGCGGACCGCTACGGCAGGCACGACCTCGGCAGGCACTTCCTGCTCGCTCGCCGGTTGCTCGAAGCGGGCGTCACCTACGTGAAAGTGTCGCACTCGAACTACGACACGCACCACGAGAACTTCGACTTCCACATTGAGCAACTCGGCGAGTTCGACCGCCCGTTCGCCGCGTTGATGGACGACCTCGCAGACCGCGGCATGCTCGAGACGACGCTCGTGGTTGTGATGAGTGAGATGGGCCGCACGCCGCGGATCAATGATCGTTATGGCCGCGACCACTGGTCGAAGGCGTGGTCGGTGGCACTCGGCGGTTGTGGTATCAAGGGCGGTGCGGTCGTCGGCAAGACGAACGCGACCGGCACGGCAGTTACCGATCGTGAAGTGTACTCGGGGCATCTGTTCCACACGTACCTGCGAGCTGTCGGCCTCGATTCGACCAAGAGTTTCTACCCGAACGAACGTCCTGTGCCGATCGCCGATCCGAAGACGGCCGCGATCACCGAGATCTTGGCATGATCCACAATTTTAACCGAGACGAGGTTGCACCTGACAACACACACATGCGGGCGATTGCGGCGAGCGTTCGACACGGGGAAAAGTGTTCCTTCCTGAGGAACGGGTTGGTAGGATTATGGCTACTCGCCCTTCCGTAACTGAAGTTAGGTTGTGGTGCGAGGGTCATCAGAGAAACTCCTCATGCATCAATCTAGCATGCTCGCGGCTTTCGTGTTCGCGGCCTTCACTATCTCGGCATCCGCCGCGGACAACGATCTCCAGCCAGCGGCCGAGATCAAGCTCAATGCCAGCGTCAGTCAGTTCCTCCCGAGCCCAGACAAAAAGTCCGTTTACTTCCTGAACAAGTCAGACGGCAAGATTCAGCGGATCGACATCGCGAAGAAGGCGCTCGACGACACGGCGATCGAGTTGGATGGGGCCGAAGCTATCACCATGTCCCCGGACGGCAAAACGATCTACGCAAGCGCCTCACCCAATGGACACAACAGTAATTCCGGGGCTGAGAAGGAGGTTGGCAAGATCCAGGTCGTCAACTTAGCCGACCAGAAGGTGACCTCCACGATCGAGATCAAGTTCGACCCGTTCGAAATCGCCGCTGACAACAGTGGAAAAGTCTACGCTACCGGAGGCAGCAACCAACACACCAAGGTGGCCGTCATCGACACCAAGAAGAAGAGCATCATCGCCGACCTCGGCCGGGTATATATGGGGGCGAATCTCCGCATGGCCCCGGACGGGAAGCGGATGTACTTCTCAACCAACGGGCTGTCTCCGGGAAGCGCTGAGGGCATCTGGCAGGCAGGTGGGAAACGGTCCACTGGCCCCGGCGGCGGGCCGTTTGTCATCACCTCGGACGGGAAGTTCATGGTGTTTCAACAGAGCGGTCTGGTGCTGCGGCTTGGCAAGTCTGTCGCCGACGACATGAAAGAGGCCGCCAAGGTGAAGCCTCACCGTGCTGCGGCAATCGACGTCGAGGGTAAGTCAGTGTGGTTGGCCACAGCCGAGGGCGAATTGATCAAACTGTCGTACCCCGACTTCGAACTTGAGACGACCCTTGTCCTGCCCAAGCCGGCATACCAGTTGTACATCGACTCGTCATCAAAGACGCTCATCGCCGCACTGGATAACAAGAAGGATCGCCGAAAGTTTGACAAGGAGCCCGGCGTCGGCAACATCGCGATCTTCAACTTGGGCGAAATGAAGAAGAGGGATTGATGTCGAGGGTTTCATGGAAGAATACAGGATGAAGAACAATCGTGATACTGGTCTTCCCCTCGGCTCTCCTCTCATAGCTGGGCGGCTGCTAGTCGTTGTGGCCAAGCCGAGGCGGGAATGATCGTGAGCACTCAGATGGCAACGCTCAACGCAGCCATGGTGCGCTAGAATTGCCGGCGAGAAGAATATGGGGGTTCGTCACACTCGGGGGATCGACTCCGATGTATTGGTGCGCATTTCCCTGCGTAAATCGAGACATGAACTTCCTTTGGGTAAATGCTAACGTCCTTTCTGGCCAGGCACCATACAAGGTAGTGACTGACCTTACTAACATCGAATAATTCGATGGGCGGTTCTCCGTTACATAAGGGGAATACACCGTGTCTGACCTCACAGCGGCGCGACTGGAACGCGAGTTCAAGCACGCCCGACCACTCATCGGCTGCCGGTTCGATCCCAGCGGCCGCTTCCTGTTCGTTTCATCCGAAGACGACAGCATCCAGCGTTTCGATCTGCTCACGGGTGTGAAGACGCCGCTGCTCGGCCATAAGAGTTGGGTTCGGGGCATGGCATTCGTTGGCACACTGCCAGCGGCCGGTTCCGGTGAACTCGATACGTTGCGACGCCGGTACACGAGTCTCCACGCACTCACGGGGTTCGCCGGTGCAATCCTTCCGCCACCGAAGCCCGCACCATTCACGTTCATCTCAGGCGACTACCACGGTAATCTGATCTGGTGGCAGGGGGATGCCGAATCCCCCAAGCCGATTCGCACAGTCGAGGCGCACAAGGGATGGATTCGCGCTGTGGCCGTGAGCCCCGACGGCACCACGCTCGCAAGTTGCGGCAACGATAACGCGGTGCGGCTCTGGAAGACCGAAGATGGCTCGCTAATTCGCAGCCTCGAAGGGCACGGCTCCCACGTTTACAACTGTGCCTTCCACCCGGACGGCACGCGCCTCGCGTCCTGCGATTTGAAGGGTATCGTCAAAGATTGGAACCTGAAGACTGGGGTGGCGGATCGCGAACTGGATGCGAAGATTCTCACGAAGTACGACCCGACGTTCATGGCAGACATCGGCGGAGCGCGGGCAATCGCGTTCAGCCCGGATGGCACAAAGCTCGGATGCGCTGGCATTACGAACGTGTCGAATGCGTTTGCGGGGGTCGGCAACCCGGCCGTGGTCGTGTTTGATTGGAAGGAAGGCAAGCCGAAAGTGCTGAAGCCGAAGGATGCGTTCCAGGGAACGGCGTGGGGCTTTGCATTCCACCCCGCCGGCTTCTCGCTCGCGGCCGGTGGCGGAAGCGGTGGCCGCGTGTGGTTCTGGAAAGGCGATGATGTGGTGAGTGTTCACATGCTCACGGCGCCCGTCGTGGCGCGTGACCTCGCGCTTGCTCCTGCGGGAGATCGCTTTGCCGTCGCCGGGGCGAACGGCAGCGCGTATGTGTACACTTTCACGCCGGGGCCGGCTCCCGTGCCGCCGCCAACGCCACCCAAGAAATGATGTTCAAACTCGTCGTGATGGGTGACCCCTCTGGGTCACCTCTAAACCTCTCGGATTATCCCATGCGTATCGCGTTCTTTGTTGCGCTATTCATCGCATCACCGCTTCTCGCGGCCGAGCCTCCGAAGGGGTTCACCCCGCTATTCAACGAGAAAGACCTCGACGGCTGGCATGGTTGGGCCATTCACAACAAAGGGGCGACTCCGGCCGACCTTGAAAAGCTGACGCCCGAGGAACGCACCAAGAAGGTCGAGGAGTGGACCGCTGGCGCCAAGAAGCACTGGAGCGTTCAGAGCGGCGAACTCGTGAACGACGGCAGCGGAGCGTATCTCGCCACCAATAAGGAATACGGCGACATCGAGTTGCTGATCGAGTACAAGACCGTGGCAAAGGCCGATAGTGGCATCTATCTGCGGAACACGCCCCAGGTGCAAATCTGGGACTCGAACCAGAAGCTCGACCCCAAGAACCCGACTCGCAGGCCGCACCTGGGCTCGGGCGGGTTGTTCAACAACACCACTGATACAGATGGTCGCGATCCGCTCGTGCTTGCGGACAAGCCGTTCGGCGAGTGGAACAGTTTCCGCATCCTTCAGGTTGGCGAACGCACCACGGTCTATCTGAACGGGAAACTCGTCGTCGATCACGCTCGCATGGAGAACTACTGGGATCGCAAACTGCCGCTGCCGCGGGTTGGAAAGATTCTGCTTCAAACGCACGGCGGTGAGATTCGTTGGCGGAACCTTTTCGTCCGCGAGATTCCCGCGAGTGAGGCAAACGAACTCCTCGCGAAGCACTCACCCAGCGGGTTCGAGAGCATCTTCAACGGCAAGGACTTCACTGGCTGGGAAGGCCCGCTCGAAAACTACGATATCATCGACAACGCGATCGTGTGCAAGCCGAAGAAGGGCGGGAATATCTACACAAAAGCCGAGTATGCGGATCACGTGATCCGGCTGGAATACAAGCTCCCGCCAGGGGGCAACAATGGGCTTGCGATACGCTATCCGGGGAATGGTGTTCACGCGGCGACGCAGGGGATGTGCGAAATGCAAATCCTCGACGACACCCACCCGAAGTACGTGAAACTCGACCCACGTCAGTTCAACTGTTCGGCGTATGGAATGGTCGCCGCTCAGCGTGGCTATCTGCGGGCGGTCGGTGAGTGGAACTTTCTCGAAGTGACCGTGAAGGGTTCGACATTGCGTGCGGAACTCAACGGCACCCGCATCCTCGATGCCGACATGAGCAAGGTGACGGAATTCAAGAACAACCTGAAACACCCCGGCAAGGACAACCCCAAGGGCCACTTCGGCTTCGCGGGGCACAACGACCCCGTCGCGTTCCGGAATCTCTTCATCAAGGACATCACGAAGTAATTCGGAATGCGGAGTTCGGAATGCGGAATTGAAGAGCCCCTGTCTGGTTTGTCTTCAATTCCGCATTCCGAACTCCGCATTCCGAATTGCTCAGAAGTCCCACGTCTCGGCGCCGGCCTTCTTCTTCTTGGGCTTGGGCTTGGGTTCCACGGGGATTGCGGGGCTGTGCTCGTCCTCGTGTTCCCGCTCGCGCTCCCGTTCGCGGGTCTGCTGGGTGCTGGCCTTACGCACGATCGGCATCTCTTCGTCGCCCTCTTCTTCGGGCGGCAGGTCGAGAGCGTCGTCGGCACGTCGTGAACCGGCTTCGCCCTTCGCCCGGAGCATGATCTTAATCGCGACTTCAGGGAATGGCAGGTTATCCCGGAACGTCTTCGTGAGATACCGCAGGTAGGTATCTTCGAACAGTTCCGGGCCGTTCGTGAACAGCACGATCGTCGGCGGGTAAACGCCGATCTGCGTCGCGTAGAAAATCTTCGGCGTGCGGCTCCCTTGCATCGGCGGCGCGGTCGCCTCGACGGCCGACCGCAGAACGCGGTTCAGGTCGCCCGTGGTGACACGCAACCCGGCCTGCTTGTGCAATTGAACCGCGAGTTGCAGCAACCGCAGCACGTTCTTGCCGACCTTAGCCGTGATGAACGCGATGGGCACGTGTTCGAGCATCGGGAACATCTTGCGGATGTACTCGGCCATCTTGTCGGTGGTCATGTCGTCCTTGACGAGATCCCACTTGTTGACCACGAAGATCGCGGGCTTGTTCTCGTTCACGATGTAGCCGGCGAGTTGCTTGTCGACTCGCCCGACGCGGTGGCGGGCATCGAAGAACTGCAACACGACATCGGCACGGCGGATCGACCGCTCGGCCCGGTGGCTGCTGTAGTACTCGACGTTGCTGGCGATGGAGGTCTTCTTCTGCACGCCGGCCGTGTCGATGGCGAGGAACGTCTTCCCGTCGCGCTCGAACTTCACGTCGATGCTGTCCCGCGTCGTGCCCGGCACTTCCGAGACGATCACCCGCTCGCTTTCCGCCAAGCTGTTGATGAACGTGCTCTTCCCGACGTTCCGCCGACCGACGATGGCGAGCTTGAGTGCGGCATCGGCCGGTGGCAGTTCGTGCGTGTCTTCGGGGAGCTTCGCAAAAACGGCGTCGAGCAACTCGCCACGCCCAAGCTTCTGGTCGGCGCTCACCATGAGCGGTTCGCCGTAGCCGAGTGCATGGAACTCGCCCCCAAGCTGAGCGATCTTCTCGGTGTCGGCCTTGTTCGCCACGAGAATGACGGGCTTCTTCACGGCCCGCAATCGAACCGCGACGTCCTGATCGAGCGGGGTCACGCCGTCGCGGATGTCGACCACGAACACCACGACTGCGGCCGAGTCGATGGCGACCTGAATCTGGCGTTCTACGTCGGCCGTGAGGTCGTCCACATCGACGATGCCGATACCGCCCGTGTCCACGAGTTCAAAGAACCGGTCCTTGAACTCGACAATGGTGGCCACACGGTCGCGGGTCACGCCCGCGGCCGGATCGACGATGCTGATTCGCCGGTTGGCGAGCCAGTTGAACAGCGACGATTTGCCGACGTTCGGCCGGCCGATAATCGCAACAGTGGGAAGGGACATTTGTCTTTGGTGTTTAGTGTTTAGTGTTTGGTGTTTGGTGCCTTGTGTTTGGATTGCCTAATGTTCCCGTCGAAGGTGATAGCCTTGACCAAACACCAAACACCAAACACGAAACACAAACTCACCAGATTGTGAAGCCACCGTCCACGACGAGCGTCGCACCGGTGATGTAGCTACTGGCGTCACTCGCCAGGAAGACGGCGGCCGGCCCCAGTTCGGAGGGTTCGCCGAGCCGCCCCATGGGAATGTGCGCCTCGAACGTCGCCCGCAACTCGGGCTTCTCGGAATACCACTTCTTGTTCGGGTCGGTCAGAAACCCACCGGGAGCAATTGCGTTCACACGCACGCCACGGGTGGCCCAGTCTGCTGCGAGGGCACGAGTCAAGCCCGTGAGTGCGGCCTTCGATGTTTCATAGTGCCGGCCACGAATCCCTTTGATCGCGAGCGGTCCAGCGATACTCGTGATGTTGATGACCGAACCCCGGCCGCGTGCCAGCATCGGCTTGCCGATCTTCTGACAGCATACCAGCGCGCTTGTCAGGTTCAGATCGACCAGTTTCTTCCATTCATCAATGGGGAAGTCTTCTGTCGCGATGTCCACCCGTCGCCCGCCGACGTTGTTCACCAGGATGTCGATGGGCTTTCCCAAAGCGAGAACCTTGTCACAGGATTCTGCCGCGATCTCGGGGGTGCTCACGTCACCAACTACAACGCCGACCCACCTATTGAGTTGACCAAGTTCCCGAGCGGCAACGCTAAGCGAATCGACCTCTCGCCCGGCGAGAATCAGGTCAGCGCCGGCCTCGGCGAGTGCCTGTGCCATAGCGCGGCCGAGCCCACGGCTTCCGCCCGTGATCATTGCCGTGCGACCGGTCAAATCGAACTTCTGCAAGACGCTCATGAGCACTCGCGGGAATCCTGGCCCGAAAACAATCCCGTTAGTATACCGCGCGGGGCCACTGTTGGAATCGCGAGCGATCAAGGAGTTGCTACTGGACACGGATACGGCTTGGACGTGAAACTAACATCATCGAACGAATTCCGTGATTGCGCCGGAGAATTTGGGTGGCGAAATGCGACGAGGGCTATCGGTGCGAGGTGTGCGGAGGCGATGTCGAGGCGATCGTCGACTCCGACCTTTACCTTCGTTATGTGCTGGGCGAAGTGCCGCTGGAAATGCTTCACCGGCTCCGGGAACGCCACATCCGTTGCAACGCGGCGCTCGCACAGTACATCACAGACCCCGCGTTTGAACCGGTGGTATGCCCTGAGCCATTTGGTAAAGCAGACCTCGACCCCGCGTTTGTTCAGGATGAAGAACGCCGCGTGACCCGAGGTTGGCGACGCTTACAAGCCATCCCCAGGCTCGGCTTGACCGTCCTGGAATATCCATTGTCCGTGACCCCTGATTTGGAGACATCACCATGAAGGCGTCCACTGTCCTGGCGAGCCTAACGGCCGCTTTGCTACTGACACCCGCGGCGCGAGCGGATGTGGAATCCGGTCCGAAGGCGGGTGAGAAGGTGCCCGCGCTCAAGGCGTTCGGCGTGGTCGGAACTGTGGAAGGGAAAGAAGCCGACTTCGCAGCCGACCGCAAAGACGCTCCGACGATCTACCTGTTTGTGAAGGCCGAGGAGGGGGGGCTTCCTGTTGGCGGTCGCCCGCTGGGCCGCTTCATGAAGGTGCTCGATACCGAGGTAGGCAAACTTGACGGTGTCGCGATCGTCGCGGTGTGGCTCGGCGACAAGGCGTTCGACAAGCACAAGGAATACCTGCCGAAGATCAACATGTCGCTGAAGTTCGAGAAGACCTCACTGGCCGCATTCGACGGCGAAAAGAGCGGCCCGAACAACTGGGGCGTAAACTCGGACGCACACCTCACGGTCGTGGTGGTGAACAAGGGGAAGGTGGTGAAGTCGTTCGCTTACGAATCCGTGAACGAGACCGACGTAAAACCCGTGTTGGCCGAACTGAAGAAGGCAACCGAGAACAAGTAAGTGGTCTTGGCGAGCTGGGAGCGTAAGCGACCGGAGTGACGATGCGCACGCTCCCGCCTCGCCGAACACAAGATGAACTTTCGCGTGGAGATCCGCATCGCGGGCTATGTCGCGGCGAGCCTCATCCTCGAACGCGACCCGGCCCAGTGGCACGCGCTGGTCATGCTCGACTCGGACGTGCAAGAAACGGACTTCGTCCCGACGCATACCCGCTCGCACCTGTTCGTGCGGTTCGATGACATTGAGGAACCCCGCGAAAGGAAGCACCTTCCCAGCAAGTCGCTGCTCCGGGACGCGCTCCAGTTCGCACACGGGAAAGACAAACTACTCGTGAGTTGTCGTGCGGGCCGGGGCCGAAGTGCTGCGGTGGCGTACACGATTGCGTGTCAACAACTCGGAGTCGACGAGGCGGTCAAACTCCTGGACCCGACCCGCCACCGCCCGAACCAGTTGGTTGTCCGCCTCGGATCGGAACTCCTCGAGGACTCGACGCCGCTTGCAGAGTTCGAGCGGTGGCGGCGGGACAACGCGAACGTCCGGCGGTCGGATTTCTACGACGACATGGAGAGGGAATTCGATTCGCTCGAAGCCCAGGGCGCGACGAACAAGATCTGTGTAGCGACCAAACGGCGCCTTTGAGAGCGCGGCCTCGGTCAAGTCGGTGCAACGTTCGATTCCACCACTGCGCGCATCTCAGCGGGGCACTTCTCCCAGGTCCGCGTGTAGGTTTCTTCCAGCGGGGCGGGGACGTAGGTGGCGGGGTCGAGGAACAGCGGCATTGACGGAAGCGGGTCGCCTACTGAGGC
>PNLP01000058.1 GCA_013823135.1 Planctomycetaceae bacterium
ACACACACCTGATCCTTAACAGCCTTGGCGAACTCGCTCGCGGCCTCTGGGCAATACCGCAGCCAGAGTTCGGGCTCGATCAACTCCAGTTCCATGATGGCCAGCTCACCCCGGTTGTTCCTAACGAGATCCACTCGGCCGTAGGCAGGTGTCGGCTCACACGCGGCTATCGCTCTCTCCGCCAGATCGATTTGCTCGGCACTCGGTGTGTGATTTCTTACTGATCCTCCGTGGTCGTCCTGTACGCGGAAGTCTCCGGCTTTGGGAGTTTTGCGGACGGCATGAGTGACCTTCCCGTTGAACACCATAAGCGAGTCTTCGCCACTTACCGTCACGTCGTGCTGAAACGGTTGCAGCATCACAGACTCGCTTACCAACAGCTTTTCGATCACAGGGTCCACACTGGCCACGTTTGCCGGTGTAACACGGTATGTGTGCCTTGCCGCGCCGGATACACAGGGTTTGACGACCGCATCGGTCCACCCTGTCTCGACCAGCACCTCGGACAGTTTCACTGAGTCGCCGCGTTCGATGAACTGGGACTCCACGACTGAGATACCGCGCGTCGCCAGGTCCGCGAGGTAATGCTTGTCCATGTTCCATTGCACGAGTGCCGCACTGTTGCACAGTTTCGTTTCGTTTGCGGCGCGCCGGAGCCAGGAACTGAATTCGTCGAACCGGTCGAAGTAGTCCCAGGTGGTGCGAAACACAGCCCATTTGAACTGTGACCAGTCCACCCCAGGACGCGACCAATCAATTCGCACCGACGATATCCCGAGCCTCTGCAGCGCGTTCTGTAGCAATCGGTCGTCTTGCAAGATATTGTCCAGGTACCAGTCGCCCTCTTCGGCGACCTCGGCCAAATACCGAGGATCCGTGAGTAGTGCCACATCGGCATTGAACGATGTCATGATCTGTTCCCGTGGCGAGCCGCGATTGTGAGGTCATCGTATTGCGGGTTGGAACAACTGTACGCGGTGCCCATCGATTTGCACTTCTGCTACCAACCTATTGCAAAGTTCACGCAGAGCTTTCCACAACACCGCGGCCTGATAGTGCTCGGCCTCGGCCGGGATATGATCAACGAGCGTTCTCGCGCACACCACCACAAGGCGATCCTGCACCCGCGAGAATGCCACGTTCGCGCGATTTACATCGAGGATAAACTCGACGCTGGCTTCGATTGCCGTTGGATCGCTCACCGTTGCAGACACCACGACCGTTCGCCGTTCGCCTCCTTGAAGTCGCTCCACGGTGTCGATCACTCCCACTGGTCCATTCGCTCCGCAGTGCTTTTCCAGTCGTGTCGTCAGCAAGCTGCGTTGTGCCCGGTGTGGTGTGATGATCGCCACGGAGTCGGTCGGGAGAGCTGGCGACTCCGCCAGCAATTGCTCGACGATTGCCACTTCCACCGAATTGCTTCGCCTCGAACCTTCCTCGTCGTGGACGATCAGAAAGAGCCCCACGTTCCATTTCCAGACGTTCGACCAGAATGAATCTTTGGTCGATCCCGAGTTGGTAACTTCACGCGCCAGGCCCATAAGTTCGATCTGATCGCGCCGGTAGATACGCGCGATCAACTCTCGCACCACGGGTGGTAGCCGGAAGGTCAGCCGTAGCCCTGACCACAGGGCGCTCTCCCGCGGCACGATCGGCTTTCCCGTCTCATCGTGAGCATCAATGATCCGGCGGACAGCGTCGTAGGCACTGGCAAATGGTTGGTAGAGCACCATCGGGGGGCGGTCTTCCGTTTCCCAGTCGTGCGCCGTGATCGGTGCGAGTTGTCGGTGGTCGCCGGTGAGGAGCACTTGCCCGGTGGGTTCAACGAGTGTTGCCAGAGCCAGGAAGTGCGGGAACACCATCATGCTGGCTTCGTCTACCACCAGGAGCGAGGCCAGCAGTGCGCTGTCCTTCAGCTTTTCGACAGCCGTCGCCAGTTTGAGCAATCCCGCGGTGGTTCCGCCAACAACAAGAACTGCTCCGCTGGTCAGTTCTGCGAGCTTCTTCTTTCTCGCCAGCATTGCCACAGGAAGGTTCTCCACCGAACCGCTCACGACGTGCTGGGTCGCGTCATTGGTGTGAACCTTAACTAACTTCACCCGAAGCGGCTTTTGTTCTGTGCTCGCGGCGTGCTCAGCGAACGGTTTCAGATACCGGTCGATTCGTTCGAGAAGGTTGTCGAGAGCGGTGTGCGTATGGGCCGAGAGCAACACCAGTTGCCCTGGCTTACCGCGAGCGAGAACCCGCAGCAACACAGCCATCGCCGTGGTTGTTGTCTTGCCGGTGCCGGGTGGCCCCTGGATCAACTGGATTCGCGTGTTTAGTCCGTCGATCACGGCCTGTGCCTGGTCGGGCGATGCGGGGTACAGGTTCGCTGGCGGAAGGCGGAAGGCATCGAGCACGCTTCGCAATGCTTCGCAGCGGCTTTCAGGCAGAAGCGGAGTCATCTCCGGTGTTCGCGGATGAATTGGGTCGAACCACGCATACGCATGGCTCGGATTCTGAAGGCGATCGTCCACGCGTCCGGCGACGTAGTCCGACACGCTTTCGTCGAGTGTGGCGTATCCTCGCTCGAACAGCGTCTCGGCCTTTCGGCTCGCTCCGCTGGAGAGCAGGTAGCGATCTTCCTCCGCGTACATGGAGTCGAGCGTCACGCGGCCGGTCTTCCAGTCGATCTCACGCACGACGCAGGTTCGGCCGATCACCGCGGTGAGTTGTTTCACGGTTTGCCCCTGCTTGGGGTCGCCGTTCCACGGTGACAGACGCGCGAACGATCCTGGCCCGAACTGGCAGCGTGATTCCAGGTCGGCGAGAGTCAGGCCGCCGAAGCTGAACAGGTCGATCACGGCCGTGATGGTGCTCTTGTCGTCCCCAACCCGGACCTTGCCGAGCGGCAGCGTTCGGCCTGATCCCACTCGCGCGATTGGCGGCAGCAGGTGAGCCGCGATCCAGTCCGACCGGCGAACGTGCTGATCGAGCCGAAGGAAGTCGATCGCTGATCGTGCAACGTCATCACGACCGAGGCGGAACGCGGGCAACTCGGCGGCGGTCAGGGGCGTCTTCTCAATGCCGGGGTTCTTGGGCAGAATGCTCTCCTCGATCCACCGCAGAGCGTGCGTGCGGGCTTGCAGGTATTCGGCCAGCAGACCGGGAGAACCCGCACGGGCGTAACGCGAAAGGGACTCGCGGAGGTTGGGTTCCGAATCGGGGCCGGGGTCGGGAAGCGTGCCCCATGTCGCGTGCCAGTACGGGGCCGGGAGCGCATCGGAGAAGCGGCACCGCACCTCGAACGTGTGGGGCGTGCCGGAACCGTCGGCCGTCCAGTTGCCGTCCGCGTTGGCGTGGAGTTGTGCCGTGAAGTCGAAGATCCCCTGTGCGAACACGCGGGCGAGGTCGTGCTCCTGATTGCCAATTGTTCGCAGCCAGTGATACCGCCGCTTGTCCCACTCCAGGGACGTGACCACGCCAAGCCCGCGGCCCGTCCAGCCAAGGGCGTATCGCCGACTCACCTCATCCTGAACCGCGGAGTACATGAGTTGTTCGAGCCCTTCACGACAACCGAACAACTGGCGGATCGGTCCGAGCAATTCCGGCCCGGCCCGGCAACAACCTTCGAGCAGGTAGCGGACCTCGGAGCGGGACCACACGTAGAAATGAACCGGTGCCGGAGTCTCGCCGATGGCTTGGGCGATCAGCACAACTAACCGGTCGAAGAATCGCCGGATCAGTTCGCCTTCGGCAACCGTGTCCGCGGCGTAATCGGTCCCCTTCCATGGCGTCTCTTTGAACTCGACGACCGTGCCGCCAGTGGGAAGTGGCCGGTTCTCGTAAGTGGGCTTTCCGACGCGATCCTTTCCCGATTCGAACCGTTCGTGAACATTTGGATCGGGGCGGCCGTCGACTTCCTGCGTGTGAATGCGGCCCGTGCTTCGCGTGACGTGAGCAGACAACGCCCCGACCCGGTTCTCGGTGTAGTCGTAGTCCACTGCAAGGTAAACGCGGAGTAGCCGGGTGCCGTTCGCCTCGTGCGGTGGCAGATGCCCGACCCCTGTGTTCGGGATCGCTTCCACGTCCGAACCGCCGATCATGCCGCGAACGGGCGGGAGTGTGTGACGGCGGGCACGGGCACGGATTCGCAAAACGTCCAGATTCTCCAGGAAGCCGGGATCGCGACCGAGGGCTTCGACTTTCGCGTCGAACACGGGCGGGTTCGCGAGGCTATCGAGCGTCCCGAGATTCGCGCTACGGAGCAGGCGAACCGTCACCGGGTCGAGGCCGATGAGTTCCACACGACGAAGGCGAGCGCTTTCGGTCAGGCAGTGGGCCGCGTAGACGCAACCGTCGCACTTCGTCGTGATCTGGAATCCGATCTCGGCGAGCGGGCGGTTACCCGCAACATCGAGCCGGCCACCGGGAGCGAGCAATCGCTCGATATCGGCTTCTTCCAGTTCCAGGTCCAGCGGGGGGAGGCTGAGTATCGACTGGTTGCTGTTGCGGTCCTCGTCGATTCGCGCAACCACGCAATCAACTGACGCCGCGAACACGGGGGAACCGGCGATGGAGACTGGGCCGCCGCCAAGGATGCCGCGGAGGAGCATCCGGTAAACGGTGACCTGAATGCGGTGGTACGTGCGATCGCGGCGACTGGCCTTGCACTCCACGAGCGTGATCCGCGGCACGCCATCGACCCAGCGGATGAGGACGAAGTCCATGATCCCGTAAACGCGGAACCCGCCGATCGTGCCGCCCACGGCGACCTGGCGAGCGTAGCCGTTCGTGCCGGGTACTCGGCGAGCGAGGTGTTCGGCGAACGCCTCCCAGGACACTTCCCCGCGTTTCCCTTTGGGAAGGTCCGTTATCAGATCGATGAAGCCGGCCGCAGTGAGCTCCACTTCCCACAAGTCTTCGCGGCGACGGCCCACTTCGGCGAGAACGGGGTCGATGGTGTCGCGGAGACGCTCGAAGAACGGTAGCGGGGCGACCTCTCGTGCCGCGTGGATGGCGAGATGGAACCGCCGATCGCAGGAGTGATGGCGGATGTACTCCCCGAGATCGGTGGCGGTGATGTTGATGCCAGATCGCGAACTCAACGGCGGTCCTCACGCTGGCCGCTCGGGCAACCGTCGCGTGACATCGTGCGGTAGTGCTGAACGGGTGGTTGTTGATACCACTCCCGTGTGGCAGGAGCAATGCCGGCAGGTGAACGCCCGGCAGCCGGACGCTGGCGATTTCGTAAAGAAATGGCGAAACTTTGCAGGTTCGACAGGGTTAAATCTTGGACCCTCACGACTCCCAGGCGTGAATCGCAAAGAAATTGTCTGGGTTGTCGGGTACTGGGGGTTCGAGATAGAATGCCTATTCGGTTTCCCCGCCTCAACGGTTGTTGGTAAGTGCCAACAACATCAGCAATCAGCAGACGAACGTGTGTAACCCCGGCATCACTCCCTCCAAAGCGTCGTTTCGAAAGCTTGAATCTGGAGTGAGCAGACACACTCGTTTCAGTACCCGCAGTGCGGCCCCAGGTTGAATGCACGAGGGAGCGGTCAGGGTAAGCGGGGGGCATGTACTAATGACACGAAAGCTGCCATGGCCATCGTTACCTGTCCATTTTGCAAGACCCCACTGAACATCGGTGTTCAACCACCGCGTGAGAACCTCAGGTGCCCGAGGTGCAACAACCCGATTCGCCTCGTTCGTGGCCCTGCTCCTGTCCCTCCGGCACCGATGCCACTTCCAAAGGAATCGCCCGAAGAGAGCCCGCACGAGCGGGTCAGGAAAGTGAGCACAGGCAAGGATCGTCTGATCCGGATTGCGATACCCCTTGGGTATGTTCTTTTCGTGTTTCTGCCGATGACGCTGACGATTCGATTTTTCCTGAACAGGGCAGACGACGCAGGCCAGCAGGAAACAGCCAAGGCACCCGTGCCCGCAAAGGTTCTCCACGTTCAAGACGAAAAGAAGGATACGCCACCACAGCCGAAATCGCGACCCACACCAACCCCCAGGCCCAAAGGCACGAGCAAACCCGATCCCGTCCGGAATCCGGATCCGGAGATGCCGGAGGTTCCACCAAAGACCGATACGGTCGATCCCATTCCTACCCCACGAGATCTGGGTGCGGAGCTGAATGCCTCAATCGCCGCGTCGAAGGATCCCGATGCCACCACTCGTCGTCAGGGTGCGAAATCGCTCGGCGTGTTCCTCGGCAAGCAGGATAACCTCCTTCGTCGCAAGGCTGCCGAGACGCTGGCCGAAATGGGAACCGACGCGGAACCCGCACTGGCTGCGTTGCGCACCGCGGAGAATGATCCCGACGATGATGTGCAGAAGTTTGCCAGGCAAGCTCTCACCAAATGGATCGCGTCCGGTCAGAAGACCAAGCAGGTTGAAGCCTTGCTCCCAGGGTTGAAGGCGAAGGAACCTGAGGACCGCATCAAGGCGCTTCACAAGATCGCCGCGTTCGGCTTCGATGGAGTCGTCGTTAGCGATGCCGTGATCGAATCGCTTCGCGACAAAGAGAAGTCGGTGCAGGATGCCGCAGCGGAGACACTGAAAAAGGTGAATCCGAATGCCGAGGCAATTGTCCTCGCCGTTCTTGGGCTAACGGCGAAAGACCCAAAGGTTCGGGTCAAGACGCTCGAGCAGATTGCGGAACTCGGACCCAAGGGAAAGATCGTCAGCGATTTAGTGATCGAGGCGATGCAGGAGAAAGACAAGACCGTTCAGGATGCTGCGTTCAACACGCTCAAGCAGGTGAACCCTCGGGTGGAACCTCCTGTTGCAACGATCGTCCGTGGGACTCCGGACGAACGGCGAAGCGCGCTCCCTTCGCTTGCGGAGTTAGAGTCGGAGGCGGAATGCGCCATCCCATTACTGCTGGTTATGAGTGATAAACCCAAACTGTGGGGGACCGAACCCTACTTCGATCTCTTCCCGACCATGCTCAAGATTGCTCCGCGGAACAAGCGGTTCGCGGCTGCGGTTCTCGCTGCGATTGCGGCTCCGAACTCGGCAGCAGAAACGAGTCTGACGGCTCGTCGACTCGCAGGCCTGGCTCAGTTAGAAGCGATTGATGCACCCCTCGACGAGAAGGTCGCGACGCTGCAACTGGCGACGAACGATAATCACACGCTCCCACAGATTTTCAAGGCGTGGGAGCAGATCTCACCGATGGACAAGCGGCTTACTGCTGCTGTGCTGGCGTGCATTGGGGGGCCAAAGCCCGTTCCTGATCGGATTGCGGCCGGGATCGCTTCGCTGGATGTGATTGATGCGACAACCGAGCAGAAAGTTGCTGCACTGAACGGAGCGATCAGCAAAGGTTACGTCAGTGCCGTGGTGTTTGATGCGTTCAGCAAGCTCGCGCCGAACGACAAGCGATTTGCTGCCGCTGTTCTCGCATCGGTCGCGACACCGAACGCGGATCCGGAGAGTCGAGCTCGCCGGCTCGCGGGTATCGCCCGGCTCGATGCGATTGAGGCGACTCCCGAAGAGAAGGTGGCTGCTCTCATGGTCGCAATGGTGGACACGGGGACCATCTCGAAGGTCTTTGAAGAGTTGGGGAAGATCGCTCCGAAGGACAAACGAGTAGTCACCGCAATTCTCGAAGCGGTTGAGGCTCCGAACCCGGATTCACTACTCGCAATCCGAGAACGCCGGCTCGCGGGGATTGCTCAGCTCGGGGTGATTACCGCGACCACCAAGCAGAAGGTGGACGCGCTGGAGGCAGCCCTGAAGGACAAGGGCACGATCGCCGTTGTGATCAAGGCAATCGAGGATCTCGGTGCCGATGCGAAGCCAGCCCTGCCCGCACTCAAGGAATTGAAGACCTCCACGAATGCCACAGTGCGGAACGCCGCCATCACCGCGATCGCCAAGATCGAGGCCGCCATCGCTGAAAAGTGATTCGGGATTAACCGGCCCCGCACTGCCATTCGGTGCGGGGCCGTTTACCTCAGACTCGGGCGTTCAGCATTCGTCGCCACATCAGGTTCCACCAGCGCGCGAGGATCCCCGCCTTTCCCAGACTGATGAGTACCGCCACGGGGAACAGTGCGAGGCCAGCAGCAAGGTAGTCGAGGCCAGGCACTTCTTCACGCAGTGTGCGGTATCCCCGCCAGCCCGCGTAGCTCAGCCAAATTCCCGCAATCAGTCCCCCCACGATGAGCCGCCAGCCGTCGCGCCGCAACAGTGCGAGGACCAACTGAAGCCCAACGGCCGCGACAAGCATGCCCACCCGTGTACCAGTCGCGTTCGGAATTGTGAGCGTTTCCGGGCCGATCACGGAAAGCGCCGCCAGCACTGCCGTCATGCCTTCAACAGCGTGCGGAACGCGCCGCACCCACGCATACAGGTAGAAGCTGCCAGCCGTGAGCAGTGCGACGAACAGCGGCGTGCCGCCGAGCCTGTTGGCGAAGTGGCCGAGGAACTCCGTCGCGATCGCGTCGGTTCGTAGCCCCACACCCGCCAGCACGACCAACCCCGCGGGCATCGCCAGCGCGACCCATCGCGTGATGCGGCTTCCCGAGACGATGCCGAGTTCCAGCACGATCACGGTAATTGCGAACCCGAACGGGACGAGGAAGTACGGGCCAAAAACGAGATCGCTCATTCTCGATGGCTGATGCATCGACCAGCACAGCAAGAACGCCCGACCACAGACAGCAGCGCCGAGGAACACGAACACCGACCACGGGTAGAACGGCCACGGCCACGGGCTTCCCGTGTCGCGCACGTATTCCGCGCCTCGGCGGATGGCCGGCAGAAGCGTGAGGAACACGAGCCCGGCGGCCGGTGCAAAGCCCCACAGTCCCCACAACATCGCTTCGCTGTGCCCATCGCGTGGAAGTTGCGTGAGTGCCACGGGGTACAGAAAGAACAGGGCGAGCGTGAGGTGATACGGCACGCGAAACAGCGCGGGCAGGCGAAGCCGGATGCCGCGAAGCACACCCTCGGAAACGAGGACCGCGAACGCGAACCCGCCCAGGTTGAACGGGATGCCGCGTTCCGGTTCCAGCATCAGTAGCTCATCGAATGTGACCGAGGTCGCGAGGAACATCAGCACGACCAGGAGCAGCACCGTGCGGACATCGTCCCAGACGCGGGCGAACCGAACGAGCAGCAGGGCGGCCGCGGCGAGCAGCAGTGTGTATCCGGCGAGGCCGCCCATGAGTGCCCAGGTATCGACCTCGCGGGTTCCGGCACCGAACGACTCGCGGAGCCCGAACAGGAACAGCCCCGCACTGATGACGTAAAACGGGTTGCTCGTCCACAACCAGCGGATGAACGGTCGGCCGGGATCAGGTTCCGGCAGTTCAGCGGACGACATGGAAGCACCTCCGGGAAGCGGGCCGGAGATGGGAAAGAGATGAAGATGTGAATCCCGTCCGCACCCGCGAAAAGAACGACGACGCCCGTGCGTCCTCGTTTCTCGGGATTTGTGATCACCAAAATACCGGGCGAGTTCGGACTCGCCCGAGCATCGCGTTTACGCGCTGAAGAGTTGTCGGATCGGTTTGCCATCGTCGGTGATGGGGACGGGTCGCGGGCCGCCGGTCAGCGTCTTCGCCGGGTCGATCCCGAGCGCGGCATAAACCGTTGCGTGGAAGTCCGGGACCGACACTGGGTTCTCGACGATCTTCTTCGCCAGTTCGTCCGTCACGCCGAACGCCCCGCGGTGTTTCAACCCGCCGCCGGCCAGCACGAGGGAGAACGCCGTCCCCTGGTGGCCACGACCGCCGCCGCCATCGAACTCCGGTGGGCGGCCGAACTCAGTGCCGATCACGATCAGCGTTTTGTCCAACCGCTTCCGCGATTCGAGGTCGGCGATCAGGCCGGACAACGCCGCGTCGAGTTCCTCGATGAGCAGGTGCTGCTTCTGTTGCCCCTCGTTGTGCGTGTCCCACCCCGTGCCGTTGAGGAAGTTCAGGTTGTGCGACACTTCCACGAACCGCACGCCCGACTCGGTGAGTCGGCGGGCGAGGAGGCACCGCTGGCCGAACTCGCCGCCGTAGCTTTCGCGGACCTTCGCTGGCTCACTCTTCAGGTCGAACACGCTCATGAACTGCGGCCCGGCGAGCTTCAGCGACTCGCCGACGGCCTGATCGTACCCGGCGATGGGGGCAGCGGTTGACCCGGACTTCCGCAGTCCGGCGAGGAGCCGTTCGCGGTCGGCCTGGCGGTCGGTGGTCACGTCGGCGGGGCGGGTGAACCCGGCCGGGCCGGCGTTCGTGTCGGTGAGGTAAACGTACCCGGCCTTCGGCCCGAGGAACCCCGGCCCACGGGTCACGTTCGGGTAACCGATGAGGACATACGCGGGAACGCCGTCTGCTGCCGCACCCTTCTCATGGGCGACGACCGAACCGATAGACGGATACTGGATCGTTCCCGTGGTGGGCCGACCGGTGTGAACTCGTAGCGTTGCGGCCGCGTGCTCGTTGATGACATCGTGGTTGACGGTGCGAACCGCGGTGACGCGGTCCATGAGCTTCGCCGTCCGTGCGAGGTGCTTGCACACGCGGACGCCATTCACGGCCGTGGGAATAGAGTCGTAGGCGGAGCCGGCCTTGCGGGCCTTGGCGTCGCCGACTTGCTTCGGGTCGAACGTGTCGGTGTGGGCCATCCCGCCGCCGAGCCACAGGAAGATGCACGAATCGGCGGTGCCGCGCGGATCAGCGGCAATAAGCCTGGGGGCTGCAGCCATCGCGGCAGCGGAGGCGAGGAACTGGCGGCGAGAGGCGAGCATATCTGGGTTCCAGGTTAACGAGATTGTGTCAGGGTATGGTTGAGGAAGCGCCCCCTCACCCGGCTCGCAAAGCCTCGCCGACCTCTCCCCCCGAAACCGGGGTTGAGGTGGGTGCGCAACGTCTTCTCTTCTGCGTATCCAAATCAACTACTTTCAGAGCAAACCAGTTGCCCCCACCTCGCCCCCGGTTTCGGGGGGAGAGGTCGCGACGAGTCTTCGAGTCGCGGGTGAGGGGGAACAACCTTACCCAAAACCACCAACGATTCCGATCATCCCGCCACAGGTTCTTATGGTATTCGGTGCGGTTTAGACTCACGGCGTGAAGACAAACTCCGGGGCGTTGAGCAGTACCCACACGGCGTCTTCCATCTTCCGCCGCCAGCCTTCTTGCAGCTTCGGCGTCGGCGGGTCGCCGGCACGGGCAGCGATTTCTAGCTCGTTCTTGATGGTGGTCGCCTCGGGGATCAAGTGGTTCGACCAAGTCACGTACCGCGGTGGCTTCCGCACGGTCGGCGGCGAAACCGGGTTCGCCACGCGGCGGGTCTCGAAGCCGTCGCGGAGGTGCGTGGCCATCGCCTCGCGTTCCTCGGCAGTGGGCTTCCGTGTCAGCACGCGGAGATAAAGCATGTCCACGAGTTGCTCGACAGTCCGGGCTTCGAGTGACAACGCGGTGACACCGTGGTCGTCGGACATTCGCGTGAGCCACACGCTCGTGGTGCCGTTCCCCATGATCGCGGGTTGAAGGACGTTCGGTGCGGTTTCGCGGTCGGTGGCCGCATCCTGCCGCGACGCACGCCAACCGAATGCTTCCAGGAGATCGACGACGGCCTGCACGCGGGGAAGAGCAAGGCTCGGGCGGTCACGCTCGTTCGACGTCGAGGCGAACTCCCACGCCCGCTTCGGCACGCCGAGGCTGATGGAGTTCTTGATGTCGCGACCGCCGTCGAGATCGAGGCTAACCTCGCCAACGCCGAGATCCTTGCCCGCGGCTGCGAACAACGAGTCCACGACTTGCTCTGCGGTCAGCCGACGGCGTGCCGGAGCGGCGTAAAGTGAATCGGGTTCCTTCAACGCGGGATCGGTGGCCCGCTGGTAAGCGTGCGAGTTCAGGATCAACCGCTCGATGTGCCGGAGATCGTACCCACTGCGAACGAACTCGCGGGCCAGGTAGCGGAGCAGTTCCGGGTGCGTGGGCTGGCCGCGTTCCCAGTCGTCGGCCGGTTCCACGATGCCGCGGCCCATGAGTCGCTTCCACACGCGGTTGACGGCGACCTGTGCGAATCGCTCGTTACCTGGCAGCGTGAGGAACGCGGCGAGGCGGTCGCGAGGTGTTGGCTTCGTGGGGAGTGCCGCGGCGGGAAGTTCCTTGGCGAAGTCGGCGAACGGCCACGCGGGCTCCACGACCGTGCCGGGCTTGAGCGTGACCGAGATGAGCTTCTGCTTGCCGGTGTGGAGTTTGTCCTGTGGCACGCTGCTGGTCTTGGGCACCTTGATTTCCTTGGCCCCGAGCATCGCCGCGAGGCCGAACAGTTCCTTCTGCGTGGCCTTGTTAGCCGGGGCGTCGTGGCAGCGGGCGCACTTCATGTTCGTGCCCAACAGTGCGGTGGCGACGATCACCCCCTTCTCGGCCATCGGCACGTCGTTCTCGCTGGCCATGCCGAACCCCGCGGGGCCGCCGTCGTGCAAACTGCCGCGCATCCGTACCAACTCGGTGACCATGACGTCGAACGGTTTCGCGTCGAGGAACGCTTCGTGCAGCCACCACCGGAACGGGCCGGTGTTGTTGAGCGTGGGGTTCAGGATGTTCGGGTTCTCGGCCAGCACGTCCTGCCAGTACCCGACCCAGTGCCCCGCCCGGCGCGGATCTGCCAGCAGGCGATCAATCAGCTTGGCCCGCTTGTTCGGTGAAGAGTCCGCCAGGAACGCCTCGACCTCGGCGGTGGTGGGGATGAGGCCGACGGTGTCGAGCGTGACGCGGCGGATGAATGCGTAGTCGTCGCTCAACGGAGTGACCTTGCCGCCACGCGATTCCCACGAACCGCCTTCGCTGATCCACGTTCGGAGCACGCGAACATCCTCGGCCGAAAGGCGATCGCCCTTCGGCGGCATGACTTCGGTTTCGTCCTTCGAGATCACCCGTTGAAGTAGTGGGCTGGCATCCGGCTTTCCCGCAACGACAGCATCTGAGGGCGAGTCGAGCCGCAGGCCACCTTTCGCCTTCGCACCCTGGTGGCACGACAGGCACTTCGCTTCGAGGATCGGCCGCACGTGGGTCGCGAAGTCCACAGTTCCCGCGGCGTTGCCAGTCTTGCGTCCGGCGAGCTTCTCGGCGACGAAGTGATCGATCGCGTTGTTCGCCGGGAACCCCGCCGCCAGCGCCGGCACCTTCGCTTCGGGAGTCGCGGCGAGCCACGATGTCGCCAGTTCCCGCCGCTTGGCCCAGAACGCCGACTCGCTCTTGAACGCGGCTGCCCGCCGTTCCGCTTCCGTTCGCTCGACGGCAGTTTGCTCCGCGATCGCGTACTCAGTCCAGCCCGCATCCGTATACGGCACGGCCTTGCCGAACCCGACCAGCTCGAACGACGGCTTCCCCTCCGGCGAGATGGCGACGACCGTCTCCCCGAGTTCGGGCCGGCGGTTCGAGGTCTTGCCAATCTTCCCGCCGACGATCGTTTCCAGCACGACGACGTGCGAGCCGCCGGCCACTTTCAGCGTCGTCCACGCCTCGCGGTTGCCGGGCGGGGCGAAGCGGAAGTCCGGGGCGAGGTCGAGGTACTTCGTCGGGATGGGGTTGTGGCCGTCGGCCATGTTCAACGGGAACGCCGTAGTGAGCACAACCTTGCCGTCGATGAGCAAGCGGCTCGCGCCACGGGCACGCAGCAAGATTCGGTGCGACCCTGCCGACCACTCGACGTTCGCAGAGGCCCGCAGAAGGAACGGGTTGGGCCGGTCCTCGCGAACGCCCGTGTCGATGTACCGGTGCGGCAACTTCGAGAACCCGAACGCCGGGGTCTGGAGTGTTTCCGCCACTGGCAGTGGAAGCAGCGGCCAGCGATCGATGTGGGGAATGCCGGCCTCGCAGATTTCGACGAGCACTTGGTTTTTGGGCAGTCGCGCAGGGTCGGTCTGCGGGAGTTGGCCGCCGCCAGACGCGATGGAACACGCGGCGAGGCAGTAGTTGAGCAGGAAGAATGTCATGGGGAGGACCGCCGGGGCAGGATGGCGTGACGGGTGTAGTCTACCCCGCCGCTGGCGGCGACGCATTCCCCCGGTCGGGGGATCTTCGACTACCACTTTCGTGGGGGGTACACCGAATTGGCTGGTCCGAACGTGGTCCGAGCCCGAGCGCCAAGCGAGGATCAACGCTGCCCCTCGCTTGGCGCTCGGGCTCGGACCAGAAATCAAACGGGTGTAACCGGTCAGGCTCGCTTGGAAGTTCCAGGGAAAGGTGGCCGCCCCTCACCCGCTCGCAAAGCCTCGCGACCTCTCCCCGCAAAGCCGGGGCGAGGTGGGGCTCGCTGCTCTTCTCGACAGCTTTACCCACCATTTGCGTTCAGAGATAACCCATCACACCCACCTCGCCCCGGCTTTGCGGGGAGAGGTCGCGAGGCTTTGCGAGCGGGTGAGGGGTCTTCTGCTTTCGCTTACCAATCACAGGAGAGCCCGACCGGTTGCACCCAAACCAAACTCGGATCACTCCTCCTGGAGCAACCCGCGACGGAGTGCCTCGGCCACCGCCTCCGCTCGGTCGGCCACGTCCAGCTTCGCCAGCATGTTGCTGACGTGTCGTTTCACCGTGTCCTCGGCTATGAACAGTGCCGTGCCGATCTCCTTGTTGCTTTTCCCCCGACGAATCAGTTGCAGGATCTCTCGTTCCCGCGGGCTGAGTTCCGGCTGCGAGAGCCGCTCGGCAAGGCGGTCCGCGAGTGCTGCGGGTAGGTATCGCTCGCCGGTCGCCACGGTGCGGATCGCTCGAAGGAGTTCGTCCCGCGGGGCGGTCTTCAGCAGGTAGCCGCGGGCACCGGCCTTGACTGCGCGGAACACGTCCTCGTCGCGGCCGTGGGTGCTGAACATGAGCACGCGGGCGTCGGGGAACTCGGCGCACAACTCGGCGGTCGCGGTGATGCCGTCGCTGCCGGGGCCGAGTCGCACGTCCATGAGCACGACGGACGGCGAGTGCTTGCGGTAGAGCTCGGTCACCTGCGCGGCCGCGTCAGCCTCGGCCACAACTGCGATGTCGGCCT
The DNA here is from genome assembly GCA_013823135.1 of Planctomycetaceae bacterium. Lineage (GTDB taxonomy): Bacteria > Planctomycetota > Planctomycetia > Gemmatales > Gemmataceae > Gemmata. The sequence continues at coordinate 14,989 of PNLP01000058.1, forward strand.
CCAGCCCGAGTGACGCGACGAGCCCGCTGCGAACCACGAAGTGGTCGTCCGCGATCAGCACTGTGATGGCCATCAGACGCCTCCTTCCGCGGTCTGTCGCGAGACCCGCACTTCGACGGTTGTACCCTGGCCTGGCTTACTGGTCACGCGGAGTTCGCCGCCGAACTTGCGTACTCGCTCGCGCATTCCCACGAGGCCGAAGTGCCCGGCCGGCGGCGGTGCGGTTTGGTCGAACCCGCGACCGTCGTCCGTCACCGCGACCACGAGTGCATCTGCCGCGAACCGCAGTTCCACCCGCACGGCCGATGCCCCGGCGTGCTTCAGGGCGTTCGTCACCGCCTCCTGCGCGACCCGCTTCAAATTATGCGCGAGCACCGCCTGGATTGGCCACTCATCACCCGTGACGGCGACGGTAATTGCGGTCGCGGTTGACCCGTGAAGGTTCCCCACGAACGCCGTGACCGCGTCGGAGAGCTTGCCGCCGGATTCGTCGCGGAGGTCGTGGACAAGCCCGCGAACTTCGTCGTGTATGCGGCCGACAAGCCGGCGTGCGGTGTCGAGCACACCCGCGAGTTTCCCCTCAGCCGGAACGGTGACGGCTGCCGCTTCCAGCCGCAGCGACAGTCCAACGAGTTCCTGTTCGAGCGTGTCGTGGACCTCGCGAGCGATTCGCTGACGCTCGTCGAGTATGGCCTCACGCCGGGACTGCTCGCGGATCACACCCGTCTGCCGGCGAACCTGCCGACGGAGCGACCACGCCCATGCGAAAGCCCCCGCTGCGATCGCCGCGACCACCCCGAGGATGCCGAGCAGTCGCCCGGTCGTCCACCCCGACGGCCGCGACACGATTCGCACGTCGGCCGATGACCGCGGCCACACTTCGAACGCCAGCGGCGTGAGCTTGTACCCGCCCTCGCGGGACTCAGCAACGCGGCAGATTCCCGTGACGTTCAGCACGCACCCTGGTGGGAGCTCGGCAGCCGTTCCGGTCGGGCACCGAGCCAGGAAGCGTTTGCCGCCGGCCCGCAACGCGAGCACGTCCCCGTCGGGTGTCGCGTATCCTTCGACGAGTTCCGCGTCGAGCGAAACGAGATCAGCCTCGCGTGCCCCAGTGAGGATTTCGCTGGGGGTTGTCGGCACTGCGTCGGGGGGCGGTTCGCTCCCAACCTTTCGGTACACGGCGTGCGCGAGTTCCGCCCGGTACGCCCCCATTCGCGGGAACCCGACGACCTCGACCACATCACCCGGTTCCACCGACTCGCGGCTCTCGACTCGTGCGTACACGGCATCGGCCCCGTCCCGCACCACGAGCGCCTCGCCGGGCCGGTGGTACGTCACCACTCCGCGAACACGCACCCGCGTGTGGTGCGTGGTATCAGGCGAGAACCGCATCAAGTGTGACACGGGTACGACGGGGACGATGAACGAGTCGGCGTCGGGCGGAGAGTCGATCCGCAGATCGGCGAACGACTGCGCCTTGAGGTACGGCCGCACGAGTTGTCGGCGATCGTTGATCGCACCCGCCGCGAGTCCGCGAACCGTGACTGCCGCGCCGACCAGAGGCGATGCTCCGGGTGTTTCGCCGACCCGCACGTCGATCTCATCCGACCCGGTTGCGACACGCATAACCGCGCCGTCAGGAGCCGCCGTCACGGCTTGCACAACCCCGGCGAGTTCGACGTACTGGTAGTGCCAGCGGCCTGAAGCGAGGTCGGCGGCCGTCACCCGTGTGGGCGCTGGCAGTGCTGCGGTGCCGATCACCTGGATGTGGTCCGGGCGGATGCCGGGGACGTACAGCCCGGCGTAGGTTTTCCCGGTGATGCGGAGCCGCATCCCGCGTTCCCAGTTCCCCGGTGGCGGATTGTTCAGGTACGCTCCGCCGGTGTCGTCCTGCACGAAGACCGTGGACCGTGGGTCGATCGCGATGACGGTCGCCTCAATGGAAACGGGCAACCGCTCGGCAGCACGCTCGGGGCTGAGCCTGCGGAGGTCGCGTGCCGATGTGATCGTCGGCTCGTCGGCCGAAGCGGTAGCCGCGAAGGCAACAGTGCAGACGATAATGGCGCGGAACATGGCCCGGCCTCGGGAGGGGGATACTCACGGTATACGCAAGTGACCGGCGAAGTCCGGGTCCTCCATGGCGAAGAGTCGCAGCTTTGGCACGCTCCATTGGACTGCTACTCTGATATAATGGAGAAAGCTTGATGCTTCAGCCGCCGTGGGCCGCTCGCGCCTTGCCACCACCCACGGACCGACCCGTTGCTTCCGAAACATATCCTCGATCCCCGCCTCGCCCGAGGTTTCTGGCGACCCCTCAATCTCAACGGTGCGAACGACCTTCGCCATCGCCCTCGATTCTGATCATCCCAAGCCCCCCGGAAAGAACCGACTCCAGCGAGTCGCTGTTCCAGCTTGACACTGCACCGACCTTGCGATTCACCCAAGGTCCATCAAAACGGAGTTCGACGAAATGCGACACACCGAGATTCGTAAGGTTGCCTTCGTCGGCGACTATTTGCCGCGCAAATGTGGGATCGCCACCTTCACGCACGACATGTACGCTTCGCTGGCGTCACGTTTTCCCGAAGCCGACTGCTTCGTTGTTCCCGTGAATGACCGCACTGAGGGCTACGACTATCCGCCGGAAGTGCGGTTCGAGATCGACGAACCGGACCTCGAGAGCTACCGCCGGGCTGCCGACTTTCTCAACTTTGCGAATACCGATGTCGTCTGCCTTCAGCACGAGTACGGCATCTACGGCGGCACCGCGGGAAGCCACATCCTCGGCTTGTTGCGTGACCTGCGGATGCCGGTCGTCACGACCTTCCACACCGTCTTGCGTGAGCCGAACGACGACCAACGGCGGGTGCTCACCGATCTCGCGTCGGTGTCTGCCCGCGTCGTGGTGATGACGCAACTCGCGAAGAGTTTCCTCCAGACGATCTACTCGGTGCCCGAGGCCAAGATCGACGTGATCGCACACGGCATTCCCGATGTGCCGTTCGTCGATCCGAACGCCTACAAGGATCAGTTCGGTGTCGAGGGTCGGCTCGTGGCCCTCACGTTTGGGTTGCTTTCGCCGAACAAGGGAATCGAGCACGTCCTCCGTGCCATCCCGGAGATTCTCAAGTCGTTCCCGAACTTTGTGTACATCGTGCTGGGAGCCACTCACCCGGCGCTCGTTCGCGACCAGGGCGAGCGATACCGATTGAGTCTGGAGCGACTCGCCCGCGATCTGGGAATCGGCGAGCACGTCATCTTCTACAACCGGTTCGTGGAAATCGAGGAACTCACCGAGTTCATCCGGGCCGCGGACGTGTACGTGACTCCCTACCTGAACGCAGCGCAGATCACCTCGGGCACGCTGGCGTATTCGTTCGGTTGCGGCAAGGCAATCGTTTCGACACCCTACTGGCACGCCGAGGAGTTGCTCGCTGATGGTCGCGGTGTGATCGTGCCGTTCGCGGACTCCAAGGCGATCGCACGCGAGATCTGCGGGCTGCTGGGCGACGAACCGCGGCGTGCGGCGATGTGCGAGGAAGCGTATCGGCTCGGGCGTGAGATGGTTTGGGAGCAGTCCGCGAAACGGTACATGGAGACGTTCCAGAGTACCCGCCTTGGTCGGCAGGATCAGCCATACAAACCGCTGGCCGTGCGTACCCTCGCCGAGCAGCAGGCCGACCTGCCCGACTGGCGGCTCGACCACATGCTGCGAATGTCCGACTCCACGGGAATGCTCCAGCACGCGACGCACACGATCCCCAATTTCACGGAAGGTTACTGCACCGACGACAACGCTCGTGCCCTGCTGCTGATGGTGTTGCTGGAGGAACTGGGCCAGGGCGGCGCGAAGGTCGAGCGACTCGCCACGACTTACGCTGCGTTCCTTCAGGCCGCATTCAACCCAACCACGAAACGATTCCGGAACTTCCTGGGTTTCGACCGCCGCTGGATGGAGGAGGTTGGGTCGGAGGATTCGCACGGCCGAGCGCTCTGGGCACTCGGCAGTTGTGTCGGTCGGTCGCGACGGCCCGACCTGCCAGCATGGGCGGCCACACAGTTCGAGCTCGCACTGCCCGCTGTTCTGGAGACGACATCGCCCCGAACGTGGGCCTTCGGCCTGCTGGGCATCCGGGAATATCTCCGGCGGTTTGGCGGCGATCGGTTCGCTGCCCAGATCCGCGAAACGCTGATGGCTCGACTCATCGACATCTTTGACCGAACAACCACGCCGGAGTGGCCGTGGTTCGAGGAAATTCTCAGCTACGACATCGCCCGCTTACCGCAGGCATTGATCGCCAGTGGCCACGACAGCGGGAACGCCCGCGCCGTGGAAGTGGGGTTGCAGACGTTGAGCTGGCTGGTCAAGATCCAGACCGCACCGCAGGAGCATTTCCGCGCGATTGGCAGTAACGGGTTCTATCGCAAGGGACAGCATCGGGCACGGTTCGACCAGCAACCGATTGAGGCGAACGCGACCGTTTCCGCCTGTCTGGAAGCCTATCGAGTCACGCAGGACGCCGTCTGGATGAAGGAGGCACGGTCCGCATTCGAGTGGTTCCTGGGTCGCAATGACCTGGGTCAGGATCTCTACGATCCGACCACGGGCGGATGTTTCGATGGCCTTCAGGAGGACCGGGTGAACCGGAACCAGGGTGCCGAATCGACGCTCGCCTTTCTGCTTTCGCTTGCCGAGATGAACCTGCTGGAAACGTCCCTGGCGGCATTTCGACAAGCACGGTAGTGTGCCGCCCCAAGAAGGATGAAGGATGAACGATGAAGGATGAAACAACCTTCGCCTCTTGGTCTGGCATCTGCATGTGCGAATTCCTGCCTCGGGGCGTGCGTGTCAGATGCCCGTTTCCATCCTTCATCCTTCATCCTTCATCCTTCCGAATATGGACGTTAAACGCACTGGCATCATTCTGAAACCGAACAACTCCCGCGTTGTGATCCGACCGTTCGAAGTGGCAAACGACGCTCGGATGGAGAGGATCATTGCCCGCATTGCGTCCTTGTCCGAGGTCGAGGTCGAGCGGCAGTTAGACACGGTGATGCGGGATTTCGGCGACCGGCATCAGCGAATCCGCGAGTACTACCTGCTCCGATTTGAGCAAGTGCGTAAACACCAGTTGACCGACCATTCCGTCAGCGAGACCCGCCAACTGCTGATCGGCGCGTACTTCACCCAGGAGTACGCGCTGGAGTCGGCCGCGCTCTTCAACCCGTCGATGGTCTGGCACCCCGATCAGTCCGGCTTACCCACGGGTTCCCGGCGATTCATCCTCAGTCTGCGAGCCACAGGCGAAGGGCACATCTCGTCGATCACCTTCCGTTCGGGTGTGATCGATGCCACGAGCCGCATTCGGATGGATGAGCCGACGCGGTTCGTGCAGGCTCCGGCGCAGGTGCCGAACGCGCTCTACGAAAAGAGCCTCTTCTACCGCAAGTTGACCGAACTCGGCATCAACGGCTCGCTGACGGAACAGGTGATGGCCGCGCTCGGCGATAGCTTCACGCTTGCCGATCTGGACCGCACCCTCAAAACCGTGATGAAGAGCCACCGAACGCGCCAACGCGAGTTCGAGCCGATCGCTCACACCATGATCGTGTTGGCGAAGGCCAACTACGAGATCCGGTTCGACCCCGCGTTCAACGTCTCGGAGCGGCTCATCTTCCCGTCGTCACCAACCGAAACGAACGGCATCGAAGACGCCCGGTTCGTGCGGTTCACGCACGACGACGGTCGGGTGTGTTACTACGCCACGTACACTGCCTACGATGGTCGCGTGACGTTGCCGCAGATGCTCGAAACCGAGGACTTTCTGCACTTCAAGGTGGGCACACTGAACGGGCCAGAGGTGAAGAACAAAGGCTTCGCACTGTTCCCGCGGATGGTGAATGGACAGTATGCGATGCTGTCGCGGCAGGACAACGAGAACATCTACCTGATGTATTCCGACATGTCGCACTTCTGGCACATCAAGACGCTGATCGCTCGTCCGACGTTCCCGTGGGAGTACATCCAACTCGGGAACTGTGGATCGCCGATCGAGACGGACGCGGGTTGGCTGGTGTTAACTCACGGCGTCGGCCCGATGCGGAAGTATGCGATGGGTGCGTTCCTGCTCGACCGCGACGACCCTTCGCGATTGATCGGACGGTTGGAAACACCGTTGCTGGAGCCCGACGCGAACGAGCGTGAGGGGTATGTGCCGAACGTGGTCTACAGTTGCGGGGCACTCGTTCACGGCCGCGATTTGGTGATCCCATACGCGATGTCGGACTACGCCAGCACCTTCGCGACCGTTCCGCTTGCCGATGTGATTGGCGCAATGGCGAAGGTGTGAGAGATCGTCCTACTCTGCTGAAATAATGGCGAGTGGCGAGGCGAAAGCTCGCCGCTCACACTACATCACGATCCATATCGCTTCCGAATGCTTGGCATCAGGTAGTCGTGGAACGAGGTGGCAAAGTCGTACTTCGGCGAGTGGCCCCAGTCGCGGCGTGCGGCCGAATCGTCCACGTCGGCTGGCCACGAATCCACGATCCCCTGTCGCTTCGTGTCCACCTTCGTGCTGAGAACCGCCTTGGGGAACGCGGCTCGCACTTCGGCCTCGAACTCGCCCGCGCTCGGGGCGAACGCACCCACGTTGTACACCGTCCGCGTCAGTTTCTCGCGAGGGGCGGACATGAGCCGCAAGATCGATGCGACCGCGTCGGGCATCGCCATAAACGGAATGCGAGTGTCCGGGCGAACGAAGCAATCGTAAGGCTTTCCCGCGGCGGCGGCGTGGATCATCTCGGGAGCGTAGTCGCTCGTTCCGCCGCTGGGCACCGTCTCGGCCGAGATCAACCCCGGGAACCGCAGGCAGCGGAAATCGACCTTCCCACTCAGGTTCTCGGCGGCGAGTTGCTTGTAGTGCCGGGTGTAATAGCGGCCGAGGTGTTCGCAGTAGAGCTTGTTCGCACCGTACATCGTCGTGGGGACGTTGTAGTCGTCTTCCTTCACTTTGCCGGCCGCGGCCTTCGTTCCCAGATCGGGCAAACCGAACGCGGCGATACTCGACGGGTAGAAGAACACGACGGGCCGCCCGTGGCTCTCGCCTTGCTTCTGGGCGAACTCCAGCAGGTTGAGCGCACCCTCGACGTTCACCTTGTGGGCCAGCGCGGGGCTGAACTCGCTGCGGGTCGAGAGGAGCGCTGCGAGGTGGTACACGCGATCCACTTCGTACTCGGCGATGATCCGTTCGAGCAACTGCGTATCAAGGATCGACCCGAGGAACTGTTGCCGAACCTTGGTGGCGAGTTCCGGTTGAAGCGGGTTCAGGTCGAGCGTGACGACGGGTCGTGAGGGTTCGCCTGCGGAAAGCCGGGCGATGAGTTCGTGCCCGATCTCGCCAGAAGCACCAGTGATCAGCACGGACGGATTACGAGACACTGCGATCTCCATAGTGGATCAGTTATCAGTTATCAGTTATCAGTTGTCAGTCAGCAGGAACAGGATCGTTCAACTGAAGACTGATTACTGAGAACGGACAACTCCGCTGAGTGGTTTAGTGTTTCGCGTCGGGCGTGGAAGGTAAAATGATCCGACCAACGGGGATGGTGAACTGGCGCGAGGCCGCAAGCGGCTTTCGCGAGTCCTACCCGAAGCCGCTTGCGGCTTCACAGACTCCCGAAACCGATGCAGAGCGTGTGAACTTATGCGAGTGATCGACGCCTTCGATGCACCGGTACGGACGCTTGCCGTGTCGCCCGACGGGCGATTCCTGGCCGCGGCCACGGCAACCGAACTGGCAACCTGGAACTGGATCAGCGGCGAGGAGTTGAACCGCAAGCCGACCCGCGGCAGCGTGGCACAGCTTGCGTTCGGTCCCGATTCGGGCTGGCTTGCCCGCGTGTGTCGGCGTGACGAGTTCGAGTTGACCCACCCTGAAACAGGCCGGCGTGTCCACAGCTTCCCCGGCCTGTTCTCCGGCGGCGTCGCGGTCGCGCCGGACGGCAGAACGCTCGTGGCGACCCGCACGGGATCTCAGCAACGGGTGAAACTGGAACAGTGGGAGTTGCCCGGATGGCGAGAGAAGACCGGGTTCGACTTCTGGTCGCCGTTCTCGCGACTCGCGTTCAGCCCCAACGGCGAGTTCCTCGCGGGGATCGACACGAACTTGTTTGAATTGCGAATCGCCGTGACCGGTGGGCTGAATGGTCAGCACCGAATCCGCTACGTCGGCGAGGGGTTCTTCAGCTTCTCGCGAGATAGCCAAACCGTCGTGTTCGGCTGGGAGACGGACCTGCACATCATGGAAACGAGCAACGGGAACAAGCCGCGTTGGGTGACATGCCCCGATAACCGAATGTTCCTCGATGTGGCGTTCGTTGGCAGCGGTCGGCACTTCGCCACGGTGGACGGCTCACCACTGATGCGAATGTGGTCGGCCGAGTCGTGGCAGATCGTGCGTGGCTACGACTGGGGATTTGGCGACCTGACGTGCGTGGCTTCGAGTGCCGACGGTCTCGCGGGGGTCTGCGGGACCAAGACCGGCAAGCTGGTTGTGTTCGACGTGGACGAGTAGGCACCCGGTCCGAGCCCGAACCCCATGTGAGGATCAACGTTGTTCTTGTCTTGTCCGAGCCCGAGCGCCGAGCGAGGGTTCGCGTCAATCCTCGCTTGGCGCTCGGGCTCGGACGGGGCGGCGAGGAAATCCCAACCTCTCGTTCACTTCACCAGCGGGAAGAATCGTTGCCAGTACGCCCAGAGTTTCGCGGCGACGGTGCCGGCGTCGGCTCCCAGCTTCTTCACGACTTTCTGGTAGGCCCGCGCGGCACCCGACGGGAACAGCTTCGGCCCAATCGCCGCGGCCGACTTCAAGTGATCCTTCGCTTCCGTGAGTGCCGCGGTCTTCGCGCCAGGGCCGGCGCGAGCCACCATCATGACGGCTTCGGCCATCGCCAGTACCAGTCGCGTTCCATCCGGGACGGTGACGCTATCGACACGGGCGACCATCGTCGTGGCTTCGTCGATCTGCCCACCCAGCGCGAGGTCGAGTGCGAGCCAGGCACGGAAGTCGGCCAGCACGTCGTCTGGTCCGCCGAGCTTGACTCCCGCCCGACACACGTCGACGGCCTTGTCGTCCTGGTCGAGCCCGCGGTACGCGGTTGCCAGCGGGCGAAGCATCCACGCTTCCACGCCGTCGCGGTCCCGCCAGTCCGCGAGCCACGCTGCTGCGTGGGCGAGGCTTCCCGTCGCAACCAGAGCCGCACCCGCTCTTGCCCACGCCACCACGGTTGAACGCAAGGCTTCGCTGTACTTCGTCACCGCGCCTTGCACCGGCTTCCCGGCATCGACCAACGCCCAGACATACGCCACCGCAACCTCACGCCCTGCTGCCGGATTCGATGCGAGCAACTCGGGCAAGCGATCCGAAACCGCATCGGCCGAACCCGTGGCAACGGCTCGCTCGGCCCAAAGTCCCGCCAGTTCAGGCGTGCCGTCCGCGGCGAAGGCGAGTTCCTGCAACTCGGGCGTGAGCCGTGAGCCCCAATCCTCGGCGTCGAACGCCAGCACGGCCTCCTTGAGTAAACCACGCGACGCTTCCGCATCCTGCGCGAGCGTTCGGAATCGTGCGAGTGCAGGTTCAAAGTCGCCCTGTCGGCAGAGCACTTGCACGGCTCGCAACTTCACGAGCGGCCCGTCCGAGTGTTCGGAAACTGCCCCGAGTGTTCGGGCCGCGCCCGCCACGTCGCCGGTCGCGAGTTGCTCGGTGATGAGGTTCAACCCGGCCGCCTCGAACGAGGGGTCGAGTTCGAATGCACGTTGGAAGTCGGCCAGTGCGCCGCGGCGGTCGGCCGTGCTGCGGCGTGCCTCGCCGCGATAGATGTAGGCCACGGGGTTGGCCGGCTCAAGCTTCACGAACTGCTCGCAGGCTTCGAGACACTCGCGGGGGCGGTTGCCGGTGTCGTACCACGCGGCGAGTTGCCGCCAGCCAAGCGAGAACGTGGGGTGCTCGGCCACAAGTTGGCGCATCAGGGCGATGGCCTTCGGGCGGTCGCCACGGCGGTTCTCGATCCACGCGGCTCGGCCACGGAGTTCGAGCGGCAGCGGGTCGAAATCCGGCGGCTTGCAGGCAGCGACGGCTTCGTCAAACCGACCCGAGAGGGCGAGTTGCTCGGCCTTGCAGTCGTGACCTGGCATGAACTTCGGGTACGCCTTGATACAGGCATCCGCGGCGCGGAGACGCTCGCCGGGTTCGGCGGTGCGGCCCTCCTCGGAATCGACCCAGAAGATCGGCACCCACGGGTGGAACGGCCCGCCGCCCTGCCACGCTTCTCGCATGACACGCTCGGCGCGGTCTTCCCAGCCTGCGGTTCGGAGTTCGTTGAGTGCTGACTGCACGGGGAAGGGTGATTGCCCCAACCCTTCGCACACTTCGGCGAATGCTCGCAGCGCGCCCTCGGCATCGTCGGTGCGGGTCGCAAGCTGAATCTGCTTCACGGCGACTTCGGGAACGGCGGCGTGTTCCTGCAATACCGCAAGCACCTTCCGTGCGTCGTTGAGTTCGTCGTCGGCCAAGCAGGCATCGAAGAGAATGGCCGCGGCGGGTGAGTACGTCGCGCTGACCTTGAGTGCTTCTCGCAGGTCGGCCTTGCCGCCCTCGCGGTCGCCGTTCTGAATCTTGGCTTCGCCACGCATCGTGAGCGAAACCGGGTGCCCAGGCTGGAGGCGAACCAGTTCCGATGCGGCTTCGAGGTAGTTCTGGGTGCGGCCCGTCTCGTTGTACCATTCCGCGAGTTGGTGCCAGCCCCAGAGGTAGTTCGGGTCCACCGCTACAAGCGCTTGCATGGGCGGAATCGCGGCCGCGTAGTTCCCCCGGCGAGCCTCGACCCACGCGACCCGACCCTGGAGGATGAACGGAAGCTCGGCAATGAGTTCGGGCGGTTGTGCGGCTTCCAGTGCGGCATCGTAACGACCCATGTCCGCGAGCCGCTCGGCCTTCAGGTCGTGTGCCTCGACGTTCTTGGGGTCGAGCGCTGTGGCCTTATCAAGGGCAGCGAGAACCTCGTCGTTGTATCGCGGGTGGTGGAGCATCCGGGCGAGCCGCAGCCAGACGCGCGGATCGCCGGCACGGTCGCGTGTGAGTTCTCGCACCAGTTCGACCGGTTCCTCGGGGACTTCCAATCGGTCGGACCACATTTGCATGGCGTGCCAGGCCCAGTCGTAGCCGGGTTCGTGGCGAACGGCCGTCTTCACGCGGTCGAGTGCCTCGCGTGAACGGCCAGCGTCCCAGAGTCGTTCGGCGAGGAAACCGTGTGCCAGTGCGTCGAGTGGCGACTTGATCGCCGCCCGCTCCATCACGACGATGGCTTCATCCTGCTCCTCGGCTTCATCGAGTGCGTCGGCCAGTTCGCGTGCGGCCACGGACCACCCCGGCGCGACGGCGACCGCCTGCCGCAGGGTGTCGATGCGCCCTTCGGGGTTGCCCATCGCTTGAAGGATCTGGGCGAGGTCGAGCCAGAGTTTCGCCAGCAGCGGGAACCGCCCCGTCGCCTCGCGAGCCAGCGAGTGAGCTTCTTCCAATCGCATCAACCCGGCCATCTGCTGAACCACCACGGACCACGCTTGCCAGAGGTCCGGGCGTTCGTCGAGGATCTCTTCCAGCGTGGTCAGCAACTCGCCATGTTCGTCCGGGTCGGTGTACACCTGCCGGGCCTGATCCACGAATGCGACCAAGCCCTCACCGTTGTGGGGTTGGCGACGGAGTTCATCGACCAGGAACTCAAGCGCGGCCCGCTTCTCCGTTCGGCCACGGCTGAGTTGCACCAGTTCCGCGACCATGGGTTCCTGATCCACGTTTGCCATCAACGCGGTGCGGATGGATTCGATCGCCTCTTCGGTTTTGTCGGCCCGCTTCTGCACCTGAGCCAGCACGGCGTAATACCAGGGGTGCCCAGGTTCGAGCTTGGCCGCCTTGTCGAGTTCCGCGAACGCCTCGTCGAACCGTTTGCGTTCGGCCAGCACGAGCGCCCGCTGGCGGAGTGCCCAGGCGTCGGTCTCGCAATCATCCATCATGTCGAGGATGGATTTGTCCGCATCGGCGTCGGGGTCGGCAGACAGGAACTCGGCGCGGAGTTTCAGGAGTGGGTAATGGTGCGGGAACTTCTGGCACGCCTGCGCGAGGTGCGTGCGTGCCGCGGAGCGCCCGTCCGTCGAGACGAGTAACGCGGTCAGGGTGCGGTGGGTGTCGGCTGCGAGTGGGTCGAGTCTGGCCACATCCAGGAAGTGGGCACCCGCCGAGGCGAGGTCGGGTTTGATTCGACAGACCCGTGCGGCGGCCTTGTGCCACACCGCTGGGGGAACGAGCGGGCGGGCGGCGTTGAGGTCCGCATCGGTTTCGGTCATCCGACCGGCCGCGGCGTGGCACTCGGCCCGGAACAGCAGCAGATCGCCACGCGAGGAGTCTTCCAGAGAGCGGGGGGCGGAAGCGACCGGTTCCTGGGCTTGGTCTGGGGACTTCCGCGTGCTCGCCAGTTTGTTGATCGCCTGATCGAGAGCGGCGATGGCCTGTTCCGGCTCGTCGCGGTCCATCAAGGCATGGAACAACGCTCGGGTAGCGGCCGGTGCCGGAACGGCGGCGCGGCCGGCCTTTTGCTGGAACAACCGGAGCACTTCGGGAACCTGTTCGGTGGCCCGGGCGGCCCGGAAGTAGGCTTCGGCGAACTGGTCTTCGCGGTCGTCCAGCGTGGCGGCGAACCGGTACAACTCGGCCGCGTCGTCGAACCGGCGATGCTCCCACCACTGGGTTGCGAGGAGGAAGTAACCGGCGGCAGCGGCGGGTCGGTTACGTACCGAACGCCGGAGCAACTGGGCGGCTTCGGCTTGGCGGTGCGGGTGCGGCAAGATCGCCTGCGCGAGCGACTGCATCAGCAGCGGGTCGGCGGTCAGTGATTCGCACTCGGCTTCGAGGAGCGTCACTCGTTCGGGGATGCGGTTCAACTCGCGCAGGATCGACGTCTTCGATAGCACCCACGTTGCCTCGTGTGGGTGTGCGGTCAGCAAGTTGTCGTAAACCGCGAGCAACTTCACGGGGTGGGCATCGTAGCGGGCCAGCACCAACTCCGCAAACAGCGTGAAGCGGTGGGCCGGGAACTGTTCCTTCATACGTGCCAGTGCCGAGACGCTCGCGGCTCGATCGTGCGAGAGTAGCGGTTTGTGAACCGCGTACAAAGCCTCACGCTCGGCGGATTCTGGCAAGGGCAGGTCAGTGAGTTTCGCGGCGTGATCCGGTGGCACGAGCGCCAGGCAACGCGGCCCGAATGGGCCGAATCGTTCGAGCAAGTTGGCGATGGGAGCCTCGACGGGGCGGCGATCCAGCCCGTCGGCCATGAACACACTTCCCCGCATCGCGTCGGCACCGGCGCACACTCTCGCCTGCGAAAACCCGGCCTCGACCAGCGTGAGAACGAAGGGAACACCCCGTCCGATCAACTCGACTGCGGCATCGAGCGAGAGTGTGAACTCGCGACAGATCCACCCCGCCTGTTCTGCCCGGTTTCGTTCGGCCGCGTCTGGCAGCCCGTCGAACGGCGGCAGCGACTCCGCCCCGGCGTTCGGGAGAGGGTGCTTCCAGAACCGCGATAGGATCTCCGCGACCGTGGGTGGCGGTGTGCCGGTGGTGTCAATGGGGAGAATGATTCGTGGCGGGCGTGGGCTTCCAGCATCAGGGGACTCACGTCCCCCGCTCGCCAGGCGGGTGGCGAACTGTTCATAAAAGTCGTCTTTGACAGCGCGAGCATGCTCGGCTGCGACCGCGTATTCACCCAGGAAATATGAGGTATCGGCACGACGAGCCGCGAGCCACTTTGCCGTTTCGGGTTCGAGTAGCGGCGAGAACTCCGCGTACCGTTCCAGGGTACGGCGAGCATCGGCGTGGAGCCCGAGATCGTTCTGCAACGCCGCGAGTTGAGCCGAGACGAGGCCGCTTTCCAGTTGCGATTCCGCGTGGGTCAGGAAATCGAGCGCCTCGCGTTCGCGGTTCATCCGGGTGAGGAGGTGCGCGACCGACTGGACTCCGGGGCGGAACAGCGGATGAATCTCCAACGATCGCTGTGCGGCGACCAGCGCATCCTCATTTCTTTCGGCCAGCTCGTAGACGCTCGATCGCTCGATGCACGGCCAGGGGCGATCCGGGGCGACGGTGTTGGCGCGGTTCAACCAGCGTTCGGCCCGGTCGAAGTCCCGCAGGCGTGCGGCGGTGAATGCTGTGAGCGCGAGCCAGTCCGCGTGCAGTTCCGGCGACGCCTCGGACCAGTCGGGGTTCTGCCGCATGAACTCCCAGGTGGAGAGCGGGCCGAATCGTTCCATCCGGTAGCGGGCGTGGTAGTAAATCGCTTCGGGGTGGGATGGCGTGCTGCGGTACGCGAGCAGATGCATCCGACGACCGAGAGCCGCGGCACCCAACTGGATGGCGAGCCGACCGCCGATCAAGCGGGCGGGCGTGCTCGTCCAGGAACGCAGGGGACCGATGGCGACGGCGACATCGTGCGCCTGGCGGTAGAACCCCTGCGAATAGAGGTCGCGGATTCGGGTCAGGTCGGCAGGTGCGAGGTCCATGCAGCGGCAACTCAGGCTCAGGTGAAGACTTCGATTAGATGCGTTGTGGTGGAGTGGGAGAGTGGGAGAAGAGAAGAGGGGGAGAAACTCAAAAGAACACTGTATTCTCGTCCCTCAAACTCGTCTCCTGCTCCACGGCAGATCCGGCGATTGGGTGAAGTTCAGCTACCTTCCGAAGAGGGTGGGGCTGGGGAAGCGGGCGTTGGCGTCGCATCCGCGAGCGGGCCAACCTGACCCAGGATGTTGCTCAGTTGCCCGAGTCGCATTCCGAAGCGGTCGAGGAACTCGCCCAGCGCGAACTCGTTCTCCAGGTCGTCGGCGTCGGCCGAATTGACCCGGTCTGTCAACTCCCGAAGAAGCGTGAGGTACGCTCGCTCAAGTGCGGGGGCGGCTTGCTTGCACGCGGCCCCGATGTTCGGGAACTCCTCGGACCACCGGGCCAGGAAGTTCCGCCACCGCACGCTGCTATCCTGGTTCGCGATCTGCGCTTTGAGTAACCCGACCTGCTGTTGCTGGAGGCCAATCAGTTGCCGGAGTAACTGCGGGATGACCCCCGGTTGTTGGGGCGGCAGATCGGGCAACGGCACAACGGGCGGTGGTGTCACGTATATCGGAGCGTTCATTGGCGTATTCAGAGCGTGCGGATCGTGGTTGGTGTTGTTGAGATTATACAGGCAGTGCCGACCCATGCGAAAGCGATGATCGGGGAAGTTCTGTGGGGAGGAACCCAGGAGAGGTGTCGGTCGTGAGTCGTGCTGTTGGCTGGAATAAACGAGCAAGCCGCCCGGGGGGGACCGGGCGGCTTGCTTGGGGGGAAAGAAAACTGTTTCGAAGCCGGTGCTTGGGGGAAGCCGGCTCGGCCTCAGGGATGTTGGGGGAACCCTTTGGCCAGCGTGTCGGTAGTTCTGGGGGAACCGTTTCGACAAGAGATAATAAAGCATGTCCCGTGCCAAATCGCTTCGCCGAAGGATGAGCGTTGCCGAAGTCCTTGAATCCTAACGCTTTACTCGATTGCGGGCAGTTTGAAGATTGCTGGCATGTAATCTTGGCTTGTAATTTCGTTTCACCGAATTGCAACTCTTACCGTGTAAAAAGGGCTGTCGTCTTCCACCTCATTTGGAATGTGAAGACGGCCCCCTGGAAGTGAAAACACATGAGGTCTTCGCTTCCAGGGGGCCGTCTTCACATTCCAAAACTACTGGGTTCACCGTGCGGCGACAAATCGCCAATCCGGAACGCATGGGGGCAACTCGCCGCTCGCATACACTTCCGTTCCAAGTCCTTCCTGAAGTTTCTTCAACGCCAGCCGGCGATACGTCACGTAGTGGAAGTCGCACTTGGCTTCACGCATCGCGTCCCACAGTCGGTAGAGGCGATCGGTTTCGCGGGCGGCCTCGCCAAGCACGTCCGCCCGATCCGCCTCCCAGAGTAAGCGGGTGTCCAGGTGTTTGCGATACGCTCGATTGAACTGGATGTGGTCGTCCATCAATCGGCGGTCGGGGAGTCGGGTCGATTCGGCCAACTTCGGGGCGTCGGCCAGGTCGGCCTTACGCTTGCGGAGGAAGTCGAGATCGATCTGGAAATCCTCGGGTTTCGCGAGGACGTAGCGTGTCTCTCGCGGGTCCAGGATTTCCCAGGTTATGGCGATTTCGTGGACGGCCGATTGCACAACAACCCACCGTTCCGCGGGGGGGACTTGTTCAGGAGTGCCAACGGGAGCAGACAGCAAAACGGTCGCGAAGAAGAGATCGGAAGGAGCCATTGAAATGCCCTCCACGTTCGCAGTGCGCGCAGAAGCTCGGAACCGAGTGACGCGGCCTGTGAAACGGGTGTGTTGATTCGACACAAAGTGTCGGGTCGGGGAGGGGCGGGCGGCCGACGATGGAGAGAATTCCGTCGCATCGCGGTGAGCGAGAGAACGGAAAGCGGTCGGCCCGGCCTCAGCGATCCGGCTGGATCCGGGTGTTGAGATCGCCTATGTGCGATCTGATGGAACTTTACAATACATCTTACGTGCCGCTGACAATTTTCTTTGGCCCCAGGTGTCGGAAACTCAGCCGTACAACCCGATAGTGGGCCAAAATCATCGAAGAATCGGCCCCTTTTGCCCGCGTACAATGTCGTGAACGATAGTCACTGGTGAATCCCTTCTTTTCCTCATCGCTGTTACTTCATGCTTAATTAACGCGCAGGTGTATGCTTATTGCGCGAGCAATTCGCCACAAACTGCGAGTCGCCGTGGCCTCAGCATCTGCTGAACATGCCGGACTTGCTCCCAGACTGCCGATTGTGACAGCATTTTCGCCTCAAGTTTGGTGTTGATTCTGCCGACAGCACACGTTCCGCGCTTCCCGCTGACTTTTCGGGCACTCCGCGATAAGCTCTGCTCCTGACCGGGAAGTACGTTCGGGGGCTTACGGATGGCGCGTTCACGTGTGGGGCAGGTCGCGGTGGTCACGGGGGCTTCGAGTGGCATCGGCTGGGAGCTGGCACGGCAACTTGCGGCGGAGGGGGCCAAGGTCGCGCTGGTCGCCCGGCGTGCGGAACCGCTCCAGGAACTCCAGAAGCTCATCACCGAAGCGGGCGGCACGGCCATGATCGCGGTGGCCGACGTGGGAAGCCGCGAGCAGGTCGAAGCCCTGTTCCGGTCGGTCGCGGAGCAGCTCGGGCCGATCGACCTCGTCATCGCCAACGCCGGAGTGGGTCGCCCGACGTTCCTCGATCCCGTGAACATGACCGACGTGGAGGACACGTTCCGCATCAACCTGATGGGCGTGATCTACACCCTGTCGGCAGCGCTGCCGACGATGTTGGCTCGCAAGTCGGGTCACCTCGTGGCGATTTCGAGCCTCGCCAGTTATCGCGGGCTGCCGGGCGAATCGGCGTACTGTGCGAGCAAGGCGGCGGTGAACGTGTACCTCGACGGCTTGCGGATTCACCTGCACAACACTGGCGTGCGGGTCACGACCGTCTGCCCGGGGTTCGTGACGACGCCGATGACCGTTGCGAACACCTTCCACATGCCGGGGTTGATGACGGCCGAGTACGCGGCCCGAAAGATACTCCGTGCGATCGGACGCGGCACGAAGGTTTATAACTTCCCCTGGCGGCTGTGCATGATGGTGAAGCTGAGTCGCTGGATGCCCGACTGGGTGATGCTCCGCTTCATGGACGACTACAACACCGATGCCGCTAAACCGCACTCGGCCAAGAACGATGCCTGACTCCGATCCACTTTTGGCGAGCCGCCCGTGTTAACGGGCGGGTTCAGCCAGCCACCCGCCCGTTAACACGGGCGGCTCGCCAAAATGCATCATTCCCCAACGCTCGAAGTATAAACCGAAGGAAGAGTTGAAGGGGTAATGCGGCAGCGTTCCGCCAGCGCCGGGAAGTCCATCGTCACGCGGCGTTCCAAGTTTGCCATGATTTCGGGTGAGCGTTTTGCTGAGCCGATGAGGTGCGTGTAGCCTGCGGTGGCGGCAATCGCGGGGGCGTAAGGGTCGGCGGCGTTCGCGAACAGGTGTGCGACCCGGAATCCCCTGTCGGCTGCGACCGCGTCGAGCATCATCTGCTCGATCAGCACGTTGCACACGCCCTTGTTCCCCCAGGTGGCCCAGCCCGCGGCGTTCTCGGGGGCTTCCGCGACCCGGATGGCGAGGTCCGCGTATTCGGCGATCAGGCTCGTTCGCGTGCCGCCCAGGATGCCACAGCAACTCGCCGTTCGCGTGCCGGGGCCAGCGGTGTACCGTCGCCATTCGTCGGGGAGCCAGGCAACCGAGCGTTCGACGGCCCGTGCCGGGTAGTAGTGTGCGGGGTTGTCCGGGTCGAACGGTTCGGGGCTTTGTGCGAAGACCGGCGTCGTTTCCAGTTCAATGGGCAAGCGCTTCCACAGAAACACGTCGCCATCGATGTGAACGAACGGCTCGGTCTGCATTCGGTAGGCGTAGAGCTTGCCGAGCGCCCACCATTGCGGGTCGCGGCCAAGGAGGCGGTTCAGTTCCAGCGACACCTGCGAGAAGGCGAGGCCGAGCTTGCCGACGAGGAGTTCCGCTCCCGCGTCGTCGGTCACGAGGGTTGTGTCGGGGTAGTGCCGGCGGGCGCATTCCACCGAGAGCACCCACGACAGGTATGCGTGCTCGGGGGTCAGCCAGGCGGACCCCTCACCGCGGCGGAACGGCTCGGTCCAGAACGACCACACGGCCCGCACGCGATTATCCTCCAAAGAACCACATCTGAATAAGTTCCGTGACGGCGATCACCGCGCCGGCAGAGAGCAGAACAATGAGGATGAACCACGGGATCAGCAACAGGATCCCTTTCGGCCCTGGGTTACGTTTCAGCCGCGTGGCCTTGGAAACGTCGCCTGGCTTTTTCATCGCTCGCCGGAGGTTCACGGTGAACGGGCTGCGACACCCCGGGCAGGTTACCGTGATCGTGAACGTCGGCAGAACTCTGGGAAGTGACACGCTAAACCGACGGCACACCGGACACATTACGGACCGGGTTCCGTCGGTGCTTGTGCGCACTGCGTCGGTGCTGGGGATTCCCGATGGTGCGGGGGAGCGGGCGGCGGGCCGCGCCGGTGCGGGTGTCGCGGGTCGGGGAAGCGCCGGCGGTGGCAGTGGGGTTGGTGGGGCCAGCGACGATGCCGCGACGTACTCGGTGCCACACGACCCGCACCGCATCTCCACGCGATTACCCGCAGTGCGGACAGTTTCGAGCGTGTGGCACGTCGGGCAGCGTGCGAGCCGGACGCCGCCGTCGCCAAGCAAGATGAGGGAAAGGATCCGCGAACCTGCGACGGCCGTTCTCACCGGCGCTGGAGTTGCAGGTTTGGCGACGGGCAGGGGTGGTGGCGGGCTGCCGTCGGATGCCACGAACTCGGTGCCGCACGAATCGCACCGCAGCGGAACCCACCCACCCGCGAGTTGCGGCACAACGGCTTTCGACACACACACCGGGCACTGCGTGGCACGAGCCCCTGTCGCCCCCGCTTGCATGGGCGACACGAGTTGCGACCCGTACACCGCAGGCACGTTCGGAACGTCTAGCTTCGGTGGTTCGACCGGTGGGGACAGCGAAGGAAACGTCTTCAGCAAGTCGCCGCCGATCCCCATGAATCCGATGCCGTCGTACCCCGATCCGTACGGGGGCTGAGACCCGGAATCGGTCGGTGGCGGAAATGGAGGTTCGGACGATTCGGGCATGGACCACATCCGGGCGGCAATCAACCCGGTCAGGATACAAGCGCCGAACCACCGAGGAGAGGGGTGGCAAAACTTCCGGGAGTCTGACAATCGGGCACGGGCACAGGCAAAAGGCAGAAGCCAGAAGAGGGGAAAGATAACCAGCCGTCCCGCTTCAGGGTGTTCTCGGTGCCCGTGCCCGTGCCCCTGCCCGATTTCTTCACTCTCCCCCCAAGATAAGCCAGACACCGGGGAGAGATACCGCCGCAAACCGGCTTGACCTTTCTGAGGCCGGTCCGGGGTCACAGACCCCGGCTACAAATACCAAGCAGCAGGATTTGGACTGACACACTCCGTACAATTCTTGCAGGCGAACGGCCGGCAAACGCCGGCTCTTTGCGTTCACCCCGTCGCACACGCACCGGGTTCGGTTCGTCAGGAGAAACACATGCCCGACATTCGCGAAACGCAGCTTCTCGTCATCGGTGGTGGCCCCGGTGGTTACCCGGCCGCACTGCACGCAGCCGACCACGGGATCAAGGTCACGCTCGTGGACGAAGACCCCAAGCTCGGCGGCGTGTGCCTGAACCGCGGTTGCATCCCCAGCAAGGCGCTGCTCCACACGGCGAAGATCATCCGCGAAGCCCACGAGATGAGCAAGTACGGCGTCACGTTTGGCGAGCCCAAACTCGACATGGACAAACTGCGGGCGTTCGTTCAGACGACGGTCGTCGGCAAACTCACGTCAGGTATCGCACAACTCACCAAGGGCCGGGGCGTCGATGTCGTGAGGGGCAGGGCGGTGTTCACCGGACCGAACACGGTCGAAGTGTCGGGCGAGGCGGGCGGCACGATCAAGTTCCAGAACGCCATCATCGCGACCGGTTCCGTTCCCATCGTGCCGAAGCCGTGGCAACTGAACGACCCCCGCGTGATGGACAGCACCGCCGCACTGCTGTTGCCAGACGTGCCGAAGAAGTTGCTCGTGATCGGTGGCGGCTACATCGGCCTGGAAATCGGCAGCGTGTACGCGGCGCTCGGCAGCAAGGTCACGGTGGTGGAGGCGCTCGATAGCCTGCTCGCGATGGCCGACGCCGATCTGGTCGCGCCGCTGGCGAAGAAGCTGAAGGCCGAGTTCGAGGCGATCTACACCAGCACGAAGGTCGCGGCACTGGAGGCGAAGCCCGAAGGAATCGTCGTCACGCTCGAAGGGAAGGACGTGCCAGGACAGATCACGTTCGACCGCGTGCTGATCTCGGTGGGGCGTCGGCCGAACTCGGCGGGTCTGGGGCTCGACAAGGCCGGCGTGAAGGCGACCGACCGCGGGTTCATCCCGATCGACAAGCAACGCCGCACGAACGTGCCGAACATCTTCGCGATCGGCGACGTTGGCGAGGAACCCGGCCTGGCCCACAAGGCGACCGCCGAGGCACGAGTGGCGGTGGAAGTGATCCTGGGCGAACCGGCGGAGTGGAGCCCGCGGGCGATCCCGGCCGTGATCTTCACCGACCCGGAAATCGCGTGGGCGGGCATCACGCAGAAAGAAGCCGAGGCTCAGAACGTGCCGCACGACGTGCTGAAGTTCCCGTGGGCGGCGAGTGGCCGGGCCGTGAGCATTGCCCGCACGGAAGGGCTGACCAAGATGCTGGTCGATCCCGAGAGCAAGCGGATTCTGGGCGTGGGGATCGTGGGAGCGGGTGCCGGCGAGATGATCGCAGAGAGCGTGCTGGCGATTGAGATGGGTGCGGTGGCGCGTGACGTGCTGGAGAGCATCCACCCGCACCCGACGCTCTCCGAAACGGTGATGGAGAGCGCCGAACTCGCATACGGCGCCGCAACGCACGTCGCGAAGCCCCGCAAGGTCGCGAAGTAACAATGTTCTTGTCCGAGCCCGAGCGCCAAGCGAGGATTAAACGTTGTGATGTGATTGGTCCGAGCCCGAGCGCCAAGCGAGGATCAACGCGGTCCCTCGCTTGGCGCTCGGGCTCGGACCAATCCGGCCTGACCCATTGCTCGACTCGTCCGCTCATTCCCTCGGTGTGGCCATGCCAGATCGCCCGCTGGCTTACTTCATCACGTTCACGACATACGGCACCTGGTTGCACGGTGACGCACCCGGTTCGGTGGACCAGGAACACAATCAGGTTGGCTTGCCGTGGTTACCAGCTGATCCGGAACTGCAGACGATCGCTCGCGGCCGGATGACACAGCAAGCGTATCTCCTCGATGCCCCGCGGCGCGAAGTTGTTCGTGACGCGATCATCGAGGAGTGCCAATTCCGCAGCTGGTCGATTCTTGCCCTCCACGTCCGTTCCAATCATGTGCATCTGGTTGTCATTTCAGAGAGGGAACCCGAGTTCGTCATGCGGTCGTGCAAGGCGACCGCGAGCAAGCGGTTAAACGAGACCGGCTTGGATCAACCGGACCGAAAGCGTTGGACAACGCATGGCAGCACGAAGTATCTGTGGCATGAAGAAGCCGTTGCGGCGGCGGTGAACTATACGCTTCATCGGCAGGGCGACCCGATGGCCGTGTACCCGCCGGAGTCAGGTTCACCCGGTCCGGGTCCGAGCGAGGATTGACGTTGTCCGATCCGTGATTGGTCCGAGCCCGAGCGCCAAGCGAGGATTAAACGTGACCCTCGCTTGGCGCTCGGGCTCGGACGAACAACGTCGGTTGTCCCTCGCTTGGCGCTCGGGCTCAGACCACTCACTGACCCGATTGCTGCCAGTGGATGTCGATGCGGGCGTGCGGTGGGTGGTCGCCGGTCGTCATGTGCTGGTACGCTTCCTTGGCGTGCTCGCCAAGTTGCGGCAGGCTTGCCAGTGGGATTTGCGGGTACTCGCGGTAGAAGCAGATGTCGTCTGGAAGCACTGCGGGTGTCAGGTCGATCCCCGGTAGCGCGTTGCCTGCGAGTTCGCGGAGCTCGTCGCCAGCCGGTCCTGCGGGCACACCCAGCACGTTCACCTCGTAGTGCGAGCCGGACTTGGAGAGCAACTCCGGCGCGGCCCCCTCGAACGCTTCCGCCAACAACGGTTCGGCGCTGCCGTCTTCCGTGCGATAGCGGAAGAAGATCATCGCCGGGTCGGCGTGGTCGAGGTGTTTGTCGAGGAACTCACGCGACTGCTTCAGCAGAATCTCGCGGAAGATCGGCCCCTTCTCGTTCGGGTGCAGGCACACGCTGCCGACCCCCTTCAGTTTGCGAACGATCTCCTTCTGCAAACCCTGCTCGAAGGTCAGGAGCGCTTCTGGGGCGAGCCCGGCGAGGAACAGGTCGGCGGCTTCCTCCAGCGTCTTGCAGCCCGGCGGGAGGATCAACTTGCCCCCGACTGGTGCGTTCTCCTCGGAGTTCGGAGCCGCGATCTGCGCGTGCATCTCGGCCAGACTCCCGCGGCAGAAGTTGATTTCCCGCAGGTATTCGGGGGCGTTGCCAAGCAGTCGCCGGTACAGGGACAGGCAGCTATCCGCGATGTGCAGTTTCAGGCGTTTGCGGGGATACTCGGCGAACAGAGTCAGGATTTCGGTGGTGGCGCGGGTCGACCGCCCCGAACCCGAGTTCAATGCCCCAATCACGGCGAACAACCGGCTGTAAAGGGCACGCACTTCCTTGTCGAGGTCGTCGCGGACCGGGGCGAGCGCGTCCACCTGAGTCTTGAGCTTGGTGGTGATCTGCCGAACCGCTTCCTCGGCAGCGGGGAGGCGGAATTGCGGCACCTCGATGAACGTCGCCGCCATGAGTCCGATGTGCCCCTCGGCATCACGCATCAGACGTTCAAAGCGAGCGGTCAACGCTCCGTGAACGAGACCCGGGTTCGAGCCGTCCTCGGTGTCCGGCTTGCCGACGATCTTCAGCAGTTCGTCGAAGACGGTGCAGGCTCCGACGGCGTCGAATGTGGACACCGATGGCGTTCGCGTCGAGAGCGGGCTCACGATCGCGTCGAACACCTTGTCGGGGTCTTCGCGGAGCGTTTCCTGAACGGCGTGGCGGAAGTCCTCGGCCATCGTCGCAAGGTCGAACTGTCGGTCGGTCCATTGCTGGGCGAGCCAGGTGGCGATCGGCTCGTGAAGGTGAGCCGCTTCCTTCGCCGTCCAGCGTTGAATCTGTCGCTGCGCGAAACGAGACGTTGCGGCACCGAGCATTTCCGGGCGTGGCCACGAGAGCCGGAACATGCCGTAGGTCTGGCACACGGGGGCGCTGGACGCAATCGCCTTCGCGTAGCCCTCGCGGCCGTCGTCGGCAACGCGGCCGATCGTGGTGAGGAGTTCGTTGAACAACGCCCGTGCGGCGAGCCCCGCCGACGCGGCCTGGCTCCGTGGCGAGATCGCTTTCGGCAACGGCAACACCGCGACCCGGGCGAACGGCGGCTCGGAGTCCACTACCGGCGGTTCCGTCTTGTCGAACATCGTCTGGTAAACGTACTTCTTCGACTGGAAGTGGTTCAGTTCCGTCAGCGCGGCGTACGCATTCCCGAGGGCCGTGTTCCGTGCGCCAGACTTGGACGAGGGCGGCACGAAGAAGATGCCGTTGATTTCTGGCCTGAAGTACCCGACCTGCCGCATCTCGTGGCGAAGCAGGAAGGCGATGTCGAGAAACATCCCCGCGCCGGTCCCGCCGCCCAGC
Organism: Planctomycetaceae bacterium; assembly: GCA_013823135.1. GTDB lineage: Bacteria > Planctomycetota > Planctomycetia > Gemmatales > Gemmataceae > Gemmata. Next base: position 39,407 of record PNLP01000058.1, read on the forward strand.
CCCGTGACGATATAGGCTCGCGGGCGGTTCGTTCGCAGTCCCAGTTTGGTGTTCTTGTTCGCCTCGTTGACCGGGGTCTCGATCATGAAGGCTTCGATCTCTTGCCGAACGCGCTGGGCAATGATGCGGTAGTGATCGAAGAACGCGAGGCGGCCGAACGCGCGAACGCCCTCGGCGGCCCCCGGGTTTCGCGAGAGTTTGTACAGCGTGCCCGAAGGCATCCAGGCGTCAATTGGGGGCAGGGAGTCTCGCTGGAGGTAGTGGCCCGGGCGGTTGAGTCGTGCCAGAATCGCTTCGTGGGGAGCGAGATTGGCCGGGCTATCGGGCGCGCTGGATGGCACCGCTTCCGGGTCGGTGTCGATGTACATGTACCGGACGTTCGGCGTCTTGTCCGGATGGGAATACCGGTCGCAGATCAGCTTCTTGAGTGCCTCGACGACACGCTTCCCGGTCTGCCCGATCGCCAGGACGAGTGCCGGGAACAGAACACCGTCGCCGTTCTTTTCCGGAGGGGCAATCCCGAGGCTTCCCATTCGGCCGGTCTGGAAGATGACCGGTCGCTGGAGTGTCATCGCCGGGTTCTGACTACCGCCTCCGCCACTCGCCGCAGGTGTGACCAGTCGCGGCCCGAACCCACCCGGAAGCGGTGTGCCGCCGTTTGGCTTCACCAGCGGCGGGAGCCGATTCGGGTGCGGGGTCTCGTTCTTGTTCGCGGGTGGGGAGCCCATGCGACCAGGGCCGCCGGGAGCCAGGCGCGTGACCTGCACGGAGTTCGGTGCGGCGGGTCCCCCGGAGTCCGGTCCGTTCTCCGCGGGCACGGTGTGTGCGCTGCTTCCCCCCGGCCGAAGCTGCGAGAGGGCCGGAGCCATCGGCTCACGCTGGGCGGAAAACAGGTTGGCCAGCGGAGACCCGGACAGCTTCAACGCCTGAACCATGTCCTTACAGAGGGGGTAGCGGTCGTCCGGCTTCTTGCTCAGCGACCGGCCGATGATGGCGGCGTCGCTCTCCGACAGGCTGGACAGGTCCGGCGACCCGTTCATGTGCTGCATCAGGAGTTGCCGGGTGTTCGTCCCGTTGAACGGCCGGTTCCCCGTGAGTAACTCCTGGAACACGATGGCGAGGCTGTACTGGTCCGAGAACCGCGAAATCCAGCCCTCGAACGTCTCGGGGGCGGCGTACACGGGGGTCACGCCGCCGGTGACCGTGGCCCGGGCGCTCTCGAGAACCTTCGCCAGCCCGAAGTCGGCGACCTTGACGTGGTTGAAGACCAGGAACAGGTTCTGCGGCTTGATGTCGAGGTGCTGAATCTGGTAGTGCGTGTTCATCAGGTCGAGGGCTTCGGCGGCCTCCGACATGTAGCCGAGCAACTCTTCGCGCGGAATCCCGACCAACCCCTGACCGCGGCACTCCCGGAAGCGATCCCACAGGTTGCGGTCCGCCAGCTCCATGATGATAATGAGCTGGCCTTCGATCGTGTCGTATCGTTCCAGTGACAGGATGTACGGGTGGCGGATTTCGCGGACCCGCTTCATCGCCTTGAGTTCTTGTTCCGCGGGCCGGCTGTCCTCGTCCATCGCGTCGAGGTCGCCGAACACGAACTTTGCCGCTTTGAGGAGGCCGCCGGGAGCTTCGACTTTCCAGACTTCTCCGAAACCGCCACGCCCGAGGCGCTCGATCAGCTTGTACCCCAGAAGTGGGGCGGGAAGTTCTTCCTGGCTGACCAGACGGACTGGCATCTGCGAACCGCCAGATAGTGTGGAGCAATGGCCAGATGTTCAACCAGGTGCGTACCACGGACCCGGAATGATTCATCTATCCTCTTAGTTCAGGGTAACAGGTTTGGCAACAAATGCACCACAGGAACCCGAGATGTTCGGCCCCGGCGCGAATACCCGTTCGGAGCCTGAACGGATTGTCGCGATTTCCGTCAAACAGCCGTGGGCGGCGCTCCTCGTGGCCGGCGTGAAAACGGTTGAGGTGCGAACCTGGCAGACCCGTCGCCGTGGCCGCGTTCTCATTCACGCCTCAAAAGTTCCAGACGACCGCCCGGAAGGTTGGGCGCTGGTGACGACCCCCGAATTGCGGGCACTCGCAGCTCATCGGGGTGGGATCATCGGGGTGGGGGAGATCGCGGCCTGCGCCCACTACGCGACCGCCGAAGCGTTCGCCGCAGCAGCCGAGCAGCACCGCAACGCCCCGGGGTGGTTCCGCCCCGAGGGAGGAGGGCTCTACGGCTTTGTGTTCCAGAACCTCCGCCCGATTGCGTTTCAGGCGTACCCCGGCCAAACGATGTTCTTCACGGTGGAACCAACCGCAGGATTGCTCACCCAACTCGGGATCGGAATGGCGTGAGGAACGAGGGGCAATTCCACCACGGATTATCTGCCAAAGAGCGGACACGATTCCTCTTAGGCCACACTGACTGACAAGGCACGATGCGTTGGAACCGACGATTGTGAACGCCGGTAAGGTAGGTGTGCGCCGCGCTGAAATCGCCCATCAAGAGCTAGCGTGGGCAACGGGATTCATCTTTTGTTTTACTATCGGATGTTTGATATTATATAATATTATTTTGTTCCTAATCGTTAATATTATATCATTAGGAATGAGCGATAATGTTTTACCCCCGCGTTTAAATGCATGGCAAAAACTCACATTCCACTTCTCAGAGCGTTAACTTCCTATTGAACTGATGCAGGTCGATGTAGAATATGAAAATTGTATGAGTCTATCGGAGTGGTTCTAATATACACTTGGTTAATTATGCGTTGGTTTAGCCGCAGCCTCGACCCCAACCGCGTTTGGGATTCCATTTCTTTACTCATTGTGATTGTCTAAGGAGTATCCCGTGCGTTTCTCTCCTCTCTCAAAAACCCCTCGCGGGTTCACGTTGATCGAGTTATTGGTGGTAATTGCCATCATCGCTATCCTGATCGGCCTGTTGTTGCCTGCCGTGCAAAAGGTCCGCGAGGCGGCCGCACGCACGCAAAGTCAGAACAACGTCAAACAACTCGGAATTGCCTGCCACAGCTACCACGACATCTACAACCGCTTACCGGGCCAGTGGTCCACGGAAGGAGGGGTTACCGCCTCCCTCCACTTCTGGCTCCTCCCGTATGTCGAGCAGAACGCTTTGTTTACGCTCGGCTTGACCAATTCGAATCCGCACAACATCGTGGCAGTCCGCAGTGCGGTCATCAAGACGTTCATCTCCCCACTGGATACGACCTCGCCAGGCGGGATCTCGACGGGCGACTGGGCCGCTTCAAATTACGCCAACAACCACGGGCTCTTCGGTTCGCCCGGCGTCAGCTGGGACGCCAAGCGGGCGCTGATCAGCATTACTGACGGCACGTCGAACACGATCGCTTTCGCTGAGAAGTACGGTCGGTGCGGGGGCAACGGTAGCTTGTGGGCTCACGGCAATTGGAATTGGCCGTGGATGTCGATCTGGGCCATTAACGTCAACGGCAACCCGCCCCAGAGCCAGCCGACGCAGGCTGCTTGCGACCCGCAAACCGTTCAGGCGTTCACGGCCGCTGGTTGTACCGTCGGCCTTGCCGATGCGAGCGTACGCACTGTGCGACCTGGCATCAGCGCGGCCACGTGGCAGAACGCCTGCTACCCAACCGACGGCAACGTCCTGGGAAGCGACTGGTGAGGTCGATTGATAATCGCGAAAAACTTTTACGCTGACACATATCCTGGGAGCACACTGCGTGTGCTCCCACAATACGTTTTCTAACACACCGTTGAGGAAGAATATTATGTCGCCTTCGGTGACACCCGTACGACTCGCACTTGTCACGCTACTCGGACTCTCGACACTGGCCGGACTTTGGGGATGTGGTAAGGCATCAAACAATGTTGCGACGGTGAAAGGGACTGTCAAAAACAAGGACAAGATTCTGAAGTCTGGTACGATTTCATTTTACGGTGCTGATAACACGATGGCCAGCGCATCGATTATGAGCGACGGAACGTACGTCTGCCAGGGCGTGCCGATGGGTGATGTTAAAGTCACCATTACTCAACCACAAGTCGGTGGCTTGCCGGGCGGCGGCATGCCACAGGGGCCGAAAGTGACGATCCCGGACTCTGCACCGGCAGGCCCCGAAACCGACCCGACTCTGCCGGGTCTGGTTGGTAAGCCTGAAACGACGAACCTCAAGTACACGATCACGACCCGTGAACAGGCACTCGATGTCGTTGTGAACTAACCGCCACTGCTGACTCGCGGGCTTGCCTACCTACAGAGCGATGTTCTAGATGATGCACTTCAGCCGGTTTTTCTTGTGTGATTTGGCGGCCTGCATCTTTCGCTTCTGGTAAAAGATGACATTGCTGGTGTGTCGAGACCCAGCAACAACTCGGCGGCGGCGAAACACTGCCTCGCACTGCTGGTTCAACGCTCGGCACACCTGCTCCGCTGTTACCTCCGGACCTCCCCCCATGTCCCCTCCCTCCGATAAGTGTGTCCTCCTGAAATGCTGAAATGAGTGGGTGAAATCGCGTGATCGGGGTTGGTGGTGCGAGAGACGCCGGAGCGTTCCTTTGGGCGGCTGTCGGGCCATTCTCAGTTTCACATCGGGTCGAGCGCGATTCACGACGAACCCCACTGATTATTCGAAGGCGCGTGAATAGGTTAGCAGCACATGCCCGGGTGCCGTCCGAGTACCCGCAACTTCCCAACTTCACCAAGGGGGTTTCATGTTCAAGCTCTCCGCGCTGAGCCTTTGCACGGTTCTTGTGTGCTCCAGTTTGTCCGTCGCGCAGCCGACTCGCAAGCCCGACGACAAGGGTGCCCCACCCTTCAAGGTGCTGAAAGAGGGCGAGAACCCGCCGCTCGACGCGTACGACAATTTCGTGCTCGGGCCGAAGTACACGACGGCACCGGAACGCACGAAGGTCAAGGACGTTCCCGAGGGGAAGGTCGAGCAGTTCGAGATCGACTCCAAGGAAACCAAGCTCTTCAACCCCGGCATCGCCCGCAAGGTGTTCGGCAAGGTTGACCCGAGCAACCCGAAGACGCTGATCGTCGAAACGCACAACATCGACTACAAGCGGAAGATCGGGGTCTACATTCCCGCGGGGTACAAGGAGGGGACCGAAGCGCCGTTCATGGTCGTTCACGACGGCCCCGGCCATGCCAACGGTTTCAAGACGATCCTCGACAACCTGATTGCCCAGAAGCGGATTCCGCCGATCGTGCTCATCTCGATCCAAAATGGCGGCGGCGACGCCCAGGGGCACGAACGCGGCAAAGAATACGACAACATGAACGGCGACTACGCGACGTACATCGAGGACGAAGTGCTGCCGCGCGTGGAGAAGACCTGCAAGGTGAAGCTGACCAAGGATCCCGATGGTCGCGCGGCGATGGGGTGCAGCTCGGGCGGCTCGTGCGCGCTCATCATGGCGTGGTTCCGCAACGACCTGTAC
>PNLP01000059.1 GCA_013823135.1 Planctomycetaceae bacterium
ACATGCGAAAGCATGATCCGCAAACTCACCGAACTCGGGAACTCCTTGATGGCTGCTTCGAGAATCGAAGCCGCACCGACGTGATCTTTCTGGGCCAACCGCCAGCGTGCATCAACAACGACGGCTTCCGCCTGCCCATCCGGACCAAGGCCGCGTAGCGTTTCAATCACACTGGCGATCCCAGCAGCATTCCCCGTGTTCAGGTAAATGTCGCCCAAGCCCAGGTGGGCCGGCAAGAAATACGGGTCAGCAACCAGAACTGCCCGCCATACCCCTTCGGCCTCGGCAAACCGCCCTTGCTCCAGCAACATTACAGCCAAGTTATGCCTTCCTCGCACGGCGCGAAGCCCCGCATCGACACTGGCGAAATGATTGCCGTCTTCCTTGCCGTCGATGAGTTGGCGGTACATCGTTTCCGCTTCCTGGAATTGCCGTCGATCCTTCGCCAGATTCCCCGCCATGAACAGCAACTCGGCATCGTCGGGATAATGACCTCGCCCTTCCTGAAGCGTCTGTGCGGCCCTGTTCACATCTCGCGTTTGGGCATGGGAGTGAGCCAGCATCGAATAGAGTTTCCGCACGATGGAATCGTGGGGATGTGATAACGACAAGCTCTTCTCCAGCACACCGATTGCGGATTTGTGGTCGCCCAGTTCCCGATAAACGCACCCCAGATTGAACAGATTGAACGGGCTGTTGGGATTCTCCTGTTCGTCGATCTTCAGAAGCCGAATGTCCCGGTCGAGTTTGCGTCTACGGAGTTTGGGATCGACGTAGCCAACGTGGCGCACGACCACATCCGACCAGCGAACATCCGCTCCGGTCGCGCGAAGCGAAGGCAGGATTTGTTCGTGAACTCGAAACGTCCAGCGATGCTGCGGAGCGTGGCGGAACAACCGGACGTGATCGACCACCGTGCCGCCTGCGCCGGGCTTGTCCGGCACACAGAAACACTTCATGACGTAGGCGTCATTCTTGCCCGCGAGATTGCCGAACAACGTCTTCAGCTTCACGCGGTTCTCAGCATCGAGCCGGTCGTCGGCGTCCATCCAGAAGGCGTAGTCACCGGTCGCACGTTCGAGGGCGGCATTGCGAGCAGCAGCGAAGTGGTCGATCCACGGGAACTCGCCCATCACAGCACCGAATGACTTGGCGATCTCCCGTGTTCGGTCGGTGCTTCCGGTATCCACGACAACCACTTCATCAACCAGATCACGAACGGTACTCAGGCAATCGCCGAGGTTATGTTCCTCATTCTTCACGATCATGGTGAGGGAGACTCGTGGTTTGCCGTGAGCCACGGCCGGAACGGGAGGAACGCTCTTGGCGACGACGATGACCGGTTCATCGCTCAAGATCGGACGACCGATCTGCGGCATCTCCATCGACGACACGGTTGACGGGGCTTGCGGCGCGGGTGTGATGTACCTTCGGAATCGAACAGGCGTTTTCGCCCGCAAGACCCGCAAGCGATCTTCGACAACCGAGGCGGTGCGTGCCCACGTCCACCCCAACGCTGCACGCCGAGCCGCAAGACCACGTTGCTCTCGTTCAACGGCATTCGACACCACTTCACGCAGGATGGTCATGAGTGTGTTGTCGTCGGGTTCGAGCCACCAGGGGCGGCCGGCCGTGGGCTGATCGCTTACTTTCTCATCCGCGAAGTACCGAAGTTGAGCGGGGACTCGCCAGCACGCAGGGGGCGGCACAAACTCATCGGTGGGGCCACCCGCCGTCACAACAACCGGCTTGCCACAGGCCATCGCTTCCAGCACAGGCAATGCGAACCCTTCACCGCGATACGGGTGAACGAGAACGTCACACGCCGCGTAGAGTCGGGCCAGTTCGTCTTCGGGAAGATCGTTGGCAAGGTAAACGATTTCGGGTGCATTGGGGTTCGCGCGAAATTGCTCGATCATCTTCTGCGCGGTCTGGTCGCGGTAGAACGTGCCTGTGCCCATGTCCTTCACCACGAGACAAACATCATCCCCGCGCGTGAATGCACGCTGGTATGCATTCAGCAGAACAGCGAAGCCTTTGCGGGGAATCGTGCCGCCCACGAACAGCAACTTCACCCGCTTCGTGGTTTCAAGAGGGAGTGGTTCCAACCCCGGTCGGAAGCGTTCGACATCAACGCCGAGTGGCACGAGTGCCACACGATCATCGGGAATGCCGCTGGCGACGTAAGCTCGCAGCACACTTCGTGAATAGGCCCACACTTCATCCACGGTCGTGAGAATGGGTTCGATCCACGCTTGCGGAATGCAGCCGAATTCCCACGGCTGCATCAACACGAGCGGACCATTGCCTGCCGGAGCGGTGAAGTTCGGTGGCCACTGGTGCCGCACGGTCACCGCGCCGGGCAGTGGTTTGCCAATCCGGTCCTGGAGTGGTTCCGGCAACTCGATTGGTGTGAGACCGGGATCGCGTGAGGGTGTGGCGATCAGACTCAACCCGTGTCCCCGTTCGAGAAGTTGCGAACCGATGGCACGATTCACACCCGCCAGCGAATGAACGGCGGCGAACTCGCCCTCCCAGTTCACGGCCACCTTCGCCGTTTCGGCGTTTGCACTCGCACCGCTTCCCTCCTCCTTGATGAGGAAGGCGACCTGCGTGCCTGCAATCCTGTAAACCGGTTCGGCGAAGGCCAACGCCGCAACCGCCTTCTCGACTTCAACCCAGGCAACAGGACTCGGCAAATCGTGCCAGACCAAACAACCGCCGCGACGCAGGGCGTGATACGACTTCATCGAATCGGACTTCACGGTCGCGAGATCGTGCCCGCCATCAACGAACACGAAGTCGAGTGTGCCCAGGCGTGCGAAGTCGAACAGCCGCGAATCGGCGGTGATGAGTTGGGCCTTGTGTGCGGTGCCGAAGTGATTGAGGAACTTGGCGAACTGATCGCGGCGGGGCACTTCGTGATCCTGCGATGCCGTTCCTGATTGCGGTGAATCCTCGGCTACGATGCCGATGCTGAAGACCGTGGCATCGGGCGGTGTGAGGGCCGTGAGGTTGGCCGTCATCTGCCCCGCTGCGGTGCCGATCTCCAACACCCGTCGCGGATGCAGATGTGACAACAGCGTCAGCACGGCGGTCGTGTCGTGGGGTGGCGTGAACCCTGACAGGGCATGCTTCGTGTCGGGCTTGCCGAATCGTGCCGAGAAGTCACCGGCCGACATCGACACAAAGCGTGTCCCTGGCGAATGCGGTGAGCCTGGTGTGGGTGTCGGTTGAGACGCGGCAGCTTGTGGCGTGTCGAGTTCGGCAACAAGTCCCGGTGCGGCTTTCGGGAGAATGCGTCGTTGTTCGCGAACAGCCGCCGCGCCAACCTGATCTCCACTCGCGGCCAGTGCGGCTTCGAGGGCACGAGCGGCGGGAGCGTCGAACGGATCGTGTTCGACGGCGAAGCGGAGATGCTCGACGGCGTCACCGAAGCGGTTGACACGAGCCAGTGCGCAACCGAGTGCGGCTCGTGCGGCTGGGATTTGGGGACAGAGTTCCACAGCAAGTTGGTAAGCGGAGAGTTCGCCCGTTAACTCACCCAGCACAGCAGCGGCACGTCCCTTGAGGAACCTCACCTTCTCTATGTTCTCGGCGTCAGGATCATCGGGATGGTCGAACCCCGCTCGTTCCCAATCGCAGCGCAGATGATCGAAACGCACGGGGTATGGCACACTCTCGCGTTCGGCGTTCGACAACACCGGTTTGCGATCCAGGTCTGACAGCACTCCTCGTAACACAGCAACAGCGGCGTCACGCTGATTGAGCGACAGGAGTGCCGACGCATGCCCAACCGCGCTCACACGATTGCCGCTGGCTGCCGATTCTGCCAAATGCGGTTCGGCATCGGTCGGTGATTTCACGAGAATGGCAACCCCGTGGCGATCACCAACAGCTTCAAGATCGGCGATGAGTTGAGGGTCGGCGTTGGGGCCGGTCAGCGACGCTCGTTGCCACACGCGGCCGGCGAGCGACAACTTCCGTGACGAGGCGAGCCGCTGGGCGGCTCGTTCCCTCACGTCATCCCATCCTGGCCCAGCAACACCAACGGCCGCTTCGATCAGCGACTCGAAGGAATACGCCCGAACTCGTTCTCGCGCACGGTCCGCGATCTGCCTGCGTGTTGGTTCGTCGGCCAGTAGCTTCTCGACGACGGCCTCGAAGGTGTCGGTGGTGTAGGTGGCGTATTCGACATCGGGTTGCAGGTAGTCCCGAACTTCCGCGTTGTCGGCTTCTTGGAGAAGCACCGCGCCACTGGCTGCCCCTTCAAACGCGCGGAGGTTGCACTCGCCACGAATGGCATGATTGAACACCAGCCTCGCTTGCCGCAGCAAGCTTCGATACTTCGCATCAAAAACTCCCGTGGCGATCCGCACGCGGAATCGTGCGGCGAGCTTCGCCAGTTGCGTGAGCCACACACCACGTTCCCGTTGAACGGAGGGACTCACGTTCCCGACGAACACCACATCCAGGTTGCGTTCGCCTTCAGGTGTGTCGATCTCGGCCATGAAGTGCCGGTCGAGACCATAGAGGTTCGCGGCCGTCGCATGTTCGATTCCGGCTCGACGCAACCGCTCGGCTGAAGGTGCATCGGTGAGGACAAGATCGGCCAACGGCAGCAGATGCCGGAAGCCGTGCCACAACAAATTGGGATCGTGAGCGAGTGCGACAACGGGAACCGGAGCCGACCACACCCACGATGGAACTGACGTATAGCCCGGCCAGAGAAGTATCGCTTCGGGCAACGGTGCCGCACCCACTGCCGACTCCCACGACGAACACTCCGCCGAGAACGTCGCCCAACGTCCCGACGCAACCGGTGCGGCCAGGAAGCGATCCGTGAAGGTGGGGTTATCAACTGGTCCGAACAGGAACTGGTGCATGGCGAACTCACGGGTGTTTGGTGGAATGCACAGGAGCAAGGATGCGTTGTGAATCGGTGGTTGTCGAGCAATTCGAGAATTCACCGAGGGTGAAGTTCCTGACCGATGCCACGCGATTTAACACACGCCATGATAGCTCACAAATGTACAGATGCGATCTGGGAGTGCTATCATTTCCGGGATCGTGGAAGTGGAAGTGAACCGGTCACATTTTTCGAGATTCTCCAGACGTTGCCGATCTTCTGAATCCACCAAGCGTTAGCGATCTCACCTGTCCCTTTGCTTCCGCGAAATCTGACAAATCCACTTCGCTCGGAGTTGACAGAGTCACTGTCATCCGGAATAGTAGTGGTATTATGTTCACCATGTTCGCGAATCAGTGTGATCGGTCAATTCCACCACAACGACCTTCGTCAAAGTGCAAGTCTTGAGGTCTCAACCGATCCAACCACCGCGAGGTTCACGATGCCCACGCTCACGTGCAACGAATTTTTCGGCAGACCGCGTTCGTCGAGATCGACCCACACCCGGGTTCCGAACGTCAGCAACGCCCATCCACGACCCACAATTGTTGGACTGCAACCTCTGTTTCAGTCACGACTTGGGACAACTCTGACAATCCGAATGGAATCCCTGACACATTGCTCGGCTGTTGCTCGATTCAAAAGGAAGGATGTCGCTTTTATGAATACAACCTGATGCCAAAACGGTATTGCATTCACGAGATTTTCAATTGACACAGTCATGCATGTGCAGTCTGATTTGCCCCATACGATCTCCCGTTCATCACCCCCATCATTTGTTTCACACCACGAATCAGGTGTTATCATGTCCCGTCGCTCGTGGTTGGCTCGTCCGTGGTTCCAAACCGATCTCTTCGCCGCACTCGACCGCCTGAAATCGTGGTCGGCCGCTCTCCAGCGGCGACTCCAGGCCGTGGTCGCAGTCCCAACGGATTTCGTCACGGGTTACTGGACCGAGGTGGATTCCCAACGTCTCAAGAACCACGCACTGACTTTCCGGCCCCAGATTGACGCCCTCGAACTGCGGATGCTCCCCGCTGCCATCACCGAGTTCACTCCACCGACGAGCAACAACGGAGCCGTCGATATCATGCCCAACCCCGCCAACGGCGGGCTGATCTACGTCGGCTACAACACCGGGCAACTCGGCCGCGTCGCACCCGACGGCACGATCACCGAGGTGTCGCTCACCAGTGCCACGTCCACGCCCGCCGATGTTGCGGTCACCCCAGATGGGACCGCGTGGGTGGGCGGCTGGGACAGCCCGGTCGTCGCCCGTGTGGCACCCGACAACACCATCACCTCCATCTCCATCACGGGCGGCGGCGACAAACCCAACGGCATGTGCGTCGGACCGGACGGCTTCGTCTGGTTCACGACCTACAGCGGCAACCGCATCGGCAAGATTGATCCCTCCAACAATGCCGTGACCGAATACTCGGTCGGTTCGGGCACGACACCGCTCGACATCGTGGCCGGGCCTGATGGCAAAATCTGGTTCACGATGAACGGCACGGGCAAGGTCGCCAAGATCAACACCGATGGCACCGGACTCACGGAATACAGCCTCGGCAGTGGAACGGGTCCGTGGGGGCTGGCCCCCGGTGCCGACGGCAAGATGTACGTCGCCAACAACAGTTCGCACCAAATCGCGGTCGTGACCACCGGTGGGAGCGTGACCACCTACAACCTCGCTTCGGGGAGCAGTCCGTGGGCGGTGACTCAGGGGCCAGACGGCACGGTCTGGTTCGCCGAGGCCGGAACCAACAAGGTTGGTCGAATCGACGCGAGCGGCACCATCACCGAGTTGAGCTTGCCCACTTCGGGGAGCTTCCCCACGGGGATCGCAAGCCTCCCCGCTTCGTCGTTGCGTTCGGGAACGATCTGGGTGACGGAACTGAACACGGGCAAGATCGCTCGCATCGAATCCTTCGCCAGCATCACGGGAATCTCGACAGATTCGGGTGCCTCGGCATCCGATGGGATCACGACCGACACGACGCCCACCCTTTCGGGAACGGCGAACCCCAACGCCACGGTCACCATTTACGCGAAGGGGCCATCCGATTCCTCGCCCGTGGTCGTGGGAACCACCACGGCGTCGGGAGGCGGAACGTGGTCGTTCACGTCCTCTGCACTCACCGACGCCCGGTATGCGTTCTCGGTCTCGGCATCACTTGTGGGCTTGATCTCGCCGGCAGACATCACCACGACGACGGTCACGGTCGATACCACCGCACCAAGCGTGACGCTCGCCACCGATAACCCCAGTGGGGGAACGCGACCCACGATCACCGTCTCGGCCACGGATTCTGGTGGTATCGCCGAATCCAGCACCGTCACTCTCGATGTGGACTTGAACAACGACGGGGATTTCTCGGACTCGGGAGAGACGGGTTACGCCACCGCTCCGCTCGTCGGCGGTATCGCCACGTTCAACAGTTACACGTCCCTGACCGCCAACACGACCGTTCGCTTCCAGACCAGGGTCACCGATCTCGCGGGCAACGAAGGCACGTCGAGTCCTTCCACAGTTGCCATTCGGCCGACGGGAATCACTCGCTGGGCCGTGGGCAGTGGAGCCACGGACATCACGCCCGACCCATCCACCGGCGGACTCACCTTCGTCGATTTCAACGCCGGGAAACTCGGTCGTGTGGCGGCCGACGGCACGATCACTGAAATCTCGCTCAGCGGTTACACGTCCACCCCCGCCGATGTTGCGGTCACTTCGGACGGAACCGCGTGGGTCGGCGGCTGGGACAGCCCAGTTGTCGTGCGTGTGGCACCCGACAACACCATGACGGCAATTTCGATTCCCGGCAGCGGCGACAAGCCCAATGGCATGTGCGTCGGCCCCGATGGTTTCGTCTGGTTCACCACATTTGGCGGCAACCGCATCGGCAAGATCGACCCGTCCAGCAATGCCGTCACGGAATACTCGGTAGGTTCGGGCACAACCACGCTCGACATCGTTGCGGGTTCCGACGGCAAAATCTGGTTCACCATGCTCGGCACGGGCAAAGTGGCCAAGATTAACACCGATGGCACCGGACTCACGGAGTACAGCCTTGGAAGCGGAACGGGTCCGTGGGGGCTGGCCCCCGGTGCCGACGGCAAGATGTACGTCGCCAACAACGGGTCCAGCCAACTCTCCGTCGTCACCACCAGTGGAACTGTGACGACCTACAACCTGACATCTGGCAGCAATCCGTGGTCGGTGGCTCAAGGGCCGGATGGCACGATCTGGTTCGCGGAATCGGGGACCGGCAAGGCGGCCCGCATTGATGCCAGCGGCACCATCTCCGAAGTCGATTTGTACTCGCCCAGCGGTATGCCGACCGGCATCGCCAGCCTCCCAGCCACCAGCACGCGATCCGGCACCATCTGGCTCACCGAAATGAGTGGCAACCAGATTGTCCGGATCGAGGCCACCGCTTCGATCACGGGAGTGACCGACGACACGGGAGCATCGACCTACGATGCGGTCACGACCGACACCACGCCCACCCTTGTCGGGCAGGCGACACCGAACTCCACAGTGACCATTTACCGCCAGGGTCCGCTCGACTCGGCTCCCGTGGTGATCGGCACGACCACGGCCTCGGCCGGCGGAACGTGGTCGTTCACGAATCCCAGCACGCTGACCGACGGAACCTATCGGTTCTCGGTGCAGGACACTCTGCTCGGTCTCGTGTCACCCGTTTCGACGCCGACCACGGTGACGGTCGATACCACCGCTCCGTCCGTGTCGCTCCAGGTCACGACCCCGACCTTTGACCTGACGCCCGAGATCGTGGTCACGGCCTTCGATCTCGCCGGCTTCCCGACCTCGGGCACCGCCTCGCTCGATGTCGATTTGAACAACGACGGGGACTATTCGGATTCGGGCGAGACCGGTTACGTCACCACGACCGCGACGAACGGCGTCGCGACCTTCGATGGCTACCGCGTGCTGGAACCCGGCCGCACCTATCAGTTCCGGGCACGGCTCTCCGATCTCGCGGGCAACGAAGGCACATCGAGTTCGACGAGCGTCCAGGTTCAGAATTCTTCGACTTCGTTGACGACCGTCTCGGTGACGCCAGGGAACCGCTCGGGTTACGCGGGGATGCGCGGTTCGTCCGTCAACGCTCTGTTCGCGACCGGGAATGTGACGGCGACGCACCATCTCCAGATTGACGTGAGCGGGAGCGCCTGTTCCGAGTGTAGCGACAACTTGATCTACAACTCCCAGGAGTCCTCGCCGAATCCCGTGGTACAGGCTGTTATCCAGAGCAGCAACGCCAGTGCCCGACCCAACTCCGTGGTCGCCACGCTCACCTGGGATGGAAGTTCTGCGGGTTCCAAGACTTTCACGGCTGCGGACATGGCGAACCTATCGATGGGTGGTGCCTGGGTTTTCGGCATCTCGCCCTCGTCGGGTGCCAGCCTCAGCACGGGCCGACACACCTACTCACTCCAACTCGATCTCGATTTCGGACCTGCTGGCACCGTCACCCGAACCGTCACGGGCCAGACGTTCCTGGTGAACCGCTCGACCAGCCCGTATGGTGCGGGCTGGTCGTATCAGAACACCGACACGCTGGTTTCTATCTCGGCCTCGGGTTCTTACCCAGCAGGCGTCATGCGGCTCTACGGTCGCGGCGGCTGGGGGTTCTACACGGACAGCGGTTCAGGCACCTACACCAGCCCGGCCGGAGACGCGGGCACCCTGATCGCTTCGGGAGGCGGTTGGCAGTACACCGCCTTCGACGGCGACATCCGCACGTTCGATAGCAGCGGCCGAATGACTTCGGCCTACTACTCCAACACGCGCACGACACTGACGTACAGCTACGTCGGCGCGGCGGCGGGCACGGCCACGCAACTCGACACGATTGCGTCGTCGGACGGCTCCGTGGCCGTGTTCAACTACACGGGAAGCATCCTGGCCACCGTGCAGGCCAAGGGCGTTCCCATCAGCCCAGGGGTTTACGACCCCCTGGCCTTGCGAACGACAACGATGACCTATTCGGGGACGGACCTGACACAGATCACGAACTCCGACGGCAAGACTCACGACCTGACGTACAACGGCTCGCACGACCTGACCTGTGATGTCACCGGCGACGCGAAGATTTCGTACAGCTACGACTCCGTGACGGGTCTGGCGACTGGCTTCACGTTGGGTGCCGATCCCATCGTGCGGTCGTCGGCCGGTGCGGAGGTAGAAACCGCTGGTCCGGCGAACTCGGTGCCGTCGCTTTACACCGACGCGTTGGGCCACGTCTGGAAAACGTGGTACAACACGGCGGGCGAGGTCATCAAGACCCAGAATCCCGTGGGAGCCATCGAGACCTTCGAGCGGAACTCGAACGGTTACGTCACCAAGGACACCGATCCGCTGGGTCGGGTGACGACTTACACGGTGGATTCGACGGGGGCGATCACGAGCGAAATCCGGCCCGACAGCAGTTCGGCCTCGTGGGTCTATGGAGGGGCCAATCACAGCCTGACGAGCTATGTGGATTACAACGGCGGCGTTTACACTTTCACGAACGACAGCGACGGCAACCAACTCACCGCGACCGACCCGCTGAATCACACGACGTCGATGACCTACGACGACGGCCTGCTGGAGACCGTCACCGATGCCGAAGGGAACGTTACGACCTTCGTCTATGATGCCCATCGCCGGCTGGTGAATGCGCTCGTTGGCGGCGCGGTCACGGGGACCACGGGTTACGATTCACGAGGAAACGCGAACACATTCACGGACCCGCTCGGTAACGTCACGACCTCGACATTTGATGGGGTGGGTCGCGTCCTGACGACGACAGACGCACTGGGGAACACGACCAGTTATTCGTATTCCGCCAGTGGGTTGCTGCGGTCGATGACCGATGCCCTGGGGCAGGTCACGAGCTTTGCTTACGATGACGCGGGCCGCCAGACCGTTCAGATCGACGCTTACGGCACGGGCTTGGCGCGACGAACGACCACGGTTTATGACGGCATCGGGCAAGTGATCGCTCAAGTTGATGCACTCGGGAATCGAACGACCAGTGTTTACGATGGGGCGGGGCAAGTGACCGCGATGGTTGACACGCTCGGCAACCGAACGAGCATGGCCTACAACCTCGCGGGCGAAATGACGGGGGTGACGGACGCGCTCAACCGTGCAACTGCGTTCCATTACGATTTGCTCGGACGGCTCGAAGCCGTGACGGATGCGCTGGGCAACACTACGACCAGCGTTTACGACGCCAACTCGAACGTCCTGGCGGTGGTGGACGCACTCGGCCACCGCATCACGAGCGTTTACGATGCCGGCGACCGGCTGATTGCTTCGGTTAATGCGTTGGGTGATCGCACGAGCTACGGCTATGACGCGGCGAATCGCTCGATCAACTTCACCGACCCCAACGGCAACGTGACCACCACAGGTTACGATGCCCGGAGCCGCGTGTCGTTCAGGCAGGATGCACTCGGGAATCGCACCACCTCGAATTACGATGCGGCCGACAACCTCGTCAGCATGACCGATCCCAACGGGCACACCTCCACCATCATTTATGACGCTCTGAACCGCGCCGTGGCTCAGGTCGATGCACTGGGCAATCGCAGCACGGCTGTGTTCGATTCCGTTGGGAACATGACAGCTTCGGTCGATGCGAACGGCAATCGCACGACCTCGGTTTACGACGAGTTGAACCGGGCCGTGGCGACCGTTGACGCGCTCGGGAATGCGTGGACAACTGTTTATGACGCCGATGATCGCGTGGTGGCCAGAGTGGACCCACTCGGCAACCGCACGTCCGCAGTTTACGATGCCGCGTCGAGGATGATTGCCAGCATCGACTCGCTCGGCAACCGGACGACCTCGATCTTCGATGCCGTCGGAAATGTCATTGCGACCACCAACGCTCTGAATCAGACAACGAGCTTCGGTTACGACGCGCTGAACCGGCAGGTCAGTACCACGGACTCGCTCAATCATACCTGGACAAGCACATTCGATGCAGCAGGCCGGAGCATTGTCTCCACCGACCCTAACAACCACAGCACCACGTCGGTTTACGATGATGTCGACCGCTTGATTGCCAGTGTCGATCCGCTCGGCAACCGCACCTCGTTCGCTTACGATGCCGCCTCGAACATGGTCACGATGACGGACCCCAACGGGAACGTCACCACGTCGGTTTACGATGCCCTGAACCGAGCCATTGCCGGGGTCGATGCACTCGGCAACCGAACCACCGCAGTGTTCGACGCGACTGGAAACCAAGTCGCGACCGTTGACGCTCTGAACCACCGCACGACAACGGGTTTCGATGCGGCCAACCGAGCCATCACGACCACGGACGCGCTCGGTAACGTGTGGACGACAACCTACGATGCCGCCTCGAATGTGGTGTCAGTGACCGATCCGCTGAACCATACCACGACTGCGGTTTATGACGCACTCAATCGCGTCATCGCCAACGTCGATGCTCTGGGCAACCGCACGAGCAGCACATTCGATGCTGCCGGAAACCGGGAGACCGTTACCGACGCCAACAACCACACGACGAGTTACGGGTATGATGTCCGCAACATGGGCGTGACGACCACTGACGCGCTCGGGAACGTGTGGACGACAACCTACGATGCGCTCGGACGCACCGATTCCGTGATCGATCCGCTCAATCGCACGACCAGCTATGGGTTCGATGCCGCCGGGCGTTCGACGGAACAGATTGACGCGGGCGGGAACCTCTGGCTCACGGTCTACGACAACGCCAACAACGCGATTGCCAGCGTCGATCCGCTCGGCAAGCGCACGACCACCACGCTGGACGCCGCTGACCGTCCAGTTGCCGTGACCGACGCTCTCGGCAACGTTGGCACGACGGTTTACGATGCGGTCTCGAATGTGGTGGCCACGGTCGATCCCCTGGGAAATCGCACCACGGGCGTTTACGACGCGCTGAACCGACAGATTGGCATGATCGACGCGCTGGGGAACCGCAGCACGACGGTTTTCGATGGGGTCGGAAATGCTGTTGTGATGATCGACGCCCTGAACCGGCGAACGACGGTGGGCTTCGATGCTCTCAATCGCGAAGTGACGATCACGAACTCGCTCGGTGGTGTGCAGACGACCACCTTCGATACGGTGGGTAATGTCCGCACGGTGGTCGATGAATTGGGTCGCACCACCACCTGGTCTTACGATGACGTCAACCGACACACGACCACAAGCGACGCACTCGGGAACCTGTGGACAACCGCTTATGATGCGGTCGGCAACGCCGTATCCTCGACCGATTCGCTTGGCCACACGTCCATGACGATTTACGATGCCGTGAACCGGGCGGTTGCCCGCGTCGATGCGCTCGGCAACACCAGCACAACCGTCTTCGATGCCGCCGGGCAAGCGGTTGCTCGCGTTGATGCCCTCGGCAATCGCACGACCAGCACCTTTGATGCTCGTGGGCTGCTCCGCACGATGACTGATCCGTTGAACAACACTTCGACGATCAGCTACGATGCGGCCTCGAATCAGATTGCCTTCACCGATGCTCGCGGCAACACGACGACTTCGGTTTACGATGCCGACAATCGCGTTCAGGCCGTGATCGACGCTCTCGGCAACCGCAGCACGAGTGTTTACGATGCGGCCTCGAACGTGATCGCCCGGATTGATGAACTCGGGTTCCGCACGACTGCCGTTTACGACGAGCTGAATCGACAGATCGCCACCGTTTCTCCACTCGGCAATCGCACGAGTCAAGCGTTCGATGCCGTGGGCAACGTGAGTTCGACGACGGACGGGATGGGGAACACGACCAGCTACGGTTACGATGCGCTCAACCGGCAAATCACGACACGAGACCCGCTGAGTTTCGTCACGACCAGCAGCTTCGATGCGGTCGGGAACCGCACGGGTTTGACCGACGCATCGGGGAATCACACGACCTGGGTGTTCGATGCCCTGAACCGTGCCGTCACGGAAACCAACCCCCTGGGAGCCTCGTCCACCACGGCTTACGATGCGGCAGGCCGCACGACCTCCGAGACCGACCGATTGGGCCGTCGGCGTGATTTCGGCTACGACAATGCCAACCGGATGACGAGCGAGACCTGGTTCGCAGAGGGTGGAACGCAGACCCAGACGCAAACCTGGACTTACGATGCTGCCAATCGGATGCTCACAGCGCAAGACCCTGATGGGACGTACACGTTCGCCTACGATGCTGCAAGTCGCGTCACGAGTGTGCTGGAACCGTTCGGGCTGTCGTTGACGTTCGGTTATGATGCGACGGACAACCGCACCAGCGTGCAGGATTCTCAGAACGGCGTGACGACGGTGACATTCGATGCGTTGAACCGGCAGTTGAGCGAACAGGTCGGTGGCAGCGGCATCTCGGAGATGCGTTTCGATTATGCCTACAACGCTCGCGGCGAAACCACGAACCTCACCCGCTACTCGGATTTGGCGGGGACAACGGTGGTGGGCACCACGGTCTACACGCAGGATGCCGATGGTCGCGAAACCAACCTGATGAATTTGGATGGAGCGAGCGGTGAGCTGGCGAATTACACCTACACCTACGATGCCGCTGATCGCCTCACGGAGAAGATCGAGAATGGCACTTCAACCACCTACCAGTACGACCTCGCGAGCCAGTTGGCCCAGGACGGAGCCAGCACCTTCGGTTACGACGCCACCGGCAACCGCACCAATACGGGGTACTCGACAGGCACCGGCAACCGAATCACGGCGGACGGCGTGTGGACATACACGCATGACGCCGAAGGGAATCTGGTGAAGAAGTCGCAGGGGGCTTTGGCGGATACCTGGGTCTACGCCTACGACAACCGCAACCAGATGGTGACGGCGGCGTTCAGCCTGACGGACGGCGGGACGGTCACCAAGCGTGTGACCTACGTTTATGATGCGCTGGGCAACCGCATCGAGCGGGACGCCTGGGACGGCACGACAGCAACCGTCGAGAAATACGGCCTCGACGGATGGGACACGAGCAAGCCCTCATTCATCGGCAACGAGAACTTCGACACCTGGGTCGATCTCGACGGCTCGAATGCTCTAGTCACGAGGAGAGTGTTCGGGGTGGAGTTCGATGAGGTTGTTGCTCGGCAGAACGCCGTGGGGACGGTAGCATGGTACCTGGCTGATCGGCAGGGGTCGGTCAGGCAGGTCATTGACAACTCGGCAAGCGTGCAGAACAGCGTGAGCTACACGGCTTACGGCGAGATCGCCAGTGGCAGTGCGTATGACCGCTACAGTTACACGGGGCAGGAGTACGACTCAATCACGTTGCTCACCTCGATGGGTGGTGGGCAGGGTGAAGTGAAGGATGGGCTGCGCTATCAGGAAGATGTGCTGTTCCCCAGCAGTGGCGTGAATCCGTTCGTGTATGTTCACAACAATCCGTTGAACTTCAGCGATCCGAGTGGGATGCGCTTTCTCATTCAATCACGGCAGAAAGATCAGTGGGAGAAGAATTTTGGGAAGTACCTCGACTTTGGGCCGGAAGAAGATGGCCGCATTCCCGTCACGATCCGAGAATCGGGTCGCACCGGTGACGTGCATAACGCCATTTGGAAGTTTTTGACCGACCATCAAGTCGAGAAACAGTTTATTCCCTCAATGATGATCGAGCTTTATGAAGGTGGGATCACCGCCGCCGATGCCGCCAAATCTGGGTATAAGAAGCCTGGAAAGAACTGGAACGTCAACCTGGGGAACCTCATCGGTACAGACCCGCCACTGAGCGGCTTCGGAGGTGCAGGTCCAGGGATATCGGGTTCAATGCCCTTTAATCCTCTCGATCACCTGAACCCCATCGGTCCCTTCGCAGGCCCAAACTCGTTCACTGCTCCCGGTGGGGCGCACATGCCAGCGACGGATCTTCCGGGGGCGATCCTGGGGGGACTACAGGACGCTGGTGCGAGCGTGCTGTCTACGGCTCGCGTGTGGACTGAGCAATCGGCAGTCAAGTTTTTGTCCGACACAGCCGACGAGTGGGAAGGGAACGGGTACCACTTTGCCGCTAACATGATGCGTTACTACCTCGCCAAAAAGGGGCTGGCTCCCTATCCGCCCACTACCAAAGATACGGAAGAAGTCCGGCTTCATGCTCGACCCGTCGTTGCTGCTCTCGCAGCTTCGAGTATCCTCGACCTCAGAAAACCTTCCCTGATGCTCCATGGATGCCCCATTTACCTTCCTGGGCTTGGCGGCAGTATGGAAATTGACAAACGAGCTCCCGTTCGCTGGCTCCCCACACAAACACACCTTGGCTTCCCGCTGATCGGCATGGGGTACAGTCTACAATCTTCATACAAGCGCAATGGAGAAGACCCGCGATTTCACAAATACGATGACAACCTCTTCTTCTCACTTGGCGGCGCAACGATGCGGTTGAAGGGAACTATTTCCAACTGGGATTCCGTCAAATTGACAGGAACCATCAAGGTGCAGGTAACGATTGGGGATGAGTATGACTTCAAGGAAGACTTCGTTTACCTTCGTTCCGCATTCGCTCGCGGTTACTCCGCTGCCAAATACCTTCAGCTCCAGGCAAAGTACCCGACGATGCCAGTTCGCATCACGTACGAGGATGAGTTCCAATACGACTTCCGTTCTGGGCAGATTCTAAAATAGAAGCTTCCCCTTGACGCCACTTGCGTTTCCGAATCTCCAGGTGGAACATGGATCGACGGTATCCTCTTTCGGCGTTCATCGTTCTCATTGGCCTAATCATCACAATCCGCTATTACCGGCAACTGGCCGAGGAGGATTTGGGGGTGAGGAAAACCGAAGCGTTGCTGCAAAGAAGGCAAACAACTCATTTGCGTGCAATCCAGATTGATAACCAACAACGGCGAGTGCGTTGCTCGGACCCAACAATCCTCCGCTATCTTGAGGAGTACGCTCAAGGAGGAGAGTGCGCCCCCGATCTGGGGGGAGTGACATACCAGTTGCAATTGCAGTTCCACGATGGGGGGACCGTCTCGGTGACGAGCTATTGGTTCCCAGGTGGTTTTAAATTTTTCTTGCCTGACGATATTCCCGCTGGCGATGGTGGCACACCACGGGGAGTCGTTCTCTTTAAGCCACCGATCCCTGAGTCGATGAATACTCTCATTCGATTCCTCGATGACCCCGTTGCCGTTGCGCGAGGGACTGTGCTGATCTTGGACGCGGGAGGAATACGGAAAGAGTACGACCGATCTCTGATTGAGTAAACTCAGCCCAAACGAAAACTCCTTCGTCCCGTGCAAAAACCTTGTCCGCAAGGAAACGCAGGGTTCTCCAGTGTCGGGCCGAGGTCAAAAGGGCGGGGAGTTGTGCGAGATCGTCGCCAAGCGAAGTGCTTGAAGCAGCCCGTGCCACACGAACGGCACGGGCTGCTTGCTTTCACCTGCTCCGTGCCGCTTGCTGTGGCGCACCGAATTGTGGTCGCATCCGTTGCCGAATACGCGCTGTATGAATCTGGCGGCGTAACTGGGCCGATTACCGAATTGTTGGGAATTCTGGAGGAGGTCGGCGTATCGGGTCGGACCGTTCGGACGGCTCCGGCAAAGCGGAGCCGACCACCCGCAGTTACCCGACGCAGCAGGCTACTTCGCTTCAGTTGTCGTGCGTGTGGATCGCTTCGTCTGGTGCAGGTGCAACCAGAGTTCGAGAAGTGCGACCGCGTCGGTGAAGCTGTAGTCGAGTGCCAGCAACAGATCGAGGTTGTTGAAGTTCTTCCGGCAAGCGAAGCAGTGAGCGAGATTGTTGCGTGGATTGACGTAGACGAGCATCTCGTTGCAGTGCGGGCGCAAGAAGACGAAACGTCCGTCACGCATCTTCGACGGCGGCCTTCGCGGCCCAACGCAGAGATTGTGACGGACAGTCGGTGTTGGGGAAGCTGGCCTGGAGATGGTCGAGGACTTGTGTTGCTTCGGGCCGGCGAGCGGACGCGGCCGAGGATTCGGGCGGCGGACCGCGTCCCAGCAACGCCGTGCGGATGCGGATTTGGGTGTGGTCGAATCGCTTCCAGATACGTTGGAAGGTGCGTTCGCTTCGCGGGTGGTTGACGGCTTTACAGGCGTTGGCGATGGTGCCGACGACGGCGTGTTGGAGGAAGGTCAGCAGGGTGCGTGTGCTGAGACTGAAGCGTCGGATCTTGTGGGCGAGCCAGATGCTGAAGGTTCGGCCGCAACCGGGCCGCGATTGCCGACGCTTGCTGCACAAGATGCGACGTGCTCGGAGTGTTCGTTGTTGTGAGTTGCTGTCGTTGGTGTTGTCGAATCCGTAGAGAACGCCGTGCCGGTTGAGTGTGCCGCGGGCGTGGCAGTGCGGACAGGGAGTGTTCTTGAGTTGCTCAGCGATGCTGATCCACTCCTCGTCGGAGCGGTAGAACCATCGTTCGCCCACGACTGTTGCCTTCAAGGAACTGGGAAGACATCGAGCGTACCGGGGTCGAAGACGTGGCGTGAAGAGGCGGGGTCCGATGATGATTATGAGAATGAAGAAGTGAGGCCGTACATCGAGATTTGCCGTCACAATCGGAAGGGAGAGTTTGCCGAATTCGCCGTGCAAAACTCATCGCGGCTTCGGATGGGAATTCGGTAACAAGCAGCCCGAAAGTACGACAGGAGTGTGGTAAGGGACAATCCAATTCACCTTCATCTCTCACTTATCTCTCTCCTACTCTCTTCCAAACTGCCGGAACTGCCGGGCAGATCACAATTCTCTACGAATCCCAGAGGTTTATGGTCCGGCAGTTTCGCGGTTTGCGTCGTGGGAAACTGCCGGTTGCTCTCTAAAACTGCCGGTTTCGGCAGTTTCAGAATCCGTGCCGAAGGCGTGAACCTGTCCGGTCACTGCCCTGGACGCTTGCGGCCCACTGACCAATAGGACGATCATGCGACGATCATTCGCACCTGCCTCCGGTAATCTTCGTCGCCCACTCCAAAAGCATGTTCGGTCGATCTTGGCGTTGGGAATCCTGGGCATCCCGACACCAAATAATCGTTTTCGCCGATTCTCTTGCCGCCAAATCGCACCGATGCTATACTGTTTACTGTTGAGAACAAGTCTCAACAAGAATCCAGCCTGCTCCGCCAGCCGAGTAGCATTTCTCGTTGCTACAGCCAGCAATGCGGCTCACCCCATTTCAGGAGTGCCGCCATGCATCGTCGCGCCGTTTCCGCCCGCCACGCCTTCACGCTGATCGAGTTACTGGTGGTGATCGCCATCATCGCCATCCTGATCGGCCTGCTCCTGCCCGCCGTCCAGAAGGTTCGCGAAGCCGCCTCGCGGATGAAGTGCCAGAACAATCTCAAGCAAATCGCCCTGGCCGTCCACGGATACTACGACGCCATCGAGACGTTTCCTTATGCGTCCCTTGACCGGCAAACCGGCGAGACGACAGCGACCTACAACACCGGGTTCATCCTCGTCATGCCGTACCTGGAGCAGGACGCGGTCGCCAAGCGGTGGAACCCCAAGTTGCCGCGCAACGACACCAGTACCGAGGCTGCCCTTGGCTACTCGAACGCCAGCCTCCAGAAGAACCTCATCCCCACCTACACCTGCCCGACCATGACCCCACCGAACGGCCCGCTTGGCGGCACCGAGAACCGGGCTTACAGTAGCTACCTGTTCTCCAGCGGAACCGTCGATCCGTCGCTGTACGCCTACTACGCCTATTACGGGGTGCCGGACCCGGCGTTCGACGGGGCGATTATCCCGATCCGCGACCGGGTCTACACCCCAACCGCCGCGTGTCCCGCCCCGACCCGGATGGCCTCGATCACAGACGGCACGTCGAACACGCTTCTCCTCGGCGAGTCCGACTTCACCCCGCGCGGGGTGCCTTCGACCGAGTTGGGGGCGATCTGGTCTTACGGGTACATCGGATACACGTTCGGCGGCACCTTCCACCCGTTCAACAAACACAACAACACCACCGCCCTGTACGGCGCGTTCCGCAGCCAGCACACCGGCGGGGCCAACTTCGCCCTCGCCGACGGCTCGGTCACCTTCCTCCGTGACTCGATCTCTCAGCAAACCTTGCAGTGGATGTCCACCCGCGCCGGCGGCGAAATCGTCCCCCAGAACTAACGCGAGGCCGCATGAAACCCCTCACTGCAATTGCGTCCGTCGTCTTCGCACTCGGCCTTGCCGGGTGCGGAGACACGCCTTCGGCCACCGAGCCGCCGACCTCGCTCTCGATGACCGACTGGAAGGCCATGCCGACCGATCAGAAGTACACACGAGAAACGCTGGAACGGCTCAAAGAGGGCGACCCGAACCTCCAGACCGCCGAAGGCTGGGAAGTATTCCAGAAGACGGTCGTCGTTCCGGCCCGGAAGAAAGACCTCCCGAACGTGAAGGCCCGCTGACTAACCCGAACCCAACACCGAGTGACCCATGAAAAAGACTCCGATGCCCACAGCGCTCCCGGCGTTCCTGGCCGTGCTGGTCGCGGCGAGCGCTGCGTTGGCCCAACCCGCCCCGGCGAAGGCACCCGCGTTCCCGCCGCTGCCCCAAGCCGTCTCCAGCCTGGGGGCGGTGGCGTGCGACGGCTACCTGTACGCCTACGGCGGCCACGCCGGCAAGACTCACAGTTACGACACCAAGACCGTTCTCGGCACGTTCCACCGGCTGAAACTGGACGGCGGTACGAAGTGGGAGGAACTGCCCGGCGGCCCGATCCTCCAGGGCATGAACCTCGCCGCGCACGGCGGGAAGGTGTACCGGGTTGGCGGGATGCAGCCTCGCAACGCACCGGGGACTCCGACCGACAACCGCTCGGTGGCCGAGTGCGCCCGGTTCGACCCAAAGGCCGGGACGTGGGAAGCCCTAGCCGAGATGCCGTCGGCGCGGTCTTCGCACGATGTGGTCGTGATCGGGGACAAGTTGGTGGTGATCGGCGGCTGGGACCAGAAAAGGAAGGACGAGAAGCCGGTCTGGCACGACACCACGCTCGTCCTCGACCTCGGGGCGAAGACGCCGAAGTGGGAAAGCCTGCCCCAGCCGTTCAAGCGGCGGGCGTTGACCGCTGCCACCGTCGGGACGAAGGTGTTCGTCATCGGCGGCCTCGGGGCCGAGGGCGGCGACCGCCGGGTGGACGTGCTGGACACCGCGACCGGCAAGTGGGCGACCGGGCCGCAACTCCCCGGTGCCGAACGGACGGCCTTCTCCCCCGCCGCCGGAGTGGTCAAGGGCCGGGTCGTGGTCAACACGTCTGCCGGTCCGGTGTTCCGGTTGAACGAAACCGGCGACGGGTGGGAGAAGGTGGGCGAAGCCAAGAAGAAGCGGATGGTCGCCCGCCTCGTCCCACACGGTGACGACGCGGTGATCCTCGTCGGCGGGGCCGGGGGCGGCGGGAATGTGGATGCCGTCGAGGTTGTCCGCCTCGCGGCCCGTGGCGAGCCTGTCGTCACCGGCGACAAGTGACACCTTCAACCTTCAACGACGACACAATCTAACCGGCGGTTCGCCACCGGATGGGCAGGTCGAGCGGGTGGACCGTCTACCCGCTTGGCCCGTGTCCGCTTCTTCCACCGAGGTCATCATGATTCGCAGTTTCCTTGCGACGACCCTCTTGGCGGTCGTGGCAATGTCCGTCCACGCCCACTTCGTATTCGTGATGTGGCTACGGCATACCAAGGCGAAGGCCGGTGAACACGACGCAAGCAGTACGCGGAGGTTCGCCACTGCGCCACGCTCTTCGTCAACGCGCCGGGAAAGGGGAAGTGATCTTCATGGGTGACGAACGAATCTACTTCGACACGGCGCTCGGCCACTTCCACGACGGCGAGTTCGATGAGGCGGTCCACACCTGCCGGTGGGGTCTGACCGTCTACCCCGACGCGGGGCGATTGTGGGAGGTGTGCGGGCTGTCGCTGTGGATGCGGGGCGACCTGGGGTCGGCACTGCACGCGCTGGAAAAGGCCAGCGTGCTTGTCCCGCTCGCCCCGCTCGCCCAATTCGCGCTGGCGGCGGCCTACGCCTGGGCCGACAAGCCGGACCTCGCCCGGACGGTGTACCGGTATCTCGCCCAACTACCGGTGTTCCCGGTCCCGCTCCTGCCGCGTCTCGCAGCGGGAGCGGGGCGGGTGGGCGAGTACGCCGTCGCCCTGTTGGTCTGCGAGAAGATCGTGGAGTTACGACCCGGCTACCATCCGGCGTGGTTCGGGATTGCTTACTACTTGCGGAAGCTGGGCCGACCCATTGGGGAGGCGATCCCGATGTTGGAGCAGGCGTTGACGCACGCCCCCGACGAAGAGATGTACCGACTGAACCTCGCCGCTTGCCACGCGCAGACGGGTGACGGTGAAGCCGCATACCGGATTGCGGAGACGGTGAACGTGGGGGCGGTCCGATGTCGGCACTGGCTGCGTCTGCTGCTGCCCGTGTTCGATGCCGCTGGCGACCTCGTCCAATGGGCCGCGTGTCGGACGCGACTGGCCGAGCTCGGCGATGATTGTCCAAGGTGTTTGTGACTGGCCACCGGTCAAGGTGCGACCAGCGTGGGGCACAGAATGACCGTTGTCGCAGGAATGCGAACGCAATTCGCCGTCAAAGCCGCACATCCTGGCAAAAACAAGTCCGGCACGCGAATTGCTTGAAAGGTGTTGTCACCAACACAACACCGTCAGGAAGAGCCGAGCCATGAAGATAAAGAGTTCGTGGCGGTCATGCCGTGTCGCATTCACGCTGATCGAGTTATTGGTGGTGATCGCCATCATCGCCATACTGGTCGGCCTCCTCTTACCCGCCGTCCAGAAGGTCCGCGAGGCTGCGGCCCGGATGTCCTGCTCGAACAATCTCAAGCAGATTGGTCTGGCCTGTCATAACTACCACGGGGTGTACGAGCGGTTTCCCACGATTCTCACCACCGGCAGCAGCGGGGCGACGTACTCCACCCAGCACACCTGGCTGTCCTACACTCTCCCGTACATCGAGCAAGACAACGTGTGGAAGCTGGTCAAGTTTCCGTCCCGCACGCCCGACGATCCGTATTACACGACCTCGAACGTGGATAACTCGGCCCTCGGGAACAGCGTGGACATGAACAACCTTCTCGCAGGGCAGGCGTGGGTCAAACCCATCATCTGCCCGAGTGACCCGGTCGGCGACACTCGCCAGCCGGCGGCAGACGGGGGCCGCGCGCCGACCAACTACGTCGGCAACCAGGGCTCGGACGTGAACTTCACCGCCGGCGACGGTGTGTACTACAGGAACTCGAAAACCCGTATCGGGGACGTGACCGACGGCACATCGAACACGCTCTGCGCGAGCGAGTGCCTGCGGGGCGATTTCGTTGTCGGGAGTAAGCGGGGGAACTACACCGGGGTTCGGAACGTGACCAACGCCGCCGACATCGCCGGAGCCTGCCAGTCGCAAACGCCGAACTTCGCGGACCGGGGCGGCACCTGGATCGGCGGGCAATCCTCCAACAGCACGTTCATCACTGCCCGCGCCCCGAACGATCCCCTTACCGACTGCTGGGGGCCGAACCTGGGGTCCACCAACTTCGTCGCTCGGAGCAAACACTCCGGCGGGGTGAACGCGGTCCTGTGTGACGGGAGTGTGCGGTTCACCAGGGACTCGATCAATCTGTCCAACTGGGCCGCGATGGGAACGCGGTCCGGCGGCGAGGTGGTCGGTGACACGAACTGATTGAGGGGGAACGCCCGTGCGTCATACATTGATCGCCCTGCTCGTTGGACTCGTCTGCGTCCCCATGGCACGATCTGAGGAGCCGACTGGGACCGTCGTGTTCGTCGGGGTCTGGGATCGCTCGTTGCCGTTGATCGACAAGGCGTCCCGCGAGACGGGCGTGCCCTCGGTCGCGGTATCGCCCGCAGAACTGGCGGCCCGGCCAAAAGTCCTCGACGGGGCGCAGGTGCTGTTCGTCCTAAACGTAAATCCGGACGAAGTCGGCAAGATGGTGGAGGTCGTCCGCGCCGCCAAGCAGCGGAACCCCAAGCTGGAGGTTCTCGCCCTTGACAAGCGGGACGTACACGCCAACCTCGCAAAGGCCGACCTCTTGCGAACCGACCCAAAGGTCGCGCCCTACTGGCGTGCGAACGGGTTAGTGAACCTGAAGCGTCTCCTCGCGTACACGGCCGC
This sequence comes from Planctomycetaceae bacterium, assembly GCA_013823135.1. Taxonomy (GTDB): domain Bacteria; phylum Planctomycetota; class Planctomycetia; order Gemmatales; family Gemmataceae; genus Gemmata. The sequence continues at coordinate 24,039 of PNLP01000059.1, forward strand.
CACTTACCTCGGGCGTCCGGCAGAGGTCGAGCCACCCGTCCCCATCCCCGACGCCGGGTACTACGACGCGGCGCGGGCTGCCGAGCCGTTCGACTCCTTCGACGCCTACCGTACCTTCAAGCGGGGCCGAAAGCGTTGGGTCGATGGCGGCCCCGTCGCCGTCCTGCTGATTCACCAGTCGTTCTGGATCACCGAAGACACGAAGGTCATCAACGCGCAGGTGGCTGCCCTGGAGAAACGCGGCGTCAACGTGGCGGTGGTTTTCGGCGACACGCACGACCGAATCGGGAAATTGATTCTGGACGCCAAGCCCGATCTTCTCATCGAAGATCGGCATGGCGGGTCTTGGCCCAAAGACGCCCTTGAAACGCTCGACGTTCCCTACCTCCGGCCCATCTCGATGCTCGGCTCGACGGTCGAGGAGTGGAAGGCAGACCCGCGCGGGCTGGCCCACCGGGACGTGGGCAACTTCATGACCGTGCAGGAGTCGAAGGGAACGGTCGAGCCGGTCGTGGTTGGGGGGCTGCGGGCGAACGTGCAAGGGTTCAAGGCCCACGACCCGATCCCCGACCGCGTCGAGCGGTTCGCCGACCGGGCAAAGCAGTGGCTAGACCTGCGGAAGAAGGCGAACGCCGGGAAGAAACTCGCCGTCGTCTATTACAACAAGTCGCTCGGCAAAGACGACCTGCTCCGTGGCAGCCCGACCGGGGCGTTCCTCGACGGCCCCGCCAGCCTGCTTCGGTTCCTCCCCCGGCTCAAGGACGCCGGCTACACCCTCGGCCCGCTCCCGAAGACACCGGAAGAACTGCTGGGCTGGGTGAAGGCCCGAGGCCGGAACGTCGGCCCGTGGGCGCAGGGCGAACTGGACGCGATGGTCGCGAGCGGCGATGTTACAATGATCCCGCTGACAAAGTACCAACAGTGGTTCGACACCAAACTGACCGAGGCGAACCGGAAGGCCGTCCTCGACCGGCACGGTCCGGCACCCGGCAAGCTGATGGTCACGCGGGTCGGCGGCCAGCCGCACATCGTCCTTCCGGGCATCCGGTCGGGCAACGTCCTCCTCACACCCCAGCCCGAACGCGGGGAGAAGCAGGACGACAAGCTGATCCACTCCCGCGACGTGCCGCCCCCGCACAACTACCTCGCGTTCTACTGGTGGCTCGAAGAGGAGTACAAGGCGGACGCCGTCGTGCATTGGGGGACGCACGGCACCCTGGAACTCCTGCCGGGCAAGGAGGCGGGGCTGTCATCGGAGTGCTGGGGAGACGTTTGCGTGGGCCGACTGCCGGTCGTCAATCTGTGGATCATGGACAACCTCGGCGAGGCGACGCTGTCCCGCCGCCGGTCCTACGCCACGCTGGTCGATCACATGGTCCCGGCCTTGGTGAACGCGGGTCTGACCGACGACCTGCGTCAACTCCACGACGAGATCGACAAGTTCGACGGGTTGGAGCCGGGCCTTCTCAAGGAAGAGTTTCGCAAGAAAGTGACGGCGGGGGCCAGAGCGACCGGGACTGCCCACACCCTCGGGCTGGACGCCTCGAAAACGCTCGCCGACGCCGACATTGGCAAGCTCGCGGAGTACCTTCACGACGTGTACGAGGCGACCACACCAACCAAGTTGCACGTCCTCGGCACCCCCCCGCCGGACACGGACGTGCCGGCGTACATGGTCAACATCCTTCGCCGCCCGTTCCTCGACCATCTCGCCGACGTGCTGCCCGTACCGAAGGAGGAAGATCGGTTCCCCGGCGACAAGTACAAGTGGCTCCGCACGAAAGCAGAAGAACTCCTGCGTGCCGTCCTGATCGAAAACCGCCCACCACCGTTCAGGCTTTCGATGTCGCTCGAACGCGACCTCACCACCGCCCGCGAGGTACTGGACAAACTGCGTCAGGCCGACGCCGAGATCGTCGGCCTGCTCCACGCGCTCGACGGAAAATTCGTCCGCCCCGGCCCTGGCCCGGACCCGATCCGCAATCCCGGCTGCCTGCCCGGCGGCCGCAATCTGTACGCACTCAACCCGGAGGAGGTGCCGACCAAGCCGTCGTGGGAGGTGGCCGTGAAACTTGTGGACGACCTCGTCCGGACGAAATCGCCGAGGAAGGTTGGCATCGACCTGAACGGCTTGGACACCATGCGCGACTTCGGCGTGGCCGAGGCGCAGGCCATGTATCTGATGGGCGTCCGCCCGGTCTGGGACGCTCAGAACCTCGCGGTGGATGTCGAATTGATCCCTCGGGCGGCACTGAACCGCCCCCGGATCGACGTGTTCGTGGCGATGGGCGGGATGTACAAGGAGAACTTCCCGACGCGGGTCAAACTGCTCGACAAGGCGGTCCGGCTCGCGTCGGCGGCGGACGAACCGGACAACGGCGTGCGTCAGGGGACGGTCCGGCTGGAGAAGCAGTTGCTCGACAGGGGATTCGCCGGATCAAAGGCGAAGGAATTTTGCCACGCACGCATCTTCGGGGCGAAACCGGGGAACATGTCCGGCACCGGCATCCTGTATCTCGTCCCGAGGTCCGGCGTGTGGGAGAAAACTGAAGAGATCGCCGACGTGTACGTCGATCACATGAGCTACGCCTACACCGGCAACGTGTGGGGCGAGAAGATCGAGGGGCTTTACGACGAGGCCATTCAAGGCACGGATGTTGTTGTACGAGTCTGGGCGTCGAACATGACCAGTCCGCTGTCCAACCACCACGTCTACGAGTACATGGGCGGCATGAGCATGGCAGTCAAGAAGTTCACGGGCAAGACGCCCGTCGCCCTGATCGCGGATGTCCGCGACCCGGACCGTGGGCGTGTCCGCCAGTTCGAGGAAGTCCTTGCGACGTGTTTTCGCAGTGAGTTACTCAACCGCAAGTGGGTCGAGGGGATGAAGGGCCACGGTTACGCCGGCGCGGGTCACATGTCGGAGTTGGTGAAGAACACCTTCGGCTGGTCGGTCACGCGACCCGGCAGCGTGACCCAGCAGACATGGGACGACATCCAGGCGGTGTACATCAAGGACAAGTTTGGCGTGGGCATGAAGGCGTACTTCGAGGCGTCGAATCCGCACGCCCTCCAAGAAATCCTGGCCACCTTGATGGAGGCAGAGCGAGTCGGGGCATGGAAGTGCGACGAGGCGACCCGGCGTGATTTGGCGACCCAATACGCCCGGAGTGTCGTCGCCCACGGGGACAGCGCGGGTCTGGTGTCCGGGGGGAATCTGAAACTCCAGTCCGTCGTCTCGGCCCTCCTGACCGCCCCGGGCGACCCCGCCATGGCCGCGCTCGCCGATTCGTACAAGTCCGCCCTCGCCAACTCCGCTCGCCCCGCTGCCGGTTCGTCCACTGCCTCCGCGCCGGCTTCCGCCGAGTCGCCAACAGTGACGGGGAACGAGATGCGTCCGACGCAGGGACCGACGGCCGGCCGCGACCAGACATGGATCGGCCTCGCGGTCGGCGGGGCGGCGCTTGTCTTGGTCGTGGGCGGGGCCATCCGCCGGCGGAGGGTGGCTTGAGATGGAGAAAGCCGTCTCGTCACTGACGGAGGTGATGTCCGTCATCTCCAATGCTCTGCTCTTGCCGGTCCTGCTTGCCGAGCTGGTGTGCCTCGGATGGGTGCTGGTGTCGCTCGGCGGGTTCCTGCGCGAGTGGGCGGGCCGGCGGCACCGGCGGCGTGTCCTGACCGGGCTCGTGGCCGCATGCGATGACCCGAACATGGAGTCATCCGACTTGTGGAAACGGCTCCTGACCGCCAGCCACCCGATGACGTCGGTCCTCGTCGCCGGTTTACCCGTCCGTTCCGTGACGGCGGACGTGGTCAAGAAGCGGTTGACCGATCTCGAAAGTTCCGTCGCCGACGCCCTGTCCCGGCTGTCGTTCTTGACGCGGATCGGCCCGATGCTCGGCCTGCTCGGTACGCTGATTCCGCTCGGCCCGGCCCTCACTGGCCTGAGCGCCGGCAACATCCAACAACTGTCGAGCAACCTCGTCGTGGCGTTCGCCGCCACAGTCGTCGGGCTGGTGGTGAGTTGCCTCGCCTACGGGATCGGGATGGTCCGCCGGGCGTGGTACGGGCGGGACATGGACGATCTGGATTACGTTTTGAGCCGACTCTACCCGGAGGAACCGTCCCGTGCGGCGGAAGCGAATGTGGGACCGTGAGGACGACGACCCGGCGGCGGGGCTGCTGAACCTGTTCGACATCTGGCTGGTGTTCGCAGTGTCGCTGTTGCTCGCCTTACTGACCTGCACCCATCTGCCCGACCTGTCGGCCCCGGCCGACGAGGCGACGGTGGTCACGAACCCCGGACAGCCCGACATGGAGATCGTGCGAAAGAAGGGCCGGGAAATCGAAAAGTTGAAGTTGACGACCAACCAGATGACCGGCGAGGGGGAGCGGCTCGGCACCGCGTACCGGCTCAAGTCGGGTCAGGTCGTGTATGTGCCGGAGGGCAAAAAGTGACGGCTGCGAGCCGACCGCGTGACAACACGATGTCGCGTGGCCGGGTTGCCCCCGCCGACATACAACATTTCTTCTCGACGGGTTCGCGCTGCCTCGGCGGTGCGATGAAAAGGGAAGCCGGTGAGAATCCGGCACAGGGCCGCTGCTGTATTCGGTCAGAGGTTCGGGCACTCTTCGCCACTGTGACGCCCGTCACGGGAAGGCCGCCCAAACCTCGCCAAGAGCCGTAAGTCAGAAGACCTGCCTGTCGAACGTTGTTCGGTGCCTCGGACCCAGGCGACCGGATCGACAGGCTATTCGTCTGCGCCGTCACGCACACCCTGTCCGTCCGTACCTGGCTACCCGCAGGCACCCTTTCGCCCGTCCCGGCGACAAGGAGTTGACCTGTGCTTTCCGCTTTCGCGGCCCGCCGCCGCCCGTACCGCCACGCCTTTACGCTGATCGAGTTGCTGGTCGTCATCGCCATCATCGCGGTGTTGATCGGCCTACTCCTCCCCGCCGTCCAGAAGGTCCGCGCCGCCGCCGCACGGAGCAGGTGCGCCAACAGCCTCAAGCAACTCGGGCTGGCCCTGCACAACCACGCGGACACCAACGGCGGCAGGTTCACCGCGTCGTCCGTGAAGTCGTCGCCCACCCTGACGTTCACCGACCTGTACTGGTTCGGGCAGATCACCAACAACACCTCAATGCCGCGTGTCATGGACCCGAGCAAGGGTATCCTGGCCCCGTACCTCGAAGGGAACCGGGCCATCGTCCAGTGTCCCAACTTCACCCCCGAACGGATCGCACTGCGGTTTGACATCCCCGTCGCCAGTTACGCCTACAACGACCAGTTCTCGAACTGGGACGTGGCCGGCGAATCGTTGATCTCGGTGAGCAACCGGCGGGGAACGTCGGCCACCATCGCTTTCGCCGACTCGGCCAACGTGCCGTACAGCGCGCCGTTCGACAAGCTGACCGAGAACTGGTACTTGTCGGCCCCATCCCAGGCGTTCCCGAACGTCCACTTCCGGCACGACGGGATCGCCAACGTGTGCTTCGCGGACGGCCACGTTGAAACCCGCACCCCGGCCATCAACGGCCCGCCGTCGTGGGAGAACCCGACCGCTACGGTTCTCCGCAAGAAAGAGGTCATCTGGGACATCGGCACCGACGACACCCTCTTCGGTAAAGACTGATCGGCCCGCTGTGCCGCCGACCGGGCTGGCCGGTCGGCGGTGAGTTTCCCCCTCACACGCATTTCGGAGTTCCCGATGACCTACACACGACTCCTCGTCCTCACCGCCATGGTCGCCTGCGCCGCACTCGCCCGCTTGATCCCGCACCCGCCGAATTTCACGCCGGTGGGCGCGATGGCGATCTTCGGCGGGGCATGCCTCGCCGACCGCCGTCTGGCACTCCTGGTCCCACTCACGGCCCTGTTCCTGAGCGACCTCTTCCTCGGCCTGCACGTTCTGATCCCGGTGGTGTATGGCAGTTTCGGGCTGAACGTCCTCCTGGGCCGGTGGCTGCGGACCCGCCGCACCGTCCTCTCGACGGCGACGGTTGTGTTGCTCGGGTCGGTCCAGTTCTTCGTGGTCACCAACTTCGCGTGCTGGCTGCTCTACTACCCGCCCAACGTCGAGGGGTTCACGGCATGCTACGTCGCGGCCATCCCGTTCTTCCAGAATACCCTCCTGGGCGATGCTATCTTCGCCACGGCCTTGTTCGGTACGTTGGCCGTGGCCGAACGTGGGTTCCCCTTCCTCCGCGAGTCGGCCCCGACCGCCGTCACCGCGTGATGGCCTTACTGGAGGTGAGGAATGCGAATCGTATCCCTGCTGCCGAGTGCGACCGAAATCGTGTGCGAACTCGGCCTGGGTAACGACCTCGTCGGCGTCACCCACGAATGCGACCACCCGCATTTCGTGGCGAACCTGCCGAAGGTCACCCGGACACTCATCCCGCACGACGCCAGCAGCCGCCACATCGACGCCCTGGTGCGGGAGCGGCTGAAGACGCAGCGGGCGCTGTACACCCTCGACATGGTCACATTGGGGCGGCTGGCCCCGGACCTGATCGTCACGCAGGCGTTGTGCGACGTGTGCGCCGTCGCCGAGGCCGAAGTGACCGCCGCCGCCTGTTCGCTGCCGAGACGGCCAAACGTCATCAACCTCGAACCGATGTCGCTCGAAGACGTATTTAACACGCTCCGGGCGGTGGGCGTGGCAGCGGGGGTGCCGGGGCGGGCCGAGGTCGTCGTGTCGGACCTGCGGCGACGAATCGACGCCGTCGCCGCCCGCTCCGAACGGATAGTCGACCGTCCGTGTGTCGTTTTACTGGAGTGGTTGGACCCGCCGTTCAGTTGCGGGCACTGGTCGCCGGAGCTGGTCCGGTTGGCCGGCGGCGATGAGGTGATCGGGCGGGCGGGGCAACCGTCGCGGACACTGACGTGGGAGGAAGTCGTGGACGCCCGTCCGGACGTTCTCTTCGTCGCGTGCTGCGGCTTCTCGCTGCAACGCACTCTGGTCGATGTCGCTGGCATCACGGCCCGCACCGGCTGGGCGAACCTGCCCGCCGTGCGGGCGGGTCGGGTGTATGTGACGGACGGGAATGCCTACTTCAGCCGACCGGGGCCGCGTCTGGTGGACAGTCTGGAGATTCTCGCACACGCCCTCCACCCGGACCTTCACCCGCTCCCGCAGGTGCTGTCTGCCGCCATGCGGCTGATGCCCGCCGAACTCGGCGCGGGCAAGGTGGTGGGTGCATGAAGCCCAAAGTGTTACTGTCGTGGAGTTCGGGTAAGGACTCGGCCTGGACGCTGCACGCCCTGCGACGAGGCGGAAATGTCGAAGTCGTTGGACTTGTGACGACGTTCAATGAGGCGTTCGGGCGGGTCGCCATGCACGGGGTGCGGACCGAACTTGTGCAGGCCCAGGCCGCCGCCGCTGGGCTGCCGCTGTGGTCGGTGCCGCTGCCCTGGCCCTGCTCGAATGACGAGTATGAGACCCGGATGCACGCCGTGATCGAGAAAGCCCGCTCGGCGGGCATCACGGCGTTCGCGTTCGGCGATCTGTTCCTCGAAGACATCCGAGCCTACCGCGTGCGGCAACTTGCCGGCACCGGGATCGAACCGCTGTTTCCGGTCTGGGGGACGCCTGCTGACACTCCGGCGCTGGCCCGCGCAATAATGGCAGCCGGGTTCCAGGCTACCCTGTCGTGCGTCGATCCCCGGCACCTGTCCCCAACCTTCGCGGGCCGGGCGTTCGACCTGGTACTGCTCGCCGACCTCCCGACCGGAGTCGATCCGTGCGGGGAGAACGGGGAGTTTCACACCTTCTGCCACGCCGGGCCGGTGTTCGCCCACCCGATCTCGGCGCGGGCTGGGGACGTGGTCGAGCGGGACGGGTTCGTCTTTGCCGACCTGCTGCCGGAGGAAGGAGGAAGCTGATGAGCGATCCAGGGACAAGGCTGATCGAGGGGATCGACTACACCGTCGAGGACGGCAAGTGGGTGTTCACCGCCACATACCACCAGAAGCGCGGATTTTGTTGCGAAAACGTCTGTCTGCACTGCCCGTTCGGGAACTCGCCCACCGACCGCGAGCCGGTGGCGAACGCGAGTGTCCCTTGCACGAATCGGGGATCGGAATGACCCCACACCTTGTTCTCGAGCATCTGGACTCCCTGGTCAAACCGCCGGGCAGTCTTGGGCGTCTGGAAGACCTCGCCGTCCGGTTGTGCGTGATCCAGCAGACGCTGGCCCCGCGAACGACGCCACGGCGGGTCGTACTGTTCGCCGCCGACCACGGCGTCGTGGCCGAGGGCGTGACCGCGTGGCCCGCCGAGATCACCCGCCTGATGGTGGCCGCCATCGTGTCGGGCGGCGCGGCCAGCAGCGTCCTGGCGGCGTCAACCGGGACCGACCTTCGCCTGATCGACGTGGGGGTGGCCGGACCGGGGCTGCCGGACGGGCCGGCCCACCTGTGCCGGAAGGTGCGATTCGGGTCGCGGAACCTCGCACAAGAGCCGGCCCTGACGGTGGAAGAGTTCCGCGAGGCCGTGGCGGTTGGAGAGGAACAGGCGGCGGACGCCGTCGCGGGTGGGGTGGCCCTGGTCGCGGCGGGCGAGATGGGCATTGGCAACAGTACGCCCGCCAGTTGCCTGACCGCACTCCTCACCGGGTCGCCCGCCGAGGCGGTGGTCGGCCCCGGAGCGGGGGCCGGCGAAGAGGTGCTGGTTCGCAAGCGGCGGGTGGTCGCCGCCAAAGTCGCCAGCGAGAGCCACTACCTCGCCGACGAGCCCGAAACGACTATCGCCTCGGTGTGCGGACTGGAGATCGCGGCGATGGCCGGCTTCTACCGCCGGGCGTCGGCATCGGGCCTGACGGTCGTCCTCGACGGGTTCATCGCCACGGCGGCGGCCCTGGTCGCGGAGCGACTCTGGCCCGGCACCGCACGGTCGATGATCGCCGCCCACCTGTCCGCCGAACCCGGCCACGCGGCGGCCCTCGCGCACCTCGGCCTGAAACCGGCCCTGGACAACTGGGGGATGCGGCTCGGCGAGGGGACCGGGGCACTTCTGTTGATGCCGATTCTTGATGCCGCTGCGGCCATCGTCACCCGCATGGCCACCCTCGACCGAGCCGGGATACGCACCGATGGGCCTTAGCCGCCAGTTCCACGCCGCGATCACCGCCGTCCAGTTCCTGACCCGCGTGCCGCTGCCCGGCGGGATGAACCGGCCCGACCCGGATCGCACGCTGCTGCGGTCGGCGGTCGTGTACTTCCCGCTCGTCGGTGGGCTGGTCGGGGCGTTCACCGGCGGGGTCGTGTGGGCGGCGTTGCTCGTCTGGCCGCCGGCCGTCGCCGTCGCCCTCGGGCTGGTGGCCGAGGCGCTCTTGACCGGGGCGTTCCACGAAGATGCTGTGGCCGACTGTTGCGACGCCTTCGGTGGCGGGTGGACCCGGGACGACGTGATGCGGATCATGAAGGACAGCCGGGTCGGCAGTTTCGGGGCACTGGGGCTGACGCTGGCGGTGCTGCTGCGAGGCGGGTGTTTGCTCACGATCCCTGCCGAGGAGGTGGTGGCGACCGTCGCGGCGTCGGCGGCGGTCGGGCGGTGGGCGATTCTGCTGTTGATGGCCATATGCCCGCCGGTCCAGAACCGCGAGGGGTTGGCAAAGGACGTGGGGGAGCAAATCGGGTGGCGGGAACTGGCGGCCGGCTCGATCCTGGCCCTGCCGGGGGCGGCGTTCGGATCGGCGACACTGCTCCGCACCGGTCTCGGCGTGGTCGCGGTTGCGATCATGATTGTCACCTGGGCCGGCTACGTCCGCCGGCGGATCGGCGGGGTGACCGGGGACTGCCTGGGCTGCGGGTGCTACCTCGGTCAGTGCGTCTTCTTGCTCGCGTCGACCGCCGGTGGTGGGCGATGAGCCGGCAGATACTCCTCGTCCGCCACCCGCCCGTGGCGGACTCGCTCAGGGGGGTCTGCTACGGCAGCAGCGACGTGCCGCTTGCGTACGACGGCCGGACACGCATTCAAGAGATTGTCGCCGGGGTGTTGGCGCACACGCCGATCACCCACCTCGTCCACAGTGGACAGGCCCGGTGCGCCGCCGTCGCTGATGCGGTGGCCGCGAAGTCCGGCGTCACCCCCGTGGCCGACACCCGACTGCGTGAGCGATGCTTCGGGGCGTGGGAATTACGCCTCTGGGACGACATCCACGCCGAGACAGGAGACGCCATGATGGGCATGGTGACCGCCCCCGGAGTATGGTGTCCGCCCGGCGGCGAGACGACGCTTGGGTTGCGCGACCGCGTCTTGAGTTGGTACGCCCACCTGCCGCCGACGGGCAGGATCGTCGTCGTCACGCACGGCGGCCCGATTGCGGCTCTCCTGGGGACGCTTGGCGGACTGCCGGTGGATCAGTGGCCCGGCCTCGTCCCGGCCTGCGGCCAGATCGTGCGGCTCCCGGTCGCTACAGTCCAGCCACCCTCGTGCCCGCGTGCCCGTGGTCGGTCGTGATGATCCTCGTCCTGCGGGTTCTGATGACGCCTCAGGAATGAAGTTGCGGTATCCCGCGTACTGGTGTGCAATAATAGAAGTGTGGAGAACCGGTCGAGTGCGAGATGGCATCAACCACGCGAGCGACTTCGACCGAGGGGCTCACGACGCGGACCAAGACCGCCCTTTCCAGTCGCTCGTACCACGTCGCAGAGATTCCTGTGCGGGAGGTTCCCAAATGCCTGCCGACTTCTTCATTGATATTCGGCTTGGGGTGGTTTTCTCCAAGGCCACTGGTGTGTTCGATTCGGCCGATGCCATGGATCACATGGGTCGGTTACAGAACCATCCGGACTTCCGGCCGGACTTCAATCAACTCTTTGATTTTCGTGATGTCAACACCGTGATGCTGTCAGCCGGAGAAGTCAGGCAACTTGCCAAGCAGTCGATTTTTAGTGTGAGTTCGCACCGAGCGTTTGTGGTCCCGGGCGATTTGGAGTTCGGGCTCGCTCGCATGTTCGGGACGTACCGAGATTTGGAGGGCGAGTCTGGGATCGTGAGTTTCCGACTGATGGGAAAAGCACTCGCATGGCTTTCGCTCTCAGTGGAGCCCGAGCCGAGCATGTTCGCCAAACTCTACACGACCGCGACGGAAGCCGCTCAAGGGACTTCGAGTTGAGGGGCCGTGCGTGATCGGGATGGCCGGGCGCGATCATGGGAGAAGGGACATTACCCCCAACTTCGACGCCCGGCCTTTCGGCAGCAAGGAAGGTCCGCCGACCCGATTCGGGGTATGCCGCGACTGGCCGCCCGGGTCAAGAGAGATCGGGATTGACAGAAAATCGGCTCGTGGGAATCCACATATGAGCAGGGCAGGCAACTCATTCTTGGGCTGTCGTGGTCTCCATCAGAACGAAAACCACTTCTTGCGAAGCACGAGGCATGTTGGAGGACAGCACCCGTCGCGGCTCCCGCCGCGTTGATTGCGAGGACACCAGGGGGCAATCGGCTCAGTTCCCGATAACGAGTCTCACCATCTCGCCTTCCAGGATGGCCCGAACGGGTTGAATCAGCCGTTGTGTGCTGCCGGGTGCCTGTCCCATGTCGAATCGCCCGCCGGTCCAGGGCAACTTCAATTCCGGCGCACTCACGACCGGTCTGAACCGACCATCGGCCGCTGCCTGCCGAACTTCCAGCGACATCTTCCGCTGGAACCCAACCACGTTCGCGGGCATGCTCGGCAGCGGCAAGACAGTCATGATTTGTCCGCCCGGTTGTTGGAGGAACACGCCGGTCGTCGTTTCCGGTGGCGACTGCATTGCGGTCACTCGCTCCTGGGTCATCTTCAACGGAATCAGCAGATCGGAGCCCGTGGTCTTGCCCGCCTTCGGGTCGCCAGCCCACTCGCCGGATACCGTGGCGGAACGCTTGTCTGTGGCGAGTTGCACCTTGAGGTTCTTCACGCCAGTCGTGTTGGCCGCAGGGATGACCTCCACCAACGTGTACCCTGGTTTGGCGTTAATTGTTCTGGCGAACGTTGAGGGCGATTTGTCTTTCGGAGCGGGAACGGCGAGGGTTTCCGCCACGTTCACCCGCTCAACTCGCGTTCCGGTGTCGGTCACCTTCAGCACCGCCATGAGCGTCCCGGTAACCGGTGCCTCGATCTTGACCGCCGCAGACTGCTTGGCCGCTTGCTTCCCGTTGTGTGCGACGAGTTGCACGGGAAACGAACCCGGTTTCTCGAACGTCACCAGTCGGTCAATCTTGCCGGCCCCCTCAGCCACTTCCAACCGACCATCGCCGAAATCCCAGACCGCGTGGTCGGCGTCCTTCACCTCGGCGGTGACGCGATACGTTGCGGGGGCAACGGAAACGGGCGAGACGGGCTGTACGGTGAAGCCCGCGATCTGGGGCATGGCAGATGTGTCTTTACCAGCCGCCGCGATTTCCACCTGCACCGTGCGGTCGTTCTCGTCAGCCACGAAGTTGCGAACCATCATTTTGACGGCATACGTCCCCGGCTTCGCGTAGGCGTGCTTCACCTCGGTCTGTGACGGATCGAATGGGACCAACGGGGTATTGTCGCCGAAGTCCCACCAGCCGGTGTCACCGGAAGCGTGGTTCTGGCAGATCACGGAAAACCCATCGACCGAGGTCGCGAAGTTGGCGACTGGCAGCGGCGGCTTGGCGATCTTATCCATGACGGCGGTGGCGTAGGTGCCAACGACCCCGCCGCTGAGTCCGAGTCCGCCCAGTACAACGGCTTTCAGCCACCCACCTTTTTTCGATTCTGATGGTTGCGACTTCGACATACTCGCCGCCCTCCGTAATTCCGGGGTGATTGAATCACCGGGGGACGAAGGATAGCGATGTATGGTGAAATGGGAAGTCCAGTTTGAAAGTCGCCTGTCCAGAGATTCTGACGACTTGGGAGCGTTCCCATGTCGTGTGCGCGAGTGTTCTATCGCTGCGACGCAGGTGGACTGGAGTGGGGAGATGTCAACACCCGCGTGGCTTTCGGTTCTCCCCACTACGATTCGATTTTCGGATCGCACTCTGACTCTGAAAGATCACCTCGACATCCCACCCCGCCCCTTGGAAGTGACACCTGGCCCGTCAGGACTGCATGGCGGCGGCTCACTTTGTCGCTGCGGTGTGCGAATCATCGAGACCTCGTAACTCAGCCTGAAGGCGCAGCCAAACCCCAAACTGTTGAACAGTGGAGAGCCGCGACAACTCGCCACCGGCATAACCGATCACGTTGTGGGCCGTCTTCTCGTAGTCGCTATTACCGGGACACGTTGATCGAATAAACACCATGTACTCCGGTCGGCTCTGGTTCATCACGAGGAATTGTTCGGCCACACCGGCGAGCGTGGCTCGACCCGCGATCAGTTCGGCGATCAATCCCTGCTTGATCGTGATTCGCCTGAGGACTTCTCGATTGACCACTTCGAGGTGTTCACACAATGCGACTTCTTCGTTCAGTTCTTCTCTGCGATCTTGGGTTCGGAATATGTCCAGTGCAAGGGACGCACCCGAGTTCGCGTGAGCCATGCTCGCGGCGATTGGCACAAGTAGGAAGAAAGCTGCGAGGCGGAAGGTTAACAAGGTGGCGTCTCAAATTTGAAACAGAGGAACTTCCCAGTTCGATCATTGCACAGACTGCAACGGATTCCGCGAGCCAGACCGACTCTCGTTCGTTTCGTCTTGCGACGCAGTTGCCGCAGATGAAACGGCGGGCTCAACAGACGCTGACGCTTCGTGGGCAGCGACCTCTTGAATTGCGATCTCCTCCTCTGTCCCTCTGTTAGGAGTCGTGCCGGTCACGTCGTCGTCACTCAGCAGCAATCGAGCGGCCTCGTCTTCGGTGATACGTTCTGATTCAACGACCGTCTCGTCTTCACCCGTTTGCCGCTCTGACACGACAGTGTCGGCTTGTTTGGTTATGTAAACGGGGCAGTCCTTGAACACGAGGAACCGCAACGGGCCAACACGCAGTTCGTCGCCATCCCGCAAGGGGCAATCGGAAATCAGTCGGTCGTCGTTGAGAAACGTGCCATTGGTGCTGCCCAAATCGCGAACCACCACGCGGCCCTCGTACTCCTCAATCACGCAATGCTCCGAACTGATCGCATGGCTTGCTGGACGCAGGTTACACGCGGCGGCTCGTCCGATCACAAACGGCGGCCGTACGGGCACCACGCAGCCCTCACGAATGCCTCCAACAACGACCAAGTTGAACCGGACTGTCGCGTCATTCATGTGTTGCCTGATGGGTTAGCTCGTTGTGCTGACGACACGAATCCGCCAGCGAACCATCTCGCCCCACGCGGTGGGACAGTGAAGGGCGGTGGGGACGAGGATCGCTCCTGGCACCATTGCACCCTGGCCAGATATCGCTTTGAGGCGTGCGGCGTTGGTGAGAACGACGACGCGACATCGGCAGGAGTCCCCGGCATCCGGGTCAATTCACAGCCGCGTCGCATACGGATGGCCCGATTGAAAGTCGGGACCGACGGAAGCTAGCGGAAGCATCTCGATGAGATTTAGTCTCAACAAGACAGCCTAAGTTTAGTTGCCTATGCAGCCTCGTCAAGAGAGAAATTCGAACTGGACGGCGGGAGGTTGCAGGCGACATCAACTTCACATGGGACCGAGCCGCGTTAGTATTCACCCGAATCTAGAGAGTTTGAATAATCCGGAGGGATTCTGTGCGATTTTCCACCTCGTGGTTGACACTCACTCAGCAAGGGCTAATCTATTCCCAACTGTTGAGATTTTATCTCAACAGCCTCCGCTCGGGGCAACTCTTGACCCGAAACGGGAGCCTGCTCCGCCAACGTTCGGGAACGCGACCAGCCAGGATTCCCACCCGCTGGTTGCTCACCATCCGTCGCAATGCGGCTCGTTTCTCCTTCCAACGTCCTGAAGGGGCATCGCCATGCGCCGCACCGCGTTCACGTTGATCGAATTGTTGGTGGTGATCGCGATTATCGCGATCCTGATCGGGCTGTTGCTCCCCGCAGTGCAGAAGGTCCGCGAGGCGGCGGCGCGCATGAGGTGCGGGAACAATCTGAAACAACTCGCGCTTGCCATCCACAACTACGAGTCGGCTTTGTCCGTGTATCCACCAGCCGGTAGTTACGTCAAGACCGTCAGTCGCAAGTCGTTCTCGCTTCCGATGGTGGTTCTCCCGTACATGGAGCAAGAGAACCTGCACCGGCTGTACGATTTCACGAAGCCCTACGACGACGCGATCAACGCCCCCAACATCAAGACCCGGATCACGCCCTACCTCTGTCCGAGCGACCCGAACGTCAAGGAGCGTGTGGACGGGACTCTCACATACCACCCGGTGAGTTACGGGCCGTGCGTCGGGACATGGTTCGTCTACGACCCCGTGTCCGGCCAGGGTGGCGATTCCGCCCTCCCGGTCGTGGGGATTCCCGGCACGATCACCTCACTCCCAAGTACGGGCACCGTCCGGCCGACGAGCATTACCGATGGGCTGAGCAACACGCTCGCCATCTCAGAGTTCAAGACGTTTAGCCCGTACCTTCGGGATGGGGGTAACCCGTCAGCACTTGGTGTGGCACCGCCAGCAACGCCCACTGCGGCGCTTGCCTACGCCGGTCCCGACTTCAAACCCGATTCCGGGCACACTGAGGGAGTAGACGCCCGAGTTCATCAGGCCGGGTTCACGACCACCTTCCCGCCCAACACCGAGATGCTTTACACGACCTACAAGACCACGGACTTCACATCACGGCGCGAGAACGGTAACGCAGCCGGCCCCACATACGCAGCGGTGACAGCTCGCAGCTTCCACACCGGGGGCGTAAACGCGGCCATGATGGACGGGTCCGTCCGATTCTTCCGAGACGGCATCGCACAAGATACTTGGCGCGGACTTGGTACTCGGGCCGGCGGTGAAGTTCTCACGAATGAGTAATGAGCCGAGTCGGTAACACCTGCCGCCCACATGTGGACGCTACGACCGCTGCCGCCTGGAACGAACCGGACGCAACGCAACGGGTAAGTCGGTTGTCGTGACCCGATTGTCGGCATCGACGACAGAGACTCAACCGTGCCCCGAACAATTAACTCACTTGTGACTCACTTGGTCACAACCCTGAACTTCGCCCCTCGTCATCGTGTTGCGGAATTCGCTGTTGTTTAACAGACACGCCCACTCAGCCAACGAATGCCGGATTGGGCAACCGGTCAAAACCAACGGGCGGGATGCGGTCCGGCTCGGACTGGATGTCGAACACACGCGGGTTGCGGTGTTTGCTGTATCTCACCTCGCACTTGGTACTCATCGCTGAACATCGATCTCAGTGAGATTGTCGTTTTGAAAATACGGGAGAGTTGCTGTGACGCGGGATCATGAGATGGATGTTTTCCAAGCTGAACTTCCGGGCCTTCTCGCCTCCAAGAAAGGGCAGTTCGCCCTCATAGGTGGCCACCCACCTGCTCTTTTGGGTGTCTTCACATCCGCGCAAATAGCCATTGAGGATGGGTACGAGAGGCTCGGCAAGCACGTCGGGTTTCTCGTTCGACAAATCATGGAGCCCGAGTCTCCGAAACATTTCTCCCGTAAGGTTCGTCCACAGCCTCTGTGACCTGTTTCGGGTCCGGTTCACGAGACAGTCGGGCAGCCTCGACGACGCCGGTCACCGACACTTCGCTCGGCTTGCGGGCCATGACCAACCCTCCCTGCGTGGTGGACGACGTGACATAGCCCGTCCACCCGTGGAACGTGGCGTCCGTGAACCCGGCGTCCGTGAGCATCTGAAGGAGCGACCGCCCCTTGATCGCACCGGCAACTCAGTCGGACCACGCCCCCTTCTTCTCGACCTGTTCATCGGTCACCGCATCGCCCAACAAGATGTCGGCCATCTGCAACCGGCCACCGGGTCGAAGAACCCGGAAGACCTCGGCCAGCACCTTGGGTTTGTCGAAGCAGAGATTGAACACCCCGTTCGAGATCACCACGTCTACCGTGCCATCCAACACCGGCAGGCGGTCGGCCTCGCCCTGGCGGAACTCGACGTTCGCGACCGCTGCGGCCACGGCGATGTCGGTGGCCTTCTTGACCATCTCGGCGGTCATGTCCACGCCGAACACCCGACCGGACGGCCCGAACTTGCGGGCGGCGAGGATGCTATCCACCCCGGCCCCGCAGCCGATGTCCACCACCGTCTCACCGGGGCGAACTTCGTGCAGGCCGAGCGGGTTCCCGACTCCGGCGAAGGACTCCGTCATGCTTGCGGGCAAGCCGTCGATCTCGGCGGGATCGTAGCCGAGCTTCTTCGCAGTGGCCGGGCCAGTCGGGTACCGCTGAGGGGCGGTCGGGTCGATGGCGACCTTAACGAACCGCTGCCTGATCTTGTCCTTGATCTCGTACATGTTTTCCGTCACGGTGGCGTCCTCACTTCTTGTCGGACTTCTTGGGGGCGGGTTCGAGCCACACGTTGTTCGCCGGGTTGATCGGCGGCGTATCCACGGTCACGAAGTACACCTTCCCCTCGCCAACTTTCTCGAACTTGTGCCGAACGCCCTTCGGGATGAGCATGTAGTCGCCCGGCCCCATCTCCATCGTTTCCTTGCCAACCGTGCATTTCAGCTTGCCTTCGAGGATGTACATGCGGTGAACGCCATCCGGGTGGAAGTGGAGCGGGATCGTTCCGTTGACCTCGACAAGCAGCGACCACACGTCCTTGCTCTTTTCGACCGCCCAATACCGGGCCACGCCGAGATCGGCCACGTGGTCGTTTTTCATGACCTCCGACCGGCGGACCATCAGCCCGTGGTCTTCGACTTCCTTCGGGTGTTTCGGTGGCTCGTCGGCCCGTCCCGACACTAGCGGCAACAGGGCAACGACCCAAGCGACGAACAGCAACGACTTCATGGCGGTATCCCTCCGAATAGCAGCAACCTCTCCACCGCAAGGTAGAGCGGTCGGCTCGGGTGCGTGAGAGAGGTTGGGTGATACCTGGAGGCACGGCCATAAGCCGTGCTTATGAACCGGTGACGGGGTTGCTGGCGAGGAAGGCCAGGAACAGACGGCCGGTAGCGACGGCACCCGCCGACGATCCTGCACCACGAACATGGCTCGGTCGCAGTGGATGTCCTTCACTTCAACGGCGTGCAAACTGCCTGACTTGAGTTCCTTGTGAACGGCGAGCATGGACAGGACAGCAACCCCGATGCCTCGTTGCATGGCCTTTTTGATGGCCTCGTTGCTGCCGAGTTCGAGAGCGATCCGGAGTTCGGTGAACGACCGTCCCGCTCGCTCCAACGACTTCTCGAAGCAGTGTCGCAAACCTGAACCAGCCTCTCGCACGATCAGAGCGTGTGCCGCGAGTTGATCCACTGTGATCTTCTTCTTCCGGCTCAGGGCGTGGCCGGTTGGGGCCACCAGCACCATGCGGTCGCTGGCGAGGAAACGGAACTCCAGGTTCGGGTTGTCGGCTTTCCGCCCGACCAGCCCAACGCTAACCTCGCCTCGCTCCACTTGCGTCATCACGGCCATGCTGTCGCTGACGGCGGCGCGAACGCGAATGTGCGGGTAATGTTGCCCGAACGATGAGAGCAGTGCCGGGAGAAGATGTTCGCCGGGGATGGAACTGGCTGCGATCACCAATTCACCCGTGACCGGCGGTTCGTGGCCAGTGATTTCTTTCCGAGCTTGCCGGTGCAGGTCGATGATCTGCTGAACGTAGACGTAAAGTTTCTGCCCCGCTTCGGTCAGAAGCACGCGACCGCCTCGCCTGTCGAAGAGGCTCTTGTCGAGGCTCTTCTCAAGTGCTTGGATGCGCTGGCTGACTGCCGCCTGCGTCAAACCGAGTGCCTTTGCTGCCGCTGTGAAACTGCTCAGTTCAGCGGCCTTTGAGAAGGTTTCGAGATGGGGGAGTCGAACGTCATCAGAGTCCACAGCGTCACCACGAACTATCCGTCTGGGAGGCACGACTTCCGCGAAGCCGATGCCGTGCGGGAAGTCTACGCCGGGGAGTCTCGCCCGCCACCTGTGCTGCGGAGTAGAGTCTCGGATGCTTGAGACCAACCTCTTGCGAGATGCGATGCGACTATTTCAGCACCAACTTCGCCGTCCCGGTCAGCTTATACGGGACTTTCTCCTTGTCGGTCACCAACAACCCGGACATGGTCACCGTCAAGTCATAGGTGCCCGCCGGGAATGGCTTCCCCTTGGGCCGGTTGGAGTCGGATGGCCCTGTCCAGTTAAGCCCATCCCACTCAAAAGCATGAGTGTAAGTGGCTTTCTTCAGGGTGTGAACGACTTTCTCTGGAGCCCCCCTCAAGCCACAATCTCTCAGACAATAAAGCTGATCCTTGCCCGAAAGTTGTTCACTCGTGTGCAGTCCGCTTGGCCCCGCCGGTTCGCGGTAACTCGGCGGGTTGAGAAGGGCGATCACCTTCATGTCTTCTTCAACTACGATCTTGTATTCGATCTTGATGCCCTTTGCGGCTTCGGCGAGCGTGAAGGTGTAGCCGTCCTTGGGGAACTCGATCTTCACAACTTTGCTGAACTTCGATTCGGCTTTGGGCGGGGCTGGATTGTCCTGGGCTGGTAGGAGACACGCGAAGCCCAGCAAGAACGCGATCACAACTGCTGACGTTGGCAATCTCATGTAACTGACCTCCGGATGGGTTGGCGTCGCTCGTAGCGTAGCATCGGCGACAGGTACACGTCGAGCGTAAGGCTCCGGGCCATCGACCGCTCCTACTTGGAAAGCTCTGTGAGCAACAGGCTTGACGTGCGAGCCTTGATGTCCTCTTGCGGGGTGAGAGCGTTCTAAGTTAGCGTGCCGGAGAAAGATAACTCTGCCCGTCGCATGTGATCGTTGTCGTTCAGGAAAAATCCAGTGTCCCGCTTTCAACAGAAGCACCCACGACTGGCCGCCCTGTTCGCTTTAGTCGCACTTCTGGGCACGTTCGAGTTGTTGGCCGTCCTGTGCCTGAATCTGGAGCCACACGCCACGACGCAGAGCGTCGGTCCTCGCCCAATCGCGTTTGGCGGTGCCAACCCAGACTCTCAGCAACTGGTGAGCGGCGAGCGACAGTATATCCTCAGTTTGCGCATTCAGGGCGACCGCGTTTTTGCCTGCACAGCCGATGGACTTTACCGGGCGCGGTTGGACAAGAAACAGTGGGAGCCACTTCGGGCCAACACCGTTCCGGAGGCCGGTGGCCTATTCGTACTCGACCCGCCAAACGAGAAGGCACTCCTTTACTTTGTGACACCAGGAACCTGCCAGTCGGTCGCCTTTCGGGTGCATGGCGACACCGCCGCCAGAAAAATCCAGCGTCCCGGCTTGTATCGTTCCACGGACCAGGGCGACACCTGGGAGCTTCTGGACAACGCTTATGACTTTTACGCAATCGTCCATTTACAGGGCGGTCGTCTGTTTGCCCTG
>PNLP01000060.1 GCA_013823135.1 Planctomycetaceae bacterium
TTCCTGTCGCAGAAGTTCAAGCCTCGGGCGATCAGTGACACGGGCTACCCGAGCCGCGTCGCGATCTACGGCGGCAACATCCCGGGGTACATGAAGAACAACGATTACGTGGGGAAGATCTGGGATTATCAGCAGGAGTTCGCCAACTACTACGCGAACAGCGGCCAGATCAAACCCGGCTTTCTGGGCTTCGAGTGGATCCCAGCGAGCGAAGCGTACTTCCAGGACTCGACCGGCACGAACCAGTTCGTCTTCCCGGCGGACCAGATCACGTTCATGCCAGAACTGACCAAGGCGACGTACACCTTCTACCGCGGCTCGAAGAAGGTGCCGACGCAGTTCGGGCCACTCCCCACGGGTGAGGCCGCACTGAAGGCGTACAGCGAGGTGTTCGGCCGCGGCCGGTACGCCTACATCCCGATGGGCGGCACGTTCCGGATCATCGACGTGGCCTTCACGACCTTCCTGTCGCGGTTCAAAGTGCCAGGGGCCGTTTACCTTCTGGATACCACGCCTTGATGATGGTTTGGATAACGAGAATGCCCCAGCAGATTGCTGGGGCATTCTCGTTTGGTGACATCTCCCGTGTGTCACACCCAGAGTCGGAGAGAGAACGATCATGGCCGGTATCCAGTGGGCGGCGGACTTGCGTGAAGCACTCCTGCAGACGGGCACTGGCCAGGGCAAGCTCGACCTGATCGCGGCCGCGATGTCCAAGCGGTTCGACGACCCGGCGCACGCGGACAAGGATCCGCAGCACCCGGACCGGCACCTCACCGCGGTCGAAGCTGTCGCAGTGCTGCAGAAGGCTGGAGCGGGCGACGTGACGCTGGAGAAGTGTCGGCAGTTGCTCATGACCGGAGAGTACGCCCCACCGAAGCCGGCCGCATCGTCAGCCGACCGCCTGCCACCGCCGCCGAAGGCAACGGCACCAACTCGGCGTGCAGTTGCCAGCGACGAGCCGGTCGTGCAGCCGGTGAGCGTGAGCTTTGTCAACGAGTCGGCGGAGACGATCGGGCCGCGCGAGATCCAGGAGCCTGAGGAGCAGGCGAGCGGGGCAGCGAAGCCGGCGGGGAAGCCGAGGGCCAGCCGGGCGAAGAAGCCGAAGGTGGAGGCGGTCGAGAAGGTGGCGGAAGTGACGGCTGAGGAGAACCATGATGGCGACGGCAGCGGACTACCTGACCCTGGCGAGGGACCAGGCGGCACAGCGGCTGAGTGAGTTGGACACCGTGCCCTTGAGTGAGAGGGCACGCATGACGTACACGGCCGACAACGGCCAGTCATTTGATTGGAATGGCTACCGCAAGAGCCTGATCGACCAGATCCGCGAACTCAACACGCTCATCCCGCAGACCTCCGGCCCGTGGGAGATCACGGAGTATCGCTGATGTCCTCCCGGCCCGTCGATCCCGGTGCAGATTACGCCATCGTGATGGACGGCCTGGACCTGCTCACCGTGCAACAGATCGACGCGGGTACCGGAGCAATTCTGGCGACATCGCTCAACGTCGTGTGCCTCAAGCGGCTGACCAAGAAAGAAACGGTCAGCGTTGGGGAAGGCGAGGTCGGCTCGACGGTCAGCGGCTTCACCCTCGTGGCTTCTGGGTTGTCTTTTATCCCCAAGGACCGCGACCGGGTGATTGATGCCGACGGGGTGGTGTGGGAGATCGGCAACGTGACCATTGGTGGGTTCGACACGCTGTACCAGTGTGCCGACTGCTTACGGAAGAGGTGAGCCGGTGAGCGTTGCGGGGGCCATTGCTGATGCGATTGTGACCAAGATTAACAGCTTGGCGATTCCCAGTGCGACCGTCGTCAAGTTGAAGAAGCCGAGCTTGGTCATGGGCGACGAGCCGATCAAGATCGTCGTCAGCGTGGGAGACTCCAGTGCGATCGAGGCGTTGACGGCCAGCAAGGACTTGGTGACCCGTCCCGTTGCCGTGACCCTATTCCGAGCCGGCGGCAAAGTTACGGGCGACGACGACGCCGACCGAACGATCCTGGAGGCGATCAGGGTCGCAGTGAACGCAAGGGGCACTTTCTCCGGAGTGCCCCAGTTCAATCAGATCGACGTGGCGAGGGAAGCGGCTTTCGATGGGGCCGCGTTGAAGGCTGACATCAACCAGGGCGTCGAGTTGTTCAGCGTTCAGACCATCGAAGCGAGAGATTGACCATGTCGATCAGCGGCAAGTATCTGACGGCGAAGATCGGCACCACAGTCATCACCGACAACTACGCCTGGGATGCCGCCGAGGGCGGACAGATGCTTGGACGCACGACCGGAGCGTTCCTGGGCAAGCGAGCTGAGGACTTCGGTGTTGACGAGTTGACCATCATAATCAAGGGATACATGGACGTCGCAGCTGGAGCGTACACGCCCGTTCGACGCGGCACCACAATCACGAACCTGAGGCTGTACCGCGACGAGAGTGACAGTGTTCCAGCGTACGACGTCCCTGTCGCCAAGGTCGCCAACTCGCGGCAGGGTGCCGAGGTCGAGGGGAAGGTCGAGTGGCAGGCTGAGATCCACGCCTACGGCGGCTGGACTTACAACGACCCAGGAGCTTGATCCAAATGCCGACCGCACCCGTCACGCTCTTGATCCGCCGCACCACGGGCCGCACCGCTGCTCACGCCGGAGTGCCGGCACAGCACGACGCCGCAGCAGACACCTTCACGATCACAGCGGGAGACGTGTCGTTCGTGCCTGCCACTGGCGACAAGCTCCGCGTGATGGGCGAGGCAGAGCTGACTCGCACCGTGACCGCGGTAGGTACCCATAACGGGCAACACGTCATCACAGCCCCGCTCCCACCGAAGGTTTCGCAATGACTCTGTCCGACGTGCTCAACGCCCCGACGGAACTGGAGTTCGAGGGAACGACCTACCGACTCCGCCAACCGAACCAGATGGAGCGTGGCGAGTACGAGCAGTGGGTAAAGAAGCGTTCGTTCGACGAGATCGAGCGGCGTGAGTACAAGGACGAGGCCCGCCGAGACCGCGCTCACAACCTCCTCGTGCAAGACATCTCCGCAGGGGTGTACGACTTCGACGGCGTGGTCGTTACCAAGTCGTTCAAGGATGACAATTGTTTCGGGAAACTCCTCTCCATCGTGCTCCGCGACCAGGGCGTGACGCACGAGATCGGCCGGAGAATGATGGCGACGGCCCGCAAGCAAGTCATGTTCGCGGTGACTCGGAGGGTCTTCACCGACCCAAAAGACTGGTCCCTGGTCGCCCAACTGCTCGAGCTGCCAGGGGTCCCGGACAGCCCAGCCCACGAGTCGAAATCATCGTCCAGCTCCTCAATCCCCCGTTCAACCGACACGACGTCGGAAGCCTCTCCGACGACCAACTCGTCGGCTGCTTCGACATCGAGCGAGGCCCCGGTGGCTTCCCCGTCGTGAAGCCACCGAGCGGGGTAACACTCTCCCCCAAGGCTGTGTTCGAGAAGCGGTGCTTCCTGAACGGCATCACCGACCCGGAAGACGTCGCGCGGTTGTGGGCTGAGGAATGGAAGAAGCTGTCAGCCGACCGGGAGAAGGACAAGCGGAGGGAGCGTCGTGGCCGATAACTCCGACGACATCTCGGGTGTTCTGAAGGCGCTCGGGGCCGTCGCCGCACCGCTCACGGCCCTCACCGCCAAGTTCGCCGCCATCGCCGGGCCGATGGCTGTATTCGGCCAGATCCTCGAATCGAACGCCAGCGGTTTCCAGGCACTCAGCGGTGCCGTGAAGGTGCTCGCCGGCACCCTCGCCCCCGTGCTGCTTCCCGGGGTTGCCGTGGTGGCTGCCGGCTTCGTCCACCTGGGCGACAAGCTGTGGAACGAGATCGCCCCGGAGTTGGAGAACTTCTACGCGGCTGTTGTGGATGACATGGTCCCGGCAGTCGAGGCGATGGTCGAGGCGTTCATGGACGCGGTTCGGTGGCTCAAGCGGAACAACTCGATCACGAGCGCTGGCTCTGCAGTCGATGACGTGATCGCCGCGGCCGGCGGGAAATCCTTCACCGGTGCCGAGAGTGGCGTCGGGGCGACCAAGGGGACCGGCGGCGGAGGTGGTCGCGGCGGTGTGATGGGCTCCGCGATGGGTGACGTGCTCAAAGAACTGCGGTTGAGCATGGGGCCGCGAGCCAGCATCGGTGATATCGGCGGCGTCGGGAAGAACTTCCAGTTGGCCGCACTGAATCAGAGTCCGTTCGAGACGAAGATGCTGGAGCGGATGGATAAGGCGGTGTCGGCACTGGAGCGGGTCGCAGGGCGTGGCGGAAGGAGAGATAGGGCAGCGTACACCGGAACCGGTGCGTTCACTGGAGCTGAAGCCGGCGGAACTGTAACGGACGGGGGGATTGACTGAGGTGTCTCGACCGCGCACCAACGGGGCTTGCCAGCCGTGGTATACATATTGTGGGTACTGCACTGCCGGCCAGTGGTGCAGCTTACGGTTGCCGGGGCACCTTCGCACGATTGGGTGCCCCGGCAACTGGCCTAAAATCGTGCCACGTCTTCCGGGCTGCTCAGCCCAACGCGGCAATGCCACACGTCTGGCCGCGTGAGAAAATCCGATGACTGGCGAACTGGCAAAGAAGGAACCGGGAGGCTCGCCGTTCGATGCGATCCGCAAGACGGACGCACAGGGCGAGTTCTGGTCGGGGCGAGAGTTGGGAGACGTGCTGAGTTACAAAGACTGGCGAAACTTCATGGAGGCCGTCGAGAAGGCAAAGGTCTCTTGCGAAATTGCCGGCCATGAGCCGGGGGATCATTTCGGTGACGCCACCAAGATGATCCAGATTGGCAAAGGTGCAGAGAGGAGTGTCAACGACGTCAGGCTTTCGCGATACGCTTGTTACATCGTTGCCATGAACGGCGACCCGCGTAAGGCTCAGGTTGCAGCGGCTCAAAGGTACTTCGCAATCCAGACCTACCGGGCCGAAACCCACCTCTCGCCAGTTGCGAACGAATCGGATGACCCGATGATCGTGTCCCTCCAGAGGGTGCTGGAAATACGACGCAGCCAGCTTGCCCTTGAAAGAGAGCAGGCGGAATTGAGGGTTCGGCAAGAGACCCTCGAAGCCGAGCAGGCCGAGCTGTCAGCCAAGATGAGCGACACCGCAGCGGTCGTGACTTGTTGCGCCGGCCGGGTGGAGCTGGTTGAAGAGCGAGCCGAGCGGCTCCTCGATCTAGTCATGCACAAGGCGGCACCGACAACCAAGCACACCGGGCCGCACCCTTCCCGCGTCGCCCTGGTGCACATCCTCGACACGCCTGCTCTCCTCAAGACCGTGCTTGAAGTGGCCCCGAATTACAACGGGATTCAGAGAGCACTGGCGAGGGCGAGCGGGTGTGCGAACTCCACGGTCGGGAAGATCCTCGGCGAACGCGGCTTGGTGGCAACACGAGATGGGAGACTTGTTAAGAAGCCGCTGCCGGACGCGGGCAGAACGGAAGGGGGTGACAAATGATGACTGCCGATGAAGCCTTGTTGGATTACGCCAAGGATCTCGGGCGAGGATGCACAAGTCGCGGCTGGTCGTGTGTGCTGGATTTCCATCCTCATTACAACATGTTCGGGGTCGCCTGGAAGGCTGAAGACCGACACCACTTCGAGGAGCTTGTCAGAGACGGGCGGTTTTTCCAAGTGCTCCACCAAGCCGGGTTCAAGAGCCAGCGGGATTGGGTGCTGAGAACGAAGCGGGCTTGGGTTCTTCGAGTCGAGTCGATCAATCCGCCGGAAATGAAGTACGGCGACGAAAGGGAAATCGTCCGATCCCTGGTGAGAAGGTTTGGAAAGTTCACTGTGGTTCAATGAACAAGACCACAACCATGAAGGAAACCTTCATGGTTGTCCACCCAGCCTCGTTCACGTGAACGAGATCTCGCCCGCTCGCCCGGACCAGTCGCAACCATCTCGGTTACAACTGGCACGATTTGCTTTTCAACCCGTGTGGTCGAGATGGCCACACAGCCTCGCCCGCGCGGGCGAGGCTACTTCTTCGAGGGCTTCTCGGGCGGTGGGAACTTCTTCTCCAACTCGATCATCGCAAGTCTGAGCAGTGCGGGGCTTGACAGCTTCGTCAGCCCTAACGCGGCCGCAACACGCGGTTTCAATTCTTCGATCCGGTCAAGTGTCTCTTCATCCGGCTCGCAACTGAACTGTCGCTTTCGGTCTGCCATTGGGCACCTCCACAAAGAATCCTATCTCGGCTCTTGTAAAACTCAAGTGTTCCGCTTGACTTTTCTCAAGATAAACACTAGAGTTTCCAAAGTGTTACACATTACTTTCCAGTTGTGGTTGAGAACACCACAACCTCCCATGAAGGGAACCACCATGCGAGCGACCCGAACCCGGCGGACGACAGCATCACGGCTACAGAACAAGGTCGAGCAGTTGCGGCGGCAATTCGTCGAGCTGGTCGAACTGGCGGGCAGGATCGACGAGGTGTGCGAGCCGGACTTCATGGCAGCCGATCCCGTCCTGGCGAAGGCGATGGATGTCGGGCTGGAGTACGCTCGGGCTATGCTCCGGGATCAGCACGGCCGAATTTGACTGACGACGTGACATCCCCCGTGCGAATCGGTTGCCTTCGCACGGGGGATGTTTTCATGCCTGATTTTGGCGCGTTCTTCCTGAACGAAGACGGTTCGTTTCGCCCCTTCACCACCGAGGAGGTCGAAGAAATCGAGATCGAGACGCTCGGCATTGAGGACGGCTCGCACCCGCGGCACTCCCGCGAGGTGAATCAGAACACCGTGGCCTGCGAGTACCTCATCAACGCGAACTACTTCGAGCGGTTCTGTGCGTTCATGCTCGGCGGGGCCAAGACCTACGACGACAGCGGAACCACGCGTCTCTCGCGGCTGATGCCGCAGCGATGGCCGTCGAAACCGAAGTTCGGGGCCGTCAAGATCCCGCAGACGACCAACCACGTCTTCGAGAGCGACGACGTCGCATCCGCTGACTTCCCGATCCCGACGCACCAGGGGATGAAGGTGCCGGTTCTGTTCCAGCAGATGCCGTTCGAGATGTACGACGACCTGGAGCCGACCGGGAGCATCAACGAGACGCGGCGTTACCTCCAGACGATGCCCTCTCAGTCGCAGGTGGACTATCTCACCCTGCCGGGCGGGATCATGCGGTTCACGCAGGAGACTGGGACAGTCATCCCTTACAACAAGACGATCCCTCACAATGTCGGCAAGCCGCTGGTGCAGGCGGTAGTGTCCAAGAAGTGGCACCGCATCCCTTACAACGCATGGGGCGAAGGATCGCCGCTTTATACACGGGTTCACGGGAGCAGCGACGGCGAGACGCTGCCGTTTCTGGGCACGTTCAACAATGCCATCTTCATGGGCTACGAGCCGGGTGTGCTGCTGCTAATAGGTGTCGATGAAGAGGTGATTCTCGATCAGGCCGGAGACGAGATCGCGTACAACCTGACGTACAAGTGGCTGCGGAAGACTCCTGGCCACAACCACTTCTACTTCTACCCGACCGACGGAACTGGCGACAACGCCGGCTGGTACTACGTCAGTTCCGACGGAACCTGGAGTGACTACACGTCCGTGCCCGACAACAGTTCGCTGTTCTCGGGCCGAAACCACTACGAGTTGTTCCGAGTTGGGGCTTAGTCCTTCTTGGGCCCTTCCTTCTTGGGTTCGGGCCTCTTCACGACCTCGAAGTGCCGAACGTTCTCAACCGGTCCGGTGCCGACAACCCGGACCACCTCCCAGGAAACACCGTCCTTGTCGATGATCTCAGCCTTCAATTGAAGAACACCACCAGCGCCGGCCAGGCTGTTCTCACCATTCGCCCTCAACCCGAAGTAGCTTTTCTTCCCTCTCTTGTCATTCTTGTTTTCGTAGTCGTACTGGTAGGCGTGGACCTCCTTGAGTGGGTTGAGCTTGCCCTGCTTAATCGTCACCCGCTGGTTGAACGGGGCCTTCGGGCCGTCGTCCTTCTTCTTCTCGTCCTGTGCTTCGATCACATCCGACATGGTCATAGCTCCGGTGAGGAATAGCCCCACCATCAGGATCGCACGCGGCATTTGACATCTCCCGTGAGGACAAACTAAAGGGGTTCACATGAACGAAGTTGAAGCACTGCGTCGGAAGTTGTGGGCCGATGTCGCGTCGGCGGCGGTCGTCGAGTTACTTCGCCCCCGCCAAACCACCACCGTCAACACCATCCACGGCGACGTGGCGACCACCGCAACCAGGATCGCCGATGCGGTGCTGGAGGGGTTCGACAAGAAGTTCGCCGCTCAGTAAGGTTTGGCGGCGATGAGCGAGTCACCTGGGAAGGTGAACTCGTGAAACGACACTGACCACCACCACTGGCAAAGGTACTCGCCCGTTTCCTTGTCGCTGCTATCGGTGAGAGCCACCCTCACGACCATCGTCGGGCCATCGCCCGTCTTGAACTTCACAACGTCGCCCGGCTTCCACTGCTGGCTCATCACGCAACTCCGAGAGGTTTGGGAAGATCCCATCCTCTCATTTCGCTCGACAGCGCGGTAGCTGCACACAATTCCACGTCCCGACCCTTCGCCCGCGCGGGCGAGTGACATCCCCCAAGCATGCCACCTCCTGCCCTCCCTCAAAACCAGTCCATGTCGAGCGACTGGCTGATCGTTCGTATCCTCAGCGTCATCGGCTCAGGTCCGCAGACGTATACCGCCGAACAATGGCAACTCCTGGGCGACGGCACCTGGGAAGCGGTCACCGGCGGGATCGTCCTCTCCGCAGACAACCCCGGCTACACCATCCCCGCTGCGGACGACTCCGAGATCTTGCTCGCGGTCGGCGACTTCGCGCGGGCCAAATCTGGTGATGGCGCTGGTGGGTTGCTGTGGGAACTGGAGCCGATCATCGGCGGCTCAACCACACCGGCTGCTGGCGGTGGTGCCTGTTGGAAGATGCCCGTCCGCGTTCGTCACACCAGCGGCACCGCGATCGGCACGTTCGTGGTGGGTTACGTCACCGATGGCGTTACGCTCGCGGCCGGCGACCGCATCTTGCTGTGGTTCGTGTCCCCTGCGACGGATAACGGGATCTGGGTCGTCTCCGCCAGCGGGCCGCCGACGCGTGCCCCGGATGCGGCTGGCGGGATGGACATCCTCGGTGCGACGTTCCTGGTGCTGGAAGGGACGCAATTTCACGACACCTTCTGGACATGCATGAACAACGGGTCGGCGGTCGTCGGCACCGATTCGCTCACCTTTGCTCAAACCCCGATGGCGTCGACAACTGTCGCCGGGTACGTCAGCACGACGACGCAATCTTTCATCGGCGACAAGACCTTTACCGGGCTGACGACGACATCTGGGCGACTCGACGCGACGGCGGGAATTACTGCCGGATACGCCAGTGTCGAAGCGTACTGCGCGGGGCCGATCGACTCGTTTAGTTTGGGGGCGACCGCGTGTATCTCGCTGCGAAGCAGTGCAGCCAGTACCGGCGGTTGGCGAATTCGCAACGTGTACGACTCATTGCTTAACCAGCAGTCCGTTGAGATTGGTGGCCCAGGGGGACATCACGCGCACATTGGGTACGATCTCAACACCAGCACACCGTTCATTCGCGTGCGGCAGTTCATCGCGGGCGACTACCTCGCACAGTACCCCGGCGTCACCGGCACGCTTGGCACCGGGGCCACGATCACCGGCGGCATCGTCACCAATCTCGGCTCTGGCGGCGGCAGCCCCCCAATCACATCGATCGGCAGCTCGACGCCGACGTCACTCACGGGGTACCTGAAGGGCAACGGTTCGGTCGTCTCGGCCACAACGACGATTCCCACCACAGACGTGGTGAACCTGAGCGGCACGAACACCGGGGATCAGACCATCACGTTGACCGGCAACGTCACGGGAAGTGGAACCGGCAGCTTCGCGACGACCATCGCAGCGTCGGCGGTCACCAACAGCATGTTGGCCGGGTCGATCGACCTGACCACCAAGGTGACCGGGGTATTGCCAGCAGCGAGCTTCCCGGCCCTCACGGGGAACGTGACCACCACGGCCGGGAGCCTGGCCACCACGATCGTCGCCGGGGCGGTCACGAACTCCATGCTCGCGGGATCGATCGCCTCGTCGAAGCTCGTCGGCACCGACATCGCGACCGTCGGCACCATCACATCGGGCACGTGGACCGGCACCGCGATCGCCATCGCGAATGGCGGCACGGGTCAGACCACGGCCAACGCCGCGGCGAACGCCCTACTCCCATCGCAAACAGGCAACAACGGAAAGTATCTCAAGACCGACGGCACGGATACCAGTTGGGCAACGGTCACCACCGGCATCACCACGATCGACAGCAGCACGCCCACCAGCCTCACCGGGTACCTGAAGGGGAACGGCACCGACGTCGACGTCTCGACCACGATCCCCAACACCGATGTGACCGGCCTGGGGACGGCGAGCACCAACGCCACCGGCGACTTCCTTCAGGTCGCCAACAACTTGAGTGACGTCACGGCGTCCACAGCCCGGACCAACCTCGGCCTGGGCACGCTCGCCACACAGTCAGGCACATTCAGCGGCACGCACAGCGGCACCAGCTCGGGCACGAACACCGGTGACCAAACCATCACGTTGACAGGTGACGTGACCGGCAGCGGGACAGGCACCTTCGCGGCCACGATTGCCAACGGCGCGGTGACGCTGGCGAAGATGGCGAACGTCGCGACTGGCACCGTGTTCTATCGCACCACCGCGGGCACGGGTGCCCCGGAAGTGCAGACGCTCGCGACCCTCAAGACAGACCTGGGACTGACCGGGACGAATAGCGGCGACCAAACCATCACGTTGACGGGCGACGTGACCGGATCCGGGACGGGCTCATTCGCGACGACGATTGCCACCGTGGCAATCGGGAAGGGCGGAACCGGGCAGACGACCGCGAACGCGGCACTGAACGCGCTGCTCCCGACGCAGACCGGCAACGCGGGGAAGTTCCTCAAGACCGACGCGACGAATACTAGTTGGGCGTCTGCTGGCGGCGGAACGATTGCCACAACTTACACGGCCAACGGAACGCACACTTTCGACGCGGCGACAAAGGCGTTTTCGGCCGTCGCGGTTGGTGGCGGGGGTGGCGGGGGTGGCGGGAGAAAGGGCGCGGCCGGGTCAAACCGTTTCGGTGGAAGTGGTGGCGGCGGCGGCGGCGTGTCGATCCTCGACCCCATGCCGATATCGGGGCTCACGTCTCTTGCCGTGGTGGTTGGCACGGGCGGCGCGGGCGGCGCGGGTACTGCCGTTACCGGCGACGGCGGGCCGGGCATTGCCGGGGGAAACACAACGCTCGGTTCGATCCTGTTCGCTCCGGGTGGTTCGGCCGGGAAAGCCGGAACGGGGAGCGCGCATACGGACGCGGCAGCCACGACGGGAGCGACATACAACGGCGGGCTGGGGAGCCTTTCTTCCTCGGGCTCTAACGCGGGCGGTTCCGGCACGGGTCCGGGCGGCGGCGGCGGTGGAACCGTCATCAACACGGCCAACGTGGATAGCGTTGCATGGGCGGGCGGCACTCGCTCCACGCTCTACGACGGCGCCGGCGCTGGTGCGGCCGGGACATCCGGGAGCCGTGCTGGCGGGAATGGGGGCAGTGTCACGACGGGAATGCCTATCGGCGGGGCCGGCGGCGGCGGCGGTTATTCGAGCCAATCCGCCGGAACCAACGCGGGTGCAGGCGGCAACGGTGGGAAGTACGGCGGCGGCGGCGGTGGTGGCGGCGCGAGCCTGGCGGGAGTTACGATTGACAGCGGCGCGGGCGGCGCGGGCGCGGACGGTATCCTCATCGTTATTGAGTACCTGTAATGAACACGAAAAAGCGACTCGTGATGGCTCTGGCTTCCGCCGGTGTTCCCGTCGATACGGTCGATGTTGTCGGGAAGTCTGCCAACGTCACATACATGAAGGAAGCCACCAGTCAGCAGGTGGCGAAAGGCGAGGAATTGCTCGCGGCTTTCGACTGGTCACCCGAAGCGGAATCGGCGTGGGCGGAGTCTCAGCAACGAGCCGACGCTAAGCGGATGCTCACGGCGTCCGACCCGATGCCATTGGCAACCCGTGCGGCCTGCTTTGGCAACATGCTCTCGACGCAGGAGGCCCGCCGCAAGATCAACGAGATCCTTGCGGCCTTGCAGAACGGGACCATCGCATCGGTGCAGCCGCTCGCGACGGGCGACGATCTGTCAGCCGCACTCGTGCAGGTTGGCCAGTTGATCGACGCCGGCGTCGTGTGACATCTCCACGGCATGCCAACCATCGACGAAAACGTGTCGTACACCGTGGTCGAGTCGAGCAACGTCCACTCATGAAACGTGAGCCCACGTTTGCCGATCCACAGCCAAACGAATTGAACGGCGAGTGACACCGTGCTTTCGTGCTAGGTGCCCCAGACTCACTTTCCCGGTCGCGTATTCAGACCGAATCTTCCGAACCACTTTGCTGGTCAGTTTGGCGGACGTGTTCCTTTCGCCTCGCAATGTCCCGCCGTGCTTGTCGCGGTCCTCCATGTTCGCTTCCTTGGTGTCCCATCGCAGGTTTTCCAGTCGGTTATTCGTGGGGCCGCGATCTGGGGAGTGGCAGGCTTCCATCCCATCAGGACACGGGCCAACAAACGCTTCAAGGACAAGGTGATGCACGAAGCGGCGATAACGACTAGCTGAAAGGGTCACCATCATCCGGCCCGAAGTCATGAGACATTGCTTCAGTGGCCGCCATCTCTCGGTGATGATGGCGAGACTTCCGCGACCGCGACCTTTCCCGATGCTAGTCCTCCCCCGGCAAGTCCACACGCTGCCATCGTCGCCCACACGGTACCCGGGGTGGCCTGGAATCGGTTTGTACATGACGGTAGGTTGCTCAGCAGACATGCTCGCTCCTCAACGGGGGTGAGTGTGTTCAGGCACGGCGAAGCGGTGAGACGCTTCGCCGTGCCGCTTTCATTTTACCTCTCGTGACATTGAGAGGGTATGCCAACAACCATTGATGAAGGTGTGAGTTACACGGTCGTCGAGAGCAGTAATGTTTTTTCCGTGGGTTACCGCGTCAGCGATAAGACGTTGTTCGTGAAGTTCAAGTCCGAGAAGCGTGGCTACGAAGGGTCGCGCTACACCTATTACGACGTCCCCAGCGACGTCTACCTCGCACTTCTCAACGCACCATCCAAGGGAAAGTACCTCGCGGCCAACGTGAAGGGCAAGTACAGCTTCGCTCAATTCTGAGGCTGGTGGCATCAACCCATTGCTCGACTGACACCCGCTCCGCCTCCTGAGGTCCGGCAATGCGACACGTGCTCACTCTCATCGGCAGCATCCTGAAGCTCGAAGCCCTGTCCGGTGCTCGGACCTACATCGCGGCCCTCGGCCTGGCGGGGCTCGCGATCTCTCAGTTCGCGACCGGTAGTTACGACGCCGCGGCGACCTCGCTGCTCGCAGCGCTGGCACTGGTCGGGTTGCACGACGCGAAGCCGACCCCAGCTGCGTAATGGGCCTCGCCCGCGCGGGCGAGAGTTTCACAAGTTTGCTTTCAGCGGGGTGCGAGATGAATTGGGACGGCGTTGCCGGGCTGGTCGGCGGAATCATCGGTGCTGTGGGCGTCCTGTACGGCACCCTCAAGCGGGAGCGCCGTGAGGATGTCCACGCCGACACCAAGGCCGCTCGCGATGCCGCCGAGATCGACCGCGAGGACGACGCCACGGCCCTGGACCAGTGGCGGACCTACGCCAAGGATCGGGAGCGGCAGCACAACGGCGACATCGCCCGCCTCGAAAAGAAGATCAGCGACCAGCAGGTCGAGATCACGGACATGATCCGGCGTGAGCGGGACTGCTTGATCGCTCACGCCGAAGCCCGCACCGAGCTGGCCCACCTCCGACGCGAGGTCGAGGCGATCCGGGCGGACGTGCGAAGGGCCATTCCGACAGTCAACGACACCGCCGAGGGCAAGTGATGCGAGTGGTCCACGCGATTCTCTTTCTTCTGTTCGCGTCGGCGAGCCTCGGTGCCGCCGACCCGGCCATCCGAATCCCGAGCGGCCCCGTCGTCCCGCAGCCGATGCCGCCGGCACCCGGCCCGGTCGATGGCGTCGTGAGGCTCATTGGAGACTCGCAGTATGTCATCGACAGTGACACGCCGATCGTGGTGCTCGCCTCCCCGGCGG
Source organism: Planctomycetaceae bacterium (assembly GCA_013823135.1). GTDB lineage: Bacteria > Planctomycetota > Planctomycetia > Gemmatales > Gemmataceae > Gemmata. The sequence continues at coordinate 14,167 of PNLP01000060.1, forward strand.
GAATCGTCTCGATCGCTGAGGACGCTGGCCCTGTTCGCATTCGTGGCCGGTTCGTTGACGGATCGGGGAAGAGCGAGTCGCGAACGTTCAAGGGGAAGCAAGTATTCGTCGTCGAGGGGCTACTACCGGGCCGGGTCGAGCTGCTGATCGTGCCGGTGGGTGCGACCAAGGCTGCCGACGTGATCCGCCGCACCATCGACGTGGACACCGGCACGGCCCCGATCCCGCCGCCAACCCCGAAGCCAGATCCCAAGCCTGAGCCGAAGCCGGACCCGGTGACCAAGGCCGTGAAAGTCACGGTGGTGATTTGCGAGGACACAGCGACCCGGACCGTCGCCCAGGGGAAGGCGATCAATGACCCCGAGTTCCGTGCGTTCGTCAACGCAACTGGCGGCTCAGTCGAACTGGTGTCGAGCAAGGATCCGGTGTTCACGGCCAACGGGTACAAGCGATACGCAGACGCTGCCGGAATGCCGGCGGTGATCGTGTTCGATGCTGACGCAACCGGGCCATCCAATCCGCTGGTCACCTTCAAACTCAGCAACTCGCCGGCGGACAACATCGCCCTGATCCGAAAGGTGGTGAAGTGAAATGGACGAGATGACACTCGAAGACGGTTCCGTCGTTCGGACGGGGTGCAAGCAACCTGATGTTCTCAAGTTCGCTGCCGCCCCCGCTTGGGATGAGGCGAACCCGGTTCTGTCGGAAGCCGAGTGCCTCGACACAGAACGGCTTCGGCCGTTCCTCAGTCCGGCCAAGTATCAGAAGAACAACAACTGCACCAACGCTGCACTGGCCGGGCTCGGCGAAGCAATCGAGCGAGCCTCGGGCGTCGAGGACGTGCCGCGGCTGTCGATGACGATGCAGTACGCCCTGCACAACGGCGGAACGGACCAGGGGGCGTTCTGCCGCGATCTCGCCGACGACTACCGTGGGCGTGGTTTGTGTCGCGAGTCGCTGTGGGGCGACGACAAGATTTACCTTCCGCGTGGCGGGTTGCCGGCGGCGGTCCTCGACGACGCGAAGAACCACGTTGCGATCGAGATCTATCAGTGCATGGACTGGTCGCACGTCCGCAGCGCTCTGGCCCGCGACTTCTTCGTGTACCACGGCTTCGTTCTGGGGAACTCGTTCTTCAGCACCAAGAAGGATGGGAAGGTCCCGTCGTTTGACGGCTCGTTTCGTAACGGGCACGCGATGTTCTCGTGGGGGCTCACCCGCCGATTCGGTGACCTGCGAGCGTGTACCCGCAACTCGTGGGACGTCTCGTTCGGTGACCAGGGCGATTGCTACATCCCGGCTGGCTACTTCTGGGGCCAGAGCGGGAACTACGTCAACCTCGACGCCTACGCCATCCGTGCCATCCGGCGAGTCGATCGACTTCCGATCGCGACGTGAACCACCCTGTTCGCCCCTTGGAGGATTTGGAATGCGATTCGTTCTTGTGGCCCTGGCTCTGGCGATCCCGACCGCGGCATTCGGAGCGTTACCGGTCGCGGCCGGTCCGGCACTACCCGTCGCGATGGACCCCGCGTGCGTGTGTGGCGACGGCTGCCAGTGCAAGCCCGGCGTCTGCCCTGGCTCGTGTCCTGTGGTGCGGACGCCCGCACCTCCGCCATCCCCGCCGGCAGGCGTTCGCGTGTGTGACGCTGAGGGCTGCCGGCTCATCCCGGCCGGATACACCCAGGCCGCCAGCTCGGTGGCTGCACCGGTCGCCGTGTCCGACTCGGCGGTTCGCGGCCCGATCCGTGGGCTGTTCGCGGGGATCGCCGAGCGTATCCAGCAGCGTCGTGAAGCTCGTGCGGCAGCCCGAGGTGGTTGCTGTCGCTGATCCGATACACCCCGGCCGTGGTGAGCAGTTTCTGTGGGTGGCCGATGGTCGGGTGTGCTTACCTAAACCATTACTCGTGAAGGAGGTGATCCGTGTCTGCACTGATTGCGATGCTGGCGGCGATCCTGGGGCCGCTGATCGGCGAAGTGTTGAAGAACTGTGCCGAGAAAAAAGCCGAGGAGGCCGCGGCCAAACTGCCCCCGATCGAGACGTTCGACTCTGAAGACTCGGCACGCGATGCCCTGTTCGATCAGATGATCGAGGACACGGTGCTTCCGAGGCGGAAGCGAATCTTGCGAAGGTTCAAGGATAAGGCTGCTGTCGCTGGCATCACCAGCGCCGGGGCCACAACGCCGCTCGGGGTTGAAGACCAGGCGTATCTGCGAGGGCTTGCGGAAGCTGAAGTGGAGTGACCTGGTCAACTGGTGAAGTGAACAACCCCGGAGTAATCCGGGGTTGTTTTCATTGGCAGTCACGTCTCGCGGCACGCCGGTGAGCAGTGCGTCCGGCTGACGATCCCCCGGAACCCCCGTCCACACGTGGGGCAATGCCTGGGGTAAGTCGTCGCCCGGTGTGGCCCGGCCGGGGCGACCACTTCTTCATCCACTTCCGCCTCTTCCAGATCCACATCGTCGTCGCCCAGCTCTACCGCCACCAGGGCGACCCCCTCGACCTCACGACGGGTGTGGTACGTCCCTCCGTTCCGCAGCCGACGCGCTTCCCGGCGGCACTGCGACACGATGTACTGCTCAAGCCACCCGCGGAACGCATCGACCACCCGGCCGCCACGCACCCGCTTGAAGTCGAACTTCGGAGCACGCTTCACCAGTTCGAGGGTCGCGACGGATTCCAGGTCGGCTTGCTCCTGCGACCGACCCTCGAAGCGGTACCGGCCGGACACCCGCCGGGCGACCTGCTGTGCCCACTCCAGGTGGTCGAGGATGTTGACTGTCGGCTTCGCCCGCGCGGGCGAAGCCTTGTGCCGACGGCGTTCGCGGGGAGCGGCTGCGAGTGCCATAGGGTAAGTCCGTATAGTTGGTGTACATACGGATTGTACCACGCTCACCTCAACGCTGCATTGCGACACGTTCAAACCGTCACTATTCGGCACGATACTCGCCTTGATTCCCTTGCCGAATCAAGCCATATCGCCCCTGCCCTGCCCTATAAAACAAGCCGGATCGTGCGACCGTCCCGCAACGTGTACACTGGTTCAAGTCCAGTAACGCGCACTCAACAGAAACGCCGCAAACCAAGGGGTTTGCGGCGTTTCTGCTTTTGGTGGTCGAGGAGTTCCCAACAGCCTCGATCAGCGAGAGACCAAATCAAACACGAACTGGTTTGGTCCTGTGGGTGTGACGGTTGCTGTGATCTTGCTGTCGATGTTGTAGTGGGCAGGAATAAGGTTCTCTTGGAACTCGCCTTTCATCCCCCCGATATCCCTCTCGCCCCGTGAAACGTATGAAACGATCTCCACCCGACGCTCGCCCTCACCAAGTTCACCAGCGAACTCTCCATTCTGAATTTGGAAGGTGTTTAGCTCACCACTCTCAACAATCTTGAAGTAGATGACACCCTTCTCTAGCGGCTTTTTGTCAAGGGTGACTCTACCCTGGACAGCATACCGTTTGGGCGTTGCGGGCTTCCCACATCCGTTAAGGGAGGGGATGCCCAACGCGACGCCAAGGAGATACAGAACCCACCGATTTGACGACATCCGGAACTCCACGGCATGTTGCGGGAACGCAACGACACGGGATTGACAGGAGAGGAGTGGAGCGTACCCATTGCGGTCTGGGCAGTTGAATCCATTGCGAGACAAGTTCGGTCACGGCAGCGATACAGGTTGACCATCATCGCGAGTCGCAAGTGCAGCGAGGACTGCGAGAGTCGTACCGTCTGTGACGAACCTGACCGAGCCATCCGCAAATACCACGTTCACCCCGCCGGTGTGGGCTGAATTGAGTGGCGTATTGGCACCCACGCAGTTCCCAGTCGGCGGACCAGAACCAACTCCCGTGTTCGTCACATCATTCGCCCACCCGCCAGTAGGCGTGTAGTTGATTTGGTACCGGATGGTCGTCAAATTGGGCTCTCGGTTGTCACCGCCGTTGTTGTCGAAGTTCGGAGGAATTCCTGGGGCCTTGACACCAAGATACCACCCCCAGATCAGCGAGGCGTTCCAAGGCTGTTTTGTTCCCGTGTTGTCAGTAATGAAGTTACTTTCCTCGCTGAACACGATCGTGTTGCTCGTGCCGTCGGTTATTTGAAGCATGTTCAACTGACCGTTGGGGATGAGGACGCCACCAGCGCTGATCCGACCTCCACACGTGAGGTCGTTGTACCGCGTCTCGGTGAAGCCAGTGATAAGCCCCGGCACGGAACCAGAAACACCGACGTAGCTCGCGATAAACGACTCAGGTCGCCTCAGAGTTGGAGTTTTGGCAAGGGGAGACGATGGACAAAGATACGCCGAGATAATTGCACCATTTGCGGCGTTATTGTTGTTGGTGTTGAACGCTCCAGATTGCCCGGAAAACTGCCACTTCGAGTAGAGACTCCCCTGCTCGATATACGGAAGCATGTACACCATCCAGCTACTTCCCCATCCACGCCCCGTCGTTGGCACGTCCGTACCGAACGGCGGTTGGTCCATTGCCCCACCGGGGATGAACCTTCCCAGCGCATCGTGCCCGCTGTGGAGCGCGATGCCGATTTGTTTCAGGTTGTTTTGACACTTCATGCGTGCAGCCGCCTCGCGGACTTTCTGCACTGCTGGAAGCAGGAGGCCGATCAAAATTGCAATGATGGCGATGACAACGAGCAACTCGATGAGCGTAAAAGCCCACCGACGGGATGAGGGAGAGGAGCAAAACACAACATTCTCCGAGAGGAAAGCGGAATAAACGATATCCGACGAAATGAAGTCGTGACCTCAGGGTAGGTGAAGTGTGGCCAGAACACAATCAGGAATACGATGAGAAGAATTCGTCACGGGTGGAGTGCATCTCCCCTTTGCGGTCCTAGGTGGTGTATGCCGAACGAACCTGCTCCAGTCAACTTGATTCGCATCTTTGACTTCTACGTCACACTCATGTTCCTCATCAGCTTTTTGCGGCGATGGGATGTCTACTGGAATGCGATTCGATTGGGAGTGGCCGTTCACGGTCGGTGGCCGAAACTCATCCAGCGACTTGGTGAGCACAAAAGTCTGATCTTGAACTGGTCGTTTTTTCGCCCGGCGATTCTGGCCGCGCTGGTCACACTCGTCCAGCTTATCTGTTCGCGTATGCTCTTTCCTGCAGCCGTGCTCACTGGGCCGCAATTGCAGCAAGAGTGGTGGCTTGTGCCAATCATCCTTGTGCCGATGATCCCGATGCTCTGTGTCGATCTTTACTTCATCATCCGTGTCGGTCGCTTCGACCACAATGAAACGGTGAAGTACTTCGATCAGGCGGAAACCTGGCTTGGCTGGCGGGGGCCCTTGGTTCGAGTGGTGACTCTCGGCATCGTTAACCCACAGAAACTTGTGGATAACGAGGTGAAGAAGAGTCTGACCGAGATGCAGACCACGCTCACCTCATCACTCTGGTGGGTGATCGCGCAGACTGGGCTGAGATTCACGTTCGGTCTGACGCTCTGGACGATGTGGGCACTCCACGGATGAACATGCGGCACACTTGAAGGCTTCAGGAGGAAGCACGCACTCGCCAGCCGTCCGGGAACGAAGTGTTTGGGAAGATTGCTCGTGCTTCCGCGAGCAGTTCGCCCAGTCCATCCGGCAGGTAGCGTGCCGAGACGTGAAAGAGGATGAGCCGGCCAATCTCGGCACGAACCGCGAGCGTCGCGACCTCGACTGAGGTCGAATGCATCACGTTTTCCGCCAACATCACGTCTGCCGCGCGGTACTGGCTCTCGCACACCAGAGTGGTGACTCCACGAAGTCGCGCGGAAAGATACTCGCCTGTTGCCTCGTTGAGCCGGAAATCCGTCAGGTATGCGACCGATTCGCCAGCCGTGGTAACCAACAACTCCCCCTGGATTTGTGCGAGTGAATACTCGCTCCCTTTGATCGCAACCATCTCACCGGCGCGAGCCGGTTCGCCTCGAAGTCGCTTCACCCACGGACCCGGAGAGAAGCCTCGAGCGGCCATACGGTCAGTATCGACATTGACTCGCGACGCTTCGCGAACAATGTACCCCAGCGACGGACAGCCGTGATCGAGTTGATAAGCCTCGACCGTGAAACCCTCTCCCTTCACAATCACTGCTGTTCGAGGTTGTTCAGCAATGGTTTGCGGAGTGCGGAAAGCCTCGCGCGCATGGAACCGAGTCGTGCGGACACTCGTTTCGCTGATCTCGTGAACGTCCCAGGTTCCTCGTTGATTGCTTCCGACGAGGTTCCACTGAAACCCGCGAAACCTGTGGTGCAAGATCTCGGTCCCACCTGGGGGCACCCACACGTTGACCGCTGGATCCTCGCGGTCAAAATTCAACCGGAAGAACAGGTCAAAACCAGCGACGTGATCCATGTGGAAGTGCGAGAAGAAAAGGTGATCCATTCCAAGCAGGTCGCCCGTTTCGAGAGCATGAGGGCATCCGTCGCCACAGTCGAACATGAGCCGCGAGACACGTTGACCCGTATCCACGGCGACGAAAAGCGCGTTGTCGTCTCCCGGTCCACCCAGAACTCGGAACGAAAGTGGCATCGTCGAGCCTCTCAATAATCACCCCGGCCGCTCCTCGAACCGGAGGTGCTTGATCGATTCGCCCGAGTCACGCAACTCGATGAGCGTGTCGATGCCGATTTCCAGGTGCATGCGAACATACTTCTCGGTTACCGAGGCATCCGAGATTGAAGTTTTGACCCCTTCGGGGGTCATCGGGCTATCTGATACCAACAGGAGAGCCCCTTTGGGGATATGGTTCACGAATCCGACCACGAAGATCGTTGCTGTCTCCATGTCGATGGCGCTCGCACGGACGGTCCGCAAGTAGTTCTTGAATTCTTCGTCGTGCTCCCACACCCGGCGGTTGGTCGTAAAAACCGTACCAGTCCAGTAGTCAAGATTTCGGCGATTGATGGAGGCCATGAGCGCGGCCTGAAGTCGGAACGATGGAAGTGCCGGAATCTCGGGGAGAAGATAACTGTTGCTCGTTCCTTCACCCCGGATCGCTGCGATGGGCAGGATGAAATCCCCGATCGTTGTCTTCTTCAACCCTCCGCACTTCCCCAGGAACAGCACAGCCTTCGGTTCGACTGCCACGAGCAGATCCATCACCGTCGCCGCCATCGGGCTACCCATGCCAAAGTTGAGGATGGTGATATCCTCGGCTGTGGCCGACTGCATCGCACGATCTCGACCCATGATCTCAACGCCAAACCGGTCAGCGAACATTTGCACATAGTTCGGGAAGTTGGCGAGGAGGATGTATCGTCCGAACTGATCCAACGGCCGCCCGGTATACCGCGGCAACCAATCCTGCACGATGTCTGATTTAGTCTTCATACGCGATCTCTTACAGCAAACCGGATTGTCGCCGAGGTTCAACAAGTCGACTGACCAAGCAAAACGACCTCATCAAACTCACAACCCACGCTTAAACGCCGTTCGCAGCACGCCAGTATTCTGGCGTCTCCAGCCACTGTGCCACATCCACGCGTGGATCGATCATGGCCGCGTGACCCGTCGGCAAACTAATAGCTTTCGCATGGGAGATCCGTTTCCCCAGCAATCGCCCTGCGGTCGTGGGGACAACCCAATCGTTCGTAGCCGTGAATATCAATGTGGGAACGGTAATCTCTGCCAAGCGAGGGCGCAGATCCAACCCGGCCAAGAGCCTGAAGCGATGGCCATACACCCGCATTGGGACATCCGCAGTAAGATCCCACCACACATCTTGTTCGGCATCGGGAATCCGAGGGCCAAAGAAAAACAGCCCACGCAGCCTGCGGGTTGCGGGATGGCTCGGCTTCATCGGCAGCCACGGCCCTATCAATCCCATCAGACCGATAAACAGCCGACGCGGATACCATGCAAACGTGTTCACCAACACCAACCGCCGAACGAGATCCGGTCGCTCAAGCGCGACCTTGAGCGCCACGGCACCACCAAACGATTCCGCCAACACTACAGCCGGACCCGTGCCGGAAAGTTGCTGGATAACCAGTGCCGCAAGGTCGGCATAAGTATGGCGGTCGTCTTGCGGGTAGCTCACGCAACGAACGGTGTAACGCTCATACAACCCCGCTTGACGGTGAAGCAAGCGACCAGTGCCATCCACGCCTGGAACGTAGACGATTGGGCAGTTGCTCGGCAATGGGTCGCAAGGAATAGACGGTTTCATTTCGCTTTCACCAGCCTGACGCGCAAGTCGTCGCCGATATCAAGCAATCCCGTCGATACCTGCGTATTCACCGCGATGGAGATACGCTCCCGAATCAGTGGCCCGGTTCGTTTGAAGCCGAGATGTTTCGACACCGCGGCGATCAGTGCTTCAACCGGCATCGAACCATAGTCCCGCAGTACCTGAGTCACTGCGGCTTCAACAACCCCCTCAGGAACCGACTCGATCAATTGATATTCGACCGGATCGAAAGGTACTGATCTTGTGTTCACATTCGTCGAGGTGAGGATGGACACCTCTTGTCGGTGTTTGGAGTCGGGGAAGGTTGATGCTTCGAGGGCCGCCATGATGCGGCGTACCTGCTTGGATTTATTGCGAACCCAGTCAGCGGACCACACGCGGATCAGTCGCCAACCAAGCCCTTCGAGAACTTCTTGGCGAAGGCGGTCACGATCTCGTGCAGTCGCAGCGGCGTGATACGTAGCTCCATCGCACTCGACACCAAGTACGTAACGCCCGCTCTGTTGCGGATCGAGAATTGCGATATCAATCAGATAACCACCACAGCCTATTTGTTGATGAACGGGAAAGCCGTGGCGACCAAGTTCAGCGGCGACCTCTGCCTCGAAGGGCGAATCTACGACTTCACGGCTTACCTCGGACTGGACCTTCCCAAGCGCCGAGGGACCACGTTCAGCGTAATCCAGGAATGCTTTCAGCATCTTCGCGCCCTCGGCACTCGTGCGAGCGAGATCAACGTCAGCCGCGGTCATTGAAGCGACGACAATCATACTCCTCCGTGCCCGAGTAACTGCGACGTTCAATCGGCGTTCGCCTCCCAAGCGGTTCAATGGACCAAACCGCATCGCGACCTTACCCGTTTCATCTGGCCCGTACCCGACACTCAGCAGAATGACATCACGCTCATCTCCCTGAACGTTTTCTAGATTCTTGACGAAGAATGGATCCTGTCGATCGTCTGCAAAAAAGGATTCTGTCTCCGTACTTTCGCGGCGCAGAATTTCGAGTTCATCAAGGATTCGATCCTGCTGCCGCTGGCTGAACGCGATCACTCCCAGACTGCGGTCAGAGTTCGTGCGGGCGTGTTCCAACACCAGAATCGCAACTCGCTTCGCTTCGATTAGGTTTACCCCGTCCTTGAATCGCCCTTCGAGTACTTTCTGGAACGTCACCGCGGGGGTTGTAGCTTCATCGGCACTCGGAAACGTCACTAACTTGCCATCGTAAATGTACCGGTTCGAAAACGCGATGAGTCCTTCGCGGCGGCTACGGTAGTGCCAGCGAAGCCGCTTTCGTGTCAAGCCTAGTGAGACACAAACATCGAGCAGGCTCTCGAAACCACTCGAGACGTCATCGGAATCGTCACCCTCGTAACTGGAGCGGTTGAAGAAATCGGTCGGTGGGAGTTGCTTGGGGTCTCCGCCAACGACCAATTGCCGACCGCGATAGATCGCGCACATCGCGTCGTGCGGGCGAACCTGGGAGGCTTCGTCGAAGATCACGACATCGAAGTTCAACTCGGGGGTGTCGAGGTAGGTGCTCACGGCAAGCGGACTCATCATGAGGCACGGCTTAATCCGAGGCAGAATCGTGGGAATCTGGCGGAACAATTCTCGGAGCGGTAACTGCCTGCGTTTCTTGTTGACCTCCCTCACGAGAATGCCTAGTTCGGATGTGTCTGGAGCTGAGTCACGATTTGATGGACTGATAGAGTTTGTGTTCAGACGTAGCCTGACTCTATCGGGAGTAGTGTGAATCGCGAAACGATCCAGAGCGGCGAACCGCTCGACGATTCGTTCGTGCGATTCCGTGGTGAATTCCGCGAGAGCCGGAACCTGTTTGTGCAGCGAGTCAAGCCAGGAGCGGCAGAACCGTGCACGAAAAACATCCACCGCGTTCACAGCGAGAAATTCTCCTGTGTTGATCTCATCGAGAATCGTGGGGATTCCAAACGCGAGCAGTTCTTTCTCCGACTTCACGAATTGCGACCATTCCGAGAGCCGGTGAGTATCGTGTGAACGAGCGTTCGCCCAGCTTGTGAGTTCATCGAGTGGTGTGTCTTCGAGAATGAGGCTTGTAGACACAAGAACATCGATCGGGAACAGTTCCCCCACGACACGCGTCCAGATCCGATCAAACTCGGCGTGTGTCGTGGTGCTGAGTTCAAGTGCCGTTCGTAACTTGCCACGCCCAGTTGGGTCAGCGAGTGTTGTGGAAAGTTGTGATGTGAGTGGTCTGGCCCATTCGGTAAGAAACCCAAGCAGTGTCGCGGCTCGTTTGGCGTCCTCGGTGTGGTCGCATTCTTCGAGGGCTTCAGGCGTCCGCATTGTACCAGCGAGTTGACTTGCGACGAGAATATGAGAGCGAGCTTCGATGAGTCGGCCGAGTGTGTCGCACCGGTTGCGAATGTCAGTTGCTGCGACATCCGAACCAATGGCCAGCAAGTCAACCAGTCGCTTAAGAACCGTGGTTTCATTCTCGATGGAAATCGCTTCACGGTCGAGCCAGTTCTGAACTTCGATTGTGGGTTGCAACAGGAATCGTTCGGGGTCCGGCACAACACACTGGCGAAGGAAGTCCGACCAGCTTGAAGTGAATGTCGTCATTACCTGGGCAAGTTGCTTGGCACTGGTCGCGAGTTCGTTCCGGGCCAGTGAACCGCCCGCAGCGAGAAGCCCCTTGAGTTCATGTTGCGGTTTCCATCGCTCCAGTGTTTCCACGTCTTGAAGCCCAGTCGCCGTCGCTTCCCAATCGGGTGCTCCAGTTGAGTTCAGGAGAAGTTCGGCGGCATATGCGGTTGCGACTTGCCGCACAGCCTCAACCCTCTGGTGATACGCGGCCAACTCCGCGATATCGGTCCGTGTGCTCGTATCCACGGGAACAGAAGAATACCACGAGCCCAGTTGCTTTCGAATCTTGGACCAGTCTGACCAAGGCAACCAACTCCATGAAGAGCCTGATGCTGCGACGGCCTGCTGAACTAATGGTGCAGATTCCAGAGCAAGTGAGATTGGTGAAACTCTGACCATCAACCTGGCCCGCGTTGCGAGGATTTCCCTCTCGTCATCTCTGGCACGCCGAACCGCAGCGACGAGTTCTGCTCGTCGTCCCACATCACACCAGGACGTGGGAATCGGTTGCATTGCTGCAATACGCCCTGAAAGTGTGGCAACTTCTTGAGATTGTCCAATGGAAAGCGGTGGTAACCGAAGAAGGTTCGCAACATCCTGAGCGCTTTTTGCAACAGTAACGACCAGTTCCCTGATTGTGCGGATTGTGGTCGTGAGGTGATTGAGTTGAGCAAGTCGATTGCGAAGTGAAAGAGGCGTGTGGAGACGCTCTCTATCTGGAACGTAATTGATATCGTGCTGGTTTGTAATTCTCCGCATCGCCACCGGATTAAATTCCGGAAGCAGTTTCGCGAGTTCTCGCGCCGTTTGTGTATTGGCGTTCAGAGAGATGGTCGCTTCGGCTGCCTGTCTCGCATCGCCACGGAACCATTCAACTGGGAACAGAGGTAGGGCCAAGATCGCTCGTCCGTTGTGCTCTCCCTTACGCCAACTCTGGATGGTGAATGGACGATCACATACTCCACAGGATGCGAGTTCTTGAATCACATTCCCAACAGATGGGATTGCATTCGCGAGCGAGTTGAGAGTGTAACGGGCTTCGTCGGCAACCCCATGCGTGTAGGCCGTGATTTTGCATCCGCGCCAGGGGTGCCCGCCGGGTTCCTCGAGCACCGCACGTGCGTCGGCCAAACCTGACAGAATTTCTGTCCCCCGCCGAAGGTATTCTGCGTCCTTGCCAAGCACATCCGTAATGATGACGCGAGAGCGGCCAGGCGTTTTATCGACTCTCGCGAGTTCGCCATGAACACGGAATGCGCTCCAACCAAGTGGAGATCGGATCGCGTGCAATTCTCTGACCAGTTCATTCAACCGCTTTCGTGTTTCGTCCCGTTCGAGGAGGTGTGTCGCCACGTCGGGCACACCCACAGGGGGGATCTCGAGACATCGACCCAGCTCTGCCAAAACCTGCTTCTTGTTTGCCTTGGCACTGTGGAGTTCCAGGCAATAATCGCCTAGCCCGCAGCGGTCCAATCGCCGTTTCACCACTTCGAGCGCGGCAGTTTTCTCGCTCACGAATAACACGGTTTTGCCAGCAGCGAGAGTCTCTGCAATCATGTTCGCGATCGTCTGGCTTTTGCCAGTCCCCGGCGGCCCATCCATAACGAGGTGTGCCCCGCGTTTCACTGCTTCAATTGCTTCTTGCTGACTACTATCCGCATCGAGAATCAAGTTCGAGGAGTGCGCAGGAACGATTTGATCGAGGTCCTTCGCAAGAGGAAGATCGGCTGAAGTCTTGAGTGACACCGCACTGTCACCAGCGATCGCGCGGCAGATGGGATGCGATTGCACACGGTCTGCATTGCGGCCCAGGTCTTCCCACATTGCGAGCTTCTGGAAGTTGAAGACCCCAATTGCCGAAGACTCGACAACACCCCAGCGTGGGATGTGCTTGATCTTCTCGATCACAGCCTTGAGGTAGTTGGCCAGGCAGTCGGCGTTCTCCAGTTCCAGGGGGCACTCGGTTGCGGTCGGTAGCTTAATTCGAAATTGCGTCTTCAATAACTCGGCGAGGCAGTGGTTCGGAAGCACCTCGTCTTCCTCGGCTCGAAGTGTGAATGCCGCTTGAACTGTTTCACGGTCCAGACGCACGGGCACGAGGAGCAACGGCGACAGCACTTCCTCCTCGGAATCCTGGTTGTCGTACCACCGGAGGAATCCGAACGCCGCGAAGAGTGTAGTTACGCCGTGATCGGCCATCCCCTCCCGTCCAAGCCTAAACAATCGCGTGAGTCGTGCAACAAGTTGTTGGTCGGTGAACTCGGTGAGGATATGGCCCTTGCGAAGGTGCGGTGACTTCAAGCACAGGTCCGTGAATCCCCGCTCGATATCGCTACCAGATTCGGTCGCAGTGCCCAGAATCGGGTCGTGATCTGCTGCCAGTGTCTCGACATCGAGCAACCCTGGAGCAAGCCCCAGGATTTCGTGCTTCCAGGCGAAGGTGAGTGTCTCGCCTTCTCGGACCAGGCTCTCCCACAACTCCGTGGTCGTGGGGTGAGCGAAGTACGCCCCACCGATTCGGCCCGCAGCGAACTTGATCAATCTGTTGCGTTTGGTGATGTCGAGCAGGCTCTTGCGCCACTCGGCAAGGCGAGCATCCGGGTCGAATGGCATCGTCGGTTTCCCCAGGGGTGACTGAGTCAGATTAACGGAGGCGGTGCGGTTCGGGAACGACACCCGCACAGTTACCTGGAAACGAATGCCTATCACAGCGTACTCACACCGGGTATCATGCCGTCCTCCCGCCGTTCTCCACTTCGATTGGAGCCAGACGATGAACCGATTTCTGTTTGCGATTGCTACCTGTTTGGGATTGAGCCCGCTGACCGGTTGTGCCGCTGACGGCAACCTTCCAGATACCGAACCCGTCACCGTGGCAGCCACTGACTGGCCGTGGTGGCGTGGTCCGGACCGAAACGGAATCGCCCCCAAGCAGAACCCACCACTGAAGTGGAGTGCGGCCGAGAACATCATCTGGAAAGCTCCGGTTCCCGGACGTGGCCACGGCTCCCCCACGGTCGTGGGCGACCGCATTTTCCTGACGGCGGCCGATCACGAAAACGAAACGCAATCGGTCTTGTGCTTCGATCGCGTAACGGGAAAGCAACTTTGGGAATCGCCCCTTCACCGCGGGGGTTTCGTGAAAGGGAACGTCAAGAGTTCTCTCGCATCTTGCACTCCAGCGTGCGACGGCAAGCGAGTCTTTGTCAACTTCCTGAACGCCGGGGCGATTTACACAACGGCGCTCGATCTAGACGGTAAACAGGTTTGGCAAGCGAAGGTCTCGGACTACGTTTTGCATCAGGGTTTCGGATCATCGCCAGCAATCTTCGGACCTCTCGTAATCGTTTCGGCTGATAACAAGGGTGGTGGACGAATCGTCGGGCTTGATCGCGTGAGTGGGAAGGTCGTGTGGAGTGTAGATCGGCCGAAGTTCCCCAACTACGCATCACCGATCATCCTCAAAGCCGATGGCCGCGACCAACTCGTCTTCACGGGCTGCGATCTGGTAACGAGCCTCGACCCACTCACCGGCAAGAAATTGTGGGAGACTAAGGGCTCGACAACCGAATGCGTGACTTCCGTGGTAACCGACGGAACACGCGTCTTCACAAGCGGCGGCTATCCGAAGAACCACGTCGCGGCAGTGGTTGCTGACGGTTCCGGCAAGGTGGCGTGGGAGAACAACACGCGGGTGTATGTGCCCTCAATGGCAGTGCGAGATGGCCATCTTTACGCCGTGCTCGATGCGGGGGTCGCGATGTGCTGGCAGAGCAACACTGGCAAGGAACTGTGGAAGGAACGCCTCGACGGCACATTCAGCGCATCACCCGTATTCATGGGAGATACCGTGTTCGCCACGAACGAGAGCGGCAAGACCTTCGTTTTCAAGGCAACACCCGAAGGGTACACCGAGATTGCCATCAACAAACTGGGCGACGATGCGTTCGCGACGCCCACGATCTGCGGGGATCGGATCTACATGCGGGTCGCATCGCAAGCGAATGGTAAGCGACAGGAAATGCTGTACTGCATCGGTAAGAAAGAGTGAGCATCACCCCAGGACGGCAGGAGCGGCAGAAAGCACTTCCTTGACGGTTACCCCGCTGCGGTTCGCGACGCGGAACTGCTCAGCGAACGCGATCGCGCGGCGGGTGGCTTCTTCGAGGCCGATCCCCCGTGCATGAATGTTCGAGATGAGGTTGCGGTCCGCGTCCGTGTGGCCAGCACGGGGGCGGAACGCCATGTAAGCTGAGAGGCTTTCGGCGGTCGCCAGGCCGGGCCGCTCGCCGATCAGCAGCACGATCACGGAAGGGTTCAGCAAGTCGCCGACATCGTTCATCACACCAACACGACAGTATCGCACCAGAAACGGCTGACCAAACGACCAGCCATGCTCAATGGCCGCACTCTGCAAATTATCCAGCAATTCAGGAGCCTGAGTAGCCACTGCGGTTGCGGAGAGTCCGTCGCCGATCACAACCTGTAGATCTCGCGCGGTTGGGCAGCGCTCGGCGATCAGTTTTCGTGAATCGTCGTCGAGTTGTCGCCCGAGATCCGGCCGCAGCAAATACTCCGCTTTTGATGTGGCGCGGGTCCGAGCATTGAACAGCAAGTAATTGGCTATCCGGTCGATCCCGAAAGCCGACAAAAGATCGGTTTCGGCCTGCACTGCGTCGCGTGCCGTAGCGTGGTCTTCTCGCAATTTCAACCACGTCCCGGTTCGATACGCAGGCCCAGCACGCCCAACCAGCACGCGGGCGGGTGTGTGTTCGCGAGCCAACTCCAACGGATTGGGAGTAGGTGACAGTTCGTTGTCACTCATGGCGCAGCCTTTGAGTCTTCGGTCTCGTGAACAGCCAGTTCTGCTGCGTGGATTGCTTGTTGTTGCTGGGTGGTGAGTACCCCGTGCGGCGGGCCGGGGAAAGTGTACTTTGCGATCGCGAACCAGAGCACTCCCAGCACGATCATCGCTCCACACACAACTGTCGCTGCCTTCTCGTTGGGGGGCTGCATTCCAATGACGATCAACCCGCCGCAACCCAGGATGCTCACGACCGCGAGGGGGCGGAACCAGCGGCCCAATTGCCACGGCCCCATTTCGGTCCACCATCGACCGTGAGCAACGAGTCCGATCGCGGTGGGCAACACATACGACAGATACAGGAAGATGACGCACACCGCGGTGATTGTGCTGTAGACATCGGCGTAGATCGTGAACATTACGGACGTGACGGCAACGACCCAGATCGCCACTACAGGAGTGCGGTAACGCGGTGAAACCGAGCGCACCCACTTCGAAGCCGGTAGCCCGCCATCTCGTGCGAACGCGAACATCATTCGCGACGCGGAAGTGACCGTTGCCAGCCCGCACAGGTATTGAGCGATCACGATGCACGCCAGCAGGATCGACGCGAACCACCCAGGCAACACATCTCTCAGCGTGAAGACAAACGAGCCGTCTCCTTTCGCAGCAACTGCCGCCGGGTCGCGCATCGCCAGCACGATGGCACACAGCATCAGCCAGCCGAAGATACCGGACACCAGCACGGATCGCACGATTCCGCGAGGGACGTTTCTCGCGGCGCTCGAGGTTTCTTCCGAGACGTGCGCCGAGGCGTCGAACCCCGTGATCGTGTACGCGGGGAGGAGGAAGCCAAGGGCGAACAGCCAGAGCAGCGATTCAGTTCGCGGCCACATCACGAGTTTGTCGGGTTCAGACTCCAGCCCGCTGTAGTTCGAGAACGTCCACAATCGCGCGATATCCAGGGTCGGTGCCGTGGTAAAGAGGGACACCATGAGCACCGCCGAGATGACCAGAATCCAGTACCCACTGAAGTCCGTGAGGAGTTGCGTGACGCGAATCCCGCGGTGATTGATGATTGCCTGGGATGCGGTGAGCCCCAGCACAGCCACGAACTGCGTCAAGGGACCTGGTGCGGAATCGGGGAAGAACGCACTCACGGCGAAGAGGTACGTGCCGACATTGATCCCCGCGAGCACCGTGACCAACCCCGCGAGGTTGAACCACGCCGTCGTCCAACCCCACCCACGACCGCCGAGAATCGCCGCCCAGTGGTAGAGCCCGCCAGCGGTCGGAAACGCGGATGCGATCTGCCCCATCGTTGCGGCAACGCAAAGCGAGAACAGGCACACGAGCGGCCAGCCAAGGCCAATCGCCGCACCACCAACGGAGCAGTATCCGACATGAAATGATGTGATGCCGCCCGCCAGGATGCAGATGATCGACAACGAAATGGCGAAGTTGGAGAACCCACCGAGCACACGCGACAGTTCCTGGGCGTACCCCAGCTTGTGCAGGGTGCGAACGTCGTCGGATTCGGGGAGCGTGGGTTCGTTCATAACTGATCCAGAGCTAACCGAGTATATTCGTCAGTTGCGCCAGCAGTGCGGGGCGATCACCGGCGACCAATCTTCCCCCGCGAATGATCCCCTGCTCTTCGAGCCATCTCGCGAACTCGGGAGCGGGCTTCAACCCGAACAAGCTCCGCACCGTGGCGGCATCGTGGTAACTGGTGGACTGATAATTCAGCATCACGTCGTCGCTGCACGGCACGCCCATCACGTAGTTGCAGCCAGCGGCCGCAAGCAGCATGAGAAGGTTGTCGGCGGAGTTCTGATCGGCGTCGGCGTGGTTGGTGTAGCATACATCCACACCCATCGGTAGCCCCATCAACTTCCCCATGAAGTGATCTTCCAGGCCGGCACGCGTGATCTGCCGCTCGTCGGCGAGGTACTCCGGACCGATGAAGCCAACTACACTGTTCACCAGGAACGGGTCGAATGCCCGAGCCACCGCGTAGGCTCGTGCCTCAAGTGTGAGTTGATCGACGCCGTGGTGGGCATCTGCGGAAAGCGCGCTCCCCTGCCCCGTCTCGAAGTACATCACCTGCTCACCGACCCAGGCCACGTCGCGTTTGCGATGCGATTCAAGAACGCGCTCGCGGCCTTCCTTCAGCATCGCCAGTGACACTCCAAAACTTGCGTTCGTGGCTTGCGTGCCCGCCACCGACTGGAACAACAAATCGACCGGCGCACCGCGTTCGAGTGCCGCGAGTTGAGTGGTGATGTGAGCGAGGCAACAGGCCTGCGTTGGAATACCACATCGCTCAATCAGGCGATCCAACAACCGCAGCACGGCTCCGACTGTCTCCACGGAATCGGTTGCGGGGTTCACGCCGATCACCGCATCACCGCAGCCGAACATCAGTCCATCAACCGCTGACACCAGAATGCCCGCGAGTTCGTCGGTTGGGTGGTTCGGTTGCACGCGCACCCCGAACACCCCACGCTCGCCGAGTGTGTTCCGGCAGCGTGTCACGTTGCGAATACTCGCCGCAACATACACGAGATCTTTGTTCCCCATGAGCTTCGCAACCGCTGCCGCGATCTCGGGCGTGATGGCGTCGCGGAGTGTCCGGAGAGTTACGCCCGTCGTGTTGTCATCGAGAAGGAACTCGCGAAACTCGCCAACCGTGAGCGATGCAATCGACGCGAACGCAGCCGAGTCGTGCGAGTCGAGTATGAGCCGCGACACGTCATCGGTGCTGGGATCAATCACAGGATTGGCGACAATGTCTGCGAGTGCGACATCGGCGAGTGCAAACTTGGCGGCAGCGCGTTCGCGTTCCGAACCCGCAGCCAACCCGGCGAGTTCGTCGCCGGACTTCACCTCATTCGCCTTCGCGAGCAGCGTGCGGAGATCGCCAAAGACAAACCGTTGGCCGCGCGTTGTGTGTGTGAACGGCATCGAAACGCATCCAGGGAGTTACGACTTCCCCAACAGCATATCCACGACCCAAAAGCCACGCACGTGCGGCGCGCTTCCACGGCAATCACACGCTGTTCAAACTGCAGGTCAAATCCTTCCCACTCGGTTCGGCAGCAGCCACAACAGAACAGCCGCAACTTTCAGTCGCTCGCCTTCCCCAACAGGAACTCCAGCATCAGCGTCGGGTCGGTCGCCGTAAGCCATTCCTGTTCTGTCACAGGTGTTCCCTCTGGTCTCGATGGGGTCGGTTCCGCAGTTTACCACCATCACAGTTGAACTGGGAGTCTGCATGTCCGAGCCGTATATCGCTATTCAAGTCCCCATGATGCCGAAAGACACGAACAGACACGGGACGATCTTTGGTGGCGTGCTGCTCTCGTATATCGACCTCGCGGGGGCCATCACCGCACAGCGGGAGTTGCAGCTGCGTGGTGGGAACCCCAGGGCGTCGTTCGTCACAGTTGCCATCAACCGTGTCGAGTTCAAGAAGCCAGTTCTGGTGGGAGATGTCGTTCGGTTCGAGACGAGCGTTGTCCGGGTCGGTCGCACCTCCATGACCATCCGAATCGACGTTCACGCCGAACGTGGGGCCGAGGTCATCCACGTCACCGAGGCCGAGGGGACGTTCGTCGGTGTCGATCTGACCACACCCGAACGCAAGCCGGTGCCGTTGTTTCCGGAAGTAGGTTAAGCCGATTATTCAGCGCGGTTGTCCTCTCCGATGTGCCGTGAACCCTTGTTTTCCCCCACGCCAGAACTATAGCAACTGCTGGTGTTTATCCCCGCGTTGGTGTTCGCCTGAGGTCGGTTCATGGGTTTTTCGACCACCCACCTGTTCTTCGACGACCTCGAAATCGGTCAGGAATGGATCTCCGGCGGGCGAACGGTCACCGAGGCTGATATCGTCCACTTCGCTGGCTTCAGCGGCGACTTCAACCCTATTCACATCGACGCCGAGTTTGCGAAAACGACTCCGTTTCGCAAGCCAATTGCACATGGTCTCGGCGTGTTTTCGATGGGGAGCGGCCTGAGTGTTTCAAGCCCGCAACTTCGTACGATCGCCATGCTCCGCGTCAAGTACTGGAACTTCATCCTGCCGGTGTTCGCGGGCGATACCATCAAGATGCACAGCCGCGTGATCGAGAAAACGCTCCGCGGTCGGGGCAAACGCGGCGAAGTCATCTGGCACCGGGCCATCCTCAATCAAGAAGGCAAGACGGTGCAGGAGGGTGAGGTTGTACTCCTCATTGAGGCACGCCCACTTCCCCGACCCAACTCCTGTGCCGGGGCCGACGAACCGGTTGCAACTGTTCCCGCACCGATCACAAACCCGTAAATCGAGTTCACGCGTAAGTCGCCCGAAGAACGCGGAGTCTCGTGGATCGAACCCGGAAGTCATTCCGGCCCTCTCATCTCTGATCCCCGTGATTCGGCAGCAACAACCCGCGGTCCCCAGTCTCCGAAACTGCCATGAGCATCCGCACTCGTTTCGCACCCAGTCCGACGGGTTACCTCCACATCGGAGGTGTCCGCACGGCACTCTTCAATTGGCTGTACGCCCGCCGGCACGGGGGCCAGTTCATCCTCCGCATCGATGACACCGACGCTGCACGCAACCGTGCCGAGGCCGTGAAGCCGATCCTCGACGGCTTCGACTGGCTGGGCATCGACTGGGACGAAGGCCCCACCAAGGACGCCAGTGGCGACAGCTTCGGCCCGCACAAGCCTTACTACCAGGGCCAGCGGAACGACAAGTACGTCGCGGCCGCGATGAAGCTCATCGAAGCGGGCCACGCGTACCCCGATTACACTACACAGGCCGAGCAGGACAGCCGTCGCGACCTCGCGTGCAGGCTGAAGAAAGCCTACGTCCACCGCGGCAGCAACCGCGATGTCCCGCCAGCCGAGAATCTGCGGCAGTACAAGGAAAGGCCCGTTGCGGTGCTGCTCCGCGTGCCCGAGGGCGAGAAGGTCGTGTTCGAGGACCACGTCCGTGGTCGCGTCGAAGTAGGCACCGACACTATCCGCGACCCCGCGATTCTCCGCGCGCCCAACGCCGATGGCGTTTGCGGGGCACTTTACAGCTTCGCCACGGTTGTGGACGAGGCCGACTTCGGCATCACGCAGGTGATCCGCGCCGAGGAGCACCTTGCGAACACTCCGGTACAGATCTTGATTTTCAAGGCACTGGGAGCAACGCCGCCTGAGTTTGCGCACGTTCCGCTGCTTTACCGCAACGGCAAAAAGATCAGCAAACGCGATCTCCCGCCACTCTCGTCAGAGGAGATTGCGAAACTCAAAGCATGTGGATGGACTGATGAGGAGCTAAAGGGCCGCGACGACTTGAACCTTGCGACGGTTGCCTACTACCGCGAGCTCGGTTACATCCCAGCGGCACTGGTGAATTACCTTGTTCGTCTCGGCTGGGCATTGAATGCCACTGACGAAATCATTCCACTTGAGACCGTGATTGCAAACTTCGACACCAAGGACGTGACCAAGGCACCCGGAAACTTCGACGAGAAGAAATTGCTATGGGTTCAAAGTGAGTACATGCGGAAGCTTTCCGCCGACGAGAAAGTAGCCGGTTCACTCTCGTACCTTCGCAGGGCAAAGCTCGTCAGCGATCCGCTGCCCGATGCCACGCGGGCGCTTCTGCTGAAGATTGCGGAGGCTGCGGCCGACCGAATCAAGCTGTTCTCCGATTTCGTGTTCTACGCTTCGCCTCTTCTGAAGGACGCGGTCGAGTACAACCCGAAGGCCGTGGCCGACAAGCTGAAGAAACCGGGTGTTGGTGATCGGCTCAAGGCGTTCGCCGACGAACTGCGTACGCTGGAGCCGTTCGATCCGCCAACGATCATGGCAAGTTTCACCGCATTCGCTGCCAAGGTGGGTGTGAAGCCTCGCGACTTGGACGGGAGCGTGCGGGTGGCGGTGACTGGCGAGACGATCGGCTTCGGCCTCCCGGAAACTCTGGCGCTGCTGGGCCGCGACAAAGTTCTCAGCCGAATCGACACGGCAATCGGAATGACGTAACCTGGATGTGAACAGGGGAGACGGCAATGTTCACGGCAGTCTTACGCGAACTGGCGGGACCGTACCCCCTCCTCCCATTTGTTCAGGAACCGTGGTTCCTGCGCGAGCCCATCGCCCGGCACCTGCTCACTGCGTGGGAACAAACCACTCGCCGTGTGGTGCGGGTGGAAGCTCTCGATGAGCTTCATGCCACGCGGGACGATTACCAGGCCGTGCTACTCGGGCACTTGAGGATCCTCGACGGTTACCTAACCCTCATGTGCCGCTTTGGTGGCGAGCCGCCGCACGGCGAGGTTGTTAACCACCTGGCCCACAACCGCGACCTGTTACAGCGGCACTATGAGTCGCTATTCCCGCGGTGGAAAACTCAGGATGATCTCGGAGCAATCCTCCGCGAACAGCATGACGACTGACACCCACTCCCGACACGAAATCTGAGCAATGAAAGAATTCGACATCATCGGCCTCGGTAACTCACTGGTCGACATCCTGGTGGAACTCACCGACGAGGAATTCGCCGGTCTGGGCTTTGAGAAGGGCACGATGCGCCTCGTTGACCCTGGCGAGCAGGTTCTGCTCCTGACCGCATTTCGTGACCACGAGCCACGCCTCGTGAGCGGCGGCAGCGTTGCGAACTCGATCATCGCGTGCTCGCAACTCGGTGGCCGTGGAGCCTTCATTGGCTGCGTGGGCGACGACCGCTATGGCTTGCATTACTCGACGGAATTCCAGGAGTTGAATATCGACTTCGCGAACGCCCCCTTGGTGGGCGAGACGACCGGAACGTGCGTGAGCATCATCACACCCGACGCCGAGCGCACCATGCGCACCAGCCTCGCTGTGTCGAGCCATCTGGCAGCCCGGCACGTGAACGCTGATAAGATCGCAGCCTCGACTTGGCTCTTCGTGGAAGGATACGTCTTTGCCAATGCGAGTACGGGTCAACATGCCATCCGCGAAGCCTTCAAGCTCGCCAAGGCACACGGCACCAAGATCGCACTGACCTGCTCCGATGCATTCATCCCGCAAGTCTTCGGCGAGCCGTTTCACGAAGCGTTGAATCAAAGCGACCTCCTGTTCTGCAACGCAACAGAAGCCATGACCGTGGCAGGCGGCTATACGGCCGAGGAGTCCTTCGCAAAACTGAAAGGCCTCGTACCAAATGCCGTCGTTACAGACGGGCCAAACGGTGCGTTCGTCCGCTACGAAGGTGAGGACCACCACATCCCGGCGTTCCCGTGCAAGCCAGTCGATTTGACCGGCGCTGGCGACATGTTCGCAGGCGCGTTTCTGTATGGCATCACTCGGAACGTTCCGGCTCAGAAAGCTGCCCGCGCCGCGAACTTCCTCGCCATGAAGGTCATCACTCAAATCGGAGCGAGGTTGCACCACGGGGCGAAACAGTTCTGGGACGAGGCGAACTGGAGCTAACGCCAGCCTCCTGAATGGACGACCCCATGCGAGAAGCGCCAATCTCCCATAATCGCATCTCGCTCCGATCACGTTGAACCGGAAAGCTGAAACCGAGATGCCCCGCACACGCACATTCATCGCTGTGGAAATCGACGACGAGATTCGCGACAACGCGACCACGCTTCAAACAGCCCTGTCGAAGACGGGCGCTGAGGTGAAATGGGTTGAACCCGAGAGCATGCACGTCACGCTGTTGTTCCTGGGAGAAGTAGACGATCGCGATTTGCACTCGGTTTGCCGCGCAGTCCAGAAAGCCGCAGCGGAAGTAGCTCCCTTCATCCTTCGCGTGTCGGGCGTGGGAGCATTCCCAACTCCCCGCCGGCCCAAGGTGATCTGGGCGGGGATCACGGACGGCGCGGATGAGTTAAGAGAACTCCACGAGAAGCTCGAAACGCGGATGCTTGACCTCGGCTGCTACCGCACGGAAGAACGCGACTACACCCCGCACCTGACGCTCGGTCGTGTGAAGGCTGAGGCCGATGGGCTAACAATTGCACCGGAACTGGCCAAGCGAATAGCCTGGTCTGGTGGGCGAACGATCATCGACGAAGTGTTAGTGTTTAGCAGTGAGTTGGAACGCTCTGGGCCTGTGTACACAGTGCTCGGTCGTGGCAAGTTGGGCGGAGGTTAGTCCGGCTGATCCAAACATTTCCATCAGGTCGGAAGTCCGATTACCTGGAGTAGATCAGATTTATGCTATTGGTTGAATTGTCTGGCGTTTTGTCTGGAATGGCGGTAGGGTATTCTTCAGGTATGACATCATTTCGACAATACCGACTCTGAGTATGCCAACGTGGCAGATCGAGGTGTCGCATGTCACTTCTGGCGAATATCGATCCAATCAATCGAATGGTGACAATTGGTGGAACAGGATCTGCCAAAGCAGAGAGTTTTCGCGATATTCTCTTGCAAGTCGTATCAGATCCCAGATTCGAGCCGGGGTATCGCATCTTGATGGATGTCCGTGATGTCGAATTCACCCCGACAACGACTGAGATCAGATTCTTCGTCGAGTTTCACATGTCTCACGAGGCACTCCGTCGAAGTCGAGTCGCAATCGTGGTGACGAATCTCGTGGATTTCGGGATGGCGAATATGTTCGCTACACTCTGCGAGTTACATGATGCGCCAGCCCGAGGTTTCCGGTCGCTAAATGCAGCACTCGAATGGTTAGGTTGACACTTTTGCTGATAACTTCAGGCACATTTAACATCCGACATCTGAGAGCCATGGATCTGCGCAGATCACCCGAGCAATGCCCGGAGTAAACAAACCTCCTTGGCCCAAAGACTCCTCTGGTGTATGAAAAGAGTGTGGACAGGATCGAGTTCGAAACCCCGAGCGATTCAAATTCAGTTGAAGTATGAGTTTGGATGTTTGTGATTAAGTGTGATCTTGCTGATATTGGAATCTAAACTAGATCAAAAATGCTGAGAACAAGTACGCGCCCGTAGCTCAACTGGATAGAGCACCCGCCTTCTAAGCGGGATGTTTCGGGTTCGAGTCCCGACGGGCGTACTCCATAACTACTAGCGGCCAAGCGTTTTACGCTTACCTCATCCTGTCGGTTGAGTGGGGCCGGAAGACCCGAAATTAACAGGGAACTCTGTTAATTCTTGGAGGTGTTCCGTGTCCCGACCGAAAAATCCCGTCCCCAACTATCTCAAACATCCGACCAAGAACGAGGCTAGGTGCTGAGCTGACGGCAAGTGGGTCAGTCTGGGCCAATACGGATCAGAAAAGTCACGCCGGGAATACGAGCGGGTGTGCGCAGAGGTGAGAGTCGCAACCGCGAAGGGTGAGAAGCCCCAGCCAAAACGTCATGTGATGGTGGCGAACGTGATCCTGGCCTTCATCAAGTACGCATCGGTCCACTACCGAGACGAGAAAGGCAAGCCAACAGGTGAGGTCGAGGAATTCCGCGCGGCGTATGGTCCCCTGATGGATCTCTACGGTCACATACCCGCGGCTGAGTTTGGGCCGCTCGCGATGCAGGCCGTGCGACAGAAGATGATCGACAACGACTGGTGTCGAAATCGTGTGAACAAGCAAGTGAGTCGCATACGCAGAATCTTCAAGTGGGCTGCATCACAGGAACTCGTACCAGTCGAGCTGCCGCACGGACTGGCCTGTGTGCAGGGACTCCAACGCGGACGGACAACCGCTCGCGAAAGTGATCCAGTCCTTCCCGTGGACCGTGAGGTGGTTGAGAAGACGTTGCCGTTTGTGAGTCGCCAAGTGAGAACGATGGTGAGACTCCAACTGCTCACGGGAATGCGGCCGGGTGAAGTGTGCGGGATGAAGTGGGGACTGATCGACCGCACGGGGGAAATGTGGGTATATCGGCCAGTGAAGCACAAAACAGCACACCACGGAAAGGCTCGCACCATCGCGATCGGACCGAAGGCGAAGGAACTGCTACTCGAGTACATCGGGGATAAGTTGCCGAATCCAGGGGAGCCGATCTTCTCGCCAAAAGATGCTCGCGAGGAACGGTATCAGGCGATGCGGGACGCGCGGGTATCCAAGGTTCAGCCATCGCAGGCGAACAGGAGGAAGAAGAGTCCGACACGAGCACCAGGTACGGCGTACACCTCGCGGGCCTACAACTTCGCTATTTACAAAGCCGCTGAGAAGGCAGGCGTGCCGAACTGGTCACCAAACCGACTAAGGCATACGTTCGGGACGGAGGTGCGCAAAGCGTTCGGGCTCGAAGCCGCCCAGGTGCTACTCGGTCACAGCAAAGCCGACGTGACGCAAGTCTACGCGGCTCGCGATCTGGCGTTGGCGTCGAAGGTGGCCAACGAGGTCGGGTGAACACGCAGCCTTCTCCCCTCTCGCCTCGCGGCTCCAATCGCGGGGCGTCTTCGTTTTCGCGGAGCGAGTGACACCCCGTTGTCACACATCACGGTCACGCGGTCACATCGGCCACACATCGCACGATTGAGCACACTTTGAACACCAGTTGCAAACCGGAATAACCCCACTTCCGCCCGCCCGAAAAATCCCTGAATGACTCAGGTTTTCGGAGTCTGTCAAGACAAGTGCCGAAACACGAATGTAGCGGCGTGTCGCATGGTGGCTAACGGAGATGAGCTATGGACGACGTGAAGAAAATCGAAACCGCGAAGGATGAGCGGGACGCGATCAGCATTGCGGAACTGGCGAAGAAATGCGGCATCAGCCGCCGAAGTGTCGAGCGTGGAATCAAGCAAGGGCACATCAAGGCGTTTCGCATTGGCGGGCGGCATCTCATCCCGCGTGCTGAGTTGGCTCGGATCTTTTCGCCCATGACGGCAGCATGACGTGATTCAACGAAAAAGCCCGCTGGATTGCAGTCCAGCGGGCTTAACAACTCAGTCTGCCCCGGTGCGTTAAGTCGATGGCAGATGACAGGTGAGGCATCATGAATATCGGATACAAACCCGAACAAGTCCAGCGGAACTCCGCATCTACCGCCCCACCTGCCGCCACGTCATCCCGTCGCACACGGAATAGCTCACGGGATTGGTCCAATGTTACGGCGTCGTGCCGGTGCCAGATCTGCGGCAAGCCGGATTGGTGCTCACGGACTCGTGACGGTGGCGTCCACAAGTGCCGCCGTGCGTCTGCACACGCGATCTACGGCACTGGCCGGTACAAAGGCGACTCGATTGGGGATGCGTGGCTGTTCTTCGCTAATCGCGATGCAGACGGCACAGTTCGCCGCCTCGCACCTGTCGAGGTCATTGAGCCTGAGCCAGACGAAGTGCATCCCGACGTGTCCAACGTGATGGGCATGTACGCGGCGAATCTCACCAAGGATCTACTGAAAGAACTCGCCGAGCGAATCAGCGTCCCGATGTGGGCCTTGGAATCATTCCAAGGAATCGGCTGGAATGCGGGTCGCAAGCACTGGACGTTGCCTTGTGTGGATGGCGAAATGCGGGTCATCGGGCTGGCGACTCGTTCACGGACAGGACACAAGGAGTTCATTCGCGGCACGAAAACGGGGCCGTTCGTGTCCCCAGGTTGGCGAACCGCGAAGGGCGACATCCACATTGTGGAGGGCCAGACGGACACGATCCACATGTCTGCGGCCGGGCTGGTCGCGATCGGTCGCCCCGGCGCAAAGGCCCGAATCCCGATGCTGGCCGCTCTGCTCAAAAACGTCCCGGAATCACGTCGCATCATCGTCGTGGGGGAATGGGACTGGCAGGAGTCGGGCCGCTGTTTCGGCCGGGCTGCTGCCTACGCAGTCGCCGTGCAGCTGTCCCGCCTCATGGGTCGCGTCGTGTACTGGTCGATGCCGCCGCGACGAATCCGCGGTAACCGCTGGACGAAGTGGATCGAGGTCAAGGACGCTCGCGAATGGTTCACGGCTCGCGCCGAGGTCAAGGACACCCACCCGGACATGTCCGTCCGCGCTCTCCGCAGGGCCACACATCTCGGTACACCGGTCACGCAATCGCGGAGTGAATGGAAGAGGCTCGGCAAGGACTACGCTGCCGCGGTGCTCGCCCAGGCCGTAGCGGTCCATCCAGAGCCAGCGGACGCACCATTCCCGAAGCGGGAGCACGATTGCAGGAATTACTTCACCGCCCAGATGAGGGGCAAGACGGACACCACCGCAAAGGGAAAACGGGCCGCTGCCGATCTACGGTGCCTGCGATGGGGTGAGCGATGCTGGGAATGCACAAGGTACAAGGCGAACCGACATT
The DNA here is from genome assembly GCA_013823135.1 of Planctomycetaceae bacterium. Classification (GTDB taxonomy): domain Bacteria; phylum Planctomycetota; class Planctomycetia; order Gemmatales; family Gemmataceae; genus Gemmata. The sequence continues at coordinate 41,998 of PNLP01000060.1, forward strand.
CGGCGTGGGCGTGGCGTTGCATCTTCGCCGCGGCAGATCCGCTCCGAATCCCCCACCACGATACCGAGTCCACGGACAATCAAGGTGAGCGGTTCCCGTGGCCGGATCGCCCCGATCACACGATTGCGGGGCCGTGGACGCTACACGCCGCGATTGTAGACGCTGCACGGTTCCGCACGATCCAGAACTATCTCTACAAGCAGGGAAACGCTGAGAACGGTGAGCCTCTGACCGCGTTCCGCGTAGTGCGGATGGCCGATCAGAGTGTGCAGATTAGTCGTGAAGAGATAAGAAATACAAATACGACTAATCTGCACACTCTGATTCCGGCAGATAAGCCCGGTCCACGCTACCTGATCGTCGTCGGTATCGCCCCGCAAATCACACCTCCACCAGGGCTGACGGCAGTGTCGGCTGACGATGCCGCCGAGTTGCTCGACACCGCCCACCATTCCCTAGCCTCCCTCCCCGATGACGCTGCCGCCGAACGTCAACACCCCGTATCCGCGTCCAAAAACTGGCAACTCCCGGAAACGGTACTCCGGTCGAGCCGGTGGGCAAAAGAGGCCAAGGCCGGAGTCGGCGCGAAGCGAATCAAGGAAGTAACTGACCGACTCACCGCCACCGACCAGGGCGACGGAGTACACGCCGACGCCGCCCAGACATCGACCGTCCGGCGAGACTCCGCCGTCGGCGGCGAACTGCTCAGTTGGTTTCTCGCTCAAACCTTGACCCCGGAACACGCCACGCCGCAACTGGACATTGACGAGCACGCCGCCCGGTTCGCAGCATGGCGGGCCGTACTCGATGGGATCACTGACGGGCTAGAGGTCCGCGATTACCTCGCCGCGAACGCTGGTAAGTTACCTGACCAATCCGACCGCGATGCACTCATCGCAGCTGCCGACACCGACCGATTCAACGCTCCCGCAATGGCAGAGGGGCAAGCACTCCGCGAGATGATGCACCGATCGTTCACCATGCCGACATGGGCAACAGAAATGATCCAGGCTGGACAGGACCGCATCAAGAACGGCGAACGGGTTGGTATCGTCCGCACTGAGATTGCCGAGGCAATCAACGCAGCAATTGAGCGAGACTTGGCTGGATACATGCATCGGCACCAGATCATTCGTGCGGCAACTCTGCAACTGCGGAAGCCAACCAAGACCAAGCGAACCACACGACCACTCTCCGCCATCACTACCACCACCGAGGGCCGATCATGAGCAACGGCAAGACCCTGCGCAAGTCGAAGAAGCGTTCATCCTCCGCGACCCTACTGCGACACACACCGACTCGCAGTAGTCGCACCGCTCACCGCCACGCACCCACTGCCCCACCCACATCCGCATCC
>PNLP01000061.1 GCA_013823135.1 Planctomycetaceae bacterium
AGGGCGCAGTACAGAAGGTCAGCTCGAAATATAAATCCGGGCTGTTGAGTGATACTCGCATCGATCAACGCGAGGACTGCATGGCGGATCGGTTCTGGTAGAACTGGCCACGCATCAATGACGCGGGTAAGCTCAGGTTTGATGGAAGTGGGTTCAACGGGAATTGTCGCAAACTGCGTCGGATTCTGCGTCGGTAGTTTGTAAGATATCTTGTTTTCTGAGGAGATTTGAGGGTGGTTCGACTCCTGTTGGGTGTACTTAGAAAACAAGGCGATCGCGAGAGGTGCAACCTTCAAGTGCACCAAACCCAACCCCAGAATCCCTGGGGTTGTTCTATTTGGTACACTCCGGAAATGCCCTTTTCGCTGCACCTTTGACCTTGAGCGAACTGAGGGTTCTGCAGGCACATCGCGATAAAGCCCTTCCATAACGCTTGCCATACCCTTCTTCGGGCTCATCCGAATTGTGCGGCGGTTGCCGAGTGCGACCGAGATCGTCTGCCAACTCGGACTGAGCACTATTCTCTTCGGCGTGACACACGAGTGCGGTTACCGGTCTGTCATGGACGTGAACGATCGGGCCAGGGTGCCCTGCCGGCGGGGCTACGCGATGATCCTCTGCAGGGGCGACCTTCTGAAAAACAACACCGATTTTCCCGCAAGCAATCACAGTCTGCATTTAAAGTGTTGAAGGTATTGAGGGGATCAGTTCGTGGATTCAGAATCACCGTGGGATCCCAAACCGCCGGTGAATTGAGAAACAGGGAAGAACAGGAACGCAGGAACCACCTTGATGTTGTCAACAACGAGCTCCTTCGCCGCATTTCGTCCCCGCGACACCGCGTTTCTGCCGTGATCCCAATTGCTGCGAAGATGAATTATCGCCCGTTGGCGACGCCTCATGACCTGCCGAAATCGCATTCGATTGGTGTTACCTCCTGACCACCACGATGACAGATTTGTTGTGGGACGGGAAGAAGTGACCCGACCGCCTGGAGAGTCTAGGTGTTGGACCCAACAGTCGAGCTTGAAGTATCACGTATCATCGATCTCGATTGGTGTATCGATCAGACGCCTTCAACTCTCCCAGACCGAGCGGGCATAATTTGCCATCTTCAAGAGTCAAGCGACAGGTCGAGAGAGGTCGCTTGACTCTTGAAGAATACCTGATGAAGAGGAGTACGCGATGTCCAAGCATGTGCTTCTGGTTGTGGGGTTCTTCAGCGTGTGTCCATCACTCACCGCCGCGCCAAAACCCAACATCGTTTTCATTCTGGCTGATGACCTTGGGTACTCCGATCTTGGCTGCTATGGCAGCGAGATCGCGACCCCGAATCTTGATGCGCTGGCGAAGAACGGCCTTCGCTTTTCGCAAGCCTATAACACTTCACGCTGCTGGCCATCACGGGCAACCCTGTTGAGCGGAAGGTATGCCCAGGAAATTCACCGCGACAAACTTCCTGGAGTGCCCGGAGGCGGGATCAGCGGCGGTCGGCAAAAATGGGCCAAGTTGCTGCCAGAATATCTGACACCAATTGGCTACCGCTGCTATCACACTGGAAAGTGGCATATCGATGGCAAAGTCCTTGCTGCTGGCTTCGATCGATCACTCAGCATCAACAACCCAGGCAACTACTTCACGGCGCGTGGAACCTTCCTCAACGATGTGGCTGTGAAGCCGCCCGTAGATGAGAAGGACTACTACATCACAGTTGCCACGGCCGACCACGCGATTGACTGCCTCAAAGACCATGCGGCGAATCACAAGGGAAAACCGTTTTTCCAGTATCTCGCGTTTCACGCGCCACATTTTCCGCTCCACGCACTGCCAGAAGACATCGCCAAGTACAGCGACAAATATCTCGATGGCTGGGAGAAAATGCGGGAAGCCCGCTTCGCTCGGCAGAAGGAAATGGGCCTGACGAACACAACACTCTCATCCCTGGAACGGGATGTGGGACCACCAGCGCGTTTCCCAGATGCGTTTAAGAAGCTCGGTTCTGGCGAAGTGGAGTTCCCCGTTCCCTGGAGTGAGCTGACGAAGGAACAACGCCGATTCCAGGCAACGAAAATGGCGATTCATGCCGCGATGGTGGATCGCATGGACCGTGAGATCGGGCGGGTGCTGGCTCAACTCAAGGCAATGAACGCCCTGGACGATACGCTCATCTTGTTCGCCTCGGATAACGGGGCGAGTGCGGAGATCATGGTGCGAGATGGCGGCCACGATCCCAAAGCGTCTCCGGGCAGCGCGGCCACGTACCTTTGCCTCGGCCCAGGATTTTCGAGCGCGTGCAACACTCCGTTCCGTCGGCATAAGACCTGGGTCCACGAAGGTGGCATCAGCACGCCATTCATCGCTCACTGGCCAGCAGGTATCGCCGCAAAAGGTGAAGTCCGTCGCACGCCGACCCATCTCATCGACTTCGTTCCAACAGTCCTCGACCTTGTCGGGTGCGAAGTGCCAAAGGAATGGGAAGGCAAGCCAATCCCTGCATTACCTGGTAAAAGTCTCGTTCCCGCATTTGTGAAAGACGTGGCCGTTGCACGCGATAGCATTTGGTGGCTTCACGAGGGCCACCGCGCGATACGGGTGGGTGACTGGAAACTGGTCGCGAATGCGGGCCAAAACTGGGAACTCTACGATTTGAAGACCGATCGGGCGGAGCAAACCAATCTCGCAGCGAAGTTGCCTGACAGAGTGAAAGAACTGAGCGATCTTTGGCAGAGGCAGACCGATACCTTCGTCGATTTATGGAAAAGCGAACAGATCAAGAAGTAATCTGCAACTTGCGATAAGCGAGGTGTGGCATGCCGGTCTTGCTCGCCAGCGGAGGCTTCAGGCACGGCAACCACCTCGCTTTCGAACCCTCGAACAATCTGCCTCAGTGCAATTTCTACGTTTCGATGCTGCAAAGCCTCGAGTTGGAAGTGGACAGGTTCGTCAGTAGCACCGGAACACTCACGAGGCTCGACAACTTGAGCCGAGACGCCGTGCCCATGAAACATGGGCACGGCGTCTCGGCTCAAGTTGTCGGATCATGGCTTCTTTTTCAAACCATCCAGAATCGAGTCCAGGTCGTTCTTGGGGTCACGTCCGGGGGTCGTCTTGTCGTCGAGCCGGCGTTCCTCGGCCGACTTCAGTGCAAACGCGAGAGTGCCCCACAGGTGCGGTTCGAGCCGAGCCTCGATCGCCTCGTCGGTCGTACCGTTCGCGAGCACGTTGCTCCAGTACGCCCGGCGCTTCGCACTCGCACCGTCGTCCGTCGATTGCACGCCCCAGTCGAACCGGAGATGAACCCCGTCGGCGGGCTTGAGGCCTAGTGTCGCCAGCGGGAGCACAGCCTCGACGGTGTACCCGCCGCCGTTCGTCAGGCGTACCGCAACCACCGCTTCCGGGAACCGCACGACGCGATCGAACTTCGTCGTCCCTGCGGCCGGTGTGCTTGTCTCCCATGCATCTCCGGCTGCGCCTCCGGGAGCCACCGCCTGATACAGCACGACCTGCGGCTTGCCATCGACCACAGTGATGAGCACACGCACGTCGCCGCGGGTCGGCCCCTGGCGGGTGCCGTCGGCAGCCGGGTCGGTCCCCAGCATCAGATCGACGTAAGCTCCGGTCTTGAAGTACCGGTGGAAGTCCGTTCCCGCATTCTTCAGTTGCCCCTGGTTCTCGACGGTCCACTTGGCGTAGAGGAATTTGTCGTCATAGCCGAGCGCAAGCTTCGCCCCTTCCATCGAAGACGCTTCGAGCGGCGTCGCGGATTTCGTCAGCACGCACTCCGCGACCCGAGCGCGACTCTTCACTTCCTTGCGAGCCTGCTCGGTGTCCCACGCTCGCACGCGGCGGATATCGTCGGCGGAAACCGTGATCGCTCCAGATAGTCGCTTGAAGCGATCGAGCCCGAGCACTTCGGTGACGGCGATCAGGTTGTGCCCGTGAACGATGTACGTCTTGCCGTCGGTGTCCGTGCGAGTGAAGAACGCGTGGAAGTGTTCCTGCCCGCCGGTCAGGTCGTTCAGGTCGGCCCCGCGACTTCCATCGCGGAACGTGTTGAGGTCGCGGCCACGCGGGTCGAGTTTGTGCCGAAGCACCTGACCCGCAAGGAAGCCGTCGGAAGTCCACAGGTTCCACCGCCCGTTGTTGCCGCTCGTGACGAAAAACTCGCCGAGGTCGCCGCGAGTCTCGGTTTCGTGACCGATGACGCCGAACTCGTTCGTCACGTATCCCGGTCGCCACGGCGGGAGGAACAAGCCCGACACGCCGGAGTACGACGTCGCGTACTTCCACACGGGCTTGCCGTCCGGTGCGCGAACCACGGTGTGGCTCGGCGCGCCATCACGCCCGGTGGACTTGTCTCGCTCGTTCATCGCGAGCACTCGCCCATCGGTCAGTTCGTATAAACCGGGTGCGGGGGCGACCTTCTTGAGGAACACCGGAACGCCGTTCGCTAGCACTTCGGTCGGCTCGTACACCCACGAGCCGGCACGCAGGCGGAACGCCTCGTTGAAGCGGCCGAGATTGGTGCGGCCTGCGTCTGCGGGCTTCAACTCCCACTCGACCTCGTCGGGGCTTGCCTTGCCGTCGCCGTTGCGGTCTGTCCACAGGAACGTGTAGTTGGCCGGCACCTTGCCCGGTGCGAGCTTCGCCAGCACTGCAGTCACGTTCAACAGTTCGACGTTCTCCGCCTCGCCAAACGCCGCGACGGGGCGGGCGGTTCCGCTGGCCTCATCGAGTAGGTAAATAAGAGCCGCAGACATCGTCGGCTGATGCGACAAGGGAGCGGACGCGAGGTAGGTGCGGTTGCGGAACCGGACCGGCACGAGGTCGTCCGGCATGTGGTCCGCGAGCAGGTTCTTCACGCGTGACTTGCCGGTCTTCCAGTCGATCTCGAACTGAACGCGGCCGAAGAACAGTCGCGACTTGTCGAAGCGGTCGAGCACGCCGCCGCCGCCGTAGTTCGTGTTGCCGAGGTGCTCAGCAACGAACGCGCCGTCCGGGCCGTACTGGACGATGCGGCGTGGTTTGTCCTGGTTCTCGACGACCCACAGCCCGCTGCGGCCGTCCACGACGAGTGCGGATATCGCCGCGAACTTCTCGGGGTCCCACGGGCCGGGCCTCTGACCGCCCGGCTTGCCAATGGCGCGAACGAGATCCCCATTCGGCTTGTACACCCGCACGAGGTGCTCAGGCAGAACGTGAACGAACAGGTTGCCCTCCGGGCCAACAGCGACGCGGGCCGCCTTGATCGCGGTGCCATCGACGGCGGGGAGGACGGGCTTCGCGGTGCCGGTCTCGGCGTCGATCTGCACGACCCGACCCGATTGCACCGTGTAGAGTTCCCCGGCCGGCCCGACCACAAGACCAACCCCGGCCGACAGCGGCAGCTCCTTCTTCAACTCGCCCGTCTTGCCGTCGCGGACTTCGATCCGGCGATTGGCGATCGGGTCGAGTGCGGGCTCGCCGCCGAGCGGCTTGAGCGCGAGCAGGCCGTGAACCTTGCAGCGGCGCAGGTCGAGCGAACGGGCTCCGGCATGCCGCGGACCAGATGCGGTGCCGCGTTCTCCGTTGTCGGTCCACTGCGAGACGACCCGCAACCGGACCGCCCGAGTCGTGACCGGGCCACCGAAGTCCACCATCCCGTCGAGGTAGCGAGCGCAATCGTTCCGCTCGAACCCAGGTTCATACGAGTCGCGACGCGACTGGTTGTAGACCGCCACTTGCTTCCACCCGGTCGGGCCATCCAGCGTAACCGGGCCAGCGGCGGGACCGTCCCACACGTCGATCTCGGTCCGTGCGCCATCAATCTCCTTGATCGCCAGACCACTCACGGCTTGTACTTTGTCCCACTCGACAACGTATACGCCGGGCTTCTCGCTTGAGAGCGGTTCCGTGCGAGCGGCGTCCCAAACGCCGTCCTTGCTGACCGCACCTGAGTTCACGCGAACACGTGTCTCGGCCACTGGCTCGAACCGGCGACGGAGCATCCGCAAACCCTCGATGCGGGCGAACCACTCGGCTTTCGGCGGACCACCAACGCCTGACGGGTCTTTCTTGCCGCCGAGACCTCCGTCGATGTTCGGAACGTCAGTTTTCGGCTTCGTGTCGAGCAGGTCGGTCAGCGGGTCGTCGGCTGTCTTGGCATCACCAGCCTTTGTCACCCGAACCCGCAGTGCCCGAGTTGTGGTCTCGGGCGGTGCGGCAACGCACACCCACCCGGCGGTCGGCTTGGCCGCGAATGGTGTCCACGCATTCGCGTCCTTTGGGTTCGCGGGATACGCCGCGTCCGCCTTCAGTGCGGCAAACTCGACGCGGTAGTCCGGGCCGGGACACGGGAAGACGATGCTCCCGAGCGGAACGGCAGTCTTGAACGCGACGAGGATGAACTGTTCGCGGCTATCACCGACCGTTTCGAGGTCGATCGGGAAGTGCCCCTCGCGGTGCTCCTTCGACGGATAATTCTGTCCCGATGGCGAGCCCGTGAGTCGCAGAAGGCGCAGGAACTCTGCACGCGGGTTGGGTGCTACACGTCGCTGGCCGGTCGGGTCTGCGATGCGATCAGGGTAAAGTGGCAGGCAGCGTTCGATGTCCACATCGCCGGCTCGTGCGGCATTCTCGAACGCGGGGTCCGCGCCATGGAACGCGACGAATAACTTCCCGCCAGCAGCTGCCATGCCGGTCACGGCTCCCCCACGGCCGGGCCGGGAGACGGAGCCGAGTTTGGTCCACTCGTGCGTGACGGGGTCCATCCGTTCGAGTTTGTCGCGGCAGAGGATGTACACGGCATCCGTTTCCGCAGCCACGTAGTCGGGACCACTGAAGCCAGCGAAGCTGTGCCGCGCCCAGAGCTTCTTGCCGGTCTGGTCGCACTCGATGAGCGACACGCCGGACTCGACCCACGGGGCCGCGAAGTAGACCTTGTCGCCCCGTGCCGCGCCAGACGATGGGGACGAGTGGTCCGCAAGCCAGCCGTTCGGGCCGGACTCACCCGTGAGCCACGGCAACCGGTCCGGTTGGTTGTTCGCGACGTTCGGGTAAACGCTGAACTGGTACCGCAGGTCGAGCGGCGGGGCAGTGATCGCCTTCCAGCGATACTCGCCGGGCGGCACGATGTTGCCGTCGTCGTCCCGCAGATTCCAGCTCTCGATCTGCGGACCCTTCTTGCGGTCCACCTGTGCGACGAGCGTGCGAACGGGTTTCCCAGCGCCGTCAACGATGGACATCGCCATCATGCCATCAAAGGGTTGCTCGTAGGCGATCGGGAACGGTGCGAGTTCCCCCTTGCGGACGGTAACAACTCGATCGCCGAGATCCGTCAGGGCGTCGAATCGCTCGATGGAAGCGATTGGGCCACCATGGGTCTTCGTCATCGTGAGTCGCACGGCCAGCGTTTCAGTTGCAAGTGGGATGAAGCGATCGGATACCCGATCGTGCACCTCGATCGCTACATCAAGGGGCACCGACTCCCAATCCTTGGGGCCAGCCAGCGCCGGGTTCTGTTTCGGATCGCCACGATAAACCGCGAGCGTGTATTTCTCGGCGTTGCAGATGATCCGCAACCCGCGGAGCGTTTGCGGCTTATCCCACGACAGGATGTACCACGACGGCAGCGCGTCACTAACCGGCCCACGTGGGACTTGCTTTGCCGCACCTGGGTTAGGGTCGGGCGCGGCGTTCACCCACGCTTCACCACGCGGGATCGAGTTCGGGTGCGAACCGAACGGGCCGGGTTCGCCACTGCCGACTGCCTCCGATGTCACGCTGTCGAACCTTGGCGTGATCAGTAGGCACCGTACCCAGTGCATGTGCCAGTGGGTCTGCCGACCGGTGAGGCGAACGGCACGCACGCGAGCACCCGGTTCCAGCACGCGCGATGGACCGATCGGCAACCAGTCTGCCTCGGTCGCCTTCGCGAGTTCCCCCTCGTAATCGGGTCGCAGGATCGCTGCGGTGCCTCGGTGAGTCGCCGACAGGAACACAGCCGTGCCGACCGCAAGCGGCTTCTTGAAGACGATCTGCAGTTCCCACGCTTCGACTTGCTTCGTCCCGAACGCTTCCTTCGGTGCCCCTGGCAAACTGAGGACAGCGCGAAGAACCCCGGCGGCGGGTACCTCAGACTTGCCGTTCAACGTCAGCAGGGATTTCTCCACATCCACGTCCGCGAATTGCACGGCAAGTGGTTGCGGTTGTTGCGCAGTCGCGGTCTGGGCGCCCAATCCCGTGCAAAGGGCTACCACGAGGGAACACAGTACAGCCGGTGTGGTTCGCATTGTTAACTCGCGAGGGGCGTCAGGCAGGATCGTAATATTACGATCGCGATTCAAATGAGGCAATGAGCGGCTACGAGGATCCGAGTATGTAAACAAGAATCAACCATGGCCTACTTCACGTCGTCGGCCATCGCCCGGTTGCTCGTGGCTACTCCTTGCCCGAGATGAGGTGAATGACACAACACACACTCGCATGAGGCCAATCACCTTGGCAGTGGTTCAAGATGTCCTCGTTGTCGATAGCGGCATCCTGAAGGGCATCGGATCGGCATCTTTGACAAGTCACACGACTGGTACATCTGCTGGGCGAGCGAAAAGACCCTCCAAATGACCGCCGCGTCAAACCACGAACTCGACACAAACCACAACACCTTGCACGCCGACAAACTTTTGGTTGCGAGTTGTGGCAATTGCGACTACCCCGTCGCATCTTCTCCATCTGCAACACGGCCGAGATCGTAACCATGGCGGCGGGACTGATGGCGAAGATGCACCAAACGGAGTGGCATTACCGGATTCTGATGGCAACTGGGGAGGAGCAAACTGACGGCCGTCAAGGTAGCAGTGACCTTCCACCTTGATTCCGACTGGTTGCACCCTGCCCTAAACTATTGTCGCATATACGTTTGCGAAAATTTGTTTGCCTATTGAACAGATATGTGAAGTTGGTGTTGGGAGCGATTCCTGTCTGAGGAAACGATTCGGCGAGAATCTCGAGTACTTCGCCGAAGTAAATCCATGCAGTGATATGACTTCTGAGTTGAACTTGTCGAATACCGGTCTCGGATGAATGGCACCTCATGAAGTAGGAACAAAGAGAGGAGAGTGAAGATCGGCTCAATGCCATCCTGACCGCGAGAAAATCGACTATCAACAAGCGGCATTGATGGTGTCTCGCCCTTCGTCGGGATGCTTTCGAGGGCCGCTCATGGCAGCGAACGCCGGGCAAGCAGTTCTCCGGCAGTTGCGGTTCGTGGTTGCCTCCTGGAAGGAGGACCGGCGGACCGACGTGGAGTTGCTCCAGCACTTCATCGACTCACGAGATGAACAGGCCTTCGCGACGCTGGTCGGTCGCCACAGCGAACTCCTCTGGGGCGTGTGCCAGCGGGTGCTCCGCAACCCTGCCGACGCCGAAGACGCACTTCAAGCGACGTTTCTGAGGTTGGCTCGCGATGCCAGCCGCATTGTGAAACGCGAAGCACTCGCCGGTTGGTTGTTCCGGGTTGCAAGAGACTGTGCGATCGACCTTCGCCGCTCCATCGCCCGGCAACGCCGCATCGAAGCACGCATGTGCGAGGTTGTGAGCCAGGCCGACGAAACCCCTTCTAACGACTTGCGAATTCTCCTGTACGACGAACTTGCTTTGCTCTCGCCGTCCGAGCGTGCGGTGCTCGTTCTGGTGTGCCTCGAAGGCCGGACCTATGCAAGCGTCGCACTCGAACTGCGGTGCTCAGTTGCAGCCGTGCATCGTCGCCTGGTTCGGGCACAGGATCGGCTGCGCACCCGTTTCGCACGCCACGGTGTGCCTGCGGTTGCAATGCTCTCCGGGTTGATCGCTGTCGGCGGTGTCTGCGAAAGCGCCGCCGCTGCTCCGCCACTCGTACTGGCCCGCGTCGTCGATTCGGGGTTGACACTCGCCCGAACCGGAATCGTGCCTACGAGCCGCGCCGGGGCACTTTGTGCGGGAACGCACGGTGCGATAAGTTTCGGGCGAGTCGCTGCTGTCCTAGGTGTGATGGCTGCCACCCTGGTTGTGGGGTTGGCGGCGTCGCGAACGGACGTGGCCGAACCCGTTCGGCACGTTCCGCTCGTATCTGCTCCCGCACCCACTCAACAAGCCGAAATAAGTGATGCTCCGACCTCGGAGGTTCGTGGTGTCGTCCGCGGGCCGAACGGCAATCCCATGCCGGGTGCCAGGGTTGTCGCTCTGGCAAGGCAACCGTTCGGGCCCAGCGAACGCGGCCTTCGCGACGAGGTGCTCGCCTCCACAACCGCAGACGCAGAAGGTCGGTTCACGCTGCGAGTGCGAGACGACTTCGCGACGTGGCTACCCGACCGTGTCGTGACAGTGCAGGCTTCCGCACAAGGAATGGCCCCCGCGACCGTGCCGATTCGGTTTCCGGGTGAGACGGGAACAGAAGTGCGACTCGAAGCGGCAACCCCACTCCGTGGCCGCCTTATCGGGCCAAATGGTGAACCAGCCGTCGGTGTGCGTGTGGACGTCGCGCGAGTCGGCGGTGCGGTTGCGGAACCCGTGGTTGGTGGCACAGATCGCCAGTTGCCCCCGGGTTGGCCAGATGCCGCGACAACCGATCGTGACGGCCAGTTCAGTTTGCCCGATCTTGGTGGTGCCGCGAACGTCTGGGTTCGGGTCGCCGACCCGCGGTTCGCGTTCGAGACGTTCCGGGTCGATCCACAGGCCGCAAAGGGATTTCAGCTCGAAGCCGCACACGTTCTCAACATTGAAGTCGTTGCAGCGGACACCGGCTTGCCGCTTCCTGGGGCGCGAATGACGGTCATTACCGACCGCGTCGGTTCTCACCCGCACTTCTGTGCAACCGAGCACATGGTACTCGGGCCACACACGCTCCCGGCCGACATCGACGCGGTGGCCGATGCACAGGGCGTCGTTCGCGTGGGGGTGTCGCGCACGGACAAGGTCGAACTACTCGTCCACCCGCCAGCCGGGGTGCGTTATGTCGGAGTTCGCAAACGGCTTGAACCAGGCAGTGCCGGTGAAAAGCTCGTGGTTCGCATGCCCGTTGGCCGCTGGGTGACGGGTACGGTTGTCGATGGCGACACGGGACGACCCCTGGCAGGTGCCGCGGTTCACTGGGGACGTGAGACCTCGACGCAGCCGGAATGGAAAGCCGACGTGGTGAGCGGTCGCGATGCCGTCACCCGCACGGAGGCAGACGGCACGTTCCGCCTCCCCGTGTTGCCCGGGGCATGTTCGGTCCGGGTGTACGGCCCGAGCCTCGATTACCCTTCCGTCTCAACCCGGTTGGCCGCGACGGGAAACATCACGCTCTTCGCACACAACATTACGGTGGTTGAAGTCTCCGAGACGGAAGACCCGCCGCCGATTCGGGCCGTGCTTCGCAAAGCGACTGCGGTTACCGGATCTGTGGAATCCCCGGCCGGGGTGAAGGCGAGCGGAGCCTTCCTGCTCTGTTCCGGTCGCGTCTCTCCCGTGCGTGGCTATGCCGGCTTGCCGCTACCGTCGCGAGACGGTCAGTTCGTCGTGCCGGGTTGCCGGCTTGAGCACACTACCAGGGCGTACCTCCTCGACCCGAACGCCAAGCACGGCGCGGTCGTCGATGTGTCACCACGGGCAGACAAATCGGTTGTTGCGAAACTGGCTCCCTGCGGTGCCATTCGCTTGCGAGTCGTTAGTGAGGACGGGCAACCGCGGGCGAATCAGACCGTCACCGTTTCGCTCCTGCTCGACCGCGACCGCCCCGTGAACGAGCCCCTCACGCACGAACCGGTTGCCGACGCACAACCCGCCGAGTGGTTCGATGCTGTCAACTATCCACGCCGGCCCAAGACGGACGCAAAGGGACGGGTTGAACTCCCCGCACTCATTCCGGGTGCGCGATATCTGGTTGCTGTTGGTGTAGGCGAGGCGAGGGTCAAGGTCGGGCACTTCACTGTGGAACCCGGTCAGACCCTGACGCTTCCCGACGTGGTATTTTCCAATCCGGCTGAAGAGGGACAACGATGAGGCTTCGATTCCTGGCGCTTCTGTGCGCAGCAGCAGGGGCGATTGTCGCTCCCGCGGCCGACGTTCCGGCGGCGAACCGTCAGACTCTCACCTTCCAGCAAGGTGTAAACGGCTACACCGGCACGATCGACACGGAGATCTGGGCCGTGGCACCGAACACCAGCCTGGAAGGGAACATCAACGTCAGCAGCGATGCCGACAACGATGGCGGTGAGAGCCAGGTTCTGATGCGTTTCGACAGCATCATGGGGACGCAACCAGGGCTCCTGCCGCCGAACGCGACGGTTCACTCGGCGACACTCATCGTGAGTGCGTTCGACGAAGGAACCACGGTTCACTTGCACCGGATGCTCGTGCCATGGAAGAAGACCGCGACATGGACCACGCTCGTGGGCGGCGTCACGGCCGACGGGCTGGAGGCATCGAAGAAGAAAGACAGTTTCACCTTTGGCAAGATCGCTGCGAGCACCTCGGCCATCACGTTCGAGGTCACGGACACCGTGCAGACGTGGGTGAACGGTGAGGAGAACCACGGCTGGGTGTTCATCAACACCGGTGGCAACGGGTGGGACTTCTACACGTCCGAGTTCGAGGACGTGAAGCAACGCCCGAAGCTCGTGGTTGAGATTAGCGTTCCGAAGAAGTGACCCAAAATCAACAAGTGACCAACACAACAACGACAACATTGGAGACCGATACGATGCAGCGCTCGCAACCCGGAACCTGGGCCGCAGACCCCGCCCACTTCGCACGCCCGACTCGCCGCGATCTCATTCGCGTCGGATGCCTCGGTGGCCTCGGCCTGACCCTGGGCGACATGCTCAAACTCGAAGCCGCGCAGCCGACCAAGAAGGTCGAAGCCAAGGCCAAGTCCGTCATTCACATCTACCTCCAGGGTGGGTTCGCCCACATGGACAGCTTCGACCCGAAGCCCGACGCACCGGCCGAATACCGCGGCGTTCTGAGCACGGTCGAGACGAAGATGCCCGGCGTCCGCTTCAGTGAACACATGGTGAAGATGGCGACCGTCGCCGACAAGGTGACCGTCGTGCGAAGCATGTCGCACACCGAGGTTGACCACAGCCGCGGTGAGCACAGCATGTTCACCGGCTACCGGCCAAGCCCCGCGCTGGTGTACCCGAGCATGGGCAGCGTGACCTCGCAGGAACTCGGACCACGGCACGACATGCCGCCGTACATCGTGGTTCCGACCGCCGGGAGCCAGTACCTGGGCAGCGGCTACCTCAGCACCGCACACGGCCCGTTCGCCCTCGGCACCGACCCCGGCCGCCCCGGGTTCGCCGTGCGTGACCTCGGTCTTCCGAAGGGTGTGGACGAGGCCCGGTTCAGCGCCCGCAAGGAGTGGAAAAAACTCGTCGACGACCACTTCGCGAAGACCGAGAAGGACGACGCCCTCGCCGCGATGGACAGCTTTTACCAGCGGGCTTATGGAATGCTCGCCTCGCCAACCGTTCGCGATGCGTTTAGCCTCAAAGGCGAAACGGAAGAGACCAAGAAACTCTACGGCATGGCCGGGTTGTCGGGGCCACTGGCGTTCCGCAACGGCGGCGCGGCTCGCTTCCTGATCGCCCGCCGACTCGTTGAAGCGGGCGCACGCTTCGTCACCGTCACGTTCGGTGCATGGGACACGCACGCTTACCACTACAAGGGGATCGAAACGCAGATGCCCGTGCTCGACGTCGCACTCGCCGGCTTGATCGCGGACCTCGATCAACGCGGCATGCTCGACAGCACGCTGATCGTCGTGAACAGCGAGTTCGGCCGCACGCCGAAGGTGAACGCGGGTGGCGGTCGCGACCACTGGCCACGAGTGTTCAGCCTCGTGCTCGCGGGTGGTGGCGTGAAACGGGGCCAGGTGTACGGTGCCAGCGATGCCCTCGCTTCGGAGCCGGCGAAGAACGCGCTCGGCGTCGAGGACTACGCCCACACGCTGTATCACCTCCTCGGCATCGATGCGAAGAAGGATCTGATGTCGCCGGGCAACCGCCCGCAGCAGATCGTCATGAACGGGAACGTCGTGAAAGCGCTGTTGGCCTGAGTCGCTTCGATCGACCCGCGTTGACCCTTCGGGGTCAACGCCAACCGTGTACCGAGAATCACCGATGCTTCGCACCCTGCTCGCACTCTGTTTGGTTTGCGTTCTCAGTGCTCAAGCGATTGCCGCGCCGCCGACCATTGAATCGGTCGCGCCAGCAGTGGGGCAGCGGGGCACCGAGTTCACTTTGACCCTCACCGGGGCACGGTTGACCAACCCCCAGGAATTGCTGCTGTACGCTCCTGGGGTCACCTGCACGAAGCTCGCCGCGACCGACGAGAACGAAGCCACGGTCACGCTGAAGGCTGCGGCTGACTGTCGGCTCGGCGAGTACGCCTTTCGGCTTCGCACTCCCGGCGGCGCTTCGGAACTCCGCACGTTCCGGATCACGCCATTCCCCGTCGTTGTCGAGAACGAGCCGAATGACGACCCGAAGCAGGCTCAGCATGTGCCACTCAACTCGAGCGTTGCCGGCGTGATCGAGGCGACGGGTGTGGATCACTTCGCGGTCACCCTCAAGAAGGGCCAGCGGCTTGCGGCCGAGGTCGAGGGTGTTCGTATGGGTGCGGACGTGACCGACACCGTTGTCACGGTTTTCGGGCCGGACGGCAAACAACTCGCCACTGCCGACGACACGCCGCTGTTTCGCCAGGACCCGTTCGTGACGCTCATCGCGCCGGCTGATGGCGTGTACCTCGTGCAAGTGCGAGAAACGAACTACGGCGGTGGCGACACGAACCGCTACGTGCTTCACGTCGGCACATTCTGCCGCCCGACTGCTGTGTTCCCGGCCGGTGGCCAGTCAGGCACCGAGGTGTCGGTGAAACTGTTCGGCGACGCCAGCGGCGAGAGCACTCGCAAGGTGAAGCTGCCCGCGACTGGCACGGTGTTCGACTTCCACCCACAAGACGGGGCCGGCCCCGCGGCACCGACCGCCAATCCCTTCCGCGTGTCGCCGTTCCCGAACGTGATCGAGGCGGAGCCGAACGACGAGCCGAAGACCGCAACCGCGAACCCGCACGGTTGGCCCGTCGCGTTCAACGGCAACATCGAGAAGTCCGGGGACATCGATCACTTCCGCTTCAAGGCTAAGCGAGGCGACAGCATCGATGTGCAGGCGTTCGCGTACCGCATTGGTTCGCCACTCGACCCTGTGGTGGCAGTGCTGCATCCGAACGGCGAACTGCTTGCTGCGAACGACGACGACGAAACGCACGACAGCCGGGTGAAGGTTGTGATCCCCGCTGACGGCGAATACCTCGTCCGCGTGAACGATAAGCGAAAGCAGGGCGGTGCGGCCTTTGTGTATCGCGTGGAACTCACCAAGGCCGAGCCTGGCCTGGCCGTGTTCCTCGCGGGTCAGACCCGCAAGTCGCAAGATCGCCACGTCATCACCATCCCGCGTGGCAATCGGGTGACGGCATTCCTCGCAGTCCGCCGCGATAGCTTTTCTGGGCCAGTTTCGCTCGCCGCTGCTGATCTGCCAGCCGGGGTGAAGCTCACGCTGAACCCACTCTTGGCGGACGAGTACCTGTTGCCCGTCGTCTTCGAGGCCGCGGCGGATGCCCCAATCGGGGGCAAGCTCGTGACGCTCACCGGAACATCCGGCCAGCCTGACTCGCCGATCCGCGGTGGGTTCGAGCAGGTTGTGGTGTTGGTCGGCGGTCCCGGCGACTCGGCCCTGCACGCGGTTGCGGTCTCGAAGCTCGCGGTGGTGGTTGTGGAGCCGGTGCCCTTCACGGTGTCGGTCGTTCCCCCAGCCACCGCGCTCGCTGCTGATGGCACCCTTGATGTGACCGTGAAGGTCACGCGGGCCAAGGATTTCGTGGAGCCGTTGGAAGTGTCGTTCCCGTCGTTGCCACCGGGGGTCGAATGCCCCGCGAGTGTGGTCATCCCCGCCGACAAAACCGAGGCGGTGGTGACGATGGTCGCCAGCGCCGATGCCGATCCGGGCAACTGGAAGCTCGTCGCCGAAGCGGGTGTCGCGCGACCTCAACGAGGAGCACGCGACCCACTTCAGGTCGGGATGAACGGCCTCGGAACCGGAGGCGCTCCACCTAAACGCAAGGGGCGTCGCAACGTCGAGGGGCTCCCGCCCGTCGCCTCGGAAATCACGCCGATTCGCGTTGCCGCGCCGCCCATCACGGGTCGCTTCGAACCGGTTGCTGGCGAACAGGGCAAGGCGGTCAAGGTGATCTGCCGCTTCGACGCACCGGTCACGACTGCGTTCACCGCGAAGCTCGATGGGCTTCCACCACGAGCGGTTCCGCAGCTAGTCGAGGTGAAGCCAGGAGCCAAGCAGGTCGAGTTCGCCGTCACGGTGGACCCGACAACGCCGCCTGGCACAACCCCGTCGCTCGTGTGCGAACTAGCCGGGATCATGGACGGGCAGAAGGTCGTTTACCGCGTTGGTCGTGGCGGCGCGATCAAGATTGATGTGCCCGGTGGCGTGAAGACCGACGCGAGCGGCAAGCCGCTCAGCCCACTCGACGCGCTGCGGTTGGAACAAAAGAAGCCGTGACCATTCGGTCAGCAGCGATTCAGACAGACATCCACGCGGTCGATTTGGCCGCTCGCATAACACGCCAAGAGGTTCACCCGATGCGGTTCTCGCTCCTTGTTCTGATCGCGTTCGCCGCGCCCGCATTAGGTGCGCAGCCGGTTCCCGTGCGGATCACTGTCGCACCTACTGAGGTCGAACTCTCCGGGGCGCGCGACCGCCAGGGGATCGTCGTGCAGGCTCAGTTCGCCGACGGCAGCACTCGCGACGTGACGGCACAGGCGCAGTTCACGTTTGAGAAGCCGTTCGCGAAAGCGACGAACGGCTTCCTCGCTCCGCTCGCCGATGGTTCGACGACACTCACGATCGCGCACGCGGGTCACTCTGCCGTCGTGCCGGTAACCGTGAAGCAATCCGCGTCCATCGAGCCGATCCGCTTCCGCACGGACGTGATGCCGGTCTTCACGAAGGTCGGGTGCAATACCGGGAAGTGCCACGGTTCCGCCTCGGGCAAGGACGGGTTCCGCCTGTCGCTGTTCGGCTACGACCCCGACGGCGACCTCTTCCGCCTCACCCGTGAACTGGGCGGTCGCCGCATCAACCTCTCGACGCCCGAAGATTGCCTGCTCGTCAACAAGTCCACGGGGAAGGTTCCGCACACGGGCGGCAAGCGAATCGAGCCAGGCTCCGAAAACCACATGCTGCTGTTGCGATGGCTCGAAGCCGGTGCGCCGCGTGATCCGAAGGACACGCCGAAGCCGATCGCGATCGAAGTGTTCCCCAAGACGGTCGTGTTCGCTGCCAAGGGTGACACTCAGCGTGTCGTGGTTCGTGCGAAGTACAGCGACGGCACCGACCGCGACGTGACGCGATTCTGCGTGTTCGTCGGCAACAACGACTCGGCCGCGGTCGCAGGCGAAGCGGGCTTCATCACCGGAACTGGCCCCGGCGAAGCGTTCGTGCTCGCCCGCTTCGATGAGTTCACTGAGGGCACCGCGGTCATCGTTCGGCCGGGCACCCCGTTCACCGATCCGAAGACGCCTGAGTTCAACTACATCGATGGCCACGTTCACGCCAAGCTGAACCGCCTGCACGTCGTCCCTTCGGACGTCTGCACCGACGAAGTGTACGTCCGCCGCGTGTACATCGACCTCGTGGGTCAACTCTCCACGCCGGCCGAGCGCGAGGCGTTCCTGGCTTCCGCCGATCCCAAGAAGCGTGAGAAGCTCGTCGATTCGCTGATCGAACGCGAAGAGTTCCGCGACATCTGGGTGATGAAGTGGGCGGAACTGCTCCAGATTCGCACGGTGAACGGCATCACGCCGAAGGGCCTGCAACTCTACGACAAGTGGCTTCGCAATCGCATCCACTCCGGGGTCACCATCGACCGCGTCGTGCGTGAACTGTTGCCCGCGAACGGTGGCACGTTCGAGAATCCACCTGTCAACTTCTACCAGACGGAGACGACCCCGCAGTTGCTCGCCGAGAACGCGGCTCAGGTTTTCCTCGGCACACGCATTCAGTGTGCCCAGTGCCACAACCACCCGTTCGACCGCTGGACGATGGACGACTATTACGGCTTCGCGGCGTTCTTCAGCCAGATCGGCTACAAGAACGCGCAAGACCCACGCGAGTTGACCGTGTTCAACGCTGCGGCCGGTGAGATGCTTCACCCGGTCGGTAACCGGGTAGTTAAGCCCAAGTTCCTTGGCGCGACGGCTCCGGAAATCAAGCCTGGGCAGGATTACCGTGCCGTTCTTGCAGACTGGCTCGCGAGCACCGAGAACGCCGCATTCGCCAGGAACATTGGGAACATCGTGTGGGCTCACTTCTTCGGAAAGGGGATCGTCGATCCCGTGGACGACGTGCGAGTGAGCAACCCCGCGAGCAATCGTGAACTGCTCGACGCGCTCGGCCAGAAGGTTTCCGCCTACAAGTTCGACGTGAAGAAACTGGCTCGCGATATCTGCCTGAGCCGCACCTACCAACTCTCGACGAAGCGGAACCCGACGAACGAGTGGGATGAGCGGAACTTTGCCCGGCAGACCGTTCGCCGGATGCGGGCCGAAGTGCTGCTCGATTGCATCAGCCAGGTTACCGGGACGAGCGACCGCTTGCCCGGCCTGCCCCTCGGCGGCAAGGCCGTGCAGGTTCCCGACGGCCGCGCGATGAACTACTTCCTCACCACCTTCGGCCGTGCGTCGCGCAACACCGCGTGCTCCTGC
Organism: Planctomycetaceae bacterium; assembly: GCA_013823135.1. GTDB lineage: Bacteria > Planctomycetota > Planctomycetia > Gemmatales > Gemmataceae > Gemmata. The sequence continues at coordinate 18,779 of PNLP01000061.1, forward strand.
GAAGTGAAGACCACGCCAACGCTCTCGCAAGCACTCCACCTGCTCAACGGCGAGACGACCAGCGGGAAGATCACCGAGGGCAAACTCATCGACAAACTGCTGACGGAACGCGATGCCGCTGCGGTGGCGAGCGAGTTGTATGTCCGGTGTTTGGGCCGGAAGCCGACCGCCGCAGAGGCCGAGTTGATCGCAACGCGACTTGAGAAATCGGCTGACAAGAAAGCCGCACTGGAAGACCTGTTCTGGGCACTGCTGAACACGAACGAGTTCATTTTCAATCGTTGAACACCCTGATTGCATCAGAACTCGCGAGGAACAACGTCCGTGATACACCGACTTGCCACAATCGCCGTCTTCGCACTGCTCGTGTCGTCGGCCCGCGCCGACGAGGCAGCCGTCACCTTTGAAGGCGACGTGAAACCGATCCTTCGCAAGCAATGCCTCTCGTGCCACAACGCCGAGAGGCCGCGTGGCGACCTCGACCTGTCGAGCTTCTCCGCCGTGATGGCGGGCGGCACATCGGGCAAAGCGGTTGTTTCCGGGAAGCCCGACGAGAGTCCGCTTTACACGATGACGGCGCACCTCGAAGACCCGAAGATGCCGCCGAACAAGCCGAAGATCCCGCAGCGGGAACTCGACACGCTCCGCAAGTGGATCGACGCCGGGTTGATCGAGAAGCCCGGAGGAATGGCCGCGACGACCACGGTTGTGAAGCCGACCGTCGTGGACGGCATCACGGCTGCGGCGAGTCTGGCACGTCCTACGGCGGTCACGGCACTTGCAGTCAGCCCAACCAATCCGCTTCTCGTCGTCCCCGGCAAGAAGCAAGTGCTCGTTTACGAACTGCCGGCAGGGAAGTTGATCGGCGCTCTCGCGTTCCCCGAGGGTGAAGTTCACACATTACGGTTCTCCCGCGATGGGAAAGTTCTGATCGCGGGTGGCGGCATCGCGGGGCAATCGGGAATCGTCGTCGGCTTCGACGTGGCGACGTGGAAGCGACTCTTCGCGGTGGGCGAGGAAACCGACGCGGTACTGGCAGCCGACATCTCGACCGACAAGACGCGGGTCGTGTTCGGTGGCCCGAGCCGGATCGTGAAGGTTCTCAGCATTCCCGATGGCAAAATCGTCCACACGCTCCGCAAACCGACTGACTGGGTGATGAGCGTCGGGTTCAGCCTCGATGGCTTGCTCGTCGCGGCGGGTGATCGGTTCGGCGGGTTGTTCGTCTGGGACGGGAAGTCCGGGAAGGAGTTCTACACGCTCCGCGGCCACACGAAAGCAGTGACCGGCCTGGCATGGCGCACGGATTCCGACGCGCTTGCATCGAGCAGCGAGGACGGCACTGTTCGCGTGTGGGATCTGCACGCGGGCAGCGAGATCGCGAAATGGGATGCCCACGCCGAAGGAACTTCAGACATCGCATTCCACACGACAGGCATCCTCGCGACCGCTGGCCGCGATGGCCGCGTTCGCGTGTGGGATCAGAAAGGCAAATCACTCGGCGACCTCGGCCCCGCAGCCGACGCCGTGCTGAAGGTTCAGTTTTCACCCGATGCCAAGACGCTGCTCACAGGCGACTGGGCTGGGGATGTGAAGGCGTGGAAGGTGGACGGCGGCACGGCTGTGAAGTTCCCAATGCCGATTGACGCGAAGCCGGTCACGGTCGCGCTGATTCCGGTACCAACCCCGACCTACACCGCTGCAACAATCGTGAAGCCGGTCACGGTCGCTAGTTCGGATATCGCACGCAAACGAGCCACGCTGAAGGCCATCGAGGAGGCCACGGAAAAACTGAGGGACGAGGCCGCTCGCGATCCGAAGAACGCAGCATTGGCCAAGGCTTACCTGCAACTGTGCGAAGTATCGCTCGCAATGAAGGCCGAGCTGCTCGCGGCCCAGACCCTCAACCCGGAGGGAAACAAGTGACACGCTTGATTAGCGCTAGCATCCTGGCACTGAGCCTGCTGACGGCATCATCCACTGCGGCCGACTGGCCCGTGTGGCGTGGGCCGAAAGGCGACGGCATCGTCGTTGACAATGCTATCCCGATCAAGTGGAGCGCGACCGAGAACGTCCTGTGGAAGGTGCCGGTTCCTGGCACGGGTCAATCGTCCCCGATTGTCTCGGCGGGGCGGATTTTCCTCACCTCGTTCGACGCGAACACGAACGACCGGTTGCTGCTCTGCTTCAACCAGGACGACGGCAAGTTGCTGTGGAAGCGCACCGTACTCACCGCGGCACCCGAGAAGATGCACAAGCAGAACTCACCCGCGAGCTCGACCGCTGCGGCCGATGGCTCTAGCGTGTGGGTCACGTTCCTGGACGGTGACAAGATCGCAGTCGCGTGCTACGACTTCGCGGGAAAGCGTGTCTGGTCGAAAGCGTTCGACGGGTTCGTGTGTAGCCACGGGTTCTGCGGGACGCCGGTGCTGTACGGCGATCTACTCATCGTGAATGGCGACTCGGATGGTGATGCGTTCCTCGCGGCCCTCGACAAGGGCACAGGAGAAACTCGCTGGAAGATTGAGCGGCCGAACCGCACCCGCTCGTTCAGCGTGCCGCTGTTCATCGAGGTCGAGAAACAAACGCAGATGGTCCTCGCCGGAAGTAAATCGATCGCGGCGTTCGAGCCGAAGACCGGCAAGCAACTCTGGGTTTCCGACAGTGCCACGGACAAGTTCGTTGCCACCGTGGCCTTCACCGACGGCACCGTCTTCGCAACGGGCACAAGCCCAACCCCAACCCTCGTCGGCATCGACCCGACCGGCACAGGCAACGTCACGAAATCTCACGTTCGGTGGTCCGATACCAAGGGCGGCTCGTACGTCCCTTCACCACTGGGATTCGGGAAGCATTTCTTCGTGGTGACAGACACGGGTATTGCGACGCTTTACGTCGCCCGCACCGGCAAGGTGATCTGGTCGGAGCGGCTCGGCAGCAGGCTTCATCACGCTTCCCCGCTTCTCATCAACGACCTGATCTATTGTGCTGCCGATGACGGCACGACCTACGTTCTCAAGTCTGGTGAGGAGTTCGAGGTGGTTGCGAAGAACGCACTCGGCGAGGAGTGCCACGCAACGCCGGCTGTTGTTGACGGGCGATTGTACATCCGAACCGCAGCACATCTTTGGTGCGTCGGGGAAAAGCCGCTGCGCCGTTAATGCAACAAAGATTCGTGAACCTCAGCGGGTCTTCTCATACGGTTCACATGGCCTTCACTGCGATCTGATATAATTAAGATGTATCGACATGACTAGCTAATGATATTGCAACCGTTATTTTGGAGCTGCGAAGTGCCTCTGCGCCGGAGACTTGCAGTCCCTCAGGTAGCTTCAGCAGGTTTGCGGCCTGCTCGAGCTGCCAGGCTCCGCCTCAGTTCGCTCAGCGTTCGGAGTTTCACATGAACCCGACTCTCACGAAGTTTCATCTTGTTGTTGTTGGAGGCGTTCATGATGGACGCGTGATCCCTGTGGTTCCTCCGTTCTTGATCGGACGAGCCACAGAATGTCATCTCCGCCCGGCGAGTACCGCTGTGAGTTTGCGGCATTGCGTGATTGAGGAGCGTGAAGGCCATGCCTTCATCCAGGATCTCGGCAGCACCAACGGAACGTTCCTCAACGACGATCGCTTGACTTCCGATTGCCCCTTGAGAGACGGCGACGAGTTGTGCGTCGGCCCGTTACGATTCCTTGTTTCGAGCGACAGCCCTATTCGCATCGTTGAGGAACCCGTCGGCACGCCGAGCGGGACCAAGGGCGAGAACGAGACGATCGTGAACGGTGAATTGAGAGCCGAAGACGACACAATCGTGAACGGTGAATTGAGAGCCGAAGACGACACAGTCGTGAACAACCCTCAGATGACTGACGACGAGATCTCTCGTCTCTTGCTCGATGGTGACGAGGAAGCAGACCAGGAACGGGATTCGATTGTGGGCGAACGACCCACAGAAGCAATGGCGGTGCTTGAGCATGCAACGCCAACCAAGGAATCGCCCTCCTCAGCCGCCAGTGACATCCTACGGCAAATGCGCCGCACCAAGAAATGACCCCAACCGACGAGGGGATTCTTTCCCTTTGTCCACGTAGTGGAACCTCGAAGTCTTCAACCTCTGAAGGAGATCCGATGAAGTTACCTGCTACCACTCTGAGTACTCGCCGCAAGCGTCGCGGCTTTACGCTGATCGAATTGCTCGTGGTCATTGCGATCATCGCCATCCTGATTGGCCTGTTGTTGCCTGCTGTGCAGAAGGTCCGCGAAGCTGCGGCCCGGATGAAGTGCTCAAACAACCTCAAGCAACTCGCCCTCTCCTGCCACAATATCGAGAGCGCGACAAGCAGCTTCCCACCGGGTCTGCCTCGGTTCGACCAATCCCTCGCTACGAACGCCCCACATTACCCGCCAGGCACGGGTGCCGCGACCGCCGATCCGCCCCTGTGGTGGGTCACGGGGAACCAGGCGTTCACGGCTGGGCCTGAGGCACGATGCTACGGGGTGCCCTGGCCGCTGCACATCCTCTCCTACATCGAGCAAGCTCCACTTGAGGCAATGCTGAGTGGTAATGCAGCGGCAACTGGTGGGACATACAACGTTGATCCCGCGTTCGCTGAAGAGAGCAACCCCGCTGACAACTTCGACGGCCTTCCCTGGCGACGTCCTGAAGTGAGCATGCAGTATACCCTCATCCCCAGGGTTTTGACTTGCCCAAGCAGCGGTCACAACCCCGAAGTTCTTCTCGGCGATTTCGCTCTTGAGAACCTGATGAAGGGGAACTACGTCGGGTGCTTCGGTGGGAACACCTTTGGGTCCGCAGCGGTGTACGGCGGCGGTCCCACGTCCGGCATCTTCACAATGGTGCAGGTCAACAAGTGGCCGGTTGAACAGCGGTTCGCGGTTGGTCGTGGTACCACGATTGTTGGGACGACCGATGGCACCTCGAACACCGTGATGTTCAGCGAGGTGTTGCCGTTCAGCGAGGCGCTCGATTCGGCTACAACCTCTGCGCCGCAGGGTCGCAACAAGGACGGACGCGGTGTGACGCTCCTCGCGGGGCCTGGGGGAGCATTCTTCCAGACGTACACGGAGCCGAACAGCGCAACACAAGATGCGATGATGTACTGCGACACCCGTATCCCGACCACACATCCGAACAAATTGGCTTGCGTTCAGAACCGAACAGACGGAAATCAGTGGGCTGCTGCACGAAGCAAGCACACGGGGGGTGTGAATGCCGCGTTCGCCGACGGCAGCGTGCGGTTTATTCGGGACTCCATCAACCTGCAAACGTGGCAGGCAATGGGTACCAAGTCCGGTGGCGAACCCGTCAACAACGAATGACATGATTGCTTACGGCAGCTTCAGAGGACTTCTGGAGCTGTCGTCTTGTGTCGCTTCGTTACATTCAACATTTGGAGTCTCTTCATGAGATCGAAGTGCGTGGCCTTCCTGGGTATTGCTCTTCTTCTGACTGTTGGGTGTAGTAACGAGTCTGCTCTCACCCCGGCCGCTATCGATGTTGGCGGTGGGGATGAGGGTAAGCACATTGCCGGACTTGTCGATCGTATGAGCGATCAAAGCTCGATGGCAAGTATGAAAGCCTCCTTCGCCACCGGGACGTCCCTCAACTCGCAGGCCGCAAGGCAATATGCGAAGTACCGGTACGATCTCAAAGGACAAGTGACTGTCAACGACAGCACCGCAACTGCTACCATCGGGATGGAGCCACACGCTGGCGGAAAGATGGTCGAGAAGCCGTGGACGTTCGTGAAAGAAGGGACTGCGTGGAAGATCAAGTCCGCTCCGCTGCCATGAGCGTGGACAACGCAACAAGCCGGGGTTGGATCGTCTCCCCGGCCTTCGATCTCCTGTTCCTCGCGAACCTCGGCTGGCTGCTCCTCTTGCTGCCGGGGTTCGCGACTCCGTCCGATACAGCCATCGACTTCTGGCAAATCTATTTCCTGACTCTTCCTCATCGTTGGATTACACTCGTTCTCGTGCTGACCGACCCGGACCGTCGCGATGGTCGTGGCTACCGGCTCGGGTTTGTTGCAGCAGCATTCGCAGTTCTGGTCGCGGGCGCGTTTCTCGGCACAGGTGCGTTCCTGTGCCTTGCAATGATCGACTACGTCTGGAACTCCTGGCACTTCGCGAGCCAGCACTCTGGCGTCTTGCGGATCTACACACGCAAAGTCGGGGGTGGCTATGATTTCCTTGAGCGGTGGGGACTACGCGGCTTTATCACCTACGGCGCGCTCCGTGCTGCTGGGTGGGCGACAGGCTGGATCGAGGCGGAGGGCACATATCTCGTGTGGTTGCACACGGCAGACTTACTGATGTTGCTTGTGCCCGCTGTCCTAATGCTCACGAACCTCATCGGAGCATCCCGCGAGCGGTTCGGGAAACTCGCTTACCTCACAAGCGTATGCTTGCTGTACTCCGGCTTTATTCTCAGTCTGCGATTCAGTTGGGCTCAGGGGATCGTTGTGTTCGCCGCCGCCGGGTCCATGTTCCACGCCGTCGAATACCTCGCGATCGTGACACACTATGCCTCCCGCAGAGAGACCATCGGGAGCGAATCTCCGTTTCGAACTCTGGCTCGTTCCTGGCTCCTGTTCCTGGGAATCTACTTACTCGTTTTGGGGTCGTTTGGGGTCTGGATGTCCCAGCCGGAGAATGGATTCGTTCTGCTCTGGCAGGGTCTGAACCTGTGGATGGCATTCGTTCATTACGCCTATGACGGGATGATCTGGAAACTGCGACGCCCACAAACGGCTGCGGCTCTTGGAGTGTCAGCAACGTGATGCAATCCGAGTTGCGACTGGTGCTGGGAGCGCTCGCCGCCGTCGCGGTGCCCGCTGCCGCGTTGCATTTCACGACGGGTGAAGAACGCTTGACTGCGGGGCTCACGGCTGCTCCGTTTGGCTGGTCGCGCATTCTCGTCGCTCACCTTGTCACAGCACTGCCCCTGGGTTTCATCCTTGCGGGTTGGGTGCGGTCGGTCCCGGATTTACGTGAGTCACCGCGAGGGTGGTGGGTCGTTGGCGCACTTGCCGCGATCGGTCTTGTCCTGTTAGTCGGTCCTGGAAGTGCTGAGGCAGTGATCACTGGCGACCTCGGACCGGTCGCCGCGATTGTGCTGCGATCCGGTCTTGCGGTCGTGCTGGTGCTCCCGTGGTGTGTGGCAGCCCTCGATCCACCACCCCAGGGAACACGGCCCGTTCGACCTGGGGCAATGCTCTGCCTGGGAGCGTGTCTGGCGATCGTTCCGTGCGGGTTGTATGCAAATGCCGTGATCGCGACCAAGACCGAACAGACCACCGAACTTCTGAACCGCGAACGGCTCGTTCTCGCTGAGGGGCAAATCGAGGGGTTGTGCGAACTCGGCAGCGACCGGCCTGTACTGAATCGTTCCCCGGGTGAAGTTCGCGTGGCGCTCGCAGCGGCTATTCCGAAGTTGAAACAGGTTGCCGCCAGACCGTTGTCTCCTACTACTTCGCCTGCTACTCGCCTCGATCGAGCGATACTGTTTGTGCGGCTCGACCGCCTGGATGATGCTGCGCGGCTCCTTGAATCACTTGTTCCAACTGATACGGTTCAGTTGCTCCTGGCGTCCGTGTACCGCGATCAGAGCCGTTGGTCCGAGAGCGATGCGCTATATTCCGAGGTCTTGCAGAAGTCGATAACACGGGCTGCCGACTCCAACGCGAAAAGTGCGTGCCTGACGGCAATTGAGGGGCTCGCCTTCAATGCACGTGCTGAACGCCGACCTGCCGACGCCGAGCGTGTGCTTCAACTGGGGCTTGCGGCTCTCCCAACCGAAGCCGCACACTTCCACTTCCAACTTGGTAGACACTACGCCGATGGCGGACGAACTGGACAAGCAACCGAACACTTGCGTGCAGCGACAACTCTTGACCCCACACGATTCCGTGAGCCGGTAGACAAACTCATGGGCCAACTCTGGGTCGCGACGCCGGCTTGCTTTGGCCCGACGGGTAGTCTCACCGAGGGCAAGAAGTGACGGTGTGAGTGCAGAAGTGCACAGGTGTTCATTCTCATTATCCCGCGCCGGGATTTCTCTCAGCAGGAAGATGAAATCTGCTCATCGAGCGTGCGGCTACGGTTCGCGTGTCAGCGACGGTCTGGGTGGATTCAAGATGGAGGGTCGCGTTCCTGGACTCATCGGCAAGATGTGCCCTGAGTATGGCGTGTCGCGGATTCCCGCGTGAAGAATCGCGACACCGATAATGCTTGCGACCGTGAGCATTATCCGCACGATGGAACTCATTCTGGGCTTGCGTCGGCTGTCCCATTACGACGCGTCTGCTCGTCCGATGTTCAATAGGTTCGCCGCGAAACCGGATCTGACTGTGTACAAGCACGCTCCTGCTGAGATCGACTCCATCCCCAGCGTCGTCTTCAGGTGCGTGAGGTTGGTCTCGACGCCCCATCTCGCGCGGTACAGGTTTGCGAGCGACTCGGCCGGATAGGCGACCGGGTCGAGCAGTGTGGTGGCCAGTGTCACCGACCGCACCCGGAATCCGGGCCGAATGACCCGGTATGCCGACTCCCGGATCTGGAGCAGTCGGGGCAAGACCGCATACTCTGCAACCGTCAGCCATACCGGGCGACTTTGCGGCCGGTACCACGCAACCAGTTGGTCCGACGCACCGAACGAGCGAACCCACTGCGACCGTGGCAGACCGGGATGGGCCAAGTGCGAGCCGGGGACGGCATGCGGCCGACCGGAGCGGAAGTCGACGATCCGGTTCTGGTGGTTGCGGAACACCCCGTGCAGGCCGCGGCGAACGAGGACGGCCAAGTGGGCGAAGGTGCCGAACGCCCGGTCCCCGACGAGCACGTCCCCTGGCTGGAGTTCGTCGTGCGTGAGGGCGGCCTGCGCGACCTCGTGGGATCGCAGTGACGCGGTTATGAGTTTCAGGAGCAGGCCGGTGCTGGCGTGGAAGAGGGCCAGTACGCGGGCGACCGGGAACCCGCCGCCGGGAGTTTGGTTGGTCGGCTGCCCGAACGCATCCTGCATCGCGGGAGTGTCGGGGATGGAGACGCCGGTACCGTCGATGAAGTAGGTTCGCAGACCCATCCACCGGCCGTCATCGCCCTCGGTGAGCCGCAACTGGAGAAGCGGTTGCCCGACGCGAAGAAGTGACCGGCCTCGGGGTCAGTTCTTCTTCTTCGCCGGGCCGCCGGTGTACGAGAACGAGTCGGCGGGCCAGTTCTTGCGGACCAGCGCCTGCATCTGCTTAACCGTCTCGGCGTGCTTGGGGTCGGCCGCGAGGTTCTTCCACTCGTGCGGGTCGGCGTTGTGGTCGTACAGTTCGGCCCCCTTCTTCCCGCCGTCCCACTCGGTGTACCGCCAACGCTCGGTGCGGACCGTGTGGCCCGGGAACCCGCCCCGCCACAACTGGGTGAACGCCGGGCGGTCCCACTTCGTCGCCGGGTCGTCGAGCAGCGGCCGGAGGCTCACGCCCGGAAGCCCGGCCGGCGACTTCGCCCCGCACAGGTCGGCCAGGGTGGGGTACAGGTCGATCAACTCGACGGTGCGGGTACACGCCTTGCCGTTGCCCTTCGCCCGCGGGTCGTACACGACCACCGGCACCCGGGCCGACTCCTCGAACAGGCTCTGCTTCTTCCACAGCCCGTGCTGCCCGACGAGATACCCGTGGTCGCTCCAGAACACCACCACCGTCCTGTCGGCCAGCTTGAGCTTCTCCAGCGCGTCGAGGACGCGGCCGACCTGGGCGTCCACGAACGAGATCGTCGCGTGGTACGCCCGCAGCGCCTCCCGGGCCTTGTCCTCGGTCACGCCGTACAGCGGGTAGGGCGTCACCGACGCGAGCGCCGGCGCGGGGATCAGCTTGCGGTGGTCGAGCGGCTCCTCGGGGAGCTTCACCTTGTCCAACGGGTACAGGTCGAAGTACTTCTTCGGCGCGACGTACGGGCAGTGCGGGCGGTAGAATCCGCAGGCGAGGAAGAACGGCTTCTCCTTGTTCGCCTCCATTAGCTTGATTACCTCAGTCGCCACGAGGCCGTCGGTCTGCTCCTCGTCGGTGCCCTCGGCCGCGAGGAAGCTGAGCGAGCTTCCGAGTCCGCGCTTCGGGGTGTGATTGACGATCTTCCCCTCCTCGGACTTGTCGCGGCCGCTCGGGTTCACGCGGTGGTCCCACGAGTCCGGGTCGTCCAGCCCGTTCGTGCCGATCTGCCCGGGGTTGCCGTAGTGGTAGATCTTCCCGACGCGGGCGGCGTAGTACCCGGCCTTGCGGAACGCCTGCGGCAGCGTGACGACGTCCGGGAGAGTGGACTTGCGGAAGTCGGTGGCCAGGTCGAACACCTTCGTGGCGTCTGGCCGCAGCCCGGTCATGACCGACACCCGGCTCGGGCTGCACAGCGGGAACTGGCAGTACGCCCGGTCGAAGCGAACGCCCTTCGATGCGAGCTTGTCGATGTGGGGCGTCTTGACGTACGGGTGGCCGTAGCACCCGAGGTCGTTGTTCATGTCGTCCACCGCGATGAACAGGACGTTCATCTTCTCCGCGGCGACCGCGGGCGGTCCGGCCAGGCAGAGTACGGCGAGCGGGAGCAGGTGACGCAGCATCGTGGAAGCGCTCCGGGTCAGGTGAGGGAAACCGCTCCGATCGTGGTCACTTCGCCCGAGGTTCGAGGACGACGAACACCGGCCGGTGGTCGGAGGCGACCGACTCGTCGATCACGACGGCGCTGACCACGCGGAACCTGTCGGCAGGGCGAAACAGGACGTAGTCGATCTGCTGCGCCGGTCGGTCCACCGGGATGGTGAGCAGCCCCTTGCCGGCGGTGGCGTCCGTCCACTTCGCGGTTAGCGCGGTGAACGCTTTGCTGTCCGGGGTGGCGTTCAGGTCGCCGGCCAGAATCACCGATCGGTCGGTGCCGGCGAACAGCTCGTTAAGCTTCGCGGTCTGCTGTTCCCGCTCCGTGGCGTGTTGGTGGTCGAGATGGGTAGTCACGAACGACAGGTCGCGGCCATCGATCGTCAATCGCACCTCGAACGCAACCCGCGCCTCCTGCTTCGGCATCCCAGGCAGCGGGTGAACGGTCGCCTCACCAAACGGGAACCGCGACAGGACCGCCTGCCCGTATCCGCCGCCCTGCAAGTCGATCGCCTTCCCGAACCTCCCGTGCAGCCCGGTGAGGCGGGCGAGTTCCGCTGTCTGATCGACCCCGCCCGTCCGCTTCGCCCTGTCGTCCAGTTCCTGAAGCGCGACGAGGTCCGGGTCGGCGGCGCGGATCACTTTCGCGATGCGGAGCAGGTCAAGTTTGCCGTCGATCCCCTCGCCGTGGTGGAGGTTGTAGCACAGCACGCGGAGCGTCGGCTTCCGATCCGGCTCAGCCGGGCGCAGCACAGCGGTGATCGGGAAGTGGTCCGATGGTGTGCGGCCGTCCTTCGCGGTGCGGTCGATGCCGGCCAGACGCGTGTCCCAGTCCCGTGAACACGCGATCCAGTCGATCCGGTCCCCGCCGGTCACGTCCGCATTGAACCCCGTGAATGTGCCCTCGCTCTTGCCACGGGTCGGGTGGGCGATGCGGAACGTGTCCACGACCGGAGACATCTGATCGTTGAGCTTGCCGAACAGCGCATCGTACGGTTCGCTCCCCTCGCCGGTGTTGAAGTCACCGCTGACGACCAACCGACAGCCCTTGCCGAGTTCGGCGACCTTCGCTCGGATGAGCCTGGCCGATTCGAGCCGTGCCTTCTCGCCGCGATGGTCGAGGTGGGCGTTCAGGAACAGTAACGGTTTGCCGTCCGGCGTGGTCCGGTCCTTGAGCTTCACCCACGTGGCGACTCGCGGCAGTGCCGCGTCCCACCCCTTGCTGCCGGGCTTGTCCGGCGTCTCGCTGAACCAGAAGTGGCCGCCATCGAGTTTCTCGAACCTCTCCTTGCGGTAGAACACCGCGGCCATCTCGCCGGCGTCTTTACCGTCGTCGCGACCGGCGGCGAAGACCGCGTACCCGGTGAGCTTCCCAGCCAGGAAGTCACGCTGATCGGCCAGCGTCTCCTGGGTGCCGAGCAGGTCCGGGTCGAACTCGGCGACCGTCTCCGCCAGGAACGCCTTCCGCTTGTCCCAGGCGTTGTCGCCGTCCCTCGCCGTGCCGTAGCGGATGTTGAAACTCATGACCCGCACAGGCACGGACGCCTTCGGCACGGCCGGGTCCACCCCGGAGGCTGCGGCTGCGGTGGCGAGGCACGCGAGGAACGAGAGGGCAAGGCGAGACATTCGGTAACTCCTAGAGGGCTTCCGGTACAGTGCGGCTACCGAGATGCCGGTCACGCGCATGGTAACTCCTCACGCCTTCGAGGGGAACGGCTCGACGTGCATGTCCCCGGTCCGGCCGACGTACTGCACCCTGCGGCCGGCGAGTTGTGCGAGGTAACCGACGCACCCCGCAGCTCGGATTCGGGCCAGGAACTCGGGGTGGGTGATCTCGCCCCGCTGACTCGCTCGCACCGCCTGCTCGACGCCGCCCGCATCGAACGGCCCGACGATCTCCCCCTTTGGGCCGTGCAGCGCGAGAACGTGCGACTCCCCGCCGGCCAGGTAGTAGGTGGTCTCATCCCGTGTCAGATCGACGTGATACCGCTCGACGCCGACTTCGGACAGACGCCGCACCACTTCGGGGAACGTGATCTTCCCCTGTAAGGATAGTTCATTGCACTCCGTCACTACTGCAATCGCATCCATTCTCGTCTCCTACTGGGTGGGGATGTCCTTCAGACCGTGCCGCCGCACGACGTCCTTCAGCAGGTCGGCCAGCCCGTCCCGCTCCGCGTCCGTCAGGTGCCCGAAGAACTCTCCGTCGTTCCGGTCCGCCAGTGCCGCGAGCTTCGGCACCAGGTTCCTCCCGGCCGCAGTCAGCGAGACCGACTGAAACCGCCTGTCTTCCTTGCCCGCCGACCGGGTCACGAGTTTCTTGTTGAGGAGTCGGTCGATCAGTTTGGAGATCGCCCCGCGGGTCATCCCCAGTCCCTCGGCCAGTCGGCTCGGCGGCACCTCGCCGAGGGCGAGGAGCTGGCGGAGGATGACCCACTCGGCCACGGTCACCCCGTGCGCCTCGACCTTCCGGGCGAAGGCGTGCGAGACGTGGTTGGAGACGAACCGGAGCCAGAACCCCAGGTGGGCATCGAGTTCGCTGGGTTGCGGCACGGCGAGCCTCGGTGATTTGGTTTCCTAGTAAACTATATCGGCCGGCCCCCTGCCATCCAAGAGCAATTCCGCCGAGGACGCGGCGGTATCAACCGTGGATGCGATCGGATGCGTGGCCGCAGAGTGGGCACAGAGCGGTCCCTGTGCTGGGAACGAGTCCGAGAGCGATGAGGTTCGGCGTGACGACCAGATCGATCGGCGTGAAACGATTCCCGATGAGTTGGGACAGCAGGTCGAATGGGGACATGACGAGTGCCTGCAAGAGCCGGGCATACGTCATTCTAACAACCGTTCATCACCAACTCGGCGGAAGAACCCATTCCAAACCGCTGCTGGTGGTTCGCCGCAAAGCGTCTGATAACCGCTGCTGGTCGTACGGAGTGAAGCCAAACTCATGGATGGTTCGTGTGCGGGCCATAACATCAGGGTAACCAACTTGAGCTTCTTTCTGAAAACTTTTGGCTACCTACTTAGCTCGACTGATGCCAATTTTTGGGGGGTCGGTAACGCTTGGTTTCTGAGGGTACGACACACTCCGGTAGAGTTTTTGGACACCCGAGGGTTGCCTCCAGAACTCGGAAAAGTGCGAATTTCGCTTGTTTCCAGCAGAGACGGCTTTTTGAAATCCCAATTTTGGCATCAGTCGAGCTTAGGTGGTTTTCCCCAACATGGTGAGGGACCGGCATGCTGGTTCGTGAGTTTGTCGGTGGCGATACCCGCCCGTTTTCATGCAAGGTTGTCTTCATCGACCAACCCTCCGGGTTCGGTCACCGTGTCACAGACGGCAATCGGGTGGTCGAACACGTTCTTACAAAGCGATCGGACTTCGATCAGGTGATAGCACAGAAAGTGGCCGAGGGGTTTGCGGAGTCCGAACGGTCGCTCACTCGCCGAGTGTTCACCACTCTTGACCGGTTCTGGATAGTATGGCTCGACGGCGATGTGCTCGGGACGCACCTAGGTGTTTTGTCGTCAAACTGGAACGAGTCGGTTGGTCAGACCAAGTCCAAGGAGTTTCGGGACCGCGAACGTGCTGTGGCTGCGTATCACAGGGCCATCGTGGGGAAACTCGCTGATGGATTCGCAGAACGAGATGCACGGGCTGTTACCGTTCCCGTGGTCCTGAAAGTTTCCAAAAAACCGGGCAAGAGGAAATCGCGGTAGGGTCGGTGGTCGTCAAACATCACTCGGGAAATGTCCCTGTCAATTGGCGCAGTCGCTGACATGCCGAGGCCCAACGTCGGCGGATCGTTCGTTCGTCTACCTGGAAGAGTTCCGCGATCTTGTCCTGCTTCCAACCGTGGTAAAAGACCAGACCGACAACTTCTCGTTCTTCGACGGGTAAGTTTTCGACCGCCTCGTGGAACCGTACCCACCGTTCTGATTCGGGGTCATTGTCATCCGGTGCGGTCGGTTCGGGAGGGCTTGTAATGCCGGAGTCTGCCGACTCAAGTTGAATGGTTCGGGTGTAGCGATTACGGCGTGCGAGATCGAGTAGTTCGCGACGGATATGCACAGCCGCAAGGTTGAAAAAATCGCGGGTCGATGTTGGGCAGAGCGTCTGGAGCGTGCGCAGGAACCGCATCAAGCTACTCTGAAGGATATCCTCCTCATCAACCATGCATCGTACGTTTGGGAACGACCGGGTCATCCGGCGGGCCAACTTCTCGAGCCGTACGCGAGCCATCCGGAGCAACTCGTCTGCGGCCTCCCTCTCGCCCGCTCTCCATCGGTCGAGGCACTCCTGAAGAACAATCGTGTCGAGGTTAGCGTCGGCCATCGACTGGGTGTCCTGGGCGGGGACAAACTGAACTAAGAATGTAATTATCTTAACTCAATTCTGTAGCGGTGCAATTGCAATGGGAGAAGTGGCGTACTGTGTCCTGCAAAGGATCGCGTGAGGATTGTTGTGCCCGACCCTTCTTGAATTGTCATCAGGTTCGTTTCTCGTCGTACGAATGCAGCAATCGTATTACCCAAATCTCAAATCGGGTAAGGGGGCTTTTGGATGTAGAATATCGCTACCCCGCAGTGGAGTTTCGACGTGTCCGACCTCAGCCGATTCTCCGTCTCACTGGAGGCGGACCTGCTCGAAGCCTTCGACGTCTACGTGCGTGACGGCGAGTTCGCCACTCGCAGCGAAGCCATACGACAGTTGCTACGACAAACGTTAGCCCGGGATGCGTTCGAGGGTGATGACCGCCCCGTCACCGCGACGCTAACGATCGTCTACGATCATCACCGCCCGCACCTCGTCGAGAAACTCCTCGAACTCCAGCACCAGTACCCGGGGCAAGTCGTCGCCTCGATGCACGTCCATCTCGATCACGACCGCTGCATGGAAGTGATCGTTTTAAAAGGGCCAGGTGGGGAACTGAGGCATCTGGCGGCTTCGCTCCGTGGACTAAAGGGTGTTCACATGGGCGATCTCGCTCTGGCCGGACCTATTGAACCCGAGCACAATCACCCACACGACCACCATCCGGACGATCACGGTCACTCACACAACAAGTGATGTGACCTTGGTCGTGGTTCAAGTGAGATACACGCATGCAATTTTGTGCTGCCTTGTTTGATTTCGATGGCACACTCGCCGATAGCTTCGCTGCGATTACCTCCAGCACCAACCATGTCAGAACTCTCTATGGATTGCCCCCGTTGCCCGAGGCTGAGGTGCGGGTTCACGTTGGGTATGGTCTGGATGATCTCTTACGTGTGCTCGTTCCGGTTGCTCCAGTAGCAGAGTCAATTGTCAAGTATCGGAGCCATCACCAGATTGCGATGCTGACGGAGACGAAACTCATGCCGGGCGTCGCGGAGACGATACCCGAACTAGCACGCCGCGGATTCCGGATGGCGGTTTGCAGCAATAAACGTGTCGAGTTCACTCGTGAACTCGTGCGTGCGCTCGGCTTGGATTCGTACTTCACAGCGGTGCTCGGCCCTGAGGACGTCGGGAACCAGCCGAAGCCGCATCCGGCGATGCTTCACGAGGGATTGACCCGGGTCGGGGCATCGTCGAGCGAGGCAGTGTACGTTGGCGACATGGCGGTGGATGTTCATACCGCCAAGGCAGCGGGCCTCCCGGTGTGGCTCGTGTTAGGTGGTGCGGCTGGGCATGAGGATGCTGCTGCGTGCGGCCCCGACCGGGTGTTGGCCCACTTCGCGGAGATGTTGTCATTGCTGCCAGGTAGCTGAGCTTGAATGTAAGTCCCAAGACGGTTCTGGAGGTTGCCATGTTCGTTTTGACGGCTTGCTTACTCGCCGTGCAACTCACAGAAATCCGTTGGAATGCGATCCTTGCGTGTCCGAAGGTATCCACACCGGGCTCCGCTGATGGGAGTGGCGTAGTGATCGGCGTGAAGGACGGGTTCGCATATCTGCTCACGGCAGATCACGTGGCGAAGTCCGACCTCGTTGAGTTGAAATTCACTTCGCGGGCCAACTACCCCAAACCCGCGTGGTTTGGTGATGGCGCCAAGGTTGTTGCGCGGTGGCCGGACCCCGACCTCGCATTGGTCCGTTTCCCAGTACGAGATCGCGAGGTGAGTGTGCTGTCAGTGGCACCTTCCTGGCAGCGTCCCAGGGCTTTCCCGGCGGAGTCTCTGAGTGTGGGTGTAGGCAGTGGGCAAGCAGCGACGGCGGTTCCGAATGGGATTGCGGGCAAGGACTTTGTTCGACGGGAAGGGAAGGGTGGGGCGTTCTTCTGGCGAACGGTTACACCTCCGGAATCGGGTCGATCTGGTGGGCCGCTTTTAGACAATCAAGGCCGAGTGATTGGCATCGCAGTGGCACAACGAGGTGGAGTGGGGTATTTCGCCCATCATGACGAAATACTTGCAGCGTTAAAGCGTGATGGACATGCCTGGTTGATTCCCGTTGTCAAACCGTGAATCGTGCGTGCGTGCGAAAATTTGATGCAAATTACGGAAACGGCATATTCTCTTCGCGTTTCGCCGGGTATACTTTTACTTGAGTCTTTGTGTCAGGGAGATTGCCCATGCGGAAGTTCATTCTGGCTTTACCTGTCGTCGCACTTGCACTCGCGGCTGGTCTGCTGTTCAGCGGGGCAGGCGGAGCCTTTGCTGCTGCCGAGCCGATGGCTGCAACGGCACAAATCGCAGCAACGACAGATGTTGCTCAAACCACACAGGATACTGCCCAAGATTGGAATGAGACAGCGGTGCGGCCCAAACCCAAACCGAAGCCCGTGAAATCTGTCCACAAGCGAAGATAAGGTTTTCGCGAGTTCGAAGATTCGCTTTCGAGTGGTGGGGGGAGCATGTTCACGGGGAAACCCGACCGTACGACCGCTCACAAACTGTGGTTGGCAGGTGGGTTTATTCTCCTCGGCTTGGTTTGCCTCTCCCCCTGGCCGTTTGGATCTGTTAGCGCAGATTGGCAACTTGTTGTCTCCTTCGGGCTCTTCATTCTCATCGGACTCTGGGCGACACACGCTCTGTACACCTCTCGTCTGTCGTACACGCCTGATATTTGCTCGTCGTGTCTGCTGGGTCTTGTCTTCCTTGCAGCAATTCAACTGCTTCCGCTACCTGAAGAGTTCGTTCGCATTTTCTCCCCGGCAACGGTGGAGCGGCACCGGAATCTTCTTCCGGAGATGACCGAGCTCCTCCCCGGTGAATCGGAGGCGACTGCGCCATCTCGCTCGGGTTGGGTGCGGTTGTCGGCTTCGCCCGCGAACACGCAAGATATGCTGGCGGAATTGCTCGCACTGTTCCTGGTCTATGCCACAGCCCGGAATTTCGTTGCATTTCTCTCACCCAAAGACTCACTCCAACAACTTGCCTGGGTCGCCTTTGCGACAGGCGTTGCACTCGCGTTGCTCGCGTTGCTCCAGACTCTTTCAGGCGACCACACTCGCGTCTTCTGGATGTTCCCTGTCGGCAGTCGCCCCTACGGTCCGTTTGTGAATAAGAACCATTTCGCATTCCAGATCAACCTGTTCATGGGCTTGACTGGGGGGCTTTTCATTACGGTAGCTCACCAGCGGGGATGGCGTTCCCCAATGGGTTTGGGACTGCTCGGCGGATTGGGCCTCATGGTCACCGCCTTGGCATTCAGTGAATCGCGAGGTGGGATTATCGCAGCGGTGGCCTCTGCTGTAGTTGTCGGTTTGTTGGCATGGCTTCGTGGGAAGAGCCAGCAGCACCAGTCCGAGACTCAGGCGGGCTTGGTGCTGGCATTGGGCGTTATTGTGGTCGCGGGTGGCTTGATCGCCTGGTTAGGCGTTCACACCGTGGTCGATCGAATCGCGACCCTTTGGGGTGGGAATGCCGACAATCGGAGTGCGGATTGGCGTTCTGTCTGGCCGCTCGTGGAGCGATTCCCACTGACAGGTGTCGGCGCAGGTGCGCTTGCCGTTGCCGAACCGAGCGTCCGAACGCGTTCGGACATCACATATGTCTTCAACACCCTCGACAATGAATATCTTGAGGCTCTGGTCGAGGGGGGAATAGTCCGGCTGATGTTGACGCTGGGTCTTGGGCTCTCAGCGGTGTTGGTCTCACTTCGTGGATATCGGCGCACTGGTGACCCACTTCTCCTCGGGTGTGCGTTCGGCCTGATCGCGGTGGGATTTCAAAGCGCGGGTGATTTCGGGTTGCACACCACGAGTGTCGCGTTGACTGCATCAGTGGTCGTCGCGTTTGCGACTGCGCGGGGGCGAAAACCGGAGGCTGTAACGCATCGCTCCGGTTCGGACGGGCCGAGACGGGGTGAGTGGGTTTTCAAAGATGGGTCTGCCTACTTTGCGGCAGGCTTGTTGCTCTTCGCGGGGGTAGCTCTTGTGCTCGCCGAATGGCGGACATACCGGGCTACAGAATATCGGGAGGTGGCCACGATTCTGCTCCGGTCAGGGTTGCCGGGATCGCGTGACGATGCGATACGCCTTCTGGAAGTCGCGACCCGTATTCGCCCGGATGACCCTGCGGCGTGGGAACTGTTGATGGTCTCGCACCTCGCCGCAGCCTTGGACCAACACCAACGGGTCAGTTCCGCGGTCACGGGTTGCGTTGTATTTGTGGATCTTGCGGAAATGTTGCCCACTAGCGACTCAAGCGGTCACCTCGCAGCAACGCTGCGGGCCGCTCGAAATCTGCGGGATCGCCAAAACCTCAGCCCGATGGCACACCTTACTCTTGGAACATTCGCGAACCAGTTCGCTCGCTCTGAACCTGGTGCAGCTCACTTCGCGAGGGCCAAGAGTATTGCTGGGTATGATCCGGATGTGTGGTATCAGAGCGGCCGGGGTGCGGCCAACCAGGGAGATTGGGTCGCAGCGACAAGTGACTGGCGGGAGTCGCTCATCCGCTCACGGAAGCGACTTGCACCCATCGTCTGGCAAGCCCGTTCCCACCTCTCACCCGAGGAACTCCGCGCTCGGGTTCTTCCGGACGATCCTGAAGTCTGGCTGGCTGCCACACCATTCGCGTTTGCAATTAGCGATCACGAAGGCCGAACTGGCTGGTTTCGAGCAGTTGCGGATCGTTTCGCAGCCAACGAGCCGACAACCTTGTCAGGGTTCGTCGCCTGGAGCACTGCGTTGGATAAACTAGGTGATGTCTCAACTTCGTTGCGGCTCTGGCGACGGGCGGTGGAACGCTTTCCAGAAGAAGTGTTGGCACGCGACAAATTCGCAGATGCGTTGGCGGATGGAGAATATTATGAGGAAGCGATACCGGTTCTGGAGTGGCTGATTGCCAGGCAACCTGAACGAAATGAGTATCGCGACCGCCTTGCCGCCGCTCACCATGCCCTGAAACTCAAGGCTGAGATCAATGCCCCTTGACCGGGGACGTCTCGGTTCATCTGAGAATGACTCAGGGGATTGGTTGTGCCCACACTACCCTTACCGATCTTGCCGAAGCGGCTCCCACTTGGGCCGCACTCACCAGCGACCGCCGCCCGGGTCTCACGTCAATTTCTTGAAGCAAGCGCTGCCGATACTGAAACGGTGCTCGGGGACCTCCGGTCTTCGAAGAGTGGTCTATCCGGAGAGGAGATCGCGCGGCGGTTGCATGAGGTCGGGCCGAATGTTGTCGCCAAGGATGAACGCCACCCCCGCATCAAACTCCTCCGCAGAGCGTTGGTCAACCCGCTGGTGATATTGTTGGTGTTGCTGGCCGCGTCATCGTTTCTGACCGGCGACCTCCGGGCGGGGGGGGTAATTCTCCTCATGGTCGTGCTTGGTGTGGTGGTGCGATTTGTGCAGGAAGCCCGCGCCGACTCCGCAGCGGCCAAACTCCGGGCCATGATCAGTGTCCACGCAACCGTTGTTCGTGACGGCAGGTCGCAGGAAGTACCCATCGCCGACTTGGTCCCCGGTGATATCGTCGAACTCGCCGCTGGGGACATGATTCCCGCTGATATTCGGCTCCTGTCGTGCAAGGATCTGTTCGTGATCCAGGGCAGCCTGACGGGCGAGTCGTTCCCCGTTGAGAAGTTCGCCCGTCGCGAGGACATCGGTACCCGCTCGCCCCTGGAGTTGACGAACGTTTGCTACCTGGGCACCAGCGTTGAGAGCGGAACCGCCAGCGCGGTGGTCGTGGCGACCGGGTTGAAGACTTTCCTGGGTGGTATCTCAACCTCACTCGTGGAAACCCAGGAACCGACCAGTTTCGACCGCGGCATGGCACGGTTCACCTGGCTGATGATCTACTTCATCTTCGTCATGGTCCCCCTCGTGTTCCTCATCAATGGACTCACGAAGGGAGATTGGGCCGGGGCTTTCTTCTTCGCAATGGCGGTTGCGGTTGGGATGACTCCGGAGATGCTACCGATGATTGTCGCGGTGTGCCTCTCCAAAGGGGCAATTGCGATGTCACGCAAGAAAGTAATCGTCAAACGATTGAATGCGATCCAAAACCTCGGTGCCATGAACATCCTATGCACCGACAAGACCGGCACCCTGACCCAGGATCGCATCATTCTTGAAAAGCACTGTGATGTCGCGTTGAAGGAAGACGACGAAGTGTTGACTCTTGCCTATCTGAATAGCCACTTCCAAACGGGCCTCAAAAATCTGATGGATCGGGCTGTCCTGGCTCACGCCGAAGTGCACGCTCACCCCGCGTTTCCTGATTACGCGAAAGTCGATGAGATCCCTTTCGACTTTTCCCGCCGGCTCATGTCTGTCGTCGTCAAGACTCCCGGTGGCGGCCACAAGATCATCTGCAAAGGTGCCCCGGAGGAGATCTATAAACGGTGTAGTGGATTCGAACTCGAGGGTCAGATTTACCCGATGGATCACATGATTCTCGCCGATCTGAAGGAGGAGTTCGACCAACTCAGTTCCGACGGCTTTCGAGTTCTGGCGATCGCGCAACGCGATCTTGATCCCAAGGCGACCTACTCGAAGGATGACGAACGGGACATGACTCTGCGTGGGTATGTGGCTTTTCTCGATCCACCCAAGGAGACAGCTAGTGCGGCGATTGCCGCGCTCCAGGCCGATGGCGTTGTGGTCAAGGTGTTGACCGGTGACAACGAATTGGTGAGCCGCAAGATTTGTCGGGAGGTTGGCATCGTCACAGACTTCGTACTCCTCGGAAGTCAAGTCGACTCCATGTCCGACGTTGAGTTGGCGGAAGCAGCCGCCAACTCAACTTTGCTCGCTCGACTTTCCCCGGCTCATAAGCAGCGGGTCATCAAGTGCCTTCAGGGCGCAGGAAACGTGGTCGGGTTCCTGGGTGATGGGATCAACGACGCACCAGCGCTCCGCGCCGCCGACGTTGGAATCTCTGTGGACACGGCAACGGACATTGCCAAGGAATCGGCCGATGCCATCCTGATGGAGAAGGATTTGCTCGTGCTGGAGGAGGGCGTCAGGGAAGGGCGAAAGGTGTTTGCCAACATCCTCAAATACGTCCGAATGGGGGCGAGTTCCAACTTTGGCAACATGTTCAGTGTCGTTGGTGCGAGTGTCTTCCTGCCATTCGTTCCCATGATCCCAATCCAGATCTTGACCAACAACTTACTTTATGATTTCTCGCAGGTCGCTATTCCCACCGACGAAGTTGACCCAGAACAGGTTGCCCAGCCAAGGCCCTGGTCGATTGGTCAGATCACGCGGTACATCCTGTTCATCGGGCCATGCAGTTCCGTGTTCGATTACGTCACATTCTTCATGATGCTGTACGTCTTTGGGTGCTGGGATCCGGCGAACGCTTCTCTCTTCCAGACAGCCTGGTTTGTTGAGTCGTTGCTCACCCAAACCTTGATCATTCACGTGATCCGAACGAATCGAATCCCCTTTATTCAAAGCCACGCGAGTTGGCCTCTGATCGTGACGACGGTGAGCGTCATGTTCATTGGGGCGACGCTACCGTTCTCCCCCGTCGGCCCACTGCTTGGGTTCACTCCTTTACCCTTGCACTACTGGCCACTCCTTGCGTTAATTCTGTTCAGTTATGTCTGTCTCACGCAGGCCGTGAAGTGGTCTCTTTTGCGCAAGGGGTGGGTGTCTTGAGAGTCTTGAAGTCCTCCGCTCGCAGTGATTGCTGGCGTGGTTTGGATGTGGCAAGAAGCGATTGTGAACGCCGAGCAGGCCCGGTTCAGCCCCGGGTGGGTAACCGTCCGGGCTACCTTTCAATTACCCACAACCTCGGTCCAACTGATCGAAGCCGAGGAGTATGTCGGCGAGCCGGGTGAGCCCGCGCCAGATTACCTCGTTGCCGGGCGGTGGGTCTTTTGCCCATGCCAGGTA
>PNLP01000062.1 GCA_013823135.1 Planctomycetaceae bacterium
GGCACTTGTCGTGCTACAGTCTCGAATTTTCTCGCAGTTTTTGGCTGTTTTCTCCGCTCTTTTGCAAAGCAAAATATTATTGGTGAGAAGATAAATCGTGCCGTATCCGTCGGGCACAGCAAGCAGGACTGGCTATGACAGACCGCGAGGCGATGTTGGCCGCGATCCGCGCCAACCCCGACGAAGACACCCCGCGACTGATCCACGCCGACTGGCTCGACGAGCACGGCGACGGAGACCGAGCCGCGTTCATACGCGCTCAGATCGAAGCGGTGCGGTCCGATCCCTTTGGAGTGCAGGCCCGAAATGCCAGCAAGCACGCCGGGGAGTTGCTGGAGAAGAATCGCGCACCCTGGCACAGCAACATCCGCGAGGCCATCCAGGGGCAACTCGAAGACTTCGTTGGCGTGCAAGTGAGCGGCATGCCGGCCAACGCCCTTCGCGATGTTGTCCAGGTGAAGGCACGGTTCGAGCGTGGGTTCGTCGGGCACGTCACGCTTCACCCATCCGTGTTTGTCCGCGTTGCGACGGGCATCTTCGCAGCGGAACCGATCCAGTCTCTGGAACTGCAACGGTTCACCGCACAGGGTGAAACGCCACTTCAACCCGTGTTCGAGTTGCCGCAACTGCAACACCTCCGACGCCTGGAGTTCGCCCGATTGCAAGGGATCACGGAGGACGAGTACGCGGCGTTGCTGGGTTGCCAGCACCTGTCCAACCTGCGTGATCTGTGGTTGTGCGAGAACCCGGTGCCGCCGCCGTGGGTCGTGGAGTTGCTGGGCGGCGAGGGGTTCCCCGAACTCCAGGGGCTGTTCTTTCGGGACATCCCGAACCTTGGCCCCGGCCTCGTGAACGCCCTCACGCGAGCGAACCATCGCAACATTCGCCGGCTCGACGTTTCGGGTGTCGTGTTCCACTCCGAGCCGTTACGGCAGCTGCTGACGAGCCGTTGCCTGCGAGGCGTCGAAGAGTTACGGCTCGGGTGCGTGGGGCGGCCGGGAAGCCCAGGCCCGTTATCTCACATTAACCCCGGTTGGGTGATCCCATACGAGCGGCTCGTGATTCTCGACCTCGATGGACAGCGACTTGGGAACGAGGGCGTTGGTGACATCGTCCGCCAACCAACAACCGCGGCGCTGCGCTGGCTCGGGCTGGCTCGCAACAGCCTGGATTCGGGCGTGTTGCGGTACATCACCGAGTCCAGGCACCTTCAACTGAACTACCTTGATGTGCGGGGGAACAACTTCACGCCGTCCGGCATCGCGGCTCTGAAATCGCGGTTCCCCGATGCGGTGATTCAGGTGTGACATTATGCGGATCGTGTGCGTTTCCGATACCCACGCCCGGCACCACCTCACCGTGGTGCCCGACGGCGACGTTCTCGTTCACGGCGGCGACATCACCCGTCGCGGGAAGTTGGAAGATGTCGAATCGTTCGACCGTTGGCTGGGGACGCTTCCGCACAAGCACAAGATCCTGATTTGCGGCAACCACGACTTCTGCTTTCAGGAGCGTGCGGCCGAGGCTCGTGCGCGCATCACGAACGCCATCTACCTCGAAGACTCGGGCTGCGAGATCGACGGCATCACCTTCTACGGCAGTCCGTGGCAGCCGTACTTCGGTGGCTGGGCGTTCAACCTGCAACGTGGCGAGGAGCTTGCGAAAGTGTGGGCGAAGATTCCCGTCGGCGTCGATGTGCTCATCACGCACGGCCCGCCCGCCGGGATTCTCGACAGGAACCGCATGGGCGAACTCTGCGGCTGTCGCGATCTGTTTGACCGCGTATTCGAGGTGAAGCCGCGGTTGCACGTCTTCGGACACATCCACGAATCCGCCGGCCGCAGCGAACATGACGGCATCATCTTCGTGAACGCGAGTACGCAGATGGGGGAGGGGAGTGGCGTGGTGGTGGAGTTGTGAACCCATCTGTATTTGGCCGCTTGCTGCGAAGCCGCATGCGGCCAAAAGCAACAACAGAACTTATTCCGATGGTGTCACGCCCAGGACGAGCACGAAGTTCGCGCTCAGTTCGCCGATCTTCGAGTCCTTCACCTTCTCGAACGGCACTGTGATCGACTCCCGCTGCTTCGCGTCCTTCACGCCCTTCCAGATGAAGTCCTTCTCGTTCCCCGGATGGTCCTTGATGTACATCTGGGTGTTGAGCAGGCTCTTGTTCCCCTTCTTCACCTTGAAGTGAATGTGCGGCGTGCGGCCGGGGTACGGAACCGGCTTGATCGTGCGGAAGTAGTATTCGCCGGTGCTGCCGGTGACGAACCGCCCGAAGCCCTGGAAGTTCTTGTCCTGCTTGTCTTTTTTCTTGTCGCTGTCGGCCGTGTGCAAGTACACGCCGTTGCCGTCGCACTGCCAGATCTCGACGACGGCGTTCTTCAGCGGGTTCCCCTTGGCGTCGAGGATTTTTCCCGTGAGGTGTGTGATCTCGCCGATGCTGGGCGTGATGTTGTCGTTGATGACGAGCAGATCGTTGTCGGTGTCGAGCGGCAACTTGTTTGGGTAGAACGGCCCTTCGGTCTGGTCCGGGGTCCGGGTCAGTTCCTCCGCGAACGCTCCCTTCACGCTCCAGAACGGGAGGATGGTGGCCGCAGCCGCGGAGCGGATGAACAACCGACGGGTGGGATCGTACAACGGGGTACTCATGTGAATTCGGCTCCGGAATGGCGATGCGGGCGAGGCAGAGTGGCTGCCTGTAACCTAAACGTGAGACGTTACGCCCGGAACCCGTATTCGCGGGTTTTTAATGTGTTACACACGGGTTACTTCTTCGCGGCGAGCCACTCGGCGAGGGAGCGGATTTGCTCCGGAGTCATTTTGTCGTTAAACGCGGGCATGAGTCGCGCGTCGGGCCGCCTGCTCTTGGGATTGCTGATGTAATCCGTCAGCCAGTCGACAGTCATACCCGTGGCGGAGCCGATGTGGGTGAGGTCTGGCCCCTTGGAACCGCCAATGATGGGGCCACCGGGTTCGCCGGCGCGTGCGTGACACTTCGCGCAGTAGTGCTGGTAAAGCCCCTCGGGGCCGGGGGCGATGGGGGCAGCAGGCTCACCACAGCCGGCCAGGATGCCCACCGGGACCGCAAACAGGAGCGGAGCGAACCAGCCACGACGTAACATACGGTGCTCTCGACGAGTAAAGCGAACCTGTCTGAGGAATTTTATGCACCTGCTGGCAGCATTCCCAGAGTGGGTGGTTTCGATCACAGGCGGGCCTCTTCCCTCGAACCTCTTTACCGAGATGATAGAATGATTCGCGTAGTATCTCTTGATAGGTTCGTGGGATAACCACTGCGAAGTGCGCTGAAATCGGAAACCCGGGAAGTCGCGGGACGCCGGCGGGTATACAACACCCGTCACCGTAACTTCCCGGTTCTTCGTTTTTTGACAGCGACGGAAGCCGGCCAACACGAACTGCCACCAAGACGGAGGACCCTCAATATGGCCGATGACACCATTACCGAAACCCCTTCCACCGAGACGGGCGACGTCGCAGTTGCCACGCCGCCGGAACAAGAAGGCCCGATCAAGCTCAAGCAAACCGTGGAACTCCGCGACGTCGGCCCGTGCAAAAAGCACGTCAAGGTGACGGTCGATCGCGAACTCATCGACGAACGCCTCAACGAAAAGTTCACCGAGATCGTTCGCAGTGACCAGCCGCAAGTCCGCGGCTTCCGCCCAGGTAAGGCTCCCCGCAAGCTGATCGAGAAGCAATACCACGACTCGGTCTCGGAAGAGGTCAAGACGCAGGTGTTGATGGCGAGCCTGGAACAACTGGCCGACGAGCAGTTGATTGCCCCGCTCAGCCCGCCCGACCTCGACCCGAACGCGATCAAGCTCCCCGAAGAGGGGCCGTTCACCTACGAATTC
This sequence comes from Planctomycetaceae bacterium, assembly GCA_013823135.1. Lineage (GTDB taxonomy): Bacteria > Planctomycetota > Planctomycetia > Gemmatales > Gemmataceae > Gemmata. The sequence goes on from PNLP01000062.1 coordinate 3,879, forward strand.
GAGATCGAAGTGCGGCCCGAGTTCGACCTGCCGGACTACAAGGGGCTCAAACTCCGCCGGCCGACGCACACCTTCACCGAAGCTGACGTTGATGCCGAGCAGAAGCGATTGCTGGAAACCTATGGGCAACTCGTTCCCAAGGAACCGGCCGTCGTCGCCATGAACGACTACCTCACGGCCGACGTTGCTATCAGCTTCCGCGGCAAGGAAATCAACACGCTCAAGGAAGTGCGTGTGAAGGTCGAGAAACAACTCGCCCTGTCCGACGGCGTGTCCCCGGACTTCGGCGACAAGGTCGTTGGGGCGAAGCCCGGCGACGTTCGCGAAGTCGATATCACGCTCGGCGAAGACCTCGGAACCGAAGGGCTTCGTGGGCAGAAGGTGCAAGCGAAGTTCACGATCACCGACGTGAAGACCATCCGCCAGCCCGAACTGACCCGCGACCTGCTCGAAGGTGCGTTCGGCGTCAGCACCCCGGAATCGCTGCGTGAGTTCGTGAAGACCGTGCTCGAACGCCGGCTCGAATACACCCAGCGGCAGGTCGCCCGCCAGCAGGTTCTCGAGACGATCGGGGCCGCCGCGACGTGGGAATTGCCCCAGGACATGCTCCGCCGACAGGTCCGCAAGACGCTGTCGCGGAAGGTCATGGAGATGAAAAATTCCGGGATGAGCGACGAGCAAATCAAGGGTCGGCGTCGATTGCTTGAGCAGGACGCGATGAAGAACACGGCTGCGGCACTGAAGGAGCACTTCGTGTTGCAGAAGGTCGCTGAAGTCGAGAAGATCGAGATCGAGGAAGAAGACCTCGACCGGGAAATCGAACGCCTCGCCGATCGCTCCGGGGAGAGCGTTCGCCGCGTGCGAGCCCGGATGGAAAAAGAAGACCTGATGGAAGCTCTCGCGACCGATCTTCTCGAGCAGAAGGCGCTCGACTTGATCCTCGCCGGGGCGACCTACGAAGACTACGAGTGGAATGCTGCTGAGTCCGACAGCGGCGATGTCTCGACCATGTCGGCCGAGGCCATGCCGGAAGGCGAAGCGACCGAAGCCGCCGAGAAGGTGGCCGAGGATAAGCCTGCTTGACCGACCGCGTAGAGTGAAGATAGTCCGAATCACCGTGTAGCCGCGACGCGAAGCGGAGCGAGGCAAAGTGACCCGTTCCGCTTCGCGTCATGGCTAAACGAGCCGTAAGAAAGGGCAACCGATGTTTCCCCCGTTCAATCCGACAGCCGCGGAATGGCCGATCGAGCCGCTACTTCAACGCGGCGGTGGCGGGTATTCGCGTCAGCGATTCATGACGCTCGACGACCTGCTTCTCGAACAGCGGATCATCTTCATCAGCCAGGTGATCAGCAATCCGCTGGCCGACATGATTATCAAGCAACTGCTGTTCTTGCAGTACGAGAACAAGACGAACGATATTCACCTTTACATCAACAGCCCGGGCGGTTCGGTCTCGGCCACGCTGGCGATCTACGACACCGTTCAGTTCCTCGACGCTCCCGTTCACACCTACTGCATGGGTCTGGCAGCCAGCGGCGCGGCCATCCTGCTTGCGGCGGGGAGCAAGGGGAAGCGGTACGCCCTACCGAACTCGAAGGTCATGGTTCACCAGCCGTACGGCCAGGTTGGCGGCCAGATCTCGGATATCGAGATTCAGGCGAACGAGATCCTGAAGGAACGTCACCGCCTCAACGAGATTCTGGCCAAGCACACGGGCCAACCGCTCGCGGTGATCGAGAAAGAAACCGAGCGAGACAAGTATTTCCACGCCGCCGAGGCCAAGGCGTTCGGTCTCGTGGACGAGGTGCTCGTCAAGCCAGACGCAAAGAAGTGATTGTTCTTGGCGAGCCGCGTCAGTCATGACGTGGGTTTCCAAATCGGAACCCGTGCCATAACTGGCACGGCTCGCCCAAATCAGCACATTCCGGAAGTCCGCCCCTGCGGGGGCGACAACGGACCAACACCGAACACGCCGCTCATCAACCGCGGACCCGCCACCCGATTCAGAGGATGTGGCGGTCCGCCCGGAGGACCGAATATGCCGCTGATTCCGATGGTAGTGGAGAGCAAGGGTCGCGATGAACGCGCATACGACATCTACAGCCGCTTGCTCAAGGATCGGATCATCTTTCTGCAAGGCGTTGTCAACGACGACATGGCGAATCTGATTGTCGCCCAGATGTTGTACTTGCAGTTCGAGGAACCGAAGCGCGACATCAGCCTGTACATCAATAGCCCTGGCGGCAGCGTGACCGCCGGGATGGCGATTTACGACACGATGCAGTTCGTGACGTGCGACGTGGCAACGTACTGCATGGGTCAGGCCGCCAGCATGGGGGCGATGCTCCTCACGGCCGGGACGAAGGGCAAGCGTTACGCTCTGCCGCACGCCCGGGTGATGATTCACCAGCCGCTCGCCGGCACCGAGGGGACGACCGAGGAAATCCTGATCCACGCGAAGGAGTTCCTCCGGACGAAGGACACGCTGAACGGACTGCTGGCGATGCACAGCGGTCAGACGATCGAGGCGATCAAGAAGGGGACCGACCGCGACAACTTCATGTCCGCGGCCGAGGCCCAGAGCTTCGGGTTGATCGACAGGGTGTTGGAGCGGATCCCCGTTGACCAGTTGGGCGCGGGGCACCGCTCACCAGAGTAGTGCGGGATCGTCGCTTGTCGGCGGTCCATTGGGGCAACAAGCAGGATGCGAAACGACCGCCGAAACTCGGTTCGGTTCGCCCGCTACATCGCGGGATGCGGCATCGTATGCATGCTGTTTCCTGCGTGTAGCCCGAATAAACGTTACGACCTGATCGAAGCAGAACTTCGCACCCGCGAACGCGAGCTGGCCGACACACGCGTCGCTCTCGAACAGGCCCGCAACCTCAACCGGGCCTACGCTCAACAATCACAAAGCTCACCCGGTCCGCAGGTTCCCAATCCAGCCACGCCGATCTACATTCCCGTAAAGGATATCACGCTCGCACGCGGCACCGGTGGCGTCGACGAAGACGGCATCCCCGGCGACGAGGGGTTGATGGTCGTGATCTTCCCCCGCGACGAGGACGGCTCCGGGGTGAAGGTGCCCGCGAAGGTGCAGATCGCCGCGTGGGAAGTGAATGCGGCCGGGATCAAGAACGCCATTGGGAACTGGGAACTGTCCGCCGAGAAGGTGCGGCCGACGTGGCGTTCGGGGTTCGTGAGCACGGGCTACTTCGTGTCGGTTCCGTGGCAAACCTACCCTGGGACCGACAAGGTGCGGGTCGCAGTACGACTCACGACGCTCGACGGGCGGGCGTTCGAGGCCGACAAAGACATCTTTGTGAAACCTTGTCTGTCGAAGGGCGGAAGCCCGGCGTTGCCGGTAACGCCGGCACCATCGACCCCCGTGCCGAAGGTGCCACGCGAAAATCTGTTCCCGGACCCGATTCCGCCGGGGGTCGAGGAGTTGCCGCTGCCAATGCGCACGTCGCAACGCGGCAGCGTGTTGTTGCCACCGGTGAAGGAATAGCGCTCCGCTTCGCGGCTAAACGGATCGGTGCCCCATGTCCTCGCTTTCGCACTTCGACGAGTCTGGCGCTTCCCGCATGGTTGATGTCGGGGCCAAGCCTGAAACCGAGCGAATCGCTCGCGCCTCGGCAGTTGTTCGCATGGAACCGGCCACGCTCACGCTCATCCGCGACAAGCGCATGAGCAAGGGCGACGTGCTCGAAATCGCCCGCATTGCGGGAATCATGGGCGCGAAGAAAACCCCCGACCTCATCCCACTGTGTCACCCGCTTGCCCTCACGTCGGTCAAGATCCTGTTCTCGTTCCCGACGGAAGATTCGGTCCGAATCGAGGCGATCGCGAAAGTTTTTGCCCGCACGGGTGTTGAGATGGAAGCGCTCACTGCGGTTACTGTGGCAGCCCTGACGGTTTACGACATGTGCAAGGCAGTCGACCGGGCGATGGTCATCGAATCGGTGCGACTGGAGGAGAAGGAAGGCGGGAAGAGCGGGCACTTTATCCGCGACCCCGAGACTTCTCCAAATTGACGGTCGTCAGTGGGGGCGTATGCTTTCCGGATTGCGGCTTCCGCACGGAAAGCGGGAGGCCACGCGATGGGGACCGCCATGCTCACTGTTCCGCTCGCCCAAACTGCGGGCGCTGTCCATAAACCGTCGGGGCTTGGGTTCGCCCCGGTCGCGGCCGATATCGACGAATCCGACCGGATCTTCGACCGCACCCTCTCGCAATATCGCTCGCCGTTCGGCTCCCTCATCGAGCACCTTCGCCACTATCGCGGCAAGCGACTTCGCCCGGCCCTTCTCCTGCTCACGGCCAAGTCGCTCGGTAAAGTCACGACCCAGCACCATGCCCTCGCAGCAGCGGTGGAAATGATCCACACCGCGACCCTGGTTCACGACGACGTGCTGGACGAAGCCGAACTGCGGCGGCACATCCCGACCGTGAACGCGGGCTGGGGGAACAAGGTCAGCATTCTGCTCGGCGACATGCTGTTCACGCACGCCTTCCACCTCACGAGCACCGTGGACCGCCGGGCCTGCGAGATCATCGGCGAGGCGACGAACCGCGTGTGTGCGGGCGAACTGCGGCAGGTCACCGAACGCGGCAACCTGAACCTCACGGATGCGGATTACTTCGCGATCATCGACGGCAAGACGGCCGCGCTCACGGAGTGCTGTGGCCGGCTCGGAGCCCTATACGCGGGAGCGTCGGAAGAAGTCGCCACCAGACTCGGGAACTTCGGCCGCAATCTCGGGCTGGCATTCCAGATCGCCGACGACTTGCTTGATCTCGTGGGCAACGAGGACACCGCCGGCAAGACACTCGGCACCGACCTCGAACAGCAGAAGCTCACGCTCCCCGTGATTCACTGCCTGAACCGCCTTCCCGCCGCCGAGGCGGAGTCGCTGCGAAACGCGATCCGCGACGCCGAGCCGGGGTTGGGTCGGCGGGTGCTGCTGGCACTGGAGAAGACGCAATCGCTGGCCTACGCTCGCCGGAAGGCCGAGGAGTTTGCCCGCAGCGCCCGGCAGGAGTTGGAATGCCTTCCGCGTGGCGAGTGCCGCATGATTCTGGAAACGATGACCGACTGGAGCATAAAACGAGAGAAGTGATCACACTCACCGTGCGAAGCCGCAAGCGGCTACAGCCGCTTGCGGCTTCGCACGACTTCACCAACTCGCATGTGCTCCATGAACCCCGAAGACCTCTCCGATTTTCTTCGCCAGTCGCTCGCCGATCACAAGCTGACGCCGAGCGAGAAGTCGGCCCTCGCCAGTTGGCTCGCCAACAACGTCCAGACCGAGCAGCATCGCGGTGTTGCCCGGCACGTCGCTTTTGAGGTGGCCAAGGCAGCCATTCCCGCGGATCACGCGGACATCGTTGGCTGGCTCGAAGACGTGATGCGAGTGCTCGCGCCGATGGGGCCACAGAACCCGGGGGTTAACACCCCCGGCTCGCCGGAATCCGACCTCGCGTTCTTCTCGCCGGGTGAGCGTTGCTTGCAACAGATCATCCACCGCTTCAGTTCCGCTCGGCGTACCGCCGATGTCTGCGTCTTCACCATCACGGACGACCGCATCAGCAGGGCGATTCAAGATGCTCACCGTCGCGGCGTGAAGATCCGCATCATCTCGGACAACGAGAAGGCGTTCGACGCAGGTTCGGACATCCAACGATTTCGCGATGCAGGTATCCCCGTGAAGTTGGACGAAGTTCGCGGCTCAGCACGCGGGCGATCCGACCCCGGCACCAACGGACACATGCACCACAAGTTCGCGATCTTCGACGGCGTGCGATTGCTCAACGGCAGCTACAACTGGACCCGCGGCGCGGCCGACATGAACTTCGAGAACATCGTGGACACAGCCGACGCGAAATTGATCGCGCTGTTCACTGCCGAGTTTGAACGGTTGTGGAACACCTTCTGAGTCGGTAATCTAGCAACTGAGTCACGGGGTTTATTCCCGTGGTCTTAACGGTCCGCCACCAATCCACGGGGATAAACCCCGTGGCTCGCAACCGTCCCGCCTCCCTGCCGGAATCACCCTCCATGCGTGTGCTCCATCTCACTGCGTTCACCGCGATCCTGGGCATTGCTTCATTCGCGATCACGCAGACCAAACAGCCCCCGCTGCAAGGCGAGTACGTCAACAAGGGGAGCCGGGCCGAGACGATTCGGGCCACGCTCGCGTCACACGGGTTGCCGAACCTCGAAGGGAAGTGGTACTATGCCGGGCCTTTCGACAACAACGGCGGTGAAGCCTTTGAGACCGCGTACCCGCCCGAAAAGAGCGTCGACCTGAAGGCGACCTACGCGGGGAAGGGCGGGAAGAAAATTGGCTGGGAGGAGTTCAAGGGCTTCACGCCGGGCAAGGTCACGAACCTGATGAAATTCTCGGACGCGAAGACGAACGCAGCCATTTACCTGTACCACACGTTCGAGTCGCCAGTTGCATACAAGCAGCAGCTTTCGTTCGGCAGCGACGACACCTTGAGCGTGTTCTTCAACGGCAAGCGAGTCATTCACGAGAACCACACGCGTGCCGCTGCCGCCGATCAGGATTTGGTCGAGGTGGATGTGAAACAGGGAGCGAACGAACTGCTCATCAAGGTGTGCCAGGGTGCGGGCGAGTGGGAACTTTACGCCAGTACCGCCGACTTGCCGAAGGTGCTGCCCGAGACGATTCGCAGGCGCCTCGAACGCGACTTCCCGCCGAAGAACGTGGTTGCCGGGATCAACCAGAACGCGGCTGGCGAGGCCAAGTTCTACAAGATTAACACCATCCCGCTGCCGCCCGATTGCGTGCTGGAAGTCGGCGGCATGGGCTTCCGGCCCGACGGCAAGTTGCTGGCCTGCACCCGTCGCGGCGAAGTGTGGATGGTCGAGAACCCGACCTCCGACAGCCTTGGCGACGTGAAGGTGACGAAGTACGCGGGCGGCTTGCACGAAGCGCTTGGGCTGTGGGTGAAGGACAACGACACGGTGTACGTCGTGCAGCGCCCGGAACTGACGAAGATCGTCGAGAAGGACGGCGTCGCCTCCGAGTTCACGACCGTGAACGACAAGTGGGGCGTGTCCGGCGATTACCACGAGTTCGCCTTTGGCCCAGCACGCGACAAGGCCGGAAACTTCTTCATCACGCTGAACGTCGGCTTCGGCGGCGGTCACCAGGCGAAAGCTCCGTGGCGTGGCTGGTGCGTAAAGGTCACCCCCGAAGGAAAGATGGAGCCATACGCTTACGGGCTGCGTTCGCCGAACGGCGTGAACTTCTCGCCGGAAGGCGAACTGTTCTACTGCGACAACCAGGGCGAGTGGGTCGCGACGAACAAGATGCACCACCTCAAGCAGGGGAAGTTCTACGGCCACCAGGCCGGGTTGCGCTGGGTGAAGGACTCGCCGTTCGCCGGCAAGGTGCCAGACAAGGTGCCGAGCGGCATCCGTTACGACGGCGTGGACAAGAACGGCAACCAGACCGACGTGTACCCCGACTTCGACCCACCGTGCATCTGGTTCCCATATGGTCGCATGGGGAAGTCCGCGAGTGAGCCGGTTTGGGACACGACCGGTGGCAAGTTCGGCCCGTTCACGGGTCAGGCGTTCGTGGGCGACCAGACGAACTCGTCTGTGATGCGAGTCGCACTGGAGAAGGTGAACGGCGTGTATCAGGGTGCGTGCTTCCCGTTCCGCAGCGGCTTGCAGTGCGGCGTCAACCGCCTCTGCTTCGCCCCGGACGGTAGCCTGATGGTGGGCCAGACGAACCGCGGTTGGGGCTCGCTCGGCGGCAAGCCGTATGGCCTCCAGCGCATCGCTTACGACGGCAAGGAACCGTTCGACATCCACCACGTGACGCTGACGAAGGACGGCTTCGACCTCGTGTTCACGAAACCGATCAGCCCCGAGTCGATTGGTGCGAAGCCGGCGTCGGTGAGTTCGTTCACCTACATCTACAAGAGCGATTACGGTTGCCCCGAGACGGACACACGTTTCGAGATGGTGGGCAAGGTGAAGCTCTCGGACGACGGCAAGACGCTGTCGGTGCCGGTGGGTGGGTTGAGGAAGGGCCGTGTCTTCGAGATCCGCCTGGATGGCATCACCACCGCCGACGGCGAGAAGGTGCTGCACCCCGAGGCGTACTACACGCTGAACGAACTGGTGAAGTGAGGTCGGTTGTTCGAGCGAGCCGGGAGCGTCAGCGACCGGAGGTTTTGTAGCCGCGGATGCGGCGACCGAGTGTAGCCAGGGGTGGAGCGAGTCTTCGAGCGCAACCCCTGGTAACGCTCGGCCGCCCCATCCGGGGCTAAATCCAAAACGCTGGACACACACATGAAGCTCATCCTCTCCGCACTGCTACTCACCATTTCGGCCGTAGCAATCGCTGCCGACAAGCCGAAGCCGGTCGCGCTGTTCGATGGCAAAACCTTCGACGGTTGGGATGGTGACACCGAGAAAACCTGGAAGATCGAGGACGGCGTGATCGTTGGCGGGTCGACGGAAACGACTGTGCCGCGCAACGAGTTCCTTTGCACGAAGAAGTCCTACGGCGACTTCGAGCTGAAGGTCACGTTCAAGCTCACCGGTGAGAAGAACAAGAACGCGGGGATCCAGTTCCGCACGAAGCGGATCCCGAATCACCACGAAGTGAGCGGCTACCAGGCCGACGTGGGCCAGGATTACTGGGGCGCTCTCTACGACGAATCGCGGCGCAAGAAGGTGCTCGCCAAGCCCGACCCGAAGGTGCTGGAGAAGCTCATCAAGCACGACGACTGGAACGAGTACACCATCCGTTGCGAGGGACCGAAGATCAAGCTGTGGCTCAACGGCACCCTCACGGTCGATTACACCGAGGAAGACGACAAGATCGAACGCACCGGCATCATCGGCCTGCAAGTCCACGGCGGCGCGAAGGCGAAGGTGTTCTACAAAAGCGTGACCATCGAAGAACTGCCCGCGAAGAAGTGAGTCGCACATTCGATTACATCGTCATTGGCCAGGGAATAGCCGGCACAACGCTGTCGTGGCAACTCCGTCGGCGTGGGCTCCGTGTGCTGGTCATCGACCGCGAAGCCCACGACGGCGCGTCTCAGATCGCGGCCGGGCTCATCACGCCTGTCACGGGGAAGCGGCTCGCAAAGTCCTGGCGATGGGACGAACTCTACCCCGCGGCCGTCGCGTTCTACCGTTCGCTCGAAGCCGAAACCGGCACGCGGTTCTTCCACGAACGTGCGTCGCTCCGGCTATTCGCGGACGACGCGGAACGCGACGAGTGCCATCGCCGTGCCGGTGGCATCATCGCGGGGTTGGTGCGACAGACGCCGCCCATTCCCGATTGCTTCACGGCACTGCTCGGCGGCTTCGAGTTGCTCAGCGCTGCTCGCCTCGATGTGCCGCGCTATCTGGAAGCCTCACGCGAACAGTTCCGCGAGGATGACAGCTACCTCACCGCAGACATCGATCTGGCGAAGGATGTGGAACTGCTCCCCGCCGCTTGTGGCATCGCAAAGCTGAACGTGCAGGCTCGCGGGTTGGTGTTCTGTCGCGGCTTCACGCCGGGTTCCGATCCGTGGTTTGGCGGCGTTCGCTTCAACGCGGCAAAAGGGGAAATCCTCACGCTCCGCATTCCGGGACTGGCAGAAGAGCGCGTGATTCACCGCGGCATCTGGCTTGCCCCGGCGGGCGGCGACCTGTTCCGTTGCGGTTCAACATACAAGTGGGACGATCTGAACTGTGTTCCCACGGCCGAAGCTCGTGCCGAGATCGAAGCTCGGCTGCGGGCCTTCCTGCGAGTGCCGTTCGAGGTCATCGAGCATCGTGCCGCCGTGCGACCCGTCATCGACGCGGGCTACCCCGTGTTCGGCCGACACCCCGCACACCCGCAACTGGCGTACTTCAACGGCCTCGGCTCGAAGGGTTCGCTGCTCGCACCGTTCTTCGCGGAGCAACTCGCCGCGTGCCTCATCGGGGAACGCGAACCCGAACCCGCCCTCGACGTGCGGCGCTTCCTCGCAAAGTAAACACATTGCCAAATCGGTGGGGAACCGGGCCAATCGTGGAAGCCGTGTGCGGCCGAGATTATGATTTTGGGAACTCGTTCACGACTCCCAGGGTTCGCCAAGGAGATTCGCCATGACGACTCGCCGTCAGTTTCTCACCACATCCGCGGTCGCGGTCGCAACTGCACCCCACGCCTTTGCTGCCGGCAACGACGTCATCAAGATCGGTCTCATTGGTTGCGGCGAGCGTGGCACCGGCGCTGCCGTCAACGCCCTGAGTGCCGACAAGAACGTGAAGCTCGTCGCGATGGCTGATGCCTTCCAGGATCGCCTCGACGGCAGCTTCAACAACCTCCTCGCGAAGAAAGCTGTGGCCGACCGCGTGGACGTGAAGCCCGACGCCAAGTTCGTCGGCTTCGATGCCTACAAGTCCGTGATCGAACGCTGCGATGTCGTGCTGCTCACCACACCACCACAGTTCCGCCCACTTCACCTGAAGGCCGCCATCGACGCGGGGAAGCATGTCTTCGCCGAGAAGCCGTGTGCCGTGGACGCGCCTGGCGTGCGGTCGGTTCTCGAATCGTGCGCGAAGGCGAAGACCAAGGGGCTTTCCGTCGTGTCGGGGTTGTGCCTGCGATACGACAACGGCTTCCGCGAAACCGTGAAGCGGATCCACGGCGGCGCGATCGGCGAAGTCGTGACGGTGTTCGCCAACGATTACCGTGGTGGTCGCTGGACCAAGATTCGCCAGAAGGAATGGTCTGACATGACGTACCAGATGCGGAACTGGTACAACTTCACGTGGCTCAGCGGTGACTTCAACGTGGAGCAGCACGTTCACTTCCTCGACGTGGCCGCGTGGGTGATGAAGGACCAGTACCCCGTGCGGGCGATGGGCATGGGCGGCCGCGGCATCTACACCGGGCCAGACACCGGCAACATCTTTGATCACTTCTCGGTGGTGTACGAGTACGAGAACGGCGCACGGCTCGTGAGCAACACCCGCCAGCAACCGAGGACGAAATCTGACATGAGCGCGCAGGCATTCGGCACCAAGGGCCGCGCAGCACTTTCGGAGAAGGATGGCGGCCTGAACATCAAGGCCGAGCAGAACTGGACGTTCGACGGACCCGGGAACGCGATGTACCAGGTGGAGCACGAGGAACTGTTCGCGAGCATCCGTAGCGGCAAGCCGGTGAACAACGGCGAGTACATGGCGAACAGCACGCTGCTGGCGATCATGGGTCGCATGGCGGCGTACACCGGGCAGCAGATCACGTGGAAGATGGCGCTGGAGTCGAAGGAAGACCTATCGCCGCCGAAGTGGGACTGGGACGCGCCGCTGCCGGAACCAGCGATCTCGATTCCGGGAGTGACGAAGTTCGTGTGATACCCAGATTTGCCGCGACGCGGAGTCTTCGGAGCGGAGCGCTCTGGCGCTGCGAGCGCTCCGCTCCGAAGACTCCGCGTCGCGGCTAAACGATTTTACTTTTTGGGCCAGATCACACGACCCGGCGTTGTCGTGCGAATGCTGTACAGCGTGCCGCCGCCGGTGATGTACAACGTCTTCAGATCGTCGCCACCGAAGGCACAGTTCGTCACCTCGTCGGTCGGCACACCCACGAACGCCAACAACTTGCCACTCTCCGGGTCTATGACGTAAACGCCGCCCTTCACGTCGGTCGCAGGTTCCGCTGGCGGGTTCGGCTTGTTCAACCCGCCCGCGACGTAGAGCCGCCCCTTGCTGTCTTGCTTCAGCCCGTCCGGCCCGCGACCCTTGCCCCAGTCGTACAGCAACTTCTGACTCTTCGGATCGACCGTGCCGTCGGCCTTCAGATCGAAGCGCCACAGCTTGCGAGCGCCGCCGGTGTCGTTGTTGTTGTCCGCAACGAACAGATACTTGTCGTCGGCGGAAACCAGCACTCCATTTGCGCGCTCCACCGCGCGACCAATCACCCGATGGACTTTGCCGTCGGTTTCAATGCGATACACACCCTCGATGGTCTTGCCGTCGCCGTCCTTCTGTTGCATGTCGTCACGCGGGCCGTACCGCGGATCGGAGAAGTAGATGCGGTTCGTCGAATCAATCGTGAGGTCATTCGGCTGGTTGTACCGCTTGCCGCCGAACGCATCGGTCAGCACGGTTCGCTTGCCATCGGGAGTGATGCGACTCACCGACCGCGATACGGGCTCACAGCAAACGAGGTTGCCGTCGCGGTCGAAGAGCAGCCCGTTGGTGCCCGCCTTCTCGCGGAAGATCTTCTTGGTGCCGTCGGGCGTGAGTTGGTGAATCCCCTTGCTGCCGCTGGTGAGCACGCCGAGCTTCGGATCCCACGCCGGCCCCTCGCCACCTGCCCCTTCTTCGGAGAGCGTCGTGAGCTTCGCCCCCGGCTCGAAGATGGGTTCATCGGCCTGTTTGTCCTTTCGCGCGATGCCGAACGCCTCGAGCACTCCCTCCGGGGTGGTGAGTACGACCCGGCGGTTGTTACCTCGGGACTTTGCGGCGTCAAACGCCGGCGCGTACGCCGCCCGGAGGTCGTCGGCCGACAGCGGCCGGCCCTGGGCGTCGGTCCCGCCGCCAATCACCAGGGGCGTCAACTGTTTCAGCGAGGCGAAGTGCGGCACGTCACCGCACGTGCGGAGGAACCCGGGCACGAGGGCTCCGAGCCACTGGCCCTCGTATGGCCGGTCGGTCACCAGCGTCGCCGGGGCATTCACGAGAGCCACCCCGCCCTCGATCGCGTCATTGACCATGTTGTACGCGGCAAGGGCGACGAGAGCGGCCGGCCCCTCTCCGATGTACAGTACGTCGCGCTGCCGGACGGGGATCGCGTCGGACACGGCCTCGACCAGCGTGGCCACGTCTCGCATCCACTGGCCGAGCATCGGCCGGCCGAGCCAGAGACCCCACTCGGCCGCGTTGTGGTCGGGGGCGCGGCCGACGCGGCCGCCGGGCGGAGCGAGGGCCCCGGTCCCACGCAGGTCGAATGTGACCACCCGTACCCCAGCCGCCTTCGCTGCGGCGAACACCGCCCCCTTCCGCGCCGCCTCCGCTCCATCGAGGTTCAGCAGGACGATGACCGGCCCTGGGGCTGTGCCAGGCTCAACGCGGGCGGTCAGCACGACTCCTTCGGCCGGGTGCCAGCGGATCGTGCGGCTGCCGTCTGCCTCGGTGGTGACCACCGTCCGGGGCTTGTCGTCCTTGAGCCACGACTCGTCGCGTTCCATCCGTGCCAGCGGCGTGAGCGCCATCCCCACTCCCGCTTCCGTGGCGCACAGCGGGCCGGCAGCGTCCCGCAGTTTCTTCCCCTCTTGGGCCGCGTACTTCGGAATTGTCATGAAGTCCTTCGGCCGCGTGTCGCCGGGGTAGCAACGCAAGTCTTCCGGCTTCTCGGTGACGAACGCAGGCTCCGGGATCGGGTCGCCGTTGCCTTCGCCCTTCAGGTGCAGCGTCATGAAACCGTACATCGCCTCCCGCATCGCCTTGCTGTAATCGTGTGGCCCCTCGAAGATCGCGTGCTTCAGGTTGTCCGGTTTGCCGAACAGTTTGAACACCGGACCAGTCAGTGCCAGTGACTTCTTCGCCTCGCCCACCGAGAACTGAATGCCGTCCTTCGTGGCGTTCACGACCATGAGTGCACGCGGTGCTACTAACCCCAGAACGGCCCATTCCTCGGTGAACTTCAAGGCACCCGGCACCACCTCGCACATGCAGCACGCCGTCTGCAAGTACGCCTGATAGTTCCCGACCGAACAGACCGGCACCACGCACTTGAACCGCTTATCCCACGCCCCCGCGTACATCGTCTGGTTGCCGCCGCCGCTCGCGCCCGTGATGCCGAGGTTGTTGCCGTCCACCTCGGGCCGCGTGAGCAGGTAATCGACCGCCCGCATGTTCTCGTACACCTGCAAGCCCGACAAAGGCGTGCCTAACGGAAGCAGCGTTGCGGCGGTCATGTCGCCGTGGTATTCGCCGAGAGCCGTGCCGACGCCGCGTTCGCCCGCTCCGAACGCATCGACGCACAGCACCACGAAACCGAGCTTCGCCGCGCCGATGCACCGCGACTGCACGACGGGGTCTTGCTTTGCGCCCTTCCAGTGCCCGTGAACCTGAAGAATCGCTGGAGCTTTCTTCTTCTTCGCTGCGTCGGGGATGTAAAGATTCGCCGTCATGCGGACGCCCGGCCGCGTCTGGATCGTGATCTTCTCGACGGTGTAGCCATCGCGTTTCAGTGGCTCGCCGTGCTGCTGTGGGTCGAGTGGGCACGGCTTCTCGGGGAAGCGGCCCCACGTCGCGAGGAGGTTCTTGCGAAGCTCGGCTTCTTGCTTCGCCCATGCGTCTAGTGTTTCGGGTGCCTTGTCGTTCTTGCGCAGCTCGGCCGCCTGCTTCTGAACGAACGCTTGATATTGCTTGTTCGGCGGGATGTCGTCTGCGGCGAGAACGGGACACGCGAATAACAGCGGCACGATCAGGAGTGCGAATCGCGACATGGGATCACCGGCGGTTGTGAGGCGAGATGACGCCAGTGTGACGGGCGGAACGGAGATGTGCAATGAAGAACCCAGAGCGAATACCCTGGGTTCTTCAAGCTGGAATCACGGCCGAGGTGGCGACCACGGGTTGCCCGCGAGTTCTCGCTTCCAGATGACCTTGTCACCCTTGAGGGCCGAGAGTGTCACCTTGGTCACCATCGGAACGCCAGGCTTGAATGCTGGCAATTCCTCTTCAATTCCAAACTCCAGGTCGCCCACCTTGTTGTTGAAAGTCCCGAACTCGCTGTCTTTGGGCTTACGATCCTCGACAGTCGTCTTGCCTGTCGCCGCGTCGATCACCACGCTGCCGAGGGCTTCACGTCGTGCAGCCGCCTCGATCTCGGGCGTTGGCCTCGCACCGCCCGCGTAGAAAGTGTTCGCCTGCCAAACCACGACGACTTGCTTGCCATCGGAGCGGGCTGCCGTGCGGAACGAGAAGCCGTGCTCTTTCGCGGTGCTGGCCCAGTCGGGCATGGTGATCGTATCGGATTTGAACAGCATCTTTCCGGTGGTGGAGTCTATGGCCACGACGCTGAAGGCATTGGGCTTCTTGGCGTCGGCTGCCCACGCAATGACCGTGCGGCCGGAGACACCCGCCAGTCGGTTCGCACCCTTGGTGACCCAGATCAGTTTCCCGGTGGCAACGTCGATCGCTTCAAGTCCATCCTTGCCACGGGTGTAGATCAGTTTGCCATCAGGTGACGCGATGGTATCGTTCCCGACCCACCTTCCGGCTTCCGGTTCCGCCGCGAGCATCGCAGCAAGCAATATCAGCGACATACGTATTCCCCTTCAGGATGAGAGAACCAGGAACCAGTCTAACCGAACTCAATCAGGATTTCGCGTTTCCTGGCCGATCAACGACTACCACACGTGGAGGTTTAATTTGGTGGGTAGATTTCCCGGCCATCGTCGGGGTGGGAGACACTCATGCGAAAGTGATTTGTGAGAGCGTACCGTGCGACAGCCTGCTGCACTAGCTCTGAATAGCACGCGATCGCACAAGCGCCGATGAAACGATCTGCTACAGCGGTCCGGTATTCACCTGCTGAGTTGTAGCTTGATCTCATGAACGCTTCCAACTCGTCTGACAACCGCCACTCAATGACGCGACTGCCGAAGTTATAGTGCTCCCACGCTGCCATCTCTCTTGCATCGTTCAGGGCAGGATCGCGGGCTATCTCCTCCGCAGTCAGTAATGACAATTCGAGGAGCCCGTTCCACGGGTGGCAATCCAACGCAATGACCTCAACCGCACAGTTTACCCGTACTCGATAAGCGGAAAGTGTTGTCGCTACCCGTTGAGCTAGAGCGCCGATCCATGTCTTGAGTGCCTGCTCTGTCATGATCGACAGTCCTTTCGCTATCCGATCACTGTCACGGTGCCACGGCCGCCATCGACTCGCACGGTCTGGCCCGTCTTCAAGCGGTGCGTGACGCCCGGTAATCCCGCGACCGCAGGCAGGCCAAACTCGCGAGCCACGATCGCACCGTGCGATAGCACGCCGCCCGTTTCCATCACCAACCCCTTTGCACGCACGAACAGCGGCACCCAGGCCGGGTCCGTCGTCGGGCATACCAGGATGTAGCCGCCCTCGCCCGGCGGCGCTGCGGTTGGTTCGGTCAGCACGAGGGCTGGGCCTTCCGCCACGCCTGCGGAGAGGGGCACGCCTTCGAGCTTGTCGCCACCCTCCGGTTCTGGCAACGGGCGACCAATTGCATCGAGGTCGTCGCTGAACATCACGGCAGGCACTTCGAGC
The DNA here is from genome assembly GCA_013823135.1 of Planctomycetaceae bacterium. Lineage (GTDB taxonomy): Bacteria > Planctomycetota > Planctomycetia > Gemmatales > Gemmataceae > Gemmata. The sequence goes on from PNLP01000062.1 coordinate 20,177, forward strand.
GACAGTTCCGTCTGGCGGCGTTTGCGTGCGGTTCCGATCGGCCCCGTGAGATCCTTCCCCGCGAGGAGATCGGGCAGGTCGCCCGGCGTCAGGTAGAAGATGCCACCGTTCAGGCCGAACCGCCGGTCGAGTTCGACCAGCGCCCGACGGATCACGGCGTAGCCAAGCAGCAGGTAGTTCTTCCCCGCTTCGCGAAGCCCGAGATACGTACGCAGTCGCTCCACCAGTGCCTTGAACTGGTCGCGTGCGGGGCCGGGGAACTTCGCTTCGTTCGCGATGGTTTCCCAACTCCCCTCGATGCTCATGGGCCGCTCGGCGTGAGCCTTCTCGGGGTGGACCAACTTGGTGAGTTCTTCAGGCACTTCCGACCAGCGAGGCTGTGCGAGTTCCATCTCGTTGGTGGTGCGGTGTCCGAACTGTTCGAGGAACGTCGTGCGGTCGCAGGTGCCCGCAGCGAGATTGCGGATGGCCTTGGGGAGGTCGGCATCGGCGGGCGGGTGGGCTCCGAGGCTCAGTTCCCCGACCGCGACTCGCGCCCGTTCTTCACCGAGGTTGGGGGTCAACATCTCGGAAAGGTTGACCCACGCCTGATCCGCGAAGACGGTGGGTTTCAGGCTCTCGCGTGCGAAGTCGATCAGTGTCACCTGAATCCACTTGTCGAACTCACCCACCACAGCCTGCGGTTCGAGTTTCGACCAATCCTGGGCGAGTGCGGCCTTTGCCGCAAGGATGTAGGGCGGGGCAATCTCTTGCGTGAACTTATCCGCGAAGCTGGCCGCGAGTTCGGTGCGAACTCGCTTCTCGCGGCTGAGTTGCATCATGAGGCCGGGCAACCGGAACATTCCCATGAGGCACCCGCTCCCCGCGAGCGGGTTGAGCGTCGGCTTCAGGTCGAGTGCCTTGCGCGGGTCTGCTTTATACATGCCGAACGGATACTCGATCGGTGGGCGGGTGAACTGCATCCGCGGCATGCGCGACAGGTTCGCCATCGGTCGGCCGGCCACGAGATCGAACGCCGAGAGCGAACCGAGTGTCGGGTCGGGCTTCGCACCGAGATCGCGGTTCATAGCCCCGAACCCGCCGTCGGCCGCGAGGAGTCGTCGCACGACCGACCACGTCATCGGCGTGGGTTCGGGCAGCACTTCGCTGAGGTTGTAACGGACCCAGACGGTCCCACGCGGGTCGGCCTTCCGCTTTATATCAGCGATCAAGGATTGCCGTACTTCCTCGCGCTCGGCCACACCCGCAACGGTGATCGGTCGAGCTTGCAGCAGGAAGAATTTCCCCCCGGCGATGGCCCATTCCAGATCGCGTGGGTCGCCGTAGAAATCTTCCACCTTGCGGCCGAGTTCGGTGAGTTGTGACAACGCGGTGTCACTGACACAAAACACCTGCTGTTCCGGGGCGGGAACGTGTTCCTCGCCGTCCTTCGTGATGCGAATCGACTTCAACCCGAGATGTTTCTCGATGACGGCTCCGGTGCCGCGGTCGAGCTTGAAGCGATCGGGTTGCACGCGACCCGACACCACGGCTTCGCCCAAACCCCACGAGGCTTCCGCGAGCATTGTCTTGCCGTCGGGGTCCATCGGGTCGCGTGTGAACAATACGCCCGCAGCCTCGGCGGGCACGAGTTGCTGCACGACGACGGCCATGGCGATTCCGGCCGCATCGACGCCCTGCCTCGCTCGGTAAGCAATGGCTCGATCCGTGAATAGCGAACGCCAGCATCGTTCGACGGCCTCGATCAGCGGGTCGTCGCCTTCGACTCCGAGGATGGTTTCCTGTTGGCCCGCGAAACTGGTGTCGGCCGCGTCTTCCGCAGTAGCGCTGGATCGCACCGCAACCGGGCCACGCCCGAGTTTGGTGTACGCTTCGAGCAGCGATTGCTGGAAATCGTTATCGGAACGGATGCCCCGCTCGGAGAACTGGCGAAATGCCTGTGTGGTGACGACGAACCCCGGCGGTACCGGCAACCCAGCGGTCGCGGTCTTCCCGAGGCTCAGCCCCTTGCCGCCAACAGAGAGAGCTTCGGCGTCCGAGATCGCGTCGAAAAACAGGATGTGCGGCATGTCACTTCGCCTTTTTCTTTTTCAACACGTGGCCGTCTTCGAGAACCGACCAGAGCTGTTCCCACACAGCTTCGACCGGCACTGCCTTGAGCCCTTGCGTGGCCCATGCCTGCGCCGCGGACTGCAAGATGACGAGTGCGTCGGCGCGAACAGTGGCGTCGGTTGTGGTCACACTCGGGGTGGGAGCCGCTGGTTTAACGGAAGAAACTCCGGGGGCTAACACCCCCGGCTCGCCTGGATCTTGCCCCCGTTTGCGGGGGCGGCCGTCGAGGGCGTCGTTGCCAATCTCGTCGGCTCGTTTGTTCTGCTCGCGGCGAACGTGCGTGATCGTGAATTTTTCGAACGCTGCCAGGAGTTGTTTCGCTTCCTGATACAGCGGGATCATGTCTGGGTGCTTTACCTTGTACTCGCCGTTCATCTGCTTCACCATCAACTCGCTGTCGCTGAACACCGCGAGTTTCTTCACGCCGAGTTCCGCAGCGAGTTCCAGACCTTGAACAAGCGCTGTGTATTCGGCGACGTTGTTCGTCGCCTTGCCGATCACATCGGCTTCCTCGACCACTGGTTCCCCAGGGCGTGCGAGCACGACGGCATACGATGCCGGGCCGGGGTTGCCGCGGGATGCGCCGTCGATGTGCATCGTTGCCGTGTCGGACATCGAATGATCCGGGAAGACAAAGACCGCCTTGGTGCGGAGAATGAATGGGATTCTAGCTCTGCGAGCGGGAGGCGTAAGCCCCCCGAAAGAAATGAACGGCGACTGGTTGATTCTCGAAACGTCGGGTCGGGGCGCGAAGGTCGGGCTTGCTCGTGCTGGGGAAGTCGTTCGGACAGCGAGTCTCGACGACACTCGCCGCCACGCCCGTGACCTGGTCGCTACCATCGACGCGATGCTGAAGGCCGCATCGCTCTCTCCGCGGGAACTGACAGGCGTGGTGGTCGGCCGCGGTCCGGGGAGTTACACGGGGTTGCGGGTCGGCATCGTCTCGGCAAAGGCGCTTGCCTACGCAACCGGGTGCAAACTCGTCGTCGTTGACACGTTCGCCGCAATCGCGGAGCAGGCACCAACTGAGGCGAAAAGCCTGTGGGTCATTGGTGACGCGCTTCAGGGACACATCTATCGGCAACGGTTCACACGAGGCAATGGTGGATGGCTGGCAACAGATGAGTTGCAGATCGAACGCGCGGAAGAGTGGCTGAAGTTAGCTGAGCCGGGAACCTGGGTCACCGGTCCGGGAATCAAGGTGTATGCTAACCGCATTCCCACGGGTTGCCCGCTGGTGCCGGAACAGGATCGTGAAGCACGAATTGAGAGTGTGTTTGCTGTGGGGCCGCGATCAACGGCGCTGACTCGAGAAGAAATGTTCGCCCTCGAACCGCTCTACTTGCGGGGGAGTTCGGCTGAGGAAAAGGCGAAAACCGGATGATTTTGGCGAGCGGGGATCGAAGTGCCCGCTCGCCAAAATCGAATCAGTTCCCAGCTTTCGGGTTCACCGGCATCGGGTTTGGCAATTCGTTCCCAGGGACAATCGTCGCACCAGGAAGCGGCATCGGCTTGCCGATCTGAGGTGGGTAACCGACGGGCGGATAGCCAGCGGGTGGGTAGCCTGTCGGCACGTTGAACGTCGGAGCGCCGCCACTTGCGCAACCGGGGCAGTCTGGCCCTCCGGGAACGATCGGGCCGCCCACCACCATTGGTGGCCGAAATGCAGGCCCAGGTGCACATGGCGAACAAGCTGGCGCACACACGGGGCCGCATGCAGGTGCACAGGGATTACAGGTTGCCCCATGATGGTGGAATCGCCAGCCAACATTCGGGAAATGTTCACGGAAGCAACAACACCCAGATGTCATCGACACGGTGCCGACCATCAGGGCGTACCAAAGTACGCGGGTATACATCGGACCGAACCTCCTCTCCTGGAGCGTGGCAAAGGGGAAATAGCACCGCTGGTCCGATCCTTCGGAGTATGCCGGAATCCTTCCGTTTTGGGCCGGTGTCACGCCCAGCCCGAATCGCGGCGGTTCCACTGCCGCCACGGAAAGATCATGCGCTGTTGGCGCACGGGGGCAAACTCAGGAGGGGAGATTCAGTCGGCAGATGGCGGAATTGAGAAGAGTTGGCGCGACGGGCGAAACCCGTCGGGTTGGCGAAATGGGGAGAAGTTGACCGGTCGTGCGGAACTTAAGGCCGTGCGGAGAGTGGGAGAGTGGGAGAGACGGAGATGGGGAGACAAAGAGTGAGGCAGTTCGTCTTCTCTCCCCATCTCCGTGTCTCCCACTCTCCCACTCTGATTATCACGGTGCGGGCGGCGGGAGGAATCCCGGAGGCGGGCCTCCCTTGTCGCAGCACGGCGGTGGTGCCATGCTACTCGAGTTCGAGCAAGACGACTTCCGGCATCCGCACCCCGCAAGTGGAAGGATGGCGGAAACCGCGATCAACGCGAACATCAGACGTTTGGTGAGCATCATTGTTGCTCCGTAAAGGCTGGAACCGAGGTGGGGCATGTGCTGCGAACATCGGTTGTCCGGGGTTCACATCCTCGCCTGGGTACGCGGCGAGTGTCGCATCTACGGTGCGATCTGCCCTCTGAACAATTGAACTTTAGGGTCCAGTTACAGTCATGCAGCGCGGGACTTGAACGAAACTGGGTGAAATCTTTTTCCATTTGGGCGATTGTGACGGTGGCGATGAACGGGTCGATTTGCGAACCAAGAGAAACCCTGCGGGTTGTGCCGATTGTGTATCCATGAATACCCCCCAACAACCATTCTTTGATGTCAGAATGAAGGGCTTCGCGGCTCGGGCTTCGGTTGCAGCCGTGCTCGCAAGCCTCGACTCCCGCGTGCAACCGCTGCCCGGTGAAATCGTGTCGCTCCCCCAACTGGCAGGTCGTGTTCTCGCGGATGCCGTGGTGTCACCCGTGGACGTGCCAGGGTTCGCTCGTGCCGCAATGGACGGTTACGCGGTTTGCTCGGAAGACACTGCCACATCAGCACCGCTCGACGTTCTCGGCGAGTCTATGCCCGCGCGGCCGTTCACCGGCACTATTGAACGCGGGCAAGCTGTGCGAATCACCACCGGCGCTCCGATTCCCGCTGGGGCGGATGCGGTGCTCATGGCCGAGTTCGCGCAGACTGCTGCTGACGGGCGTGTGCATTCTCGCGAAGTGGTGAAGGCTGGCAAGCACATCGTGCGTGTGGGCGAGGATGTGGCGAAGGGTCGCGAGGTGTTGCCAGTGAGTCGCAGACTTCGACCGCAAGACGTCGGCTTGCTCGCTTCCATCGGTGTGAGCACGGTCCGAGTCCATCGCCAGCCACGCGTTGCGGTTCTGGTGACCGGGAACGAACTTCTCCCGCCGGGTTCGCTTCCCGAAGGTTACCGAATCGTGGATAGCAATTCTCCGATGCTTGCCACGCTCGTGGCTCGTGATGGGGGCGAATGCCTTTCCGTGCGGTATCTTCACGACGACTACGCTGCCGTGCGTGATGCGATCCGCGATACGGACGCCGACGTGATTCTCGTCTCGGGTGGCACTTCGGTCGGCACGGAGGACCACGCCCCGCGAGCGGTCGGGGAACTTGGAGAACTCGCATTCCACGGCGTCGCGATTCGCCCGGCTGGGCCGTTGGGCGTTGGCTTCCGCCTTTGCCCTCGGGTAGCCTCAGATGGGAGAGGTGAAGAGTGGGAGACACGGAGACACGGAGACACGGAGAGAAATCCTGCTCATCTCCCCATCTCCCCATCTCCCCAACTCCCCATCTTTCTGCTGCCCGGTAACCCCGTGTCCTGTCTCTGCGCTTACGATCTGTTCGCGGGGCGAGTGATCCGGCGACTCGGTGGTCGATCCTGGGAATTACCTTATCGCAGTGCCATGCTCCCGCTGGCGGCGAAGATCGCGTCAGCGGTCAATCGCGTCGATTACGTTCGCGTGATGGTGAGGAATGGTCAGGTGACGCCCATCCTGGGCAGTGGAGCATCGAACCTGAGTTCCACGGTGTCGGCTGATGGGTTCGTGTTGGCCCCCGCAGAACGCGAGGAACTGGCTGCAGGCGAAATGGTGGAAGTGTGGTTGTACGACGCGGTGCCGTAACGATTACGAGTGTTGCAACGCAGTGCTGGTTCAGCGAGAAGTGGAACCGGTCGGGCTTCATATACCCTCCTCCCTACCGGCTCTACTTCTCGCTGAAACCAAACGCGAATTACACTTCGACGGTCTCCAGATACTCGGAGACCGCCCCGCGGACGTTTCGCGCCGCCCGCCAGTACATGCCCACGACGAACAACCAACCGAGCATGACTGCGGCTTGCTCGTACATCTTCGCCATCTCGGTCACGGGCTTCGGCTGATACTGATTGACGTACACCATCCAGCCAATGGTCGCCAGGGTCGCCACGAAGGCCACCGCGAGACCCACCATACCCACGGACCGCGCCGCCTTCGGTCGTTTCATCGCCATACCGCAAACCGCGAGCCCAGTCAGGAACAGGAACTCTGCAGTCAGCGTCGCAATCAAGAAGGCGTACCGTGCGTACTGATATTCTTGGCTGAACAACAACTTGTGGCACACGAACGCGGCGATCAGTCCCACCACCGCGATGAGCGTAAATAAACCACTCAGTACGAACATGCCTTTCCCGCCACAACTTCGCGGCACAGCCCCGCATGTCAGGCGACCGAAAGTCAGGAACAATCCACCGATTACTGCCGGCAAACCGTAAACGACCACGTCGAGGAGCTCTTCCTTCGTCAATTTCATGGAGTTGGGCTCGGGCGAGTTGACGTAGCCTGCAATGCTGATCCAGCCATCGCCCGGCCCTTGTGGTAACGCGACCCCGCTCTTCACGCACGCCGCCTTGGCAAAGCCGACGAGCCCGGGAATCGTGAGCACGAGGAGACCGAGTAATACCCAGAACATTCCGCCGCGAGCCTTCCGCCAGCCAGGAATCGCGATGGGGTCGGCTGATCGCATATCGTCTGGCAGCGGACCTGACGGGCCAGCGCCCACCCCTGTTCCCAGCGGGCGTGGGGCTGCTCCGAGTCGCGTGAGGGATTCTCGCCCAGGTCGGGCGGGCGGAACCTTGGGGAACGGGTCGAAGTCCGGCGACGATGCTGCCCGAACCGAAGGGAAAACGGGAGCGGCCGGAGGAGACTGAATTGGTGGGAATGGGCTGGGGTTTCCGCCCGGGGCCGGGTTCGCGCTCGGGTTTGGCCGGGGCGGCGGCGGTGGTGCGGGGTCGGCACCCCAATCGGTCGGGCTCGCGACTGCGGGCGGTGCCCCGAGCGACGTGAACGACCCGGGTGCCACGGGTGGTGCTGGGCGTGACGTCGGAACGTCGCCGATGCCGTCGTCGTCGAGTGGCGATCGCTCCGGCGGCATTTGTTGATGCTGCGGGATTGGCTCCGGTTCATCGCCGCTGGGAACCGGAACCGGCTCCGCACAGTACGGACATTTGACCCGCTTCCCGGCGGATTCATCCCGGGCACGGAACCGCTTTCCACACGACGGACAACCCAGGGTGATGGGCATGACGCACTTCCGATGAAAGGACGAGGACCGATGTCCCGACAATACTAAGCGGACGACGCTCGCGGAGGAACCCCACGCGGCGAAAATGGCTTGAACGGACCTGTCCAGCCGTGAATCGGCAGATCAGAACCGCGGGCTGGGTCGCTTCCACTCGGGGTCGTAGGCGAGCGAGAACAGTTTCTGGATCAGTTCCGCCTTGTTGGGGGCGTCCGACATCAGAATGCCGAATGCCTTGTTGATCTTCTCGGCACGGGCATCGGCCGTCACGGCGTCCACGTCGGCACCGCGGCCAATTCGGTCAAGAATGCCCGCGAGATCGAGCAACTTGCAGCGAGCTTCCAGGAAGAAATGTTCCAGAACACGAGGAGCGGGTAGAGGATTCATGGGGTGGTTGGGGTCAGTAGTTTAGCGTCAGCCTCAACGGGGCTGCGCCAGCAACCTGCGGGCAACCCCTTGGGGCTGAGACTGAACGGAGCCACACGTTATCGTCCACTATACACGCGGCGGACTTCCAGGGGTACGAGTTCGTTCAGGCTGCCGGAGCGGAAACCGGCAAGGTCAATCGTGATGAACTTGAACCCGAGGCGGCTGAACTCGCGGGTCAACTCGCCACGCACGGGGTCGGCCGCGAATCGGGCGATCTCGCCGACGGGCACCTCGACGCGGGCCAGATCGCCCTCGTGGTAACGCACACGGCATTCGCGCAAACCCAGCGAGCGAAGGTACATTTCTGCGGCCTCGACGCGAGCGGTGCGTTCGGGCGTCACAGCCAACCCCGGTGCAAGCCGACTGGAAAGGCACGGCGACGCGGGTTTATCCCACGTCGGAAGCTCCCAGTGGAGCGCGAGGGCTCGCACATCGGCCTTTGTGAACCCCGCTGTTTGCAACGGGTGCCGCACGGAATGTTCCGCCGCCGCAACCAGGCCGGGGCGGTAGTCGCCGAGGTCATCAAGGTTCGCGCCGCTCACCATGAACGGCACGCCGAGTTCGGGCAGGATTCGCTCGACGGTCGAGTAGAGTTCCGTCTTGCAGTGGTAGCATCGGCTGCCATCGTTCTTGAGGTAGTCCGGGTTGTCGAACTCGTGAGTTGGAACGACGACGTGTCGGATGCCGATGATCGTGGCGAGTCGCTTCGCGTCGGCCAGTTCGGCACGCGCGACGCTTCCGCTGTCGGCGGTCACCGCGATCGCCTTGTCGCCAAGCGCCAGGAACGCGGCCTTGGCCACGACCGTGCTGTCGATGCCGCCGCTGAACGCGACCGCAACCCCGGACAGTTCCGCCAGGATGCCGACGAGACGATCTCGCTTTGCCACGAGTTCAGGCGTGAGTTCGCTGCTTAACATAACTCGATTCTATCGGGCGAACTGTTCGTCGCGTGCTCAGGAATGTGCGGGCGGCTTCACTGTGAGAACAGGGCAGGGGGCCTCGCGGATGATCCGTTCCGCCTGGCTCCCCAAGATGAGGTGCGCCAGACCGGTACGGCCGTGCGTTCCGACGCAGAGCAAATCCGCTTTCAGATCACCCGCGGCGGCCACGATCTCGGACACCGGCGACCCGATTCGCACTTCCACGCGTGGCTTCAACCGGGCGAGGTTCTCGCGTTCAATCAGGTTCGCAAGGCCCGTCTTGGCGGCATCGCTGAGTTGACTGAGGTCTGGCCCCGGCAGCGGTGTCGGCATCACGGCATCGGGCATCGCCAGCGCGAGATCCTGCACGACGTGGAGCAGGATGAGTTCGGCCCCAAACTTGTCGGCGAGTTCGGCCGCGAGCCTCACGGCAGGGGTCGAGCATTCGCCAAAGTCGGTCGGAACGATGATGCGGCGGATCGGCAGCATGGGAGAACCTCCGTTTGGGGCCGGAGGTATTTTATCCCTGAGCGCGGGTGATGGCGTGATAGTGTTCGCGGATTGCCCTGGTGACCGGTCCTTCGGTGCCAGTGCCGATGTTTTTGCCATCTACCCGCACGAGGCTGATGACTCCGCACGCCGTGCCTGCGATGAACACCTCATCTGAAGCGTACAGGTCGTCGGCCTTCACAGAGTATTCAACCACGATTTCACCAAGTTCCGGGGCGAACGCGGCAACGGCGAAGCCGGTTACATCCGTGGGTTGATCGCCTGCAACCACGAGTGCGCCGTCCTTCACGAGAAACAGGAACCCTTCGGTTGTGCCAACGAGTCGCCCGGAGTGATTCGTGAGAATCGCTTCGAGGCAACCGTGTTTCAGGGCGTGCTGTTTCGCGAGGACGATATGGGGTTGGCCGAGCGTGCGAACGCGGTTTGCGGGGTGGTCGGTGTCGAGCGGAACGGGGAAGATGACCGCATGCAAGCCGTGGCCGGTGAGTTCATCGGGGAACGGGCGATACTCCTCCGCGATGATGATGACCTGCGGCACGACCTTGCGGGGGTCGGGGCCAAGGGTGCCCGGTCCACGGCTCACGATCACGCGAACGTAGCCTTCCGTGCGATTGTTCGCCCTGGCGGTCGCTTCGATGGCGGCAATCAATTCTTCGCGTGGCAGCGGGATGACGATGCCGAGCGTTTCGGCCGCGGTGAACAGTTTGTTGAGGTGCTCGACCGCGCGGAACGGCTTGCCATTGAAGACGCGGAGGTGTTCCCAGACGCCGTCGCCATAGGTGAACCCGTGATCGAACGGGCTCACGCGGGCCTCGGTCTTGTCGATCAGCGTGCCGTTGATCCAGAGAAGGGACATGGGATTTCAGATGGGAGATTTGCATTTTGTTTCGCCGCTTGCGGCTTTGCAGGACGGCAAAGCCGCAAGCGGCGAATGACCCGTCACACCGCTGCTAACAGGGGTGAGTGAAACGAGGGCTTCTTCGCCATGGTGTCGTCGGTCACCACACCGCCCACCATTCGCACGACGCGGTCGGTTGCGGTGACGATATCGAGGTTGTGCGTGACCATGACGATGGTGACGCCGTCGTCGCGGTTCAGGTCGCGGAGCAGGCGAACGATCTCATCGCCGGTCGCGGCATCAAGGTTACCAGTTGGTTCGTCGGCCAGCAGCACTCGCGGGTTCATCAACAACGCACGCGCCACCGCGGCCCGCTGCAACTCACCACCGGAGAGTTCACGCGGACGGTGCTTGATGCGGTGACCCATACCCACCTTGGTGAGCAGTTCCATCGCACGAGCCCGCAACTTCGAGCGGGACTTCATCCAGCCCAGAACCGAGTGCCCGATGTACGCGGGCATCAGGACGTTGTCGAGCGTCGTGAGTTCGGGGAGCAGGTGGTAGAACTGGAAGATGTAGCCGAAAACGCGGTTCCGCAGTGCGTCGCGGTCGCGGTTCGGAAGGTTATCGATCCGCTTCCCGTCGAGGAAAATCCGGCCCGAGTCGGGAGCGTCGAGCGTGCCGAGCAGGTGAAGCAGGGTGCTCTTCCCCGAACCGCTGGCCCCAACGATGCTCAGGAACTCGCCGGTCTTCACCTCCAGGTCCAGCCCGTTCAGCACGGGCACCCGAACGGCCTGACGGCGATAGGCTTTGTGGAGGTTTTCGGCGGTAAGCATTGTTCCAGGTTCCAAGTTCCAGGTTCCAAGTTGAGATAATGCCAGCACACGACAGGTTCCTGCAACTTGGAACTTGGAACCTGGAACTTGGAACTATTCAAACCTCAAGGCTCGAACGGGGTGCAACCGGGCGGCTCGCCACGCGGGTAGCAGGCTGAACAATGTCGCAATTCCCACCGCCCCAACGTTCACCATCACCACACTGATGGTCTCGATGTTCGTGGGGATGTCCTTGAAGTAGTACACGTCGCGGGGGAACACGGCCTTGCCCGTCACCTTCGTCAGGAACATCTCGATACCGTTGATGTTGTCCGTGATCCACAGGCCGAGCACGGTACCCGCAACGCACCCAACCGTACCGAGCAGCAAGCCGTAGCCGACAAAGATACTCATCACGCCGTGGTTGCTCGCTCCGAGCGATTTCAGGATGCCGATATCGCGGTACTTCTCTGATACGATCATCGTGAAGATCGCGAGAATGCTGAACCCGGCCACGCCGACGATCATGAATAGCAGCAGGTTCAGGATGCTCTTTTCGACCTCGATCGCGGCCAGGAGCGACCCCTGGTGTTCTTCCCAGGTTGCGACCCGAGAACCCGTGCGTGGGTCGAAGATGTCGCGGAGTGCGTCCGCCACGGCAACCTTGTCCTGTTCGTAGTTCTTCAGTTTGATCTGGAACGCGGTACAGCGGCCTTCCATGGTGCGGAGTTGCTGCAACTGTTCGAGCGGCACATAGACGAAGCTCTGGTCGTACTCGCTCATTTCGGTCTTGAGGTAGTCCGTCACCAGGAAACTACCCCAAACGGGCCGCATTCGCATTCCTTCGCCCTGAGCGCCGCCGACGGTGAAAATGGTCACGTCGTCGCCAGGCTTCAACGCGGCTTCCTCGACCACCACGCCTTCCGCATTGCGGTAACGGAAGTGAGCGAGCGTGAACCCGGGGATAACGCCGTGCAACTTGGCCTTTGGCATATCCTTCGTCATCGCTTCGATGTCGGGTTCTGGAATCGCGTTCGGGTCTGGCACGAGCGCCTTCGGCATCGGCACGTTGGGAACTTCGAGAGCCGAAATCTTCGAGCGCTCACCACGGTTGTGTTCGTGCTGTTTCAGAGCTTCCGGAGTCAACTCGAAACTTGGCGACTTGGAGCCGTTCTGCCGCACCAGGTATTCCGAGAACCCACCAACCGAAGCCCGGCCTTCGGGGTCGATCCCGATGAGGCGAACCGGTTTGGTGAGCATCTGGCCGCGGAAAGTGAACTGAAGGATCGCGAACACTTCGATGGTCGGAGTGATCGCGGCGATCTTTGGTCCAGCCGGGCTGTCCTTGATCTTCTGGATGATTTGGTCGGGTGTCAGCGACTTCCCGTTCGCATCCGGGATATCGAACCCGTCCATGCGATCGGTGTCGATGATGATGTCTGAAAGAACGCCGTGGAGTCGGTCTTTCAGCTTGGTGCTGAAGCCGCTCATGACAGCGTTCACCACGATAAGCGTGGCGACCCCCAGCATCACACTGACGATGCAGATGAATGCCAGGTAGCGGGTCTGAAGATACCGAACGCAAAGAAGAAGCTTATACACGGGAGTCCTTCCCCGTTTCAGTGGGCGCGCACGCCGGGAGCGAGGCCGGCGAGGGAGGTTGTAACATGTTCGGGGGACCAGGAAAAGGCGAACTGCCGCGGGGGGTTGCGAAGCCACAAGCGGCTGCCAGAACCCCGATTCACTCAATTACCATCCGGGGCTTGCCGTCGCGATCCACGATCTCGATCTTCAGCACGGTTACGACCCGCGGCCCCACGCCGTCCAGTTCCTTGTTCTCGACGCGGAGCGTGAATCGCGCGACGTGCAGGAAACCCCGCAATGCTGGATCTTTAATCTTGGCGGCAATCGCTGGCGATGTGGCGAAGTGCAAGTTCCCCGGCCGTTGCTCGGAGATGAGCAGGACCGAGAGTTCCGGGTCTTCCTCGCGGCCCGCCACAACCGGCGACAGGAATCCGATCACGGGGATCGTTTGCCCGATGAACTTCTCGGGTGCCCGGTTCAACGCAACGAGCGGGTCGTCCGTCGCCTCCGTGGAAGGAACCGTGTTGATGACGCGGTTCCCGCGGCCAATGAAATCGACCTGCGTGACACGCGCGGCCGTGGTGCCGTCGGCGGCGGCCTTGCCGACACGGAGCGTCAACCGCACGGGAAGGCTCTGGTCCTCGGGCGGGAGTTCGTTCAACTGCGTGGCCACCTCGCGGTCGGCAAGGAAGGTCAGGTTCGCGGGCCGCGTGTCGGCATCGTCGGAGATCGTGACCTCGTAGACCGCGCCGCGGCGAGGCGTTCCCGGGACCATCTTCCCTCGAACCGCGACCACCTGCCCGGCATACTTCGCAAGGTTCTTCTGGAACGTCTCCATCGGAATGGCGTCGCTGGCCGACTGAACACCATTGAGGACAAACTGGTGTATGACCGGCTTCGAGACGACCACCGCCCCGCTCGCGCTGCGGCATTCCAGTTGAAGCGCGACCACGGGCGTCTTGCCCGCGGGGAGTCGGAAATCGCCGATGAGTGCTCGCGAAGTGGCTCCCAGTTCGATGTTGCTCATCTCAACCTTGGTCGCGTTGGGCAACGGCTTCCACCCGCTCGCATCGTCGGCCTCGGGTTCGGGTGCCTTGTCGCCTGTCCACACGTGAAGCGTGGCACCGTTCACCTTTCGCAGCGGATCGACGAGCGACGCGAGCACCTTGAACGCCGCCTGCCCGCCTTCCGTTCCCACGGGCAGCACGACCGCGGGGTACACCCGCCCGGCCAGGAGCGACGCCAGTTCGTGGGCCGGTATCGCCAGCCCGATGCCACTGCTTCCCTTGATCGTGGCCACCGCGACGCCAACCAACCGGCCCTCGGTATCGACGACCGGCCCGCCACTGTTCCCCGGGTTCATCGACCCGTCGAGTTGCACCTGCCCGACCTTGTTGGCGTCGTTCAACCTGATGCTCGATACGGTGCCTTTCCCGATTGTGATGTTCGGGTTCCGCGTGCCGAGCGCCAGTGCCTGACCATACGGGAAGCCGCAGATGCGGATGTCCATCGTCTCCATCAATTTGGGCGACAAGTCGGGGTTGATCGGTTTCGGCATCCGTTCGGCCTTGGTGACGCGAACGATGGCGAGGTCGAGTTCCGAGTCGGTGGCGACGACCTGCCCCGGCCGCTCCCACTCGCCCGGCGAACCGCTCTCGAACACGACCGTGACACGGGGCGGGCCGTCGGCGGGGTTCGCCGAACGCGGGCTGATGACGTGGTGATTCGTCGCGATCAGCAGTTCGTCCTTGCTTGCCTGGATGACGAAGCCGGAGCCCGACCCTCGCACATTCCCGGCCGCGACCTTGAGGTACGCCGTCGCCTTCTTGGTTTCGTCGAGGGTCATCTTCCCCTCGTCCGCGGGTGCCTCGACCTTCGCCAGGAACGGCGGAACGGTCAGTTCGTCGCGGCCAACTTTCTGAAGCCCTGGTACGAGTACCGTTGGGGCAGGGCGGTTGGTGACTGTTGCTGCGAACAACTCCGCGTACTCGGCGGGAATCTGCGGTTTGGGTGGCGTCGGGGTGGTCTTCGGGGTTTCTTTCTTGGGCGTGACCGGCTTCTTTGGCTGTTCCGGCTCCGCGTTCGCAACCACCGGCTTCGGCTTGTCGCCACCCGCGAACGCAAAGACCAGCCCGACGACCGCACCGGTCGCGACCAGCACGCCGGCCACGAGCGCGATCGGGAACTTCTTCTCAGCCTTGGCGGGTTTGCGCCGGGCCGACGGTTCCGCCCTGGGAGCACTGGAGGTGTACGGGTCGTCGTCTTCAGCGGCCGCTTCCGGCGTGGGTTCTGCCTGGGGTTGGAAGACCGCCTGACATCGCGGGCAACGAATAGGAGGTGCGTCGGCCGCCCGTGGGAATGGGACGTTGAGCCGGGCGGGACAGTGCGGACATTGCACGATCATGGCAAACGCCCCAGAGTTCTAGCAAGGGTGTGGAATGATGGTACGACTCAAAGAAATCGATCGCAATCAAAATGAGCAAGCCATGAACGTGACGCCATCGTTCGAGTCCAAAGACATCGTCAGGGAACTTCCGTGATGATGGTAAGCCCGGGGATGTTTTGAAAGTCCGCCGCGTTGTGAGTTACGAGTTCCAATCCGTAGGTCAGAGCCGTTGCTGCGATCCAACAATCTGCAACACCAATCGGCTGTGACCGCCTCGCGACCCGAATTTCAGCCCACCGCAAAGCAACATCCGCCGTTCCGTCCAACAGAGTCAGTGTTGCAAGCAACGATTGCAGTCCACTTCGCCGCGTGGCACCCCAACCGGCCAGATTTGCTCCCTCGAACAATTCGGCATGTGTCTGGAACGAGATGGCAAGATCGTAGCCTGTGAGGTGGGGTTGGTAAGCACTCGCCAGCGTATGACGGTTCAGGATGTGCGACACGATGTTGGTGTCGAGCAGGCGGAAGGCCACGGGTCACTCCTTGCCCCGTGATTCACGGATCAATTCCTGGAACCGCTCGAACTCCTCCTCGGATGCCCACAGATGAGAACCCGCCCCAAGGAGGTTCTCGAACGTCGCTTTCCCGAGCGTGCCTTGTTGTTCCGCCATTGCCCGAAGCTTGGCCTGCGAGTCCGCGACGGGGAGGATCGGTTTGGGTTCGCTCGTGGCGGTCGGCGGCGGTGTTCTGGTCTCGGTGGTCATGGTGGCTCTCCCGGCTCGATGGATCGGGCATTGGGTATGATACCCGATCCGTGAAATGGGGTCACTTCGCTTCGGGGCGTAGCAGCGGGAAGAGGATCACGTCGCGGATGGTTTGCGTGTTCGTCAGCAGCATCACGAGGCGGTCGATGCCGATGCCGAGCCCACCGGCGGGCGGCATCCCGTGACGCAACGCACGAATGAAGTCGTGGTCCATCTTCGCCATCGAGTCTTCTTCCGCCATCCCCGTGAGTTGCTGCGAGAACGTCGCTTCCTGCGTGATCGGGTCGTTCAACTCCGTGTAGGCGTTGGCCAGTTCCATGCCGTGAACGAACAACTCGAACCGCTCCGCGATCAGCGGATTGTCGCGCTTCCGCTTGGTGAGCGGGCACAGGCTCGCCGGGTAGTCGTACACGAACACCGGCCCCACGAGCGCCTTCTCCACGTGGTGCTCGAACAGTTCCTGCACCAGCACGTCGTGAGCCTTCGTGACACGCGGCCCGCCCTTGGTCACTTCCACTTCGCTCTTGAGGTGTGCGGCCTTCGCGGCAGCCTGCACCGCGGCTTCGTCGAACATGTCGCAGCCGACGTGCTCGCGGAACAGGTCGCCGTACTTGGCACGCTGCCAGGGCGGGGAGAAGTTCACGGTCTTCTCGCCGAACGGAATGGTGCGGTTGTCGCCGAGCGAATCGACGCACGCCACGATCAGCCCTTCTGTGAGGTCCATCATGCCGTGATAGTCGCTGTACGCGTGGTACAGTTCCATCATGGTGAACTCGGGGTTGTGCTTCTTGCTAATCCCCTCGTTGCGGAAAACGCGGCCCAGCTCGTACACCTTCTCGATGCCGCCAACCAACAACCGCTTCAAAGGCAATTCAAGTGCAATGCGCACGAACAGGTCGATGTCGAGTGCGTTGTGGTGCGTCTCGAACGGCCTCGCGGCTGCGCCGCCGGCGATGGCGTGGAGCGTGGGCGTTTCGACTTCCATGTACCCGAGGTTGTCGAGGTGGTTGCGGATCGTGCGGATGATCTTCACGCGCTGGTGTGCCCGCCGCAGTGTGTCGGGCGTGTAGATCATGTCGAGGTAGCGGTGCCGCAGGCGATACTCCTCGTCGCCCATGCCGAAGACGTCCTTCGGGTGCGGTTCGAGCGACTTCGTGAGGAACGTCAGTTGCGTCACCTGGATGGTGAGTTCGCCCGTCTTCGTCTTGCCGAACTCGCCGTCTACGCCGATGAGGTCGCCGAGGTCGAGCAGTTGCGCGACCTTCCATTCGGTCTCGGAGAGCTTGTTGATCCGCAGCATCAGTTGAACGCGGCCGGACTGATCCCAGATTTCGAGGAACAGCAACTTGCCGCCAGTGCGTTGCCGCACGATGCGTCCCGCAGCGCGAACCTTCGGCCCTTGCTTGTCGTCAGCGAAGTTCTCGGCGTGCAGTTTCCGAATCTCAGCGATGGGCGTTGTGTTGTCGAAGCGATGGCCCCACGGGTCGATGCCAAGGGCTTCGATCTGGCGGAGCTTTTCGTGTCGGATTTCGGCAAGGTCCTGGGATTCTTCGGCCACGTGTGGTGTTCCGTTCGCGGTGAGGATGATGGCGTGAAGTTCGTTTTAGCCCCCACGCCGGATCAAGGACACCCGCGTGCCGGGATGTGTTCGGACAGACCTGGATCAGACAAAGCAGATTAACCACAGAGTCACAGAGAGCAGAGACAAGACAAAAGGCCGAGAGAAGACTCGTGTTTGAAATCCTACTTTGTCTCGGTGTTGGTTTTATCTCTGTGCCCTCTGTGGCTCGGTGGTTAACACTCTTCGTCTTTCTGTGCGGGCGGTGTAGACTATCGCCCGTCCCTCTTCCACCGGGGTTTGCGTCATGTCGTCGGATTCGACCAAGCCCGAAGAGCCGAAGGGGTTGCTCCAGAAGCTCGGTGCGGCCCTGCCCATCGGGTTGACGGCGCTGGCGACCGTGTTCGCGGGGATGTCCACGGGGGCGTTGCAACAGGCGATGTACTGGAAGTCGCAGGCCGCGCAGGATCAATCGAAGGCCACGAATCAGTGGTCGCTCGCCGGGTTCAAGCGAGACCGGGCGTTAACCATGCAGACGTCCGCAGCACAACTGCGAGCCATGTCTGAGTACCGGGTGCCGATGTTCGCGAAACCGGGCACGTTGTTGAGCGGCCAGGATGAACTCCAGGCCAAAGCACTCGGCTGGCTGATCGAGGAGAAGGGCGACAAGGCCGGGCCGCCGCGCGTGAAACTTCCCGAGATCACGGACGAAAACATCAAGGCTCTGCGGGACGGCATTGAGACCCGGCAACCCGAAACCGAGTTGCTCGCACTTGCCGCGAAGGTGAACAAGGACGCGATCAACAAGGCGATCGACGATACCGAGAAGGCAGTGGAACAGGTCGATAAGGAGTGGGATCCGATCATCAAGGTCGCGGCCACGCTTGTGCAGATTGAAGCGATCATTCGAGCCGACGCACCCGACGATGAGCGAAAGAAGAAAGCCGCCAACGCCACGGCAGCACAGGCGACCGGCTTCGAGCTGGAACAGCGGCGATACCGGGCTGAGTCGTTCATGAATCAGGCGATCGCGTTCCTGTACGAAATCCGAGTGAAGGTGAGCACGGCCGAATCGGACAAGCACCGCCGCAAGAGTCAGCACTTCTTCTACGCGATGCTGGCGGCCCAGGTTGGTGCGGTGATTTCGTCGCTTGCCATCGCTCGCCAGAAGATGAGCGTACTGTGGTTCTTCGCCAGTTTCATCGGCCTCGTCTCCATCGGCATCGGGGCGTATGTGTTTCTGGAAGGCTGATTGCTGATCGGGCTTGCACGGAAGACACGGAGGTTTGCCATCGACCGTTCGCCATCCACACTCGACAGCCCGCACGACAGGCTGGAAGCCGAGCGCGTGTTCCACGACCAGCAAGCGGCCGAGCGAGCCGAGAGCTTTCGCACGGGTCGCGCCGATCTGGCATTCGCGGACGATGCGTTTCTCGATCACGAAACATGGGTTCGCCCGGCGTTCACCATGTTGGGGAATCTTCGCGGCAAGCACGCCCTTGACTACGGCTGCGGTCACGGCATGGCGGCCGTGGTGATGGCACGAGCCGGCGCGACCGTAACCGCGTTCGACCTTTCCCCCGGATACGTCGCCGAGGCCCAGGAGCGAGCCCGCGCGAATGGCGTGCGGATCGAGTGCACTGCCGCCGACGGCGAGAAGTTGCCCTTCGCCGATGCCTCGTTCGATGCCGTCTGGGGGAACGCGATTCTGCACCACCTCGACCTGACGCGAGCGGGCAGGGAACTGCTCCGCGTGCTGAAGCCCGGCGGCGTGGCTGTGTTCTGCGAGCCGTGGGGCGGCAACCCGTTGCTGGCGTTCGCACGGCGTCGGCTCCCTTACCCAGGGAAGGATCGCACGCCCGACGAGAAGCCGCTCATCCGTCGCGACCTTGCTCCGCTTCGCGCGATCTTTCCGGAAGTGGAAGTCCGCGGCTTCCAGTTGATTGGCATGATCCGTCGCGTGTGGCGAAACCGCCTCGCGTGTTCTGTCTGCGACTGGCTCGACACCGCCTTGCTGCGAATCGTGCCAGGGTTGCAGAACTGGTGTCGCTACGCGGTGATTGCGTTACGGAAGCCAGCAACTTGACCGCCCGGCGACTCGCGGAAACAATGCAGCCATGAGCAAACACGTCCACGCGAGCCACCGCCCGAAACTTCGCGACAACCTCGCGGCCGAACCGCACGAGGAAGGGAACTTTCTCCTGCACGACCCGCTGCGGATCGGTCGGCCGGTGGTGCTGTCGCCGCTCGCGGTCGAGGTTGCACAGCGGTTCGACGGCGAGTTGAGCGTGGTCGAGATCGTGACGGCACTCACCGCGAAGTTCCCCGGGGCGGAGGTTTCGGTGGAAGCCATCTCGGGGTTGGTCACCGCTCTGGATGACGCCTCACTACTCGATTCGCCGAACCTTCACGCCCGCTTCACGGGACCGGTTCGCCAGCCTGTCTGCTTCGAGATGCCCGGCGACCCGGCCGCACTTCGCGATGAACTCACAGAGTTGTTCACCGCCCCGAACGGCCCCGGAATGCCAACCGTCCCGGAGAAGCCCGGCGGTTCGCGTGGCAAATTGCGGGCCGTACTCGCGCCACACATGGACTACGGTCGCGGCAACATCACCTATGGCCACGCCTTCGCGGAACTGATCCAGAGCACTGACGCCCGCGTGTTCGTGATCGTTGCCACGTCGCACTACTCGGGGCACCGCTTCACGCTGAGTCGCCAGCACTTCGCCACGCCGCTGGGAGTGGTCGAAACCGATCAGGGCTACGTGAACCGGATCGTGGAACACTACGGCGAAGGCCTGTTCGACGACCCGCTGGCCCACGTCCCCGAACACTCCATCGAACTCGAAGCAGTGCTGCTCCAGTTTCTTCTCGCGGACCGTCGCCCGTTTAAGATCGTGCCGTTGTTGGTGGGTTCGATGCACGATTGCATTCACCGGAAGACGGACCCCGCGAACGCCGCCGACCTGGCCCGGATGGTGTCGGCGTTGCGTGCGGCGGAGGCGGCGTGTTCGGAGCCGGTTTGCTATCTCATCAGTGGCGACCTGGCACACATCGGCCCGAAGTTCGGCGACAAGCGAAAGGCGGCCGGCCCGTGGCTCGACGAGAGCAAGGCGAAGGACGCGGACATCCTGAAGTCGCTGGAAGCCGCGACGGCAGGCGCATTCTTCGAGGGGATCGCAGCCGAGCAGAACAAGCGGCGAATCTGTGGGCTATCGCCGACGTGGTTGACGCTGGAAGTGACGAAGCCGCGCACGGGGAAGGTGCTGCATTATCAGCAATTCGTTCACCCGCAGGGCAAGGAAAGCGTGAGCTTTGCCGCCGCCGCGTTCTACGAGTGAAGCAGGCAGCGATAGCGCATGGGCAGGGTGTCGCCGATACGGAAAGATGTCCGCGTTCTGCCCTGAAATGAGTGGGCGGATTCACCCACGGTGGACGTGACGCGGCCCGCTTGGGTCGCGCAGTGGTGGTCCGAGCCCGAGCGCCGAGCGAGGGTTGACGTTGTCCCTCGCTCGGCGCTCGGGCTCGGACATGACACTTCGGGCAACCGGAACCCGTTTCGGGAACTCGTCAATCATCGCGTCGAATGTGACCGAGTGCGTGATCCACGGCGTCGTGTCGATTCGGCACAGT